>JAZRTT010000051.1:0-50210 GCA_045652125.1 Candidatus Avilachnospira sp. | reverse complement strand
ACGTGAGTTACGGCGCCCACAAGTCGCCCATTTTGAATCACAGGCGAACCCGACATGCCCTGCACGATTCCGCCGGTTTGCTGCAAAAGCTGTGGATCTGTGACCTGCAGGAGCATGTTTTTGCCCTTGTCTCCACCGTTGGTGTAAATTTTTAATATTTCCACAGAATAAGCCTGCACGTTCTCGCCATGAATATTGGATACAATGGCGGCGGAACCGGGTTTGACCTCTGCAGCTTCCGCCACAGGCAATGGTTTGCCGGGAAGAGGTGTTTCCATAGTCCCGAAAATTCCTTTTTGGGTGTTTTGCTTTACTTGCCCCAAGATCCGATGGACATCGAACTGACCCTTCAGCTCTCCAGGCGTACCGACCTGCCCCCGTTTTACTTCGGAGACTGACGATGGCACGACCACCCCGGCTTCCAAAGGCAAAAGAATGTTTGTGTCTGTGTCATTTACTCCGTGACCGAGGGCACCGAAGGCACCGGTCTCCGGGTCATAATAGGTGACAGTGCCGATGCCTGCCATGGAGTCCCGGATATACGTCCCCAACCGGGGGCCGTCCCCTGTGTCTTCGGGATTCACAAGGTATTCTGCTTTCTTTCCTTTTCGCAGAATGGTTAAGGTGACTTCTTTTTCGTCCAGACTCCTGCGAAGGCCTTCTGCCGTATGAATTGCCTGACCGTCTGCAGCAAGGATCACATCCCCTGTTTTCAGGCCTGCCTCCTGTGCGGCGGAGTGAGACGTAAAGCCTGTGATGACCACACCTCGGCTGTATAATTTGATCCCTACGGTACAGCCGCCGGGAATGAGTGTTGTGGGCATTGCCCATGCCCAGAAACAGCAGACCCATGTCAAAAACCATGCGGCTGCAGCCCGAAACCATATTTTTTTCATATTCATATCCTCCCTGCTTGCCTATTTAATATGTCTGTTTCCGGGGAAAAGAATCGTGCCTTTACATAGTAAAAACAAGAAGTTTTTCCTGAAAAAAACACAGAACTGCCGGATGACGGCTTTTGAGCGGCATCATCCGGCAGTTCGTTTCAGAAAAGGATATTTAATCCAGAGAAAATTTCAGGCAATATTCATATAGGGGGTAGAGCTTTTTCAGGGTATCGATGACCTGTTGGGCAAGCTGGGGGGAAAACAGCGCCTCTCCCGGTTGGAGCTGCTGTGCCATCCACAGGCGTTTGCGGTTGTAATAAGGCTCCAGTTTTTTGTGAGGACAGGGCTTTTTTCTGGCATACTCCTCACCGGTCAGGATCAGTCCCGTAGCTGCCTCCGCTTTTTTGACCAGAGCCGGGTATTCCTCCGGATGTTCGGAAAGAAGCTGCCGATATCGCTCCATGGCCGCCGCTTTGGGTGCCCAGAAAACAAAACCATAATGGCAGCCCTCAGGATTTATCTCAAAATACAAAGAAGGCTGCTCGCTCCAGGAATAGCCCTCCGGCCGCATGACGAACCACAGGCTTTCCTTGTAAGGCACAGCCGGGTGCATCCGGGCATCCTTGTAGATTCGGGAAAGCTTAAAATCCATATTGGGCGTATTCTGAAAGGCGTCAAACACCTGCCGGGATAAAAGCTTCATGGGCTCATACAGGTGCTTCTGATACGAATCCTTGTGAGCCAGAAACCAATCCCGATTGTTATTGAGCCGAATCCCCCAGAGAAAATCCATGGTTTCCGGCGAAAAACCCCGAAACATAAGAACACGTCCTTTCCTTCGCATTTTAACACAGAACATCGCCGTTGCCAACCTGCTTTTTTATGGTATAATCAAGAAAAAAGGAGGTCTTTTCTATGGATGCCATTACCTGTATCAAAACCCGGCGAAGTGTCCGCCGATTTCAGAAAGAACCTGTTTCCAGAGAGCGGATCGCACAGGCGGTTGCTGCAGCGCAGTATGCCCCCACATGGAAAAACTCCCAGACGGTTCGCTATATCTACATAGACGATCCGGTGCTGAAAGACAGGATCGCCGACGAAGGGGTTCTTGGCTTTGCCAAAAACCGGGAAAATATCCGAGGCGCTGCCGGATTGATGGTCATTACCACGGTCCATGGAATCTCCGGCTACAACGACGACGGCACACCTACGACGGACAAAGGCGATCACTGGGAATCCTTCGATGCGGGGCTTGGGGTCCAAACCTTGTGTCTGGCACTCCATGAAGCCGGACTTGGCTCTGTGATCATGGGACTGTTTGACCAGAAGAAGGTATCGGATCTGGTGGAGCTTCCCCGTGAGCAGCGGGTGTCCTGCCTTTTGGCAATAGGCGTTCCCACAGAGGAGACCCACGGCAAGGCCGTCCGCAAACCCCTGGAGGAAGTGCTTTCTTTTCGATGAGTATGGAGCTTACTCCGCAATTCCCCGGCAGGTAGAGCAAGGGCCAAAGCCGGCGGACTCTGCCAGCTTTCGGCTGTAAGCCCAGAAGTTCGTTTTGCTGAACCGGGCGCAGTCATAGGTATGATACACCCGGGAGCCGTCATTCTCCACAAAAACCACAAAGCTGTCCAGAAAAGCTGCTTTTTCCGTGGCTTTCTGTGTGCCTTGCAGGGCAGTTGTCAGTTTTTTGATTTCTGCCTCCAGATCCTCCTCCAGCAGCAGAAGCTGTTGGTTTTCCTCCTCCAGACGGGACAGCTCGTTCTGCAGGGTGGTCAGATCATATTGGCTTTGGCTCTGACTGCTTTGACTTCCCAGCAATTGGCTGTGCAGGGACTTGATTTCCTGCTCTTTTTCCCCGATGGTCTGATTGAGGCTCTCTATTTGCCGGTTGGCTTCCTCCAACTGCAATTGCAGCTCTTCTTTTTCCCTTTCCCGCAGGAGCATATCTGCTTCCTTGGTTTCCAGCCTAGTCCGCTGTGCCTGAAGGTCGGAATACTGCCAGACTGTAAACCCTACAGACAGGAGCAAGGCCAGCACCACCAGGACCAATGCAGCTTTCAGCCCCGTATGTTTGGCCTTTCGTTCCGGCGTTTTAACGGCGGCCGGAGCCTGTCGGGGCATGGGTTTGGGAGCCTGCATATGGCCTGCAGGAGATGGATAAGGTTTTTCAAACAGAGAAGAACCGGGATTCAGGCTGCACTCCACGCAGAACAGTTCTCCTTCCGGAATCTGTATGCCGCACTTGATGCAATGATTCATAGACGTTCCCCTTTCCTGAATGTGCTTTCTTGTATCATGAACTGCCTGCAAAGGACCTGTTTACAGAGGGCAGGAAATCCGTGTGCGGCCGGCAGGCCGCCAAACGCACAGTTATGCACAGTTGGTTCTGTTGCGGTTATGCCCGAAACGGAAATACCCCCCGCTATGGGGGGTATTTATTTTTTTACTTGCTGATGTCGATGCCGGCCTTTTCCAGAATGGTGGGTACATTCTTCTCTGCACCAATGGCCATGATATGTACGCCGTCGCACAATTTCTGTGCTTTGATCTCAGCGACCATCTCGGCGGCCATTTCGATACCCATCTGCATGGGCAGACCCTTGATGCCCTTTTCCTTGCCTTCCGCAGCAGCTGCGGCCAGACGGTCGATCATATGTTGAGGAACGGCAATGCCGGGGACATTTTCATTCATATACTTTGCCATGCCTGCAGCCTTCAGGGGGATGATGCCGGCCATGATGTGGGTTTTGATACCGGCCTTGTCCACCTCGTCCAGGAAGCGCTTGAAGTATTCCAGATCAAAAATGCCCTGGGTTTGGATGTACTCGGCACCGGCTTCCACCTTCTGACGAAGCTTGTTGACCTGTAAGAACATAGGCTCATACACAGGGGTCACGCAGGCACCCTTGTAGAACTTGGGGGTAGCGGACTTGTCGGTGATCTCACCGGAATCCTTATCCACGGTATTGCCGGACAGGGGGTTGCCGCCGCAGTCACGACCGGTGGCTTCCATGGTGGAGAGCATGTTCAGAATGCCCACGGAGTCCAGATCATAGACAGGCTTGGAGTTGGGGCAGTCACCCACTGTGGGATGGTCGCCGGTGAGGGCGAGCATCGTATCGATGCCGAAGGAATAGGCAGAGAGCATTTCGCCCATGATGGCCATACGGCTGCGGTCGCGGCCGGTCATCTGAATGATGGGCTCACAGCCGGCCTGCTTCAGCTTGATGCACAGGCCCAGAGAGGTAGCCTTGAGGCTGGCGGACTGCATATCGGTGACGTTGATGCCGTGGACCTTGCCCTTGAGCAGCTCGGCATCCGCCATCTGATGGGAAAAATCATAACCCTTGGGGGGCGCCATTTCGGCAGTTACACCGAATTTGCCCTGATCAAATGCTTCTTTTAACAGGCTCATTATTTTTTCCCCCTAATGTTGATGGTTCTGGGATAGGCCACATTCTGGTAGCCCTTATCTTCCCGACGCATGGAGAGCTTATCCAGCTGGTTGGTATCTTTCAGACGGTTGTAGATGAGGATCCATGCACAGTCGTTCTCGGGATTGACTTCACACTTGCCGTTCTTTGCACCGCCGCAGGGGCCATTGACCAGGCTCTTGGCACAGCGGGAAATGGGGCAGACACCGCCGGTGGTGCCCAGAACGCAGTCACCGCACAGATGGCAGGCCTCTTCAAACAGACCCAGCTTCTTGGCTTCGCCAAGGAACATGGTGTTGTTGGAGGGATAGACAGGGACATTGATATTGTTGGCAACGACCTGTACGCCGTCGCCGCAGGACATGCCGATCACGCAGTCCAGCTCCTTGTCCTGGAAAGGCTTCAGAGTGCCCTTGACGCCAAGGTTCATGCAGCAATACTCAGCCATGCCGGTAACGACAACGGTCTTTCCCTGAGATTCCAGATAGGCTTTCAGTTCGCCGATCTCCTTCTGTCCGCCGGTGGCACAGGCGGTGGCACAGCTGCTGCAGCCCACGATGCCGATCCGCTTGGCATCGCCGACCATGGCCATCAATTCTTCGATGGGTTTCTTCTGGGTAATAATCATAATTTGTTTCTCCTTATCGATGGGAAGGGCGGTGACCCTTCCCTATCAAATAGATACACTTCCAATTCATAGAATACTCCCAAATTCCGAACAAATCAACAGGAAGCATCAAAATTCAGGAAAAGTTTACAGGTTTTTCTCTTTGGAACGGGACTGATTTTCAGAAAAGGTCAAATATCCCCCATGGAGAATTCGTCGCCGGCGGGAATTTCTTCTGTGGATACATCGACTTCTTCCACAGCGGGGACAAACTCAGAGATATAGGCCTCCTGCGGAAGTCCTGCCAGATAACCGGGCAGATTGATGATCACGCCGTCCATATTGTAAGGCAGCTTGATCTTGTGTTCGGAGGTGACTTCCTCGCCGCCCTTTTCCTGGGTGATCTCCAGCGTCATTTCGAATTTCTGGCCGATACACACGGCGGCGCCGCGCTCATTGTCATAGAGCTTGGCGACCTGCTGGCCATCTACAAAAACGACGACCTTGTAAGGTGTTTCATAGGTGGTGCCTTCAAATTCCAGCGCCTTATTGTCCAGATAAATGCTGTGGCCGCGGCCAATGACCATCATCACGGCAGCAATGGCCAAAAGCAGAACAACGGCACCCAGGCGGAACAGAAACTGTCTTTTATTTTTCATTCGCTCTCTTCCTCCTGTGCCTGCTGCAGAAGCTGACCTGCAGCGCTTTTAGCTTTGCGTTTTTTGGTCTCATACATGATCAGGGCCACAGTAATAACGGCATAGGATGCAAATACCCGGAAGTACTCGCCGATCATAGAATCGCCGGTAATGGCTTCACCGGCTTTGGGTGCCACAATGAACATGGTGTGGAACAAAATAACGCCCAAAAACACATTGCCGATATTGGCCTTGTCCACGGAAGCACCGCCTACCAGCAGGGCGGCAATGCAGAACATACCGATCTGGGAATGGGAGCTGTAAGTGGCGATGTTGCCCATGTTCTGCAGGTAGATGATCATGCCGAAGCCCGCCAGAACGGTGGAGATAACAATGGAGATGATCCTGGTCCGTTCTACATGGATACCGGCATCCCGGGCGACGTTCATATCCTGCCCTACGGCCCGCATATCCTGACCCAGCTTGGTTCTGCGGAACCACATAATGAACAGGCACAAAACGCCGATGATCAGGAAGGTCAGAACAGGGATCTTGACACCGCCGACGTTGATGGCCAGCAGGTTATCCAAAGACTGGCGCATATTCAGAAGGCTGACGGTGTTGCGGATGCCGTAGCCGCGGGGAAGCTTGATGGAGGAATGCTTGATGGGGATAATAGAGCCCATCATATACAGCACGATCAGCTGATAGATACCGTTGATAAAGAAACTGATGATATAGCTGGTGATCATTTCTCTGCCCTTGGACATATTCAGCAGCTTTCCGCACAGCAGGCCCAGCAGGGAGGAGAAAGGAATGGAAAGGATCATGGCCAGAATGATGCCGGGGATGCCCCAGATCTGCCAGTCGGCCACGAAGATCAGTGCGATCATGCCGCCCATGGCACCCAGGGTCATGCCGAAGTTCAGACCCATGCCGGCCATAATGGGGATCAGCAGGCTCAGAATGAGGAAAATGTTTCTGCCCATCCGGGTGACGATCTCATTGAGCAGATAGCTGAGGGAAAGGCCGGAAAGAGGGATACACACCGCACAGATGAGAATGAACATCAGGGGAACAGAGTTTTCCTTGATGAGATTTCCGATTTTTTTACCAAAATTCGTGTTCTTATTCATAGTTACTTACCTCTTTCGGTCTTTCTGGTCAGAGCGTAGAGGATCATGCCGTTGGACACGATAATTCTGATAACTTCGCTCATATCCATGTGGATCATGGAGTTCATGACGGTGGGGGTCATGGTAACAATGCCCTGGAACAGGAACGTACCGATGACCACGTTGAAGATACTGGCCTTGTTGACGGATGCACCGCCGATCAGGATGGCGGAAACCGCAGGCAGAGCCATGTAGAACGGTGCCATATAGATCTGAATGAAGCCAAAGCCCTGCTGATAGACCAGAATACCAATGGCAGCCAGCCATGTGGATAAGATAACGGACAGAAGCCGCATTTTATTCACATTGACACCGGCGGCCTTTGCATAAGAGGGATTGGAGCCCACGGCAGTCATGGCCGTGCCGGTTTTGGTGTGGAGGAATGCCCACATGGCAAAGGCCAGCACAGCGAAGAACAAAATCGCACCGGTGGGGATGGAGAGGTTGCCGATGTTGATCTGCAGGAAATTGGAAAGGATCTTGTCATAGAACCCTTCCAGAGAAATGGTGGTTCGCAGACCTTCGCCGGACAGACCCCATACCATTGTGGGGCTCTTATAGGGCAGCAGCAGCCACATCATGCACATAAAGGAAACGGAAGAGAAGCCCACATAAGTGGCGACCATCATTTCGCCGCCTTTGATCTTGTTCAGCAGCCAGCCGTAGCCTGCACCGAGAATCAGGGCGAAGGGCGTTGCAATGACAATGGCCATCAAAAAGCTCATGCCGCCGGTAAAGCCAAACTCAATGGAGAGGGTGGCACCCAACAGGCCGGAGATAATGCCCAGAGGCAGGCCGAAGTTCAAGCCGCAGCCGGAGTGAATCATGGGGACCATGGCAAGGACCATGACAGCGTTCCAGCTGAAGCGGTTCAGGGTGTTGGTGAGCTGGGTGGCGAAATTGGCACCCACGGCGGGAGCTGCCGCAAACAGCAGCAGCAGGAAGCAGGCAATAATCAGCCGAGGCAGGCCGAACTCCCGCAGACCCTCTCGTACCCGTTCCATCATACCGGCATGTTCGCCGGTCAATCGTCTATTCATTCTGTCTACCTCACTTCACATGACTGACCATGAGCGCACCGAATTCCTCGGAGGGCTCAGAGGCAGGAAGGATACCGGAGATCTTACCGCCGGAAACAATGGCGATTCTGTCGCACACGGAGCGCAGCTCTTCCAATTCAGAGGAGATCACCACTACGGTAACGCCGCTTTCCCGGTTGAACTTTTTCAGAGCGTCCAGCACCAGAGATTTGGCACCTACATCAATGCCTCTGGTGGGCTCGGAAACAAACAGGAATTTGGGTTCCAGGGCAAATGCCTTGGCAAGGCAGATCTTCTGCTGGTTGCCGCCGGAAAGTTCTCTGGCTTTCTGTGTGGAACCGGTGCATTTGACCATCAGTTCCCCGATATATTTCTCCGTTACGGCGCGGATGGCTTTTTCATCCCGCCACGTCATCAGACCGCCCAGAAGTTTTTTCAGGAATTTACCCTGCACCTGCATGGCAGGGAAGGAAACGTTCCATTCCAAACTCTCATCCAGCAGCAGACCCACGCCGCGTCGGTCCTCGGATACGAAGGCGATGTTTTCGTCCAGACACCGTCTGGGATTATTCAGGGGGACGGTCTTGCCCCGGAAGGTGACCTCGCCGCCGGCTTCGCAAAGCCCCATGATGCCGTTGGGAATGCCCAGCTTGCCCTGACCGGCCAGACCGCCGATGCCGAGAATCTCGCCTTCTTTGATATCCAGGTTGACATTGCGCACGGTCTCACCGGGCATATCCACCCAGAGTTTTTTGATGCTCATAATGGTTTCGGCATCGCTGTGGTCCAGAATGCTTTTGCCGGAAGAAGATTCCACGGACCGGCCCACCATCCACTTGGTGATCTCGGGAATGGAAGTCTCTTTGGCAGGAACGTCTTTCACCACGTAACCGTCACGCATGACAATGACTTTGTCACAGACATCCAAAATCTCCTGCAGCCGGTGGGTGATGAAGATCACGGCGATGCCTTTTTGGGACATGCTGCGGATGGAAGCAAGAAGTGCCTCTGCTTCTTTTTCCGTCAAAACGGCAGTAGGCTCATCGAGAATCAGAAGCTTCAGGTTATCCTTGCTCAGCTCCCGGGCGATCTCTGTGAACTGCTTGTGACCCACGGGCATTTCGTTGATGGCCATGCCCGGGTCGATGGAAAAGCCCATCTTTTCAATGGCGGAATTGGCTCTGCCGCTCATTTCGTTATAGTCCAGCGTGTTGAGACGGTCACCGAAGATCTCGGAAATGAGATTGCTTTTTTTAGGTTCGCGGTTCAAAAGGATATTTTCCGCAGCGGTGAAGCCGGGAATCAGGGAGAACTCCTGATGGACCATGCCAATGCCGGCGGCAAGGGCATCAAACGGCGTGGCAAATTCTGCCTTTTCACCGTTAAGCAGGACATCGCCGCCGTAACCGCCGGTTTCCCGAATCACATCCATGCCAAACAGAATCTTCATCAGGGTGCTTTTTCCGGCACCGTTTTCACCCACAAGGCCAAGCACTTCACCGGCCTGCAGAGTAAAGTTTATATCAGACAAGACCTGATTTCCAAAGAAATCTTTCTTGATATTTCTCATCTCTAAGAGGGGGGTATTTCCATTCGTCATATCAAACATCCTAACTAACTAAATAAATCCTGTGCCTCTTGGCTGAAATAAGGGGAGGAAAATCCTCCCCTTATAAATTGTGCGATTTTTGGAATTACTTCACAGTGAAATAGGTTTCGGGAACTTCGATTTCGGTGGAACCCATGTAGTAGCCGGGATCGCCCATAATATAGGTATCCTGGTACACAAGGAAGGTGTTGTCGGACTTGACGCCGGTTTCGGCGTTGGTATAGCTGGAGCCGTTCCATGCAGCTTCGGGGCTGTAAATGCCGAATGCCTCTGCGATATCGTCGATATCGGTCAGTTCGCTTTCGCCATTGATGACGTTCAGAGCGTGCTCAGCCAGACCGGCGGACATGGTGTAGCCATAGGAATAAGCCCAAGTGCCGAACTTACCGGCGCCGCCGGCTTCCACAATAGCGGATTCAACTTTGGCGAGAATCTTGCCAAAGTCACCGGCTTCTTCGGTCAGATCCAGACCCAGAGCGCCGGGATAACCCATGAGGGGAGAGGGCAGGTCGGCTTCAATGAAGTAGCCGCCGTAGGCCAGCAGCTGCTTCAGCAGAGGCTCGGTGTGAGCGTCGTTGGTGCAGAAGTAAGCGGCATTTTCGCCGTACTTCTCAACCCATTCGGGAACCTTTTCCAGAACGTAAGCCTGAGCACCGGCGGTGCCGACGTCAGAGGTGGGATCGGGAGCAGTCTCCAGAACGAATTCCATGCCGAAATCTTCGCAGGCAGCCTTCATAACGGCAACACGGCGGGACATGGTCTCGTAGGACATGTGTCTGGGGAAGGAGATGTGCACGAAGGTGTCGCAGCCCAGTTCGTGAGCGGTGCGGATGATCAGGTAACCGCGGGCAACGAAGTCGTTGTTGGTGACCAGGTCGGCAGCGCTGCCGATCTCGGGCAGATCTTCGTGAGCTTCACCGGCGATGCAGAGAATGTCGGGGCGACGCTCCTTGATCTGACGGAAAGCCTCGGTGGTACCGGGGACAGCCTGATTGACGATAATGGCCTTCATCTGGGGGTCATCAGACATGTTCACAATGGTCTGAATGGTGGTTTCCAGTTCTTCGGTGAAGTTGTCGGGATAAATTGCCAGCTTGACAACATCTTCGCCGTACTTGGCCTGGAAAGCTTCGGCACCGCGGCGGTCATCCTCAGACTGGGAGACGGAGCCGGTGATAATGCCGATGTGAGGAACGTCCTCAGCGGGAGCGGTAGGGCCGCAGGCGCACAGTGCGAACACCATGACCAGAGCCAGCAGCAGAGCAATGATCTTTTTCATTTTTCCTCCTAATTTTTTGTAAATGCATTCCGGAAGCGAAATGCCTTACATATTTTGCTTCTGCAAAACAAGAATCTTTACAAAAGCAAAACAATTATACCATCGTTTTGCTTTTCTGACAACAGGTTTTTGCTGTTTTTGCGAAGAAATCACACCGGACTTGACTTTTTCGTTTTTCCTCCTGTATTTTTTGTAAAATGCCCCAAAAATCAAAAGGATACACAAAAAGCAATTCCCGATACCGATTTTTACAATATTCCCAAGTTCCTTTTCTCAGAGGTGTTCTTTCACCCACTGTTCTGCCGTCCGAATAAAAACGTTTGCCACCGGAGAACATTCTCCGTTTGGAATGGCCAGAGCAATGGTTCGGCTGGCTGCCGGAAGCAGTGGCCGCACGTCCAGATTTTGATCCCTGTTCTTGATGAGCAGGCTGGGTACAATGGAGATCCCCAACCCTTGTTCTACCATGGCAAGAATGGCATAATCGTCCCGGGTGATATATTTAATGTTGGGTCGGATCCCTGCCTTGTCCAGTGCCCGATGGATGTCCTGCGCAGAACTCTGCCGCAGGCTGATGAAAGGATCCCGGGTCAGCTCCTCAACGGGGATCTGTTCTTTTTTTCCCAGAGGATGTCCCTTGGGCAGAACTGCCACCAGAGGGTCCTGTGCCAATGGGATGGTACGGACCCCTTCCGGCGCAGGCAGGCTGACAAAGCCCAGATCGATATCCTTGTTTTTGAGCCAAAGCTCCATATCATGGTAGTCGCCGTTGAGCATCTGCAGTTCCACCTTGGGGTAGGAGGCCTGAAAGTCCCGAATCATACCCGGCAGCCAATGGACGGCTACGCTGGTGAATGCCCCCAGCCGGACTGTGCCGACATTGGCATTGCGAAGATCTGCGGCCAGTTCCCGCAGCTGTTCGTTCTGCTGCAGAATAGCCTGCATCTTCGGCAGAAGAAGCTCCCCCGCTTCTGTCAGCCGGATCCCGCTGCGTCCCCGATGGAGCAGAGAAAAGCCAAGCTCCTGTTCCAGATCTTTCAGCACATGGCTGATGCGGGACTGAGTAGAATCCAATGCCTGGGCCGCTTTGGTCAAACTCCCCAGTTCCACCGTTTTGACAAATGCTTCATATTTTTTCATGGACATGGGCTGCACCGCCTTTTCATGCGAAATATTCATGAATACTTGCTGTTTTTGTATATAATACTGGATAAAGTGTGGTTTTGCAATGGTTTTTTCTGCTAAAATTCTGCAAAATGCCCGTTGCAAAATTGCAAAAGATATCCTATAATCAACCTATCACGATTATAGCATGAATACATGAAAAATTTTCATGCAAAGGAGAATGTTATTATGAATTGGGAAATGGTCATATTTATTGCCTATTTCATCTTTATGATCGGAATTGGCCTGTACTTTTTCTTTAAGCCCGGCCGAAACGGCGGCGATAAGGATTACTTCCTCGGCGGCCGTCAGATGGGCGCATGGGTCTCTGCCCTGTCTGCCGGTGCCTCCGATATGAGCGCATGGGTCCTCATGGGTCTGCCTGCATCCATCTTTGCTGCCGGTATGGGCCAGACATGGATCGCCATCGGACTGCTCATCGGCTACATCCTCAGTTGGATCTTTGAAGCCCCCCGTCTGCGCCGCTTCTCCATCAGGGCCAAGGACTCTATCACCATCCCTCAGTATCTGACCAACCGCTTCCTGTCCGCAAGCAAGGCCCTGCAGGTTCTGTGCGCCGTGATTTTCCTTGTGGCTTACACAGTTTATGCTGCTTCCTCCATCAAGGCCTGCGGCACGCTGTTTAATACTGTCATGAACATCCCTGCGGAGACCGCCATGTACATCGCCGCTTTCATCATCATCGGCTACACCTTCCTGGGCGGCTTCTCCGCCGTCTGCTGGACAGACTTTTTCCAGGGCATGCTCATGCTGGCCGCTCTGCTGGTGGCTCCCATCTTCGCTCTGGCTCTGGTGGAAAATCCCGTACAGGAATGGCAGCTGCTGGGCAATGCCGGTTTCTTCAACTTCACCTCCTCCTGGCAGGACATCGTTTCCGGCCTCGGCTGGGGTCTGGGTTACTTTGGCATGCCCCATATCATCGTCCGTTTCATGTCCATCCGCTCCCAGAAGGAACTGAAAAAGTCCCGTGTCATCGGTATTTCCTGGACTGCCATCATCCTGCTCATGTCTGTGGCCGTTGCCACCATCGGCAAGATGTTCCTGGGCGAGATTGCCGATACTTCCACGGTTTTCATCCAGATGGTCCGCAAGATTTTCCCGCCTGTTCTGGCCGGTATCTGCCTGTCCGCCATTCTGGCAGCCTCCATGTCCACTGCCGATTCCCAGCTGCTGGCTTCCGCCTCTGCCTTTGCCAGTGATCTGTATAAGCCCATCATCCGCAAGGATAGGGCCGGCGATAAAGAAATGCTGTGGGTCAGTCGAATCGTGGTCATCGCCATTGCTGTGGCTGCTCTGTTCATTGCAAAAGACCCCAATTCCGGCACGATCATGGGTCTGGTGGAAAACGCATGGGGCGTATTCGGCGCTGCTTTCGGCCCTGCCATTCTCCTTAGCCTGTTCTGGAAGCGGTTCAACTTCCCCGGTGCCGTGGCCGGTATCGCCGCCGGTGCTGCGGCTGACATTCTGTGGTTGGTCGTCCTGAAGTCCACCGGCATTTATGAGATCGTCCCCGGCTTCCTCATCGGTCTGCTGGTGGCTGTTCTGGTGTCCCTGTGCACCAATGCCCCCAGCGAAGAAGTGAAAGCCCTCTTCGATGAAGCTGTCGCCTCCGAAGAATAACAGATAAAAAAACATCCCGGTTCCTGTGGAACCGGGATGTTTTTTATGCTTTGAACCATTTTGGAAAAAGTTTTCTTCGGAACAGATAGATCGTGTAGATTGCCCACAGACCAAAGAAAACGGCAAAAGCGATACAGGCATGGGCAAAAGACCCGGCGGCAAAGTTCAAAAGGAGCAGCAGCGGTGCGATCAGCACCATTGCCGGGAAGGTGGAAAGAATGTACAGGCCGGAAGTGGGGGTAATGAGGTTCGGGTCAATTTCCTTCATGAGGATCATGCCGTTGGACGCAGTACCGGTCAGAGTACCGAAGCTCATCAGGAAGAATTCATGTTCAAAGCCCTTGAAACACTCTTTTGCCACCAGACGGATATAAACATAGGTAATAATACCGCCTGCCACGGTTAAAATCAGAATGGGGAGGATATATTCCCGAATATCGTTGATCTCAATGGCGGCCACACCTGCCACGATCATCAGATCGAAGGCGAAGCCGGAGATCCGGTCCATCTGGTAGTTGTTGATATAACCACGGGTCATAAGCTTGCCTTTTCGCAGATATTTCACCACAAATTTGATCAGCATCGCGCCAATGGCTGCCCACAGGAAGTTGAAGCCCCAGGCAATGCTGTTGGTAAAATCGGAGATCACGGCCAGCAGGCACATGAGGCCGAAGGACAGGGCATAGGCCAGCCCCACCAGAGCCACCTGAATGGAGAACTTATCCACGGATTCGCTGTCCGGAATCTCGTCTGCCTCGGAACGCACAGGGCTTGTGTCCACAGTGGGACGGCCGCTGCGAATCTGGAGGCGGCCCTGCCGCTTATACCAGTTGATATAAAATACTCCGCAGACTGAGGCAACAATAAAGCCGATAGAAGCCAGAGACAGGCCGAAGCTGCCGTTGCCTGCAAATCCCGTGGCGGGAGAGTTGGTGAAGTTGATATCCCAGGACAATGCGTTGCCGGGGCCCTGACCGTAGGCCAGAGGCAGGATCAGACCGCAGATATAAGAAATGGGATTGGTACCGTTCCGGGTCAGCAAAAACAGCAAAATGGTGATGCCCAGACCTACAAAGGCCTGCAGCATATAGCTGCCGCCCTGTAAAGCGCCAAACTCAAAAACCTGGGTTTTGCTTGCTTTGGTGGTGGTTTTTTCCGTTTTCAGACCCATGGCGGCAAAACCGATGGCAAGACAGTGATAGGTGACTACCTGCATGACGCGGTTATCCACCAAAGATACGTTCAGGGGTCGGCAGAGGATATCCGCACCCAGAAGCAGGGCACCTCCGATAAGTGCCGAAGGAATCAGGCATTTCCGGAAAAACGGGATCTTATTTCGAAGGATATTGCCCAGGAGCAAAGAAAGCAGCAGCAATGAGATCTGCACCAGAGTTTGCCAGACGGGCCCATAGTTGGCAAGGGAAAAATCCCAGTTTGCGGCAGCGGACATAGAAACCTCCCCCTGTCCGGCAGACGACACCGGACGACGTGTTTCGCAATTCTTTTTCTATTATAAAACAAATGCCCCCCGGTGACAACTGTTTTTTCGTTGTCATTCCCGGAGCAAGGTGGTATACTGGATATAGAATGGATGTTTCCGCAGCGTTGAGGTGAAGATGATGTATAAACTTCTGCAATACAACCCCCAACTGAAAGACTGTATCGGAGAAATTGACCTGCGTATGGCCCTGTATGAAGGAGTTCGGAGCCGCATCGTCCCGGAGGGGGGACGGCTTTCAGACTTTGCCAACGGCCACCACTATTACGGATTTCATCATGTTCCCGGCGGCTGGTACTACCGGGAATGGGCTCCCCATGCCCACCGGCTGTATCTTACCGGCGATTTTAATAACTGGAACGAAACGGCGCATCCGCTGACTCGAATCAACGAGGAAGACTGGGAATTGTATCTGCCGGGGGACGATGCTCTGTACCATGGCTGTGAAGTAAAAGTCGTGGTGGAAGCCAACCTGCAGAGGCTGTCCCGAATCCCGCTTTATGCCACGGCGGTGGTGCAGAAAAAAGGAACAAATGTCTTTCATGCGGTGGTGCAGGATGAGATGTGCCGCTTTCCATGGACAGATGCCGGGTTCTGCGGAGAAGAACAGCTGTTCATCTATGAAGCCCATGTTGGCATGGCGCAGGAAGAAGGGCGAATCGGGACCTATCGGGAGTTTGCAGACCATATTCTGCCGCGGGTGCAGAAGGCAGGCTACAACACCATTCAGCTCATGGCGATTATGGAACATCCCTATTACGGCAGTTTTGGCTATCAGGTATCCGGCTTTTTTGCGGCTTCCGGCTGGTTTGGGCCGCCGAAAGAGCTGAAATATTTGGTAAACAAGGCACACAATATGGGGATTCGTGTGCTGTTGGATGTGGTTCATTCCCATGCTGTAAAAAATACGGCAGAAGGAATTTGCTGCTTCGACGGTACTGTCTGGCAGTTTTTCCATGACGGAGCAAAGGGTGACCATCCGGCGTGGGACACCAAATGCTTTGATTACGGCCGCAGCGGTGTGCTGCATTTCCTGCTGTCCAATTTGAAATTCTGGCTGGAGGAGTATCACTTTGACGGGTTCCGGTTCGATGGTGTTACCTCCATGCTCTATCACGATCATGGGCTGGGTACGGATTTTGGTTCCAACCGCTCTTATTTCTCTTATAATACCAATGTGGATGCAGTCACCTATCTGCAGTTGGCCAACGAACTGATCAAAGAAGTCAATCCCCGGGCCGTGACCATTGCCGAGGATATGTCCGGAATGCCGGGGATGTGCCTGCCTGTCAAGGACGGCGGAATCGGGTTTGACTATCGGCTGGCTATGGGGCTGCCGGATATGTGGATCAAAACCTTAACACAAAAGAAGGATCAGGATTGGGATATCGGTCAAATGTGGGGAAGCATGTGCCTGCGGCGGCCGGGAGAAAAGACTGTCGCCTATGTGGAGAGCCACGATCAGGCATTGGTGGGAGACAAGACCATCATGTTCCGGCTGGCAGATGCCGCCATGTACACGGATATGCAGCGGGATATCCATAATCCCGTGATCGATCGTGCCGTAGCCCTGCACAAAATGATCCGTCTGTTCACGCTGGGCGGCGGCGGAGAAGGCTATCTGAATTTTATGGGCAACGAGTTTGGGCATCCCGAATGGATCGATTTTCCCCGGGAAGGAAATGGATGGAGCTTCCATTATTGCCGCCGGCAGTGGAGCCTGCTGGATTACGACCAACTGAAATATCCGTATTTGGGTGCCTTTGACCGGGATATGGTGACGATGGCAAGAAGCCACAAGCTGTTTTCGCAGAATATGGCGGATCTTCGCCTGCTGAAAGAACCGGAAAAAACCATTGCCTTTGAACGGGCGGGATTGCTGTTTGTTCTGAACTTCCATCCGAATCAGTCCCTGACCAATGTGTTGATTCCTGTGGGAAACAGCGGGGCGTATGAGGTCGTGCTGTGCAGCGACGATCAATGCTATGGCGGATGGGGGCAAATCGCCCATATGCAGTATGAGACAAAGGTTTTTGACGGACAAACCTTTGTGGAGCTGTATCTCCCGGCCAGAACAGCCGTGGTTCTGGCCCCGGCAGTGAGATAAAGAAAAGACACCCTGAGCATTGCTCGGGGTGTTTTTTCTTTATCCGTTCAGCGTTTCCGACAGCTCCAGGCCGGGGTTTTTGCGGATATTGTAGTCGATAGACCACAGACTGGAGAATACCAACAGGCTGTGGCCGCGGTAATCCTCCAGAAGCTCCGCGTCGGAGGTGAGGGTCAGATCCTTGGGGTCTAAAACGGGACATTTGGTAATAAACCGCAGCTGCTCATAGGGCAGGGTCTCCATGCGAAGCTCCACACCGTACTCGGCCTTCATCCGGTACTGGAATACATCAAACTGCAGGGTACCCACAACACCTACGATGACTTCCTCCATACCCGTATTGGGCACCTTGAAGATCTGGATGGCACCTTCCTGTGCGATCTGCTCTGTGCCCTTGATAAACTGCTTGCGTTTCATGGTGTCTTTGGGGCTGACCCGGGAGAAATGCTCCGGGGCGAAGGTGGGGATGCCGGCAAATTTGAATTTTTTTCCGGGCATACAGATAGTATCACCAATGGAGAAGATGCCGGGGTCAAACACGCCGATGATATCGCCGGCATAGGCCTCATCGATGATCTCCCGCTCGGAAGCCATCATCTGCTGCGGCTGGCTCAGGCGCATTTTCTTATTTCCCTGCACATGGTAAACTTCCGCCTCCCGCTCATATTTGCCGGAGCAGATTCGCAGAAAGGCAAGCCGGTCCCGGTGAGCCTTGTTCATGTTCGCCTGAATTTTAAAGACAAAGGCGGAAAAATCCTCGTTGAATGTGTCGATGATGCCGCAGTCGGCTTCTCTTGCCAGAGGAGCGGAGGTCATGTGCAGGAATTCCTCCAGAAACGGCTCGACACCGAAATTGGTCAGGGCAGAACCGAAGAACACAGGAGACAAGGTGCCTGCCCGAACCTCGTCCATATCAAATTCCCGGCCGGCCCCCAGCAGTTCTACGTCCTCCATAAGTTTCTCATGGAGCCGGGTGCCGATCAGCTCCGCCACCTGGGGATCGTCCAGTTCCGCTTCCATCCGCTCGGCACGGTTCTTGCCCGATACACCGGAGAAGGCGATGAGACGGCTGTTTTTCCGATCATATACACCCTTGAATTCCTTGCCGCAGCCAATGGGCCAATTACAGGCATAGGTCTCGATGCCCAGCTCCCGTTCTACTTCGTCCAGCAGATCAAAAGGATCCTGCGTTTCCCGGTCCATCTTGTTGATAAAGGTGAAAATTGGGATATGCCGCATGGCACAGACCTTGAACAGTTTTCGGGTCTGGGGCTCTACGCCCTTGGCACCGTCAATGACCATGACAGCAGAATCCGCAGCCATCAGGGTGCGGTAGGTATCCTCGGAAAAGTCCTGATGGCCGGGGGTGTCCAGAATATTGATGCAGCAGCCGTCATATTGAAACTGCATGACAGAGGAGGTGACGGAAATGCCGCGCTGCTTTTCGATTTCCATCCAGTCGGATGTGGCGGCACGGCTGTTTTTCTTGCCTTTGACCGCACCGGCCTGGGCAATGGCACCGCCGTAGAGCAGGAATTTCTCCGTTAAAGTGGTCTTACCGGCGTCCGGATGGGATATGATGGCGAAAGTCCTGCGCCGACTGATTTCTTCTCTTAATGTGGACATGGGTCGTTCCTCCCACAGTAGTTTCTCTCAAACTGGTTTATTTTATCATGGAAACCCTATTTCTGCAAGGGTTTTCGGTCATAGGAAAACTGCCGCCCATCGGACGGCAGTTTTAGTCTTTGGGGGATATGGGGTTCTCATACTCAAGCAGATCTTCTATCTTGCAGTTCAAAACGAAGCACACTTTTGCAAAGAAATCCAGATCCACCATTTCAATGTGTTCTGCTTTATAGTAACGGTCGATCACATCATATTTGATTCCGGTGAGGGTGCGGAGCTTATTCCGGGACATTCCCTGCGCTGTCATGATTTCTGCCAGCTTTACCCGGATGGTGCCATATTCTGAAGTCTGGTAGCGCATAATACTTTTCCATTCCGGCATACAGACCACCCCTTTCACCGATATTTTATCAAGACTTTCCCTTCTTGACATTTACCTTATATAAGGATATCCTTATACAAGGTAAACAACAAAAGGAGGCCAGGGCGATGGAGCAGACAAGCTATAAAAAGATGTATCTGACCCTGTTCAACGTGCTGACAGATGTAATTGGGTGTCTGGAGCAGGGGAAGAACGAAGAAGCAAAGACCTTGTTGGTCACGGCACAGCAAGAAGCAGAAGAAATTTTCATTTCCGGAGATATCACCATCTAAAAGGCGTCAGAAAAGGACCTGCACGGACACGGATTCCGCCGCAGGTCCTTTGCTTTGATACATATTCACTTCAAATTCACAAATAATTCATTTTAGACCTATTGACATTTCTTCTTTGTTGCATTAGAATACGGTTAGCACTCGAGATAAAAGAGTGCTAAAATGTGAGGTGATATTCCCATGGAATTGTCAGAGCGAAAGAAAAAGGTCCTTCGTGCCATCGTGGATAACTACATCCAGACTGCCGAACCGGTTGGTTCCAAAGTGCTGGCATCCATGTCGGGGCTGGACTGCAGCTCTGCCACCATCCGCAACGAAATGGCGGAACTGACCCAGATGGGTCTGCTGGAACAGCCCCATACGTCTGCCGGCCGTGTCCCTTCCCCTGCCGGCTACCGGCTGTATGTGGACGAATTGATGCAGGATTACCGCCTGTCTGTGGATGAGACGCAAAGCCTCAATGAAGCGATGGAACTGAAAATGCAGGAGATGGACAAGGTCATTTCTCAGGTGAGCAAAATGGTCTCCCAGATGACCAATCTTCCCGCCGTGGCCATGACCGCTGCTGCAAATGCCCCCACGGTGCGGCGGTTTGACATTCTCCAGGCAAGTGAAGGCAGCTTCATTCTGGTAGTCATGACCAATACGGAAGTGGTGAAGAATAAACTGATCAAGCTGCCGCTCCAATGCGGAGAGCAGGACCTGAAGCTGTTGGCTGCTGTACTCAATGCCAGCCTCACGGATCTGACTGCCGACCGGTTCACACCGGAGCTGCTGGAAAAAGTAGGCCGAAGTGCCGGTGAAGCCGCCTCGCTGGTGCCGGTCATCATAGATTTCACCACCAACCTGCTTACAGAGCAGCAAAAAAGTCAGATCTATGTCGCCGGGCAGATGAAACTGCTGGGGCAGCCGGAATACCGGAATGTGGAAAAAGCACAGGAAGTCCTGTCCACCTTGGATGACGGTGCGTTTACCAACCTGCCCGCTACCTTGGCAGATGTGGGAAAGACCCGGATTTTGGTCGGCCCGGAGAATATTGCCAAGGAATTGAAAGATACCAGCGTGGTCATGACCCGGTTTGATATCGGCGATGGGATGCAGGGGCTTATCGGTGTGGTCGGACCCACCCGAATGGACTATGCCCAAGTCACGGCACGGCTGAGTTATTTTGCAGAAAATCTGGGAAGGATGTTCGCAAAGCCCGAACTTCCGACCGGCGAGCAAGGAGAAGAATAACCCATGGAAGAAACCAAGAATATTCCGGAAACGGAAGAGGTGCTGGAGCCGGAAACGGCAGCAGAACCCACCCCCGACCCCATAGAGGAGCTGAAAGAGCAGCTGACCGCAGAGCATGAAAACTATCTGCGTCTGGCAGCGGAGTACGATAATTTCCGAAAGCGTACCCAGAAGGAACGGGAAGCGCTATATACGGACATCAAAGCTGAAACGGTGGGCAAGTTCCTGCCGGTGTTCGACAATCTGCAGCGAGCCCTGGCACAGGAAACTGCCGACGAAGCCTACAAAAAAGGCGTAGAAATGACCATGAGCGGCCTGATGGAGATCATGGGCACCTTGAATGTGCAGTCTTTCGGCGAGGTGGGCGAAATATTTGACCCCGTTTATCACAATGCTGTCATGCACAAAGAGGACGAGTCCCTTGGGGAGAGCGTGATCTGCGAAGTATATCAAACCGGCTTCAAAGTCGGTGAAAAAGTTGTTCGCCACGCCATGGTGGTAGTGGCAAACTAAGAAAATAATCGTCGCCGCAGGCGACACAATCATTACGACTCGCTAAGAGCCGCCTTCGGCGGTTGCTCGCTGTATATTCGCTGCGGCTCATATGTCAATTGTCAATTATCAATTATCCATTGTTATCAGGAGGTATTTTATTATGAGTAAGATTATCGGTATCGACCTTGGTACGACCAATAGCTGTGTTTCCGTGATGGAAGGCGGCGAACCTGTTGTCATTGCCAATGCAGAAGGCAACCGCACCACCCCCTCTGTGGTGGCATTTTGCAAGACCGGCGAGCGTATGGTCGGCCAGGTGGCAAAGCGTCAGGCTGTTACCAACCACGACCGCACCGTTTCCTCTATCAAGAGAGAGATGGGCACCAACTACAAAGTTGCCATTGACAACAAGAACTACACCCCGCAGGAGATCTCCGCTATGATTCTCCAGAAGCTGAAGGCAGATGCCGAAGCATATCTGGGCGGTACCGTCACAGAAGCGGTCATCACCGTTCCTGCCTACTTCACCGATGCCCAGCGTCAGGCCACCAAGGATGCCGGCAAGATCGCCGGTCTGGATGTAAAGCGCATCATCAATGAGCCCACCGCTGCTGCTCTGGCTTACGGTCTGGACAAGGAAACCGAGCAGAAGATCATGGTCTACGATCTGGGCGGCGGCACCTTCGACGTGTCCATTCTGGAAATCGGCGACGGTGTCATCGAGGTTCTGGCAACTGCCGGCAACAACCGTCTGGGCGGCGATGACTTTGACGAAGCGGTTATGAAGTATCTGGTTGCCGAATTCAAAAAGACGGAGGGTGTCGACCTCAGTGCTGACAAGGTTGCCATGCAGCGTTTGAAGGAAGCTGCCGAAAAAGCCAAAATCGAGCTGTCCGGCGTTACTTCTTCCAATATCAACCTGCCCTATATCACCGCCGATGCCACCGGGCCCAAGCATTTGGATGTGTCCCTGTCCCGGGCCAAGTTCAACGAGCTGACTGCCCATCTGGTGGAAGCCACCATGGGCCCTGTGAAGCAGGCTATGAGCGATGCCGGTCTTTCTGCCGGTGAGATTCACAAGGTCCTGCTGGTTGGCGGCTCCAGCCGTATCCCCGCTGTGCAGGATGCTGTCAAGTCCATGACCGGCAAGGAAGGCTTCAAGGGCATCAACCCCGACGAGTGTGTGGCCATGGGTGCTGCCATTCAGGGCGGTGTGCTGGGCGGCGATGTGAAGGGCATTCTGCTGCTGGACGTCACTCCCCTGTCTCTGGGCATTGAGACCATGGGCGGCGTGTTCACCCGTCTCATTGACCGCAACACCACCATCCCCACCAAGAAGAGCCAGATCTTCTCCACCGCCGCTGATAATCAGCCCTCTGTGGAAGTTCATGTGCTGCAGGGCGAGCGCGATATGGCCGCTTACAACAAGACCCTGGGCAAGTTCCAGCTGTCCGGCATTGCACCCGCGCCCCGCGGTGTTCCCCAGATCGAAGTCACCTTTGACATCGATGCCAACGGCATCGTCAATGTCACTGCCATGGATAAGGGCACGGGCAATGAACAGCACATCACCATCACTTCTTCCACCAACCTGAGCAAGGAAGATATTGAGAAGGCCGTGAAGGAAGCCGAGCAGTATGCCGCTGAAGACAAGGCACGCAAGGATGAAGTGGATGCCCGAAATATGGCTGACCAGACCGTTTACCAGTCTGAAAAGACCCTGGCCGATCTGGGCGACAAGGTCACCGAAGAGGAAAAAGCCCCTGTTCTGGCCGCCATCGAAAAACTGAAAGAGACCATGAAGGGCAGCGATGTGGAAGCCATCAAGGCTGCCACGGAAGAGTGTCAGAAGTCCTTCTACGCCATCAGCGAAAAACTCTACGCACAGCAGGCCCCTCAGGGTCAGCCCGGCCAGGGCGCTCCTGCCGATGACGGCGTAGTGGATGCCGACTTTGAAGAAGTCAACGACAACTAAAAACAATATTCCCGGGGAGGCAGTGCCTCTCCGGGAAAGGATTGTTTTTAATTGACAATTGTCAATTATCCGGAGGATATTATGGCAGATAAACGAGATTACTACGAGGTCCTTGGGGTAGAGAAAAACGCCTCGGAGGGGGAACTGAAAAAGGCCTACCGGAAACTGGCTATGAAGTACCACCCCGACCAAAACCCCGGCGACAAGGACGCAGAAAATAAATTCAAAGAGATCAACGAGGCCTATGAAGTCCTCTCCGATCCGGAAAAGAAATCCCGATATGACCAGTTCGGCTTCGCCGGCGTAGACCCCAACTTCGGGGCTGGCGGCGGTGGCTTTGGCGGCGGTTTCGGTGGGTTTGACGGCTTCGATCTGGGCAGTATTTTCGGCGATTTCTTCGGCGGCGGCAGTACCCAGCGAAGAAACGGCCCTACCAGAGGCCAGAACCTGGGCGTGGAACTGGATATCACCTTTGAAGAAGCTGCATTCGGCTGTGAAAAGGCGGTCACATTCAGCCGCATAGAGAATTGCACCACCTGCTCCGGCTCCGGCTGCAAAGCCGGCAGCCAGCCGGAAACCTGTTCCCGCTGCGGCGGCCACGGCACCATCCGCACCACTCAGAATTTTATGGGCATGGCCATGCAGTCGGAAAGCCCCTGCCCCACTTGCGGCGGCAAAGGCAAGCTGATCAAAGACCCCTGCTCCGTCTGTAAGGGCAAGGGCAAGGTTCGCAGAACCAAGACCCTGAAAGTCAATGTTCCTGCCGGTATCGACCATGGGCAGTCCTTCCGCCTCCGGGGAGAGGGAAACTGCGGCAATCTTGGCGGTCCCAGCGGCGATGTGCTGGTAACGGTTGGAGTAAAGAAACACGCACTCTTTGAGCGGGATGGCTCCAACGTTCTGTGTGAGATGCCGATTACATTCACGCAGGCTGCTCTGGGTGCGGAAATCGAAGTTCCCACCCTGGACGGCAAAGTGCGCTATGCAGTGCCCGAGGGCACGCAGACCGGAACGACGTTCCGATTGAAAGGAAAGGGCATTCCCTATTTGGGCTATAAAAACCGGGGCGACCAGTATGTGACTGTGGTTGTGGAAACTCCCACCAAACTGTCCAAGGAGCAAAAAGACCTGCTTCGAAAGCTGGACGATACCATGGACGACGACGGCCAGCCCAAACGCAAGGGCTTCTTTGAAAAGCTGAAAGATACATTTGATTAAAAAAATTCCACCGTTCTAAAACGAATGGTGGAATTTTTTCGATTGTATGCTTCCGGCGAGTCCCATTTTCTTCTTGTCAAGAAAATGGGAGAAAAGAGACAATTAAGGGGAGGGCTTTTTACAAAGACGCCCTCCCCCACGATCCTTTTCATCCAATACTTTTGGGATCTGCCAAAAGTATTGGCCTGCGGAGCATACGAATTACAGTTCAACCTCGATGGTCTGCATGACCTTGGCACATCTGGGGCAAAGTTCGTTTTCGTCCGCCTGCTCGGAGTGCATCCAGCAGCGGGGGCACTTGACACCCTTTGCTTCGGATACGGCTACGGTCAGCCCGGGGAAGGCTGCACCCTGCACGCCTTCGGCGTCTGCCAGCTCCACAGCAGAGACCAGCAGAACACCCACCAGATCCATATCCCTGACAGTTTCCAGAGCGGCCTTGGCCGCATCATCTTTGGCGCACAATGTCACATGAGCTTCCAGCGCCTTACCGATGCGCTTTTCGTTCCGGGCGGCCTCCAGAGCCAGGTTCACATCGCCGCGGAGGTTGAACAAAGTATCCCACTTGGCCATGGCAGCCTCGTCCAGGGCATAGTCCGTATAAGGCTTGGACATTTCATTCAGCAGGACGTTCCGGGCATCATCCTCGGTGCGGTGAGGCATGGACAGCCAAATCTCATCGCAGGTGAAGGCCAGAATGGGAGCAAAGAGCTTGGTCATTGCATCCAGAATGATCCACAGAGCAGTCTGGGCAGAACGGCGGCTGAGGGAATCCTTGCCGTCACAGTACAGACGATCTTTGATGATATCCAGATAGCGGGCGGACAGAGTGACTACGCAGAAATCATTGACCGCATGGGTAATGACGTGGAATTCGTAGTTCTCGTAAGCTTCTTCTGCTTTTTCCATGAGGGCATTGAGCTTGGTGATGACCCACTTATCCAGCTCCATCATGTCGGCAGGAGCGACCAAACTGTTGGCATCGAAATCCACCAGATTGTCCAGGCAATACTTGGCGGTGTTGCGGAACTTCAGGTAGTTCTGGGCGATCTGCTTGAAGATCTCCGTAGAGCAGCGGACATCGGCATGATAGTCGGAGGAAGCAGCCCACAGACGGACAATATCGGCACCGAAATCCCTGATGAGGTCGGCAGGATCCACGCCGTTGCCCAGAGACTTGTGCATGGCACGACCCTGTCCGTCCACCACCCAGCCGTGGGTCAAAACCTGCCTGAAGGGTGCACCCTGATCCAGAGCACCCACGGAAGTCAGAAGAGACGACTGGAACCAACCGCGATACTGGTCGGCGCCTTCGATATACACAGCGGCAGGCCAAAGGTCGGGGGTATCTTTCATGAGGGAGGCGAAATGGGTAGAGCCGGAGTCAAACCAGCAGTCCAGGGTATCGGTCTCCTTGTCAAATTCCTTACCGCCGCAGTGGGGGCAGGTGAAGCCGTCGGGAATCAGCTCCATGGCTTCTGTTTCAAACCAGATGTTGGAGCCGTGCGCATCAAAGAGCTTGGAGATCTTTTCGATGGAATCGGGGTTGGAAACGGGCTTACCGCAGTCCTTGCAGTAGAACACAGGGATGGGCAGACCCCAACGACGCTGACGGGAGATACACCAGTCGGCACGCTCCCGGATCATGCTGATCATGCGGTCTTCGCCCCATGCCGGGAACCACCGGACGTTTTCAATGGCCTTGACGGCTTCATCCTTGAAGGATTCCACAGAGCAGAACCGCTGGGGCGTGGCGCGGAAGATGATGGGCTTTTTGCAGCGGTCATGGTGGGGATAGGAGTGGACGATCTCCTCGGCGGCAAAGAGCATACCGATTTCTTTCATATCCTCCAGAATGACGGGGTTGGATTTTTCCGTAGGCAGACCGGCGTATTTACCGGCGTAGTCCGTATGGCGGCCGTAGTCGTCCACAGGTACGATCAGCTCCATGCCGTAGCGCATACAGGTCTGATAGTCGTCTGCACCGAAGCCGGGGGCCGTATGGACACAGCCTGTACCGGAATCCATCGTCACATACTCGGCATTGACCAGACGGGAGGTCTTGTCCAGGAAGGGATGCTGTGCCAGCATATTCTCAAAGAAAGCACCGGGATAGGTGGCCAAGATCTCATAGCTGGTATAACCACCCATGCCCATGACCTTTTCGCACAGAGCTTCCGCCACAATGAACATTTCCTCGCTGTAATCCGGCCGGACGATGACATAGTTCTCCCTGGGATGCAGGCAGATGGCCATATTGCCGGGGAGCGTCCAGATGGTGGTGGTCCAGATGACGAAATAGATGCTGCTCAGGTCGAAACCTTCCAACTTGCCCAGATCGTCCTTCATGGGGAACTTCACATAGACGGAAGTGCAGGGATCATCCTTGTATTCAATGTCGGCTTCTGCCACAGCCGTGGCACAGAAGGGGCACCAGGTAACGGGTTTCAGACCCTTGTAAATAAAGCCCTTGTCGAACATCCGGCCAAAAACCTTGACCTCTTGTGCCTCAAAGTGCTTGTCCATAGTGCGGTAGGGATGCTCCCAGTCACCCACCACGCCCAGCCGTTTGAAGCCGGACATCTGCTTTTGGATGAAATCTTCGGCAAAGTCCTCGCAAGCCTTACGGAATTCGGGGACAGACAGATCCTTGTTCAGTTTCTTTTTGGAGTTTTCAATGGCACGTTCGATGGGCAGACCGTGGTTGTCCCAGCCGGGGACGTAGGGAGTATAGTAACCCCGCATGGCATAGGAACGGGTGATGAAGTCCTTCAGGGTCTTGTTCAGGGCGTGCCCCATGTGAATGTAGCCGTTGGAGAAGGGAGGGCCGTCATGGAGGCAGAACCGGGGTTTGCCTTCATTCTTTTTCAGCAGTTCGTTGTACAGGTCCAGCTTTTCCCAGTTTTCCAGCATACCGGGCTCTCTTGCAGGCAGACCGGCCCGCATGGGGAAACCGGATTTGCCCATATTCAATGTCTGTTTGTATTCCATAATTACCTCCGATTAATAAATGCTATCTGATAAGCCTCCCCTTGAGGGGAGCCGAAATAAAAACGCCTTTGTCCCTTAGAAAGAGACAAAGGCGAAAACCTCTGCGGTACCACTCTTCTTGCCTTGCGGCCACTCAAGCTGCTCGGTAACGGGAGCACCCGTTCTGCCTACTATCGTTCGGCAGAAGGCTCAAAGGTGATATTCTCCCGGGCTCCGCCGCCTGTTTCCACCAAACACAGGCTCTCTGCAGGCATCTGCCGGGGTACTTGTCCTTCTCATCGCCATATTATGCAATATTACTGTTAGAATACCCGTAATTATTCTGTTTGTCAATGGGAATTTCCCCGTTACCACTGAATTTCCTGTTCCCCGTGTGCTTTGAGGAAGGCATTGATCCGGGAAAAGGGCCTGCTGCCGAAAAAGCCCCGGTAGGAGGACAGAGGACTGGGGTGCGGCGACAGGAGGATCAGCCTGGGATAAGGCGTGTTTTCGGCTATGGCAGCTTTTTTCTGTGCCTGTGCGCCCCAAAGGAGAAATGCAATGGGCTGCGGCAGCTGAGCCAGAGACTTCACTACGGCATGGGTAAAATCCTGCCAGCCCAGATCCTTGTGGCTGTTGGCCTTGCCTTGCTCTACCGTCAGGACGGTATTGAGGAGAAAGACTCCCT
The DNA here is from genome assembly GCA_045652125.1 of Candidatus Avilachnospira sp. GTDB lineage: Bacteria > Bacillota > Clostridia > Oscillospirales > Oscillospiraceae > Avoscillospira. The sequence continues at coordinate 22,269 of JAZRTT010000051.1, read as the reverse complement.
GCTCGGCCCAGTGGGTCAAGTCACCGCCGGGAGAGGGAGGGATCCCGAGATCCGCCTGCCGCTCCTTATAAATATTCACCAAAGACGGCGGCAGCTTCACACCCTCCTTGACGGAAAAAGCCAGACCATGCGCCTGACCCGGCTCATGGTAGGGATCCTGCCCCAGAATCACCACACGAATGTTTTCCGGCGGTGTCAGCTGAAAAGCGGAAAAAATCTGCTCTTTTGGGGGAAAGACCTGTGCAGTATCATAAGCTGCGTCCACTCTGGAAAACAGCGGTTCCCAAGAGGACTGGGAAAGGAGTGCCTGCCACGGCTTCGGTAAAATAATATCCATGAAAACGCTCCTTTCATAAAATACCTCTTGCGCTGGGTGGAGAACCACGCTATACTGAAACAAACACAAGCATAAGGAGTTGAAATAAAATGAAGTATGTCTGCGATATGTGCGGCTGGGAGTATGACGAAGAAGCCGGCGCTCCCGATCTGGGCATTGCTCCCGGAACCAAGTGGGAGGATGTTCCCGAAAACTTTGAGTGCCCCCTGTGCTGCGTTGGCAAGGATCAATTTTCCGAAGCCTGAGTTGTCCGTTCTGCGCCGCGTCGAATCATTCGACGCGGCGGTTTTTATTTTTAAAGCTGTTCAAACTCCGCATCCATCACATCATCTTCCGGCATATGGCCGGCAGCACGGTCTTTCATTCGGGCATCTTCTTCGGCATGCTGATGTGCCTCCCGAATGGCTCGGTCGATTTCTGCCTGACTCATGTTGGAAGTGCCGGTGATGGTGATATCCTGCGCACGGCCGGTGGCCAGATCCTTGGCAGAGACATTGACGATGCCGTTGGCATCAATGGCGAAGGTCACTTCGATCTGGGGTACGCCCCGCATGGCACGGCGAATACCCGTCAATTGAAACCGACCCAGCTCTTTGTTCTGTTTTGCCATCGGCCGCTCTCCCTGCAGCACATGGACATCCACGGTGGTCTGGAAGTTGGCGGCGGTGGAAAAGATCTGACTTTTTCGGATGGGGAGGGTGGTGTTGCGTTCAATGATTCGGGTACACACGCCGCCTACAGTCTCGATTCCCAGCGACAAGGGGGTCACATCCAAAAGCAGCAGACCGGTGACGGTCCCTGCAAGGACACCGGCCTGCAGGCAGGCACCCATGGCCACGCACTCATCGGGGTTGATTCCCTTGAACGGAAGGCGGCCGGTGACGGCATGCACCAGCTCCTGTACTGCCGGGATGCGGCTGGAGCCGCCCACCATCAGCACTTTGCTGATTTGGGAGATGGGAATGCCGGAATCATTGATGGCCTGATCCATAGGTCCTCGGGTGGCCTGTACCAGATGGTTGGTAAGTTCATTGAATTTGGCCCGGGTCAGATGGGTTTCCAAATGGAGCGGACCTGTCCTGCCTACGGCGATATAGGGCAGAGAAACTGTGGTCTGCGTGACGGAGGACAGCTCGATCTTGGCTTTTTCTGCTGCTTCCTTCAACCGCTGCATGGCAGCAGGGTCCCGGCTCAGATCCAGCCGGGTTTCCTTGCGGAATTCTGCTGCCAGATGCTCTACAATACACCGGTCAAAATCGTCGCCGCCCAAATGGTTGTTGCCTGCGGTGGCCAAAACCTCGATCACATGATCGGAGATATCCAGAATGGAGACATCAAACGTACCGCCGCCCAGATCATAGACCAGGATCTTTTGGCTTTCTTCTTTGTCTGCACCGTAGGCCAGCGCTGCCGCCGTAGGTTCATTGATGATCCGCTTCACATCCAGACCGGCGATCTTGCCGGCATCCTTGGTGGCCTGACGCTGGGCATCGGTGAAGTAGGCGGGAACGGTAATGACCGCTTCCGTCACAGGGCTGCCCAAATAATTTTCTGCATCGGCTTTCAGTTTTTGCAGGATCATGGCAGAGATCTCCTGGGGGGAGTAACGCTTGCCGTCGATAGTAACTTTGCGGTCGGAGCCCATTTCCCGTTTGATGGAAGAAACGGTGCGGTCGTGGTTGGTGACGGCCTGCCGCTTGGCGATTTGGCCCACCATTCGCTCACCGGTTTTGGCAAAGGCCACCACAGAAGGGGTGGTGCGGCTGCCTTCTGCATTGGGGATGACCACAGGCGCACCGCCTTCCATCACGCAGACACAGCTGTTGGTGGTACCAAGGTCAATTCCAATGATGTGGGACATAGTATATTACCTCTAAAATCAATTTGCCACCACGACCTTTGCGTGGCGGATGACTTCTTCTTCCATGGTGAAGCCCACCTGCAAAACTTCCACGATCTCCCCGGCACGATATTGGGGATCGTCCAGATGCTCTACGGCTTCATGGTAATCGGGATTGAAAATTTTGCCTTTGGAGTTCATGGGTCGAATGCCCAAAGCGGTGAACGTGTCCATAAGGTTACGCTCGATCAGGCAGATCCCCCGGTAAAAGGCTTCGTCGGTGCAGGGGCTTTCCAGGGCCCGATGGAGGTCATCATACAGCCCCAAAAAAGCAGCTGCTGTTTTTTGAGCCGATTGTATGCCCACGGACACGAGTTCCAGAGCGGTCCGGCGGCGGTAATTTTGATATTCTGCGTTCAAAGCCTCCCAGCGATCATTGGAGGGGGGCTGTTTTTTTCCAAACAAAGCCATATTTACCTCCATTCGCCATAGAAGCTCTGGGATTGCTCCGGCTGCGCCTGATAGTAATACTGAGTGGGGCGGAAGAACAAAGAGCGGCCAATGCAGCTTGTCAGATTGATGAGAATGGAAATGGTGATGATCAGACGGAGCAGGGAAAACGGCCGGCGGCTGCCGGAGTGGTACGTATACTGATAGCTCCCCTGATTTTGCCGGTTTTGCTGCTCACCCCACTGGCGGAAGAATTCTTCAAAGGGGTCACTGGTGGTGTAGGTATAGGTGTGCTGACCGGTGAAGGGATCATAGCCGCTGCCGGTTCGGGGCTGCTGATAGGTCTGAGGATTTTTGATCCGGTCATAGGCCTGATTGACTTCGTTCATTTTCTGCGCCGCTGTGGGATCACCGGGATTCAGATCCGGATGGTATTTTTTGGCGAGTTTCCGATATGCAGTTTTAATTTCCTCATCGGATGCGCTCCGGCTCACGCCCAGAACTTCATAGGGGTCTCGTGCCATAAACATTCCTCACTTTGGCTGTGGTATCCTCTATTTTACAAGAGTATATGCAAAAATGTGTGAAGCAATTGCGAACAAATCGGGAAAAACAGAAAAATATTCTGCAAAAATTATGAAAAGAGGCCAAGCTTGTGTGTTTCCCACAAGAAACGGTCGAGTATCCGTTCATCAGATACCCGACCGTTTCTTTGCAGAGGTGAGCGCTGTGGCCGGAGGGTGCTGTGGACGGTCTGTTGGTCAAACCAGTCTTGCACCGGCGGGAACGGCATCATCCAGCATGATCAGATTCAGCGTTTCACCGCGCTCGGCGGAAAGGAGCATACCGCAGCTTTCCTGACCCATCATTTTTCGGGGCGGCAGATTGGTCACAGCCACCAGAGTTTTGCCGAAAAGCTGTTCCGGCTCATAATATTTGGCGATGCCCGAAAGAATCTGACGGTCGGTGCCGGAACCGTCATCCAATTGGAACTTCAGCAGCTTATCTGACTTTTTTACCTTTTCGCAGGATTTGACCTTCACCACGGTCATCTCCACCTTGCAGAAGGTGTCAAAATCCACGGGAGGCAGAGGCTCCGGCAGAGGGGCTTCTTCGGGAGTCTGGGCGGCTTTTGCTGCGGCTTCCTGAATGGCGTCCAGCTCAGCCAGCTCTTTGGCAAGATCGATTCGGGGGAACAAGGCATCACCGGCGGTAACGGCGGTATCCTTTGCCAGCACGCCGAAGGATGCAAGGGTATCCCAGCCATAGTCAGCGGCACCGATGCGCTTCATGATCTCGGCAGTGGCGGCAGGCATGACCGGCTCCAGCAGAGCGGCACAGATGCGGACGGTTTCCAACAGATCATACATGACCTTGGCCAGCCGGGGTTTGCTGGCAGCATCCTTTGCCAAGACCCAGGGAGTGTTTTCATCAATATATTTATTGGCCCTGGAAATGACCCGGAAGATCTCAGCCAGAGCGTTCTGGAATTGATATTTTTCCATCTGGGCTTCATACTTGTCCCGCAGAGCAGCGGCCATGGTCTCCAGCTCGGTGTCAAGAGCCGCATCGGCAGTCTGATCGGCAGGGAGTTTGCCGCCGAAGTATTTCTGCACCATGGCAACGGTACGGCTGACCAGATTGCCCAGATCGTTGGCAAGGTCCGTGTTGATCGTGGAGATCAGCAGCTCATTGGAGAAATTCCCGTCAGAGCCGAAGGGGAACGACCGCATGAGGAAGAACCGCAGGGCGTCCACGCCGTAACGCTCCGCCAGCAGGTAGGGATCCACCACATTGCCCTTGGATTTGGACATTTTGCCGCCGTCCAGCAGCAACCAGCCGTGGCCGTAGACCTTTTTGGGCAGGGGCATCTCCATGCTCATGAGCATGGCGGGCCAGATGATGGAATGGAATCGGACGATCTCCTTGCCCACGAAGTGCACATCGGCAGGCCAGAAGTCCTTGTAATCATCGTATTTGTCGTTAAGGAAGCCCAGAGCGGTGGTATAGTTGAACAGGGCATCCACCCACACATAGACCACATGGCCGGGGTCAAAGTCCACGGGGACACCCCAGGTGAAGCTGGTGCGGGATACACACAGGTCTTCCAGACCGGGATCGATGAAATTGTTGACCATTTCGTTGACCCGGCTCCGGGGTTCCAGAAAATCGGTATTCACCAACAGGTCGCGGACGGGCTGGGCGTACTTGGAGAGCCGGAAGAAGTAGGCCTCTTCTTCGGCATCCACCACCTCCCGGCCGCAGTCGGGGCACTTGCCGTCTTTCAGCTGGCTTTCGGTCCAGAAGCTTTCACAGGGGGTACAGTACTTGCCCTTGTAGCTGCCTTTGTAGATGTCGCCCTTATGGTACATTTTTTTGAAGATCTTCTGAACGGCTTCCACATGATAACCATCGGTGGTGCGGATAAACCGATCATTGGAGATATTCATCAGCTTCCACAGATCCAAAACGCCCCGTTCTCCCGTGACGATATGATCCACAAAGCTCTGAGGATCGATCCCTGCTTCTTTGGCCTTGGTTTCGATCTTCTGGCCGTGTTCGTCGGTGCCGGTGAGGAACATAACGTCATAGCCGCGCATCCGCTTATAACGGGCCATCGTGTCCGTTGCCACGGTGCAGTAGGTATGACCGATATGGAGCTTATCGGAGGGGTAGTAAATGGGAGTGGTGATATAAAACTTCTCTTTGCACTTGTTGCACATGGGGAATGCCTCCTATTCAGCCGCAGCTCGGCATAAAATCCTGATATTGTAATATTTTACCACCAATCTGGAGAAATTACAAGAACAAGGTTCTGCAGGGTAACCCTCTTGACCGCTGTGGTATGATAAAAGAAAAAGGAAAAAATTGGTTTTATGTTGGATTTCAAGCTGCCCACTCTGGAAGATCGGGCGTGGATTCAGGATATTTATGAATGCTCTGGCTATCGGGGCGCGGAATATACGTTTGCAAATTTGTATTTGTGGTCTTATTTTTACGGCAAGGTGACAAAATTCAAGGGATTTCTCTGCCAACGGCTGAATTTTCGGGATGTCCACCAGTATCTTTATCCCGCCGGGTGCGGCGAGCCAAAGGAAGTGCTGGAACTGTTGTGGCAGGACAGCCGGGAGAGGGGAAAACCGTTTGTGGTCCGTGGCCTGACAGACGGCACCATGGCTACCATGAAGCGGCTGTTCCCCTACCGGTTCACCTATGAGGAGGACCGGAACGCATGGGACTACCTTTATGAAATCGACTCCCTTGCCGATCTGGCAGGAAAAAAATATCAGGCCAAGCGCAATCATATCAACCGCTTTCTGGAAAAAAACCCCCGGTGGCATACGGAAGTCATCACCCATGAGAATATGGCTGCGGCAAAAAATCTGGCAGAAAAATGGTATGAAAGCCACCAGGAAGCCGATGCCGACCATCGGGCAATGGAAAAGGCGTTTGCCAACTATGATGCACTGTGCTTTGAGGGTATCATCCTTTTTGCCGGGGACGAGCCGGTGGGCTTTTCCATGGGAAACCGCATCAATCGGGATACCTTTGATGTGAATTTTGAAAAAGCACTGGCAGAGGTGCAGGGTGCCTATCCTCTGATCAACCGGGAGTTTGCCCGGTATATCCGGGACACTTACCCGCAGATTCGATATCTCAATCGGGAGGATGATATGGGAATCGAAGGCCTGCGAAAGGCGAAAGAGAGCTATCATCCGATGTTTTTGCAGAAATACATTGCAAGGGAGATCGTGGAGAAGAATTGACAATTGACAATTGACAATTATGGTGTCAGCTATCGCTGACGATTAAAATTTGTTCCAATCATCGCCGCAGGCGATACCTCCATTGTCAATTGTACATTGTACATCGTCCATTGCCACCGGAGGGGGCCTTTTATGTTTCGCATTGCCCAAAAATCGGATATTCCTCAAATTGCATCTTTATGGCAGGAAGCCTTTGGGGACAGCCGGGAGACTGTGGAGGAATTTTTCCGAGCCTTTCCGGACTGCATCTCCTTTGTGGCGGAGGAACAGGGCCGGGTCTGTGCCATGGTTCACGCCATCCCTCAGATGCTTTCCCCGGATATTCCGGCGGCGTATATTTATGCAGTGGCCACAGAGCCGGACAGTCGCGGCCGCGGCCTGTGCCGGGAATTGATGGCCTTCGCGGAAGCGGATCTGAAGCAGCAGGGGGTTTCTGCCTGCTTCCTCACTCCGGCAACGGCCTCTCTGTTCGAATTTTACAAAAAATTAGGGTATTCTACCGGATTTTTTCGCCGGACTTCAGAGTCTTTTTCTCATGGGACACCCATTTCTCCGGCGGAATATGCCGCCCAACGGGAAACGCTTCTGACCGTTCCCCATCCTGTATGCGACGAAAATTTTCTGTTATACGCGAAAAAACTCTATAATCTGACCTTTTTCCGAACAAAAAGCGGAATTGCAGCGGTGGGGCCCGACGGGCCGATGGAATGTTTGCCGGAAGATTTGGGCGGGGAAGCATTCGCTATGGTCAAATGGTTCGTGCCATCGGGCTGGGAAGAAATGGGATATTTGGGGTTTCCGCTACAATAAGAATCGTTGCTATTATTATAATTGTATGGTACAATAAAAGAAAAGAACATGCAGAAAGAGGCGAATCCTATGTTGGAACTGCAAAATATTACGTTCACAGTCCCTACGGATGCCGGTACGGCCGACATTTTGAAGGATGTATCCCTCAAGATCGAGGATAAAAAATTCATTGTCATTACCGGCCCCAACGGAGGCGGCAAAACCACGCTGGCAAAGGTCATTATGGGCCTGACCACCCCTACCCGGGGAAATATTATCTGGAATGGAGAGGATATTACCCGCCTGACCATTGCAGAGCGTGCCCAAAAGGGCATTTCTTACGGCTTCCAGCAGCCGCCCAGATTCAAAGGCATGAAGGTCTCCGATCTGCTGCAGATCGCAGCGGGAAAGAAACTCAGCCACAGCGAAGCCTGCGGCTATCTCACCAAGGTGGGGCTGTGTGCCCGGGACTATGTGGATCGGGATGTAGACACCTCTTTGTCCGGCGGTGAGGTCAAGCGAATCGAGATCGCTTCGGTTCTTGCCAAGGATTCCGATCTGATGATCTTCGACGAGCCGGAGGCCGGCATCGACCTTTGGAGTTTTGCAAAACTGACCGAGACGTTCCGGGCACTCCATGACCGGCAGGATAAGACGATTCTCATCATTTCCCATCAAGAGCGGATTATACGTCTGGCAGATGAGATCATCCTCATTGCCGGCGGACAGATTCGGCAGCGCGGTCCCGCCGATGCCCTGTATTCCCGGATCATGACGGATACCGTCATGGGCTGCAACCGATTGGAGGTGGATGGAATATGCTGAACGATATCCAAAAAAGAATTCTGCAGGAAGTGGCGGATCTTGCCGCGATTCCCGAAACCGGTGCGGTGAACATTCGTTCCGACGGGAAAAAAGCGTTCCGCCGCAATTCTGAAAATATTGAGATCATTTCCAAAACCGATAAGGACGGAATCGATATCCGCATTGCTCCGGGCACGAAAAATGAAAATGTCCATATTCCCGTGGTGCTGACGGAAAGCGGCCATCACGATACGGTCTACAATGACTTTTTCATCGGCGAAGGGGCCGAGGTGAAGATCGTGGCAGGCTGCGGAATCCATAACTGCGGCGACTGCGATTCCAAGCATGACGGCATCCACACTTTCTATGTGGGCAAAAATGCCAAAATGACCTATGTGGAAAAGCACTACGGCGAGGGAGAGGGGACCGGCAAACGGATTCTCAATCCCCAAACCATCCTCTATCTGGAGGAGGGGGCACAGGCTACATTGGAGACCGTTCAGATCAGAGGTGTGGATGACACCAAGCGGTACACCAAGGCCGTCGTCGGCGAAGGGGCGGAATTTCTTGTGCAGGAAAAACTCCTGACCCACGGAGATCAGAAGGCTGAAAGTGAAATGGACGTGTTTCTCAACGGCAAAGACAGCAAGACCCGAATTGTTTCCCGGTCTGTGGCACAGGATCAATCGGTGCAGATCTTCTATCCCCGGGTGGAGGGCAATGGCCCCTGCTTCGGTCATGTAAGCTGCGATGCCATTATCATGGGAGAGGCCAGGGTCCGCGCCATCCCCGAGATCACCTGCAACCATGTGGATGCGGGCCTCATTCACGAGGCTGCCATCGGCAAGATCGCCGGAGATCAGATTTTGAAGCTGATGACCCTGGGGCTCAGTGCCGAGGAAGCGGAGGAAAAGATCCTGGAAGGCTTCCTGAGGTAATTGTCAATTGTCAATTGAAACCGGAGGTTTCTATGTTTTCTGTTACCCTGATCTGCATGGGAAAGTGCAAGGAGAAATTTTATACGGCAGCGGCAGAGGAATACGCCAAGCGGCTGAAGGGCTATTGCGATTTCAAACTGCTGGAACTGCCGGAGTACCGGCTGCCGGAAGACCCTTCCCCGGCGGAGGTCGCACAGGGGCATGGCAAAGAGGCTGAAGCCATCCGCAAGGCCATTCCCAAGGGCGCATGGTTCTGCGTGCTGACACCGGAGGGGAAGCTCCAGTCCTCTCAGGAGCTGGCAGACACGCTGCAAACGGTAAAAAATGCAGGGAAGTCTGCTGCCTGCTTTCTCATCGGTTCTTCTTTTGGGATGGATGAGGGGCTTAAGAGACAGGCGGACCTGTGCTTATCTATGAGCAAAATGACCTTTCCTCATCATTTGGCGCGGGTCATGGTACTGGAACAGCTATACCGGGCCGAGAGCATTCAGGCCGGGAGCAAATATCACAAATAAGGGAGTACAGACAGTATGATTCATTTTGCAAAGGATATGAGAAGAAGCGAAGAAGCCCATGCACAGGGTGGTGCGGGGGTCATTCATTTTCAGCACCTGTTTTCTTCCGAGGAACTGGGCGGCCGGATGAAAATGTGCTCCATCGTGACCCTGCAGCCCGGTGATTCCGTGGGTGAGCATCCCCATAAGGACAATGGAGAGGTCTATTTTATCCTCACAGGCGGAGCGATGATAGCGGAAGATGGTGTGGAGACGGAATTGTTTGCCGGGGATGCGGAATTCTGTGCCGATGGGCATACCCACGCCATTCGCAACCATACCGATTCTCCCATGTCCTTCTTGGCACTCATTGTGCCCAATCCCTGATGCGCGGAGCGTTGGAGCGGGCGCTTTCTGCTGCGGGAAAGAGCCTGACAGAGGAACAGACTGCACAGCTTGCCCGCTTTGGGGAACTGCTGGCAGAAAAAAATCAGGTGATGAACCTGACTGCGATCACGGAGCCGGAAGCGGTGGCACAGCTGCATTTTCTTGATTCCATGGCGGTTTTGGATGCGGTGGACTGCAGGAATAAAAAAGCGGTGGATGTAGGCTGCGGTGCCGGATTCCCCGGTGTGCCCATGGCCATCGCAGAACCCACCCTGCAAATGACCCTGCTGGACAGCTTGAATAAACGGATGAACTGGCTCAGGGAAATTTTGCCGGAACTGGGCGTAAGGGCCCAGGTGGTCTCCGCCAGGGCGGAGGAGTATGTGGCTGACTGCCGGGAGAGCTTTGATCTGGCCACCTCCCGTGCGGTGGCGCGGCTGAATATTCTGGCAGAGTTGTGTCTGCCTTATGTGAAGGTGGGAGGATATTTCCTTGCCCTCAAGGGTGCCATGACCGCCGAAGAGGTGGAACAGGCACAAACTGCCATCACAAAACTGGGCGGAACAGTGGAGAAGATCTTCCAGTATCCCATTGCCGATGCCATCCACCGGATCGTGGTGGTGAAAAAGATAAAACCCACTCCGGCACAGTATCCGAGAAAATTTGCAAAAATCAAACAGGCACCGCTTTGAGCGGTGCCTGTTTCTGTTTGCTGCTTGAAAGATTTATAAATTCTGCTTGAGAATAAAATCGGCCAGATCCTGCAAAGGCCCGGTGCCGGTATTCAGGGCGGCGGCCATGTCCCCGGAGGAAAACCGGCAGCCTGTGAGCCGCGTTTGCACATCCGCTGCAAAATTCGGGTCCATGGCGTCGGAAAATACCTCCACCTGCTCCACCATGCTGTTTTTCAGCCGGAACAGCAGCTGTACACCGCCCCACGGGAATCGGGTATCCAGTTCCAGATCAAAGGCCGGGGTCTTGCCCATGCGCCAATCCCAGGAGCGCTGCTTTTCTTCGTAGGGAAGCCATTGCGCTGCCTGCTGCGGTGTGGGGACAAAATCCGTCACGTCGCCGTAGGTCTGGGTAAAGGCGGTGCGGATGGCCCGGAGCATGGAATCGGTATCGATCTGAGGGGAGAATTCTCTGAGGTTGCACACCCGGCTGCGGACGGAATCAACGCCTTTGGCCTGCAGCTTTCTGGGGTCCGGGTTCAAATATTGCTGAAGCCTGCCCAAATCGGAATGCAGCAGCAGAGTGCCGTGGTGCTGGCGGATGCCGCCCCGGCTGCAGAAAGCATTGCCGGAGAATTTCTTCCCGTCGGCCAGCAAATCGTTGCGGCCGGAGAAATCGCAGGGGATGCCGAAGGCACGGACTGCCTGCAAAATCACCTGCAGCTGCTTTTCCAGATCATAACGCTGCGTGCCGGCGATAAAAGAGAAATTCAGATTTCCCTCATCATGATACACGGCACCGCCGCCGGTGATCCGACGGACCAACTGCACGTCGTCCCGTTCCATGGCGGAAAGATCACACTCTTTCCATGGATTTTGGTTTTTGCCGATGATGACGGCATTGCGGTTGACGTAGAAATACAGTACCAGATCGTCGGGCTGCGTATGATCCAGAAACCACTCATCCACGGCCAGATTCTGCCAGCCGTCCCGGAAGGGGGAGACGTAGAAATAGTTAGACATAGAAACCTCGTAAAAATTGACAATTGGCAATGGACAATGGAGGTATCCGGCTTTGCCGGATGATTAAAACTCGTCGCGAAGCGACACGATCATTGTCAATTTTAAATTGTAAATTGTTAAATGTATTGCTGGGTCATAACATCAATGACGCCGCGGGTGGTCAGGCGGAGCTGAGGAATTACGGGCAGTGCCATGAAGCTCAGGGTCATAAAGGGGTCGATGTCCCGGCTGACACCCTGGGAAAAGGCCACAGCCTTGGCCTGCTCCAGCTTCTCATTCACTTCAGTCATGGGAGCATCGGACATAATACCGGCAATTTCCAAAATCAGCTCCGCGGTGACGGCTTCTTCCTCAGCCACAACAATGCCGCCCCGGTTTGCCACCACCCGGTTGGCAGCAAAGGCCATATCCCGGGAGTTGGTGCCCACTACAATGATATTATGGCTGTCGTGGGAGATGGAGGTTGCCACAGCGCCGGACTTCAGTCCGTAACCTTGAATGTAGCCCAGGCCGATATGACCGGTGTTTTTGTGCCGCTCAATGACAGCGATCTTCAGAATATCCCGCTCTGTATCCACATGCGTGGCATAGCCGTTGTCCGTGGTGACCAGCTCGCCGGGGACCAACCCCAGAATGCCCCGGGGGCGCAAGCTGCGGAAATCCTGTGCTTCCAAAGGAGAAACATGGAACGTGTCGTGAGCTTTTTTCGAAAGCCACGGGTCAATGGCGGGGGCTTCAAAGGGCTGCACCTGTCCATTATAAGCCAGCCTGCCGTTTTTAAACACGGTTTCCACATGGAAATTTGTAAAATCGTCAATGACTGCCAGATCCGCCACATATCCCGGTGCAATGGCGCCCCGGTTGTTCAGCTGATAGTACCGGGCGGCATTATGGGTAGCCACCTTCAAAGTGAGGATGGGATCGGCGCCCCGGGCGATGGCTTTTTTGCAGATATAGTCGATGTGACCTTTTTCCAGAAGATCGCTGGGGTGCTTGTCATCGGCACAGAACATACAGCGGTCTGCATATTTGGGCGTCAAAAGGGGCAGGAGCGCATCCAGATTTTGGGCGGCGGTACCCTCCCGGATCATAATGAATTGACCCCGTTGAATCTTGGCGATGGCATCGTCCAGATCGTAGCACTCATGGTCGGAATAGACACCGGCTGCCACATAGGCGTTCAAATCATGGCCGTTGAGCATGGGGGCATGGCCATCGATCTTTTTGTGGTGTGCCTGTGCGGCTGCGATCTTTTCCAGAACCCGGTCATCACCGGCAATGACACCGACAAAATTCATCATTTCCGCCAGACCCTGTACTCTGGGATGGTCATAGAAGGAGTCCAGCGCCCGGTAATCCAGCACCGCGCCGCTTTCATCCATGGGTGTGGCAGGGACACAGGAGGGGAGCATGAACCGGACATCCAGAGGCAGACCCTCTGTGGCCTGAAGCATATAGTCAATGCCGTCTGTTCCCATAACGTTGGCGATCTCATGAGGGTCAGTGACCACGGTTGTGGTGCCGTGGGGCAAAATTGCCCGGGTCAACTCCCTGGGGGAGACCAAGGCACTTTCCAGATGGATATGGCTGTCGATAAAGCCCGGCAGGACGATCTTTCCGGACATATCATATTCCGTTACGCCGGAATACTCGCCCACACCTACAATGAGGCCGCCTGCAACGGCAATGTCGCCCCGGCTCAGCTCATTGGCAAAAACATTGAGATATTGAGCATTTTTCAGCACCAGATCCGCCGGTTTGCGTCCGGCGGCTACATCCACCATGTGCTGCTTTTTCAGCAGATCGCGGTTGATTCGGCTGGCATAGCTTTCGTATGGTTCCGCCATAAAGATCATCCTTTCTTTTTTGTTATAAAGAGTATACCACAGATTGAGATGTTTGCATAGGGAAAAACCAAACAAAGGCGATTCAAAAACCCTGCATGGTTGTGCCATGCAGGGTTTGACTTTATTCACCGGGGCCGGGGGCAATGACTTTCCCCAGGTTCCATGTATAGGCAGCACGTTCAGCGGCAGCCTGGCGGTCCTCGGGCTTGTCATAGGTAGAGACGGCTGTGTGAGCGCCGCAGTCTGCACACTCCACAGTCAGGGCCCAGCCGCCTTCTTCGCTGAGGACTCCTGTACCGCCGCAGATGGGACAGTCCTGAATGCTGATGCTTTCCAAAATCGGGTCCATAAATTGCCCTCCTTGTTCATTAACTGTAATGTATCACGAAACAGGCCGCCGTGTCAATGGCAGTACCTTGTATCCGGTTTCGTTCCGTGATAGAATGGTATCAGAAAGGGGATGATGGGTATGCGTTTTTATAAATACCACGGCTTGGGCAACGATTTCATCCTGACAGATGACCGGGAGGGAACGATTTCCGCATCTCCTATGCGGGCAGTACGCCTGTGCGACCGTCATACGGGGGTCGGTGCCGATGGATGGATATTGGTACGTCCGTCCGGGACCTGCGATATTCAGATGTTTTTATATAACTCCGACGGCTCTGTGGCGGAAATGTGCGGCAACGGCCTGCGGTGTTTTGCCAAGTTCGTCTATGACCATGGCATCATGAAAAAAGAGGCGTTTACCGTGGAAACGCCGGCAGGGGTCATGTCGGTAAAGCTGACGGTGGAAAACGGACAGGCAGCATGGGTGAGAGCCAATATCGGCCAGCCGTCCTTTGACCGCGCCCTCATTCCCATGGAGGGGCAGGGAATCTGCAAAAGGGAGAACATCACCGTTTTGGGGAGAACGTTCACGATCTCTGCCTGCCGGATGGGTGTGCCTCATGTGGTGGTATTTGGCACGGATTTTACGGATGAGGATGTGCTCCGTTACGGACCTGCACTGGAGACGCATCCGGTATTTCCCGGCAAGGCCAATATCAATTTTGCCAACGTGCTGGATGACCATACGGTGGAAGTCCGCACATGGGAGCGGGGCTGCGGCAGGACATTGGCCTGCGGCACAGGCTCCTGTGCCACAGCCGTACTGTGTGCAAGAGAGGCAATTACAAAAAATAAGGTGGAAATCCGCCTGCAGGAGGGCAGCTTGTTTATTGAGGTGACCGATGGCGGTGTTATGATGACCGGCCCCGCTGCCTGCAGCTTTGCAGGAGAAACGCAGCTGTGAAGAGCGGGCGGACTTCGTGCAAAGCATCCCTATCCCTGTTGGGCGATTCGTTCTGCCAGATCGTTGAGATAGACCCAGCGGTCCGTTTTTGCCTCCAGTTGGGCTTCCAGCCGGTCTTTTTCGGCCATGGCTGCTTCCAATGCCACGAAATCCGACCCCGATGCGGAGATGTCTGCCTCACATCGGGCCACGGCAGCCTCCAATTGGGCGATCTCATCATCGATGGTGTCGAACTCTCGCTGCTCCATATAGGAGAATTTCAGCTTCTGCATTTTGGGCTTCTGCTGCTCCTTTGGGGCAGCAGTTTTTTGTTTTTCCGGCTCCGATACCGGCCGTTTTTTCAAATAGTCTCCGTAGTTGCCCGTATAGCGGATCACTTCCCCGCCGGGGCGTACCTCAAAGATCTCCTCTGCCATCCGGTCAAGGAAGTACCGGTCATGGCTTACGGCAAGGACCGGTCCGGGATAGTTTTCCAGATAATCCTCCAGAATGGATAGGGTGGTAATGTCCAAATCGTTGGTAGGCTCATCCAACAAAAGAAGATTGGGTGCAGCCATGAGAATGCTCAAAAGGTACAGCCGCCGCCGTTCTCCGCCGGAAAGCCGCCCGATGGGCGTGTGCTGCATGGCCGGAGGAAAGAGAAACCGCTCCAACATCTGTGCTGCGGAAAAAGTGCCCTCTTCCGTTTTGACTTCCGAGGCAATATTGTGAACCAGCGACCAAACTGTTTCATTGGGGTCCAGCTCCCTGGCTTCCTGCGTAAAATAGCCCAACTTGACTGTGGCACCGATCTCAACGGTGCCGGAGTCCGGCTGCAGACGACCTGCCATCAGGTTCAAAAGGGTGGATTTGCCGGCACCGTTGATACCCACGATGCCAATGCGGTCATGCCGGCCCAGTCGATAGGAGAAATCCTTCAGCACACATTTGTCCCCAAAGGACTTACTGACCTGCTCCAGATTGAGAATCTGCTTACCCAGACGACTGGCAGAAGCACCCATCTGCACGGTCTCGTCATACTGGGGGCCTTGCTGATTTTTCAGGGCTTCGTAGCGGTCGATCCGCTCCTTGCTTTTGGTGGTTCGGGCCTGACAGCCCCGGATGATCCATTGGTATTCATGCCGCAGGATGGTCTGCCGCTTTCGCTCCGAGGCTTCGGCCATTTCCTCCCTTTGAGCCTTCAGCTCCAGATATTTGGAGTAGTTGGCCTCAAAATAACTGAGCTTTCCCCGGTTCAGCTCTGCAATGCGTGTGGCAACTCGCTCCAGAAAATAGCGGTCATGGGTCACCATGATGATACCGCCGGGGAAGGCGATCAGCCGCTGCTCCAGCCAAGCGACCATGTGGCTGTCCAGATGGTTGGTCGGTTCATCGAGAATCAGGACGTCTGCCGGCTGAATCAGTGCGGCTGCAAGTGCCACCCGCTTTCTCTGCCCGCCGGAAAGGGTGCCGATTTTTGCCTCCGGGTCGGAGATCCCCAGCTTGTTGAGCATGGCGGCAGCTTCGTAAGCGTGAATATCCCGATAGGCATGGTCCTGATCGGCAAAGACCTGCTCCAGAACGGTATGTTCCTCGTCCATGGGTGGATTTTGCTCCAGAAAAGCCACCTGTACATTTGGAAAACGGGTGACCGTTCCCTGATCCGGCTGTTCCCGACCGGCCAGACACCGAAGAAAAGTGGATTTGCCGGTACCGTTGATGCCGATGATGCCGATCTTGTCTCCCGGATTCAGATAAAGTGCGGCATCTTCCAGCAGGGTCTTGATACCGTAGTGAATGGATAAATTTTCAACCGACAGCAGCATAAAGTTGCTCCTTACCTCATAGTATAGTAATTATAATACGTTCAAAGCCGGATGGCAATGCCTCTGTCAGAGCGAAAATCCAACTGTTTTTTTGTATATTTTTGTCGCTTTGACGGCCCCGTACACCGATTGATGTATTTTTGTAAAAAACCGGAAGAAAAACAGTAGAAATCGTGCGAAAACTGTGATATACTGGTACTCGGTGGGAGTTGCAACTTCTCACAACTATATAAATTTTTGCGGGCGTAAGCCTGCAATACAAGGATAAGGAGGACTGTATCTTATGAACACTTATGGTCTGGAAAAGTATGGCATCACCGGCACTACCGAGGTAGTGTACAACCCCTCTTATGAGCAGTTGTTTGAGGCAGAAATGGATCCTGCGCTGGAAGGCTTTGAAAAGGGTCAGCTCACCGAGCTGGGTGCTGTCAATGTTATGACCGGCATCTACACCGGCCGTTCCCCCAAGGATAAATTCATCGTTATGGATGAAACTTCCAAGGACACCGTGTGGTGGACTTCCGACGAGTTCAAGAACGACAACAAGCCCGCTTCCATCGAAGCATGGAATGCCTGCAAGGAATTGGCGATCAAGGAGCTGTCCAACAAGAAGCTCTACGTCATGGACGTGTTCTGCGGCACCAACCCCGATTCCCGTATGGCGATCCGCTTCATTATGGAAGTGGCATGGCAGGCACACTTCGTCAAGAATATGTTCATCGCTCCCACGGAAGAAGAGCTGAAGAACTTCAAGCCCGACTTCATCTCCTACAACGCCTCCAAGGCTAAGGTCGAAAACTATAAGGAGCTGGGCCTCAACTCCGAGACGGCTGCCATTTTCAACCTGACCACCAAGGAGCAGGTCATACTGAATACCTGGTACGGCGGCGAAATGAAGAAGGGTATGTTCTCCATGATGAACTACTACCTGCCCCTCAACGGTATGGCCTCCATGCACTGCTCTGCCAACACCGACATGAACGGGGAAAACACCGCGTTGTTCTTCGGCCTGTCCGGCACCGGCAAGACCACCCTGTCCACCGATCCCAAGCGTCTGCTCATCGGCGATGACGAGCACGGCTGGGACGACAACGGCGTGTTCAACTTCGAGGGCGGCTGCTATGCCAAGGTCATCAATCTGGATCCCGAATCCGAGCCCGACATCTACAACGCCATCAAGCGCAACGCCCTGCTGGAGAACGTCACCGTAGACGAGAACGGCAAGTGCGACTTTGCTGACGGCTCCATTACCGAAAACACCCGTGTTTCCTACCCCATCGACCACATTGAGAAAATCGTCCGTCCCGTGTCTGCAGGCCCCGATGCCAAGAATGTCATCTTCCTGTCTGCCGACGCGTTTGGTGTTCTGCCTCCCGTTTCCATCCTGACCCCCGAGCAGACCCAGTACTACTTCCTGTCCGGCTTCACTTCCAAGCTGGCCGGCACCGAGCGCGGCATTACCGAGCCCACTCCCACCTTCTCCGCCTGCTTCGGCGCAGCCTTCCTGGAACTGCATCCCACCAAGTACGGCGAAGAGCTGGTCAAGAAGATGCAGAAGTCCGGCGCCAAGGCTTACCTGGTCAACACCGGCTGGAACGGCACCGGCAAGCGCATCTCCATTAAGGATACCCGCGGCATCATCGACGCCATTCTCGATGGCTCCATCCTGAAGGCCGAGACCAAGACCATCCCCTACTTCAACTTCGAAGTTCCCACGGCCCTGCCCGGCGTGGACACCAACATTCTCGACCCCAGAAACACCTATGCCGATGCCTCCCAGTGGGATACCAAGGCGAAGGATCTGGCTGCCCGCTTCGTGAAGAACTTTGCCAAGTACACCGGCAATGACGAAGGCAAGGCTCTGGTCGCTGCCGGCCCCAAGGCTGAATAAAACCTATGCTCGTAGGGGCGACTGACCGTCGCCCCTACGGTTACATTGAGAGAAAATTATTCTGGAGGTGTATCCATTGAAAAAAGTGCAATTTACCGAAACTGTTTTGCGTGATGCCAACCAGTCTCTGATGGCTACCCGGCTGCCCTATTCCGACTATGAAGCCATTTTGCCCGTCATGGACAAGGCTGGCTACTATTCCGTGGAATGCTGGGGCGGTGCCACCTTTGATTCCTGCCTGCGCTATTTGGGTGAAGATCCCTGGGAGCGCCTGCGAAACATCCGCAAACATATGCCCAACACCAAACTGCAGATGCTGCTCCGCGGTCAGAACTTGCTGGGCTATAAGCATTATCATGATGACGTGGTGGAAAAGTTCGTGGAACTGTCCATCAAGAATGGTATTGATATTCTGCGTATTTTTGACGCCCTGAATGACTTCCGCAATCTGGGCACCGCACTGGATGCCACTAAGAAATACGCAACCAAGAACACCGTCGCTTCCGGCTGTATCTCCTACACCCAGAGCCCTGTCCACACCGTTGCCAAGTACGTGGAAATGTGCAAGGAACTGAAGAACATGGGCTTCGACACCATCTGCCTGAAGGACATGGCCGGCACCATGAGCCCCTGCGAGGCCGAAGGCCTTATCAAGGGCATTAAGGATGCGGTAGGCGATATGCCGCTGATTCTGCATACGCATTGCACCACGGGCATGGCTTACATGACGGTTACCAAAGCCATCGACGCCGGAATCGATGTGGTGGATACTGCCACTTCCTGCTTCTCCAACGGCACTTCCCAGCCTGCCACCGAAACGCTGTTCTATGCTATGGAGCAGTACGGCGTGGAGACCGGCCTCAACGAAGAAGCCATCAACAAGGTCAACGATTTCTTCAAGCCCATCAAGCAGAATTATATCGACAACAAGACCCTGAACCCCAAGTCTATGGCCACCGATGCACAGGCGCTGGTCTACAAGGTCCCCGGCGGTATGCTCTCCAATATGATCGCCAACCTGACCGATATGAAGGCTATGGACAAATTTGACGCCGCTCTGGCCGAGATTCCCGCTGTCCGCGAGGATCTGGGCTATCCTCCCCTGGTCACCCCCCTGTCCCAGATGGTGGGCAACCAGGCGGTCACCAACGTTCTGCTGGGCGAGCGTTACAAGCAGATCTCCAAGGAAGTGAAGAACTATTTCAAGGGCGAGTACGGCATCGCTCCCGCTCCCGTGAACAAGGAGATCGAGGCTCGTGTTCTGAAAGAAGCCGGCCTGGACGCTCCCGTGGACTGCCGCATTGAAGACAGCAAGCGTACCGGCGAGGACTTTGCCAAGGCAAAGGAAGAGCTGGGCGATCTGTGGAAAACCGAAGAGGATGTTATGAGCTACATCTGCTTCCCCGATCAGGCCAGAAAGTTCCTGGAAAAGCGTAAGGCGGAAGAAGAACGTGTCTGCACCTATGTGATCGAGGCCATCTGAGGAGGGAACTGTGATGATGAACATTCTTTCCGCTGCCATGGGCATCGGTGAGGCCGGTATTACCGGTCTGCTGGGTTACGGCGTAGTATTTCTGGGGTTGTTCCTTCTGATGGTGGTCGTTATCATCATGGGCAAGTCCATGTCCGGGAACAAGAAAGAAAAACCTGCCGAGCCTGCGGCTGCGGCTGTCCCTGTTTCCGCACCTGCCGCCGAACCTGCTGTTTCTTCCGGCAATGAGGCCCCCGGCTCCGCCGGTGAGCTGAAGCTCTATGATACGCCCGATCGGGATGCCGCCATGATCATGGCCATCGTTGCCGATCAGATGGGCAGACCCCTCAACGAACTGCGGTTCAAATCCATCAAGGAGGTCAAGTGAGATGAAATATAAAGTCACCCTCAACGGCAAAACCTATGAGGTGGAAGTAGAGGCCGGCAAGGCCATTATGCTGGACGAGTATGCAGCCTATGCACCTGCTGCCGCTCCTGCTCCTGTGGCCGCTGCTCCTGTGGCCGCTGCCGCTCCTGTGGCCCCTGCCGCCGCACCTGTGGCCGCCGCTGCCACCGTTTCCGGCGGCGAGACCGTTGCCGCTCCTATGCCCGGCAACATCCTGAAGGTCAATGTCTCTGTGGGTCAGGCCGTGAAGGCCGGTGAGCTGCTGGTGGTTCTGGAAGCCATGAAGATGGAAAATGAGATCGTTGCTCCCTGTGACGGTACCGTTGCCCAGATCGTTGCCGATAAGGGCTCTGTGGTGGATACCGGAGCTCCCCTGATTATCCTGGCCACCGCCAATGCTCCTGTCACTGCCGCCGCTCCTGCTCCCGTGGCAGCAGCCCCGGCTCCCGTGGCAGCACCTGCCCCTGCCGCTGCTCCCGCTCCCGTGGCAGCTCCCGCTCCCGCACCTGCTGCTGTGGCCGCCGGTGAAGTGGTCGCCGCTCCCATGCCCGGCAACATTCTGAACGTGAATGTTTCTGCCGGCCAGACCGTCAAGGCCGGGGAGGTTCTGGTGATTCTGGAAGCCATGAAGATGGAAAATGAGATCGTTGCTCCCAGAGACGGTACTGTGGCACAGGTGGTCACCTCCAAGGGTTCCGTGGTGGATACGGGTGCGCCCCTGGTGGTCCTGGCATAAGGAGGGCTTTCCATGAATATTGCGGAAACCCTGCTGAACCTGTGGAGCCAGTCCGGCTTTATGGCTTTCTTCGCCGCCGGCGGCTGGAAGTTCCTTGTGATGGTCGCCATTGCCTGCGTCCTTTTGTATCTGGGCATCGTCAAGCAGTTTGAGCCCCTTCTGATGGTGGGTATCGCCTTCGGCTGTCTGCTGACCAACCTGCCCGGCGGCAATCTGTACCATCCGGAATTCTGGACGGCCTTTATGAACGGCGAAATGGGCTATGGTGACATTCTGCACCACGGCGGCCTGCTGGATATTCTGTACATTGGTGTCAAGTCCGGTGTGTATCCGTCCCTCATTTTTATGGGCATCGGTGCCATGACCGACTTCGGTCCCCTGCTGTCCAATCCCAAGAGTCTGCTTCTGGGTGCTGCTGCCCAGTTCGGCGTGTTTGTGGCCTTCTTCGGTGCTGTGGCCCTGGGCTTCACTGGCCCGCAGGCTGCTTCCATCGGCATCATCGGCGGTGCTGACGGCCCCACGGCCATCTTCCTCACCGGCAAGCTGGCTCCGGAGCTTCTGGGCCCCATCGCCATTGCGGCCTACTCCTATATGGCTCTGATTCCTATGATCCAGCCCCCCATTATGCGGCTTTGCACCACCAAGAAGATGCGTGAGGTCAAAATGGTCCAGACCCGTGTGGTCACCAAGACCGAAAAGATCATCTTCCCCATTGTGGTTGCTGTGTTCGTCATTCTCCTGATTCCCTCTACGGCTCCTCTGGTGGGCTGCCTGATGCTGGGCAATCTGTGGAGAGAGTGCGGTGTCACCGAGCGTCTGTCCGATACGGTCCAGAATGCGCTGATGAACATCGTTACCGTGTTCCTGGGCATCTCCGTGGGTGCTACTACTGTGGCCTCCAGCTTCCTGAGCTGGGAGACCATCAAGATCGTGGTTTTGGGTCTGGTGGCTTTCGCCATCTCCACTCTGGGCGGTCTGCTGGGCGGTCTGGTCATGTATGTGACCTCCGGCGGCAAGATCAACCCCCTCATCGGTTCTGCCGGTGTGTCTGCCGTTCCTATGGCAGCTCGAGTGGCCCAGAAGGAAGGCCAGAAGTGGAATCCTTCCAACTTCCTGCTGATGCACGCCATGGGCCCCAACGTGGCCGGTGTCATCGGCTCCGCCATCGCCGCCGGCTTCCTGCTGGCTGTGTTCGGCTAATATATGATGAAGAAAAGAAGTTCCCGTCAGCATTGCTGACCGGAACTTCTTTTTTAATTTTGCTTTCCAAAGAGAATATGCTCCCGCAAAATGGGGAGCGGCCGATGCCACCCCCCCCG
>JAZRTT010000050.1:0-14023 GCA_045652125.1 Candidatus Avilachnospira sp. | reverse complement strand
TTCATGACCGTAGATGCCGAATGCGGGCAGACCCTTCTGTGCGTGGCCGGCCAGAACAGCAGCCAGATACACAGCACCGGGACGCTCGGTACCGTTGAAGCCCCAGACGCCCTTGATGGTAGTGGGGTCCATGTCCATGGTCTCAGAGCCGTAGCACCAGCAGGGAGTGACAGACAGGGTGATGGAAACGCCTTCCTTCTTGAACTTGTCAGCACAAGCGGCGGTCTCGGGAACACGACCGATGCAGGTGTCAGCCATAACGACCTTCACAGGTTCGCCGTTGGAGTAGAACAGGTTCTCTTCAAACAGCTTCTTGGCAGCTTCAGCCATGGCCCAGACGATGGGTTCCAGGCTTTCACGCAGCTTCAGAGGGCCGCGGCGGCCGTCAACGATGGGGCGGATGCCAATGACGGGATAATCGCCGATATATCTGTTTTTTGCCATTTCATTTTCCTCCTGTATTTGCTGTGTTTAGCATAAATTATATAAGTATATTGCAGAACCGTAAAACGGATCGTACACAAATTAATAAATAATGGTACTGTGAAGCCGGGAGACTCGAGGCGGGCCATCATAGCCGTTGAGCCGTTCCATGAGATAAGTACCGGCCAATTGACCGATTTCCTCTTCCGGCTGATGGACAACGGGGATGGTGGGGGTCATGAGGCTGCACACTTCCACACAGTCGTATCCAAACACGGACAAAGGATTCTTGCTGTGATTGCGGTATTCCTGACTGGCTGCAATGACACCCACGGTGATATCGTCATTGACGCAGCACACGGCGGTGGGCGGCTCGGACAGCTCCATCATCTTTTGAAAACTCTGATAACCGGTGGTGAAATTAAATCCGCCGGAAAAAACCAGCGTATCATCATAAGGAATGTCGTGGTCTGTCAGAGCACGGAGGTATCCAACCAAGCGTTCTTTTGCAGTAAAGATGTAGGTGTGGCCTGTGACCAAAGCAATGCGGCGGTGCCCCTGTGCAATCAGATGCGTTACTGCGGTGTAAATGGATTCTGCATTTTCAGAAAGCACAGCATCTGTTTGAATGCCTTGGATAATGCGGTCTACCTGTACTACCGGAATGCTGCTTTTCTGTGTCAGCTCCAGATATTCCTCTGCAGATAAATCGTCCGGCATATAGATGAGACCGTCAATGCCGTTATTGAGCAAGAAGGATAAGTAGTTCCGTTCCAGTCCGTGATCGGAATCGTAACAACAGACGATCGAGTGATATCCGCCGGCGCGGAGGGTTCGGTCCAGCGCAGAAACAATGTGACCGAAAAAGGAGACGGTCAGAGTAGGGAGCAGAACACCGACAGATCGGCTTCTGGTAGTACGCAGACTTCTGGCATAGGGGTTGGCGCGGTAATCCAATTCTGCAATGGCTTTTCGAATTGGCTCGGCATACTCCGGGCGCACATTGCCGCCATTAATATACTTGGATACGGTGGAAATAGAAACCCCCGCCATTTGTGCGACATCTTTGATGGTTGCCATAGGCTCCTCCGAAACGAAACGTTTCGCGAAAAAAGGAAGGATCGCGATTTGCTGTTTATATAATATAAAATTCGGAATGGACTGTCAATACAAAAAAACAAAAAAATGTCTTGATTTTTTCGGCAATGTGTATTATAGTGGGCATAGAAAACTAAAAAAACAGGCGAGCAGATGTCAAAAATCAAAGAAAAAACGTTTCGCGATATGGGAGATTTTGGCACACTTATGCAGGGTGTACAAGACGGTGGTTGTGAATTCATACAACTCGCACAAAGCACTCTGAAAAGCGAAAAAACGGAGAAAAAATTCTTTGAAACAATGAAATCGGTCCGGATGGGCTGAGGTGCTCTGCCGGTCTTGTAATAATTCTTAGGAAGGTGATATTGCAATGGGCGAGACAATTCTGAATATGCATGGCATTCAGAAATACTTCCCCGGTGTTCACGCATTGGATAACGCACAGTTGGAAGTTCGGTCCGGCGAGGTTATGGCGCTGATCGGCGAAAACGGTGCAGGAAAGTCCACTCTGATGAAGATCCTTACGGGTATTTATCAGAAGGATGACGGCGTGATCGAGTATTTCGGAGAGAATATTGAGATCAGCGGCCCCCGGGATGCACAGGCCAAAGGCATCAGCATCGTGCATCAGGAACTGAATCTGATGCAGGATCTGACTGTGGCGGAGAATATTTTCATCGGTCGTGAACCCAACAAAGGGCTGTTCCTGGACAAAGCGGAGCAGAACCGCATGACGCAGGAACTGCTGGACAGCCTCCATCTGGATATTTCTCCCAAGACTGTGGTCAAGCGGCTCACCGTTGCAAAGCAGCAGATGGTGGAGATCGCCAAGTCCCTGTCCTACAATAATACAAAGGTGCTGATCATGGACGAACCCTCCACGGCGCTGACTGAAGCGGAGATCGAGGATCTGTTCACCTTTATCCGCCGCCTGAAGGCTACCGGCGTCGGCATCGTTTACATCTCTCACCGGATGAACGAGCTGTTCCAGATCACCGACCGGATCACAGTCATGCGGGACGGCCAGTATGTCGGCACAGTCAATACCAACGAGACCAACATGGACGAAATCGTTCAGATGATGGTCGGCCGTACCATTTATGAAGAACCCAAGTCCAAGTCCAATGTGCCTGCGGATGCTCCCGTGGTGTTGGAGGCTGAGGGTCTGAACTCCATCGACGTGAAAGACGTGTCTTTCAAGCTCTACAAGGGCGAAATTCTTGGTTTTGCCGGCCTGATGGGTGCAGGACGAACCGAGACCATGCGTCTGATCTGCGGTGCTGACAAGAAGGACAGCGGCATCATCAAGGTCAACGGCAAGGAAGTTCGCGTCAACACCCCCAAGGACGCCGTTAAGGTCGGTATCGGCTATCTGTCCGAAGATCGCAAGCGGTACGGCCTGTGTCTGGGTCTGTCCGTGGCGGACAATACGGTTATGGCTTCTCTGGATGATGTCTGCGCCGGCCTGTTCATCAATGACGGCAAAGTTCAGAAGGAAGCAGAGAAGTATAAAGATCAGCTGGCTACCAAGACCCCCACGGTCAAGACTCTGGTCCGCAGCCTTTCCGGCGGCAACCAGCAGAAGGTGGTCATTGCCAAGTGGCTCATGCGCAACTGCGACATTCTGATTTTTGACGAGCCCACCAAGGGCATCGATGTCGGTGCCAAGAGCGAGATTTACAAGCTGATGAACCAGTTGGCGGCTCAGGGAAAATCCATCATCATGATATCTTCCGAAATGCCGGAGCTGCTCCGTATGTCTGACCGGGTTGTTGTCATGTGCGAAGGCCGTGTCACCGGTGAACTGGATATATCAGAAGCTACGCAGGAAAAGATCATGACCTATGCGACTAAGAGAGAAGTGGGGTAAAGAAAAATGGATAAAAAGAAACTCGATTTGCAAAAGCTGCTTGCGCCTGCAGCACTGGTCGTTCTCTATGTATTTTTCTCCTTTGTGGGAAATAACTTCTTCAGCCTGGATACGGGCAAGAACATTCTGGAATCCTCTTACTACATCGGCCTTATGGCCTTCGGCGTTACCTTCATCATCATCACCGGCGGCATTGACCTGTCTCTGGGTACGGTTATGATGTGTTCCGCCCTGCTGGGTGCATACACCTTCAAGCAGGGTTGGCCCCTGATCGTGTCTGTTGTCCTGACCGTTCTGGTCGGCGTGGTTTTCGGTGTGCTCAACGGTACCATGATTGCCAAGCTGAAGCTGCCCCCCTTCATCGCTACTCTGGGTACGCAGTACGTTTCCATGGGCATTGGCTCCATCATCACCAAGGTTCAGTCCCAGACCTGGCCCACTGCCACGGCTGAAGTCGGCGGCTGGTTCAAGAAGGTCTTTATCCGTGCCGAGCTGTTCGGCATCAAGGGTTTCCCCGTAGGTGCTTTCTGGCTCATCGGCTTCTTTATCATTGCCGCCCTGATCCTGCATAAGACCAAGTTCGGTCGTTACACCTACGCCATCGGTTCCAACGAAGAAGCTGCTCGTCTGTCCGGTATCAATGTGGATAACTGGAAGATCGCTGTCTACACTCTGTCCGGCTTCTTTATCGGCATGTCCGGTCTGCTGTACGCTGCTGCTTACACCACCATCACTCCCGGCACCGGCAACGGTCAGGAAATGAATGGTATTACTGCAGTCGTTATCGGCGGTACTTCCATGGCCGGCGGTTCCGGCACCATGGCCGGCACCCTCATCGGCGTGTTTGTCATGTCCGTTCTGAAAACCGGCCTGTCCGCTTGCGGTCTGCAGGCTCCCTGGCAGACCTTCTTCACCGGCGTTGTTGTCATCGCTGCCGTTCTCATGGACATCCAGAGAACCAGAGCTGCCAACAAGGTCAAAAAGGGTTAAAACGTTATAGACGCACAAAGCGTTTATATAAAAATCAAAATTTGGAGGAATATCAAATGAAGAAACTGATTGCGCTGCTTCTGGCTCTGGTCATGGTCTTCGCTCTGGCCGCTTGCGCCGAGAAGGCTCCCGTTGAGGAAGAAGCTCCCGTCGAGGAGACCCCCGTTGTTGAGGAAGCTCCCGTCGAAGAAGAAGCTCCTGTTGAAGAGCTGTACATCCCCGTCATGGCTAAGGGCTTCCAGCACCAGTTCTGGCAGGCCGTTGCCAAGGGCTCCGAGGATGCTGCTGCTGAGCTGGGTGTGAAGATTTACTTCGATGGCCCTGCTTCCGAGACTGAGATCGCTGCTCAGGTTGATATGGTCAAGAAGGAAATGGCCAAGAACCCTCAGGCTCTGGCTCTGGCTGCCCTCTCCACTGAGGCTGTCACCGAGATCCTGGAAGAGTGCGCTGAAAAGGGCATTCCCGTTGTCGGCTTTGACTCCGGCGTTCCCGGCGATACCACCGGCGCTGTTGTCGCTACCGCTTGCACCAACAACGAAGCTGCTGCCGCTCTGGCTGCTGAAAAGTTCGGCGAGAACGAAGCTCTGGTTGAGGCTATGACCAACGCCACCGCTGAGGCTCCCATCATCATCGGCTGCCTGTCTCAGGATGCTGTTTCCGCTTCCGTTACCGGCCGTACCACCGGTTTCGTCAACAAGATGGCTGAGATCGCCGCTCAGTACGGCACTGTCTCCGTCGAAGGCCACTCCCTGTGGGAGAACAAGGTTGACGATGCTTCCATCATCATCCGTGTTGAAGTTTCCGCTACCACCGAGGCTACCGCTCTGCAGACCTCTTCCGCCGCTCTGCTGGCCAACGAGAACCTGAAGGCTGTCTTCTGCTCCAACGAAGGCGCTGTCACCGGCTTCCTGGCTGCTGTTTCCGACGGTGAAGATCTGGCCGAAGGCGGCAAGTACGACGGCCTGCTGGTCGCTGGCTTCGACGCCGGTGCCGCTCAGAAGAACGCTGTCCGTCAGGGCTGGTTCTATGGCTCCGTCACTCAGGATCCCTATCAGATCGGTTATCAGGCTGTCGCTCTGGCCGTTGCTGCTGCTAACGGTGAGCCCGTTGCCGACGTCGACACCGGTGCTCAGTGGTACAACGCTGAGAACATCGACGACGAGATGATCGCTCTGCTGGTTTATGACTAATACCATAGTCTAAATCAAATATTCTCTAATAAAACAGCTGGGGTCAGGCAAAAGCCTGACCCCAGTTTTTATTATATCATATACTATTATATATTAAGGATCTGCCCGGCGGCTGAACATTCTGGCCAGACCGCCCTCTGAGGTCTCCCGGAAACGCTGGTTCATGCTGATGCCTGTCTCATACATGGTTTTGACCACCATATCGAAAGAGATACGCTGGGTGTCGGAGAGAAAGTAAGCCAGATTGCAGGAATTCATGGCACGCATGGCCGCTACTGCGTTCCGTTCAATACAGGGCACCTGCACCAGACCGCAGATGGGATCACAGGTAAGCCCCAGATGATGCTCCAGTGCAATTTCCGCTGCATACTGAATCTGGGCAGTGGAAAGCCCGAACAGATAAGTCAGAGCGGCGGCAGCCATGGAACAAGCAGAACCGATTTCTGCCTGACAGCCGCATTCTGCACCGGAAATTGAGGCGTTGGTTTTGATGAGATTGCCCATCAGACCGGCGACGGCCAGACCGCGGAGGATTTGCTCATCGGTCAGATGTCGCTGCTGCTGCACATAGAACAGGCAGGCCGGCAGGA
This sequence comes from Candidatus Avilachnospira sp., assembly GCA_045652125.1. Lineage (GTDB taxonomy): Bacteria > Bacillota > Clostridia > Oscillospirales > Oscillospiraceae > Avoscillospira. The sequence continues at coordinate 7,862 of JAZRTT010000050.1, read as the reverse complement.
CACCACAGGCACCGCAGGTGGGAGCTGTGACGATGGTGCCGCAGTCGGCGTTCTGCTCACTCACCGCAAATGCATAGGCGGAGATGATGCGGCATTCCCGCACCTGAGGGACTTCATTGGGCGCCGGATTTTCAAACAGAATCTTGGCTTTCCGTTCTACCCGCAGGCCGCCGGGGAGCGTCCCTTGGGCAGAAAGACCTTCCCGGACAGAGCTTTTCATGGCTTCCCAGATAGTGGAAAGAAAATCCCAGATGCTCTCCCCTTCATTGATCTCCACGTACTCAGCCAGATTTAGGCCGCGGAACCGGCAGAACTGTTCAATTTCCGCAAAGGAGTTTTCCGGGTAGATTTCCGGCAGAGTTTCATCCATACAGCCATCATAGCGAATATCGCCGCCGCCGATGCTTTCCACCCGGAGGGTACCGCAGACGATCCCGTCTTTCAGGGCAAAAAAATCCATGGTGTTGGGATGATGAACATCCTCCGGGCAATCGCTGCGGAATACGATTTCCGTGGGCAGGGGAGAGAGGACTTCCTTCAGCACCCGGTCAGTGCCGTGTCCCTTTCCGGTTTTGCTGAGAGAGCCAAACAGCTCCACCCGGAACCCATCGGCCTCAGGATGCTGCTGCCTGAACTGAAGAGCAGCCCGCTCCGGACCGATGGTATGGGAACTGGATGGGCCTTTTCCGATTTTATAGATATCACGAATGGATTTCATGATGGTACACTCCTACTATTATGTTAACTAAAAAACAGACCATAAGGTCGTGTAAGGGGGGAAAGTCTGCGGCAGATGATGGGATCAGAACATCCGGAATATGCCAATCCTGCAGACGGAGAGCGTTTTGATATGTTCCGAATATATAATATAGTATCTATGTCACATTATAGCAGAAGTTGTTGGGAAAGCAAGGTCATTTGGGCTTGTTTTTCGCCAATGCCTCCAGAGAAAGCTCACCTGCAAGTTTGAACAGGGCGTCCTGAAGTACCTGCTCCGTAGTTCGTCCGGCGGAGCGGGCAATATGCTCATAGAAGCGGGCAGTAGAGGGGTCGAGATAGATTAGAAAATTTTCCATGGGCGCACTCCTTATTCTGAAGTATCTCATCTTATGCCGCAGTCGGGGCAGAAGTGTGCGGCCCTCATCTTGACAAACGGTTGACTGTACCGTATAATTTTTTACCGTGAGATAAATTCCGAAAGGAAGAGAAAATGATGGCTAAAGAGAAAAAAGTAGAACAGATCACCGATATGGAAGTAGACTTTGCCCAGTGGTACACCGATGTGTGCAAAAAGGCAGAGCTGATTGACTATTCCTCCATTAAGGGTATGTTCATTTACCGTCCCTATGGCTATGCCATCTGGGAAAATATTCAAAAAACGCTGGATGGGATGTTCAAGGCCCATGGCCACGAAAACGTCATGATGCCCATGCTGATCCCCGAAAGCCTGCTCCAGAAGGAGAAGGATCATGTGGAAGGCTTTGCTCCCGAGTGCGCTTGGGTCACCTACGGCGGCAGCGACAAGCTGGAAGAGCGTTACTGCATCCGTCCGACTTCCGAGACCTTGTTCTGTGAGCACTTCAAAAATGTGATTCATTCCCACCGGGATCTGCCCAAGCTGTATAACCAGTGGTGCAGCGTTCTTCGCTGGGAAAAGACCTCCCGCCCGTTTTTGCGGCATCGGGAATTTCTGTGGCAGGAAGGCCACACGATGCATGCCACGGAGGAGGATGCCAGAGCCGAAACCATGCGGATGCTGGGTGTCTACGCCGATTTCCTGGAGAATACCTTGGCCATGCCTGTGATCAAGGGCCGAAAGACCGAGAAAGAAAAGTTCAACGGTGCCGAAGAGACCTATACAGTAGAATGCATGATGCACGACAAAAAGGCGCTCCAGTCCGGTACGTCCCATTACTTTGGTGACGGCTTTGCCAAAGCCTTTGATATCACCTTCACCGGAAGCGACAATACCCTGCACCATCCCCATCAGACTTCCTGGGGCGTGTCTACCCGCATGATCGGCGGTATCATTATGACCCATGGTGACAACAACGGTTTGGTTCTGCCTCCCAAGGTAGCTCCCGTACAGGTGATCGTTCTTCCTGTTGCCCAGCATAAGCCGGGTGTGCTGGAAGGTGCCGGTGCTCTTCGTGACCGGCTTGCTGCTGCCGGTTTCCGGGTAAAGATGGACGATTCCGACAATTCCATGGGCTGGAAGTGTGCCGAATATGAGATGAAGGGTGTACCGCTGCGAGTGGAGTGCGGCCCCAGAGATCTGGAAAACAACCAGTGCGTCATGGTTCGCCGGGTAGACGGCGAAAAGACGGTGGTCAGCCTGGACGAGCTGGAAACTGCTGCTGCACAGCAGTTGGAACTGGCTCATCAGGTGATGTACGATAAGGCCAAGAAGAACTTGACCGACAATATCTATGAGGCGCATTCTCTGGAGGAAGCCAGAGCCATTCAGCAGGAAAAGGGCGGCTTTATCAAGACCATGTGGTGCGGCGAGCTGGAATGTGAAATGAAGATGAAGGAAGAAGCCGGGATGTCCTCCCGCTGTATGCCTTTGGAACAGGAACAGTTAAGCGATGTTTGCCCCATTTGCGGCAAAAAAGCCAAGCACAGCATTTATTGGGGCGTCGCTTACTGAGTTTGGAAGAAAAATCTGCATTTTCAACGAAAAAAGTCTGAAAAATTTATGAAAAAAAGAGAAAATCCCCCTTGACAGCAAGGGGGATTTATTATATGATGTAAAAGCGCGAGTTTGGGAAAACTATGCGCAAATGCGATGAAGTGGGAGATTGCGTTGAAAAAACGGTAACTTCCACAGAGTATGTCCGGTCATCGGGCGGCTGAGAACCATGATTTTGCTGGCGGATTTTTGTGTATATCGCCGCAAAACGGGAGTGTTCGGCCGGCAAAAGTCGGCCTTTTTCTGTGTCACGGAATGATACACACGGCCTAGCGGATAAAGGTTCTCGACCGTACCCAGCACACTGGCAGACTGAGTACGTAATCAAGGAGGAAAAACCAAATGGCAAACCAGGAAATGATCAGAATTCGTCTGAAGGCTTATGACCATCAGCTGATCGACCAGAGTGCAGAGAAGATCGTGGAGACCGCAAAGCGCAACGGCGCTTCCGTGTCCGGTCCTATCCCTCTGCCCACCAAAAAAGAAGTCGTCACCATCCTTCGCGCTGTTCACAAGTATAAGGATTCCCGTGAACAGTTTGAACGCAGAACCCACAAGAGACTGATCGATATCCTCAACCCCAATCAGAAGGCTGTGGAAGCTCTCATGAGCCTGGACCTTCCTGCTGGTGTTGAGATTGAGATAAAGCTGTAATTCTTATACATTAGAATCACAGCTGCCCGCCACGGTTCGACAAAAAGAGGACGGACGGGCCATGTTGCCGGACCAATGGCTCCCAATGGCTATGTCTTGCAACCAATAACCAAAATAGGAGGAAAACACAATGCAACTGCAGAAAGCAATCATCGGCAAGAAAGTGGGCATGACCCAGATCTTCGATGAAAGCGGCAAGGTCATCCCCGTAACTGTTATCGAGGCCGGCCCTTGCACGGTAGTCCAGAAAAAGACTGCCGAAAACGACGGCTATGATGCCGTGCAGCTGGGCTTCCAGGATGTGAAGGAAACCAAGCTGACCAAGCCTGAGCTGGGCCACCTGAAGAAGGCCGGCGTGGCTCCCAAGAAGCTCCTGAAGGAATTCCGTCTGGAAGGCGCTGCTGACATGAATGTTGGCGACGAGATCAAGGCTGACATTTTCGCCGAAGGCGACAAGGTCGATGTGACCGGTATCTCCAAGGGTCACGGCTATCAGGGCGTTATCAAGCGCTGGAACGCCGGCAGAACCCCCATGACTCACGGCGGCGGCCCCGTCCATCGTCATGCCGGTTCCATGGGCGTTATCGATCCCGCCCACATCTTTAAGGGCAAGATCGGCGCCGGCCAGATGGGTGTTGAGCAGGTTACTGTTCAGAACCTGGATGTGGTCAAAGTCGATGCAGAGTTGAATATGATCGTTGTCCGCGGCGCCATCCCCGGCCCCAAGGGCGGTATCGTCACTCTGAAGAACACTGTTAAGAACTTCAAGGTTAAGGGTGCTGCTGCTGGCATCAGCCTGAACCCGCAGAAGGCTTCCGCACGTATCAACCCGCAGAAGGCTTCCGCAAGAAACCGCTAAGGAGAGGAGCGTAAATCATGCCTAAGACTAATGTATATGATATGACCGGCAAACAGGTCGGCGAGATTGAACTCTCCGAGGCTGTTTTCGGTATCGAACCCAATGAGTCCGTTGTTCACGACGTCGTGAAGAACCATCTGGCTAACTGCCGTCAGGGCACACAGTCCGCTCTGACCCGTGCAGAAGTTTCCGGCGGCGGCATCAAGCCTTGGCGCCAGAAGGGCACCGGTCGTGCTCGCCAGGGTTCCACCCGTGCTCCCCAGTGGACCCACGGTGGTGTTGTTTTTGCACCCAAGCCCCGCGATTATAGCTACACCCTGAACAAGAAGGTCAAGAGACTGGCTATGAAGTCCGCTCTGTCTGCCAAGGCACAGGAAGGCAACATCGTTGTCATCGACGCCATCAAGATGGATGAGACCAAAACCAAGACCTTCAAGACGTTCCTGAACGCTGTCGGCTGTGACTGCAAAACACTTGTTGTCACTGCAGAAAACGATCAGGTGGTCGTTAAGAGCGCACGGAACATCCCCGGTGTGCTGGTTACCTTCGCAAACCTCATCAACGTTTATGACATTCTCAACGCAAAGAAGTTCGTCGTTGATCAGGCTGCTCTGGCTAAGATTGAGGAGGTGTTCGCATAATGAAGACCGCTTACGATATTATCATTAAGCCCGTCATCACCGAACAGTCCATGGAAGCAACCGAAGAAAAGAAATACGTATTCCAGGTTGCCAACGATGCCAACAAGATCGAGATCAAGAAGGCTATCGAGGAGATTTTCGGTGTGAAGGTCGAAAAGGTCAACACCATCCGTATGGACGGCAAAATGAAGCGCATGGGCGTTCACATGGGCCGTCGCGCAAGTTGGAAGAAGGCTATGGTCAAACTGACCGCCGATTCCAAGACCATCGAATTCTTCGAAGGTATGGTCTGATTTCAATCTTAGAATAGGAGTGTAATGCACAATGGCTATTAAGTCTTATAAGCCTTATACCCCGTCGAGAAGAAACATGACCGTTTCTGCCTTCGACGGCGTTGATAAGCATGCCAAACCTGTCCGCAGCCTGCTGGAGCCCGTGAAGAAAAATTCCGGCCGCAACAGCTACGGCAGAATCACCGTTCGCCATCGCGGCGGCGGCAACAAGCGTAAGTACAGAATCATCGACTTCAAGCGTGACAAGATGGATATGCCCGCAATTGTCCAGCGTCTGGAGTACGATCCCAACCGCAGTGCCTTCATCGCTCTGGTGAAGTACGAAGATGGCGAGCTGCGCTACATGCTGGCTCCTGTTGGTTTGAAGGCCGGTGACACTGTCATCTCCTCCGCCAACGCCGACATCAAGCCCGGCAACTGCCTGCCCATCGCCAACATCCCTGTTGGTACTGTTATCCACAATGTTGAGCTGAACCCCGGCCGCGGTGCACAGTTGGTGCGTTCCGCCGGTACTTCCGCTCAGCTGATGGCCAAGGACAGCGAACTGGCTCAGGTTCGTCTGCCCTCCGGCGAAGTCCGCTATATCCGTATGAACTGCAAGGCAGTTATCGGTCAGGTGGGCAACATTGACCACGAGAATGTTCACATCGGTAAGGCCGGTCGTACCCGCCATATGGGTATCCGTCCTACTGTCCGCGGCTCCGTCATGAACCCCTGCGATCACCCCCACGGCGGTGGTGAAGGCAAGTCTCCTGTCGGTCGTCCCGGTCCTGTGACTCCTTGGGGCAAACCCGCTCTCGGCCTGAAGACCCGCAAGACGAAGAACCCCACCAATAAGTTCATCGTCAAGCGCAGAAACAGCAAGTAAGGAGGAAATGAAATGAGCAGAAGTGTTAAGAAAGGCCCCTTCATTGCGCCTGAGCTGTTGAAGCGCGTTGAGGAGCTGAACGCAAAGAACGAGAAGAAAGTTCTGAAGACCTGGTCCAGAGCTTCCACCATTTTCCCCTCCTTTGTCGGTCACACCATTGCAGTGCACGACGGCCGCCGTCATGTGCCTGTCTATGTTACCGAAGACATGGTTGGCCACAAGCTCGGCGAGTTCGTGCCTACCAGAACCTTTAGAGGTCACTCCGGCAGCAAGACCTCCAATGCGAAATAAGGAGGAAGCAAGATAATGGAAGCAAAAGCTCATCTGAAATACCTGCGTATTTCTCCCCGTAAGGTGAAGATCCTGTGCGATCTCATCCGCGGTAAGGACGTGAAAACCGCGTCTGCCTATCTGATGCAGACCCCCAAGGCCGCTTCCGAGCCCATGCTGAAGCTGCTGAGAAGCGCCATCGCAAACGCAGAGAACAATAACTCCATGGATGTTGAAAAACTCTATGTTTCCACTGCTGTTGCAAATCCCGGCCCCGTTCTGAAGCGCGGCATGCCCAGAGCGCAGGGCAGATACAATCGTATTCTCAAGAGAACCACTCACATCACCATCGGTGTGAGCGAGAAGGCTTAAGCAGGAGGTAGCATATGGGACAGAAAGTTAATCCCCATGGATTGCGCGTTGGTGTAATCAAAGACTGGGACTCTCGTTGGTATGCCCGTGCTGACAAAGTCGGCGAGCTGGTCGTCGAGGATTATAACATCCGCAAATGGCTGAAGGACAGCCTTTATGCCGCTGGTATTGCCAAGATCGAGATCGAAAGAGCCAGAAAAATCAAAATCAATATTCATTGTTCCCGCCCCGGTGTCGTGATCGGCAAGGGTGGCCAGGACATCGAAAAGCTGCGCCAGCAGATCGCTAACAAGCTGGGTAAGGATGCCGACCAGGTTCTCCTGAACATCGTGGAGATCCGCAGTCCTGATCTGAATGCCCAACTGGTTGCCGAGAACATCGCTGCTCAGCTGGAAAAGCGTATCAGTTATCGCCGGGCCATGAAGCAGGCCATGCAGCGTGCCACCCGTCTGGGTGCCAAGGGCATCAAGTGCTTCTGCGGCGGCCGTCTGGGCGGTGCTGAAATCGCCCGCAGCGAAACCTATCATGAAGGCACCATTCCTCTGCAGACCCTGCGTGCCGACATTGACTACGGTTTTGCCGAAGCAAATACCACATATGGTAAGATCGGCGTTAAGGTGTGGATCTACAAGGGCGAAGTTCTGAACTCCACCCTTCGCTCCGAGAACCCCGAGCCTGCCCGCCGCGACCGCCGCGACAACCGCCGCGGAGATCGCCGCAATAACGATCGCAGAGGCCCCGCCAACGGCGAGCGCCGCGATAACCGCCGCCCTTTCAACGGCGAACGCAAGCCCTATGAACGCAAGGAAGGAGGCAACCGCTAATGCTGATGCCCAAAAGAGTGAAGTACCGCAGAGTGCACAGAGGTCGTATGACCGGTGTTGCCTCCCGCGGTAACAAGGTTGCCTATGGTGAATTCGGCATTCAGGCTGTAGAGCCCGGCTGGATCACCGGCAATCAGATCGAAGCAGCCCGTATTGCCATGACTCGTTATACCAAGCGTGGCGGTAAGGTCTGGATCAAGATTTTCCCCGACAAGCCCGTGACCTCCAAGGCACTGGGTACTCGTATGGGTTCCGGTAAAGGTGCCCCTGAGTACTGGGTAGCTGTGGTCAAGGCTCAGAAGGTTATGTTCGAGATCGGCGGCGTCTCTGAAGAAGTCGCTCGTGAAGCTCTTCGTCTGGCTCAGCACAAGCTGCCCATCAAGACGAAG
>JAZRTT010000049.1:0-42427 GCA_045652125.1 Candidatus Avilachnospira sp. | reverse complement strand
TACATAACGTGGTTATCCCGTCTGTATGAAACTGCGTCCAAACCCCTGTGCCAAGGGCATTTCCCCCTAAGATCCAAGGTGCCTCCGACTGCTTTTTGGGCAGCATTTTAATGCCCCCAAGACCGCTTTTTGCGCAAAAGGGCCGCGGGGGCATTTGCACCCCGGGTCCCCGGTTGGTTTTGGGTTTTTACCTGTCGTTTCCGTTATTCGGCAGAAAATCAAATAACATTCATGCAATAGCGCTGGAAAATCGCCGCTGCCTGTGCTCTGGTAGTATTGGCAAGAGGCATCAGGTTGCCATAGCTGCCCTGAATCATGCCGACACCGCATGCCCACTGCATCGCTGCCACTGCATATCCGGACACATCTTCCGCATCCTTGAAGCTAAGAATGTTCGTGTTTTCTCCCACGGACACATCTACACCCTTATAACGGGCATAGCGGTACAGAACTGCCGCCATCTGCTCTCTGGTAATGGGGTCGTTGGGGCCGAACTTGCCGTTGCCGTAGCCGTTGACCACGCCGTTGCCGTCTGCCCATTCCACTGCATCGGTATACCAGCGGTTCAGCGCCACATCCTCATAGACCTGTGCGCCGCTGACTGCAGGCTCCCCTTCCATCCGGTACAGCACCGTCACCACCATGCCGCGGGTGATCGCCAGATCCGGCTCAAAGGTATACTTGCCGGTACCCACCATCAGGCCGTATTCCACACAGTAGTGAATGCCGTCATGATACCACAGCTGCAGATTCAGATCGTTAAAGTGACCTGCAGGACAATACATATTCCGGGGGCACTCATGCGGCGCACAACAGCCAAAGCCGGGAACATAGAAATCATCATCCAATCTCCATGTGGTCCTGCCCCAGGCTCCGATGACGGAGTACTGGCCGAAATACTTCTCGATGCCGCTGCCTTCCAGTTCCACTTTCGCCGTGGTGACAACAGGCTCGTCCAGACGCTTCAACTGTCTCTCGGGAACCAACGCCGTTGCCCACATAGTCATAGGCTGCATCAGGGCATCCGTCACAGCTTCCATATCTTCTTCGTAGAACCAATCAGCCAGAACAGCCTCATTCAGACGATAGAAAATCTTCAGCCCATCATCGGTCACTGTCGCTTCTTCATAGACAAAAATATCTTTTCCGTCCCACTGGGCACAGTCAAACCGGAAATCTTCTTCATTCACATCGTTCAGCTGAACTACCAGTTCATCGTTCAGGGTGCAGATGAACCGCAGACCGTACATCCGATCGTTATCCCGGTATAAAGTGGCAACCTTTGCCAGTTCTTCCTTCATCACCAGTTTTGCCGTATAGCTCACCTTATAGGTACCGTTCACCTGTTCCGCAGCCCTCACCTGCAGATCAATCGGACCCGGTTCAAAGGATTGGTCTGCCAGTGCAATGGTTGTCATGCTCAAAATCATTGCGACTGTCAGGATCATTGTCAGTACTCTCATCAGTTGCTTTTTCATGTTTTTCCCTCCTGCTTACAGATATTTATCCAAGTAAAAGGCTTTTTCGGAAGCCTTCTCTTCACAATAATATTTCCACAACGTATCTAAAACCCCTGTGTCAGCACCGATGTCCTTCAACAAGGGGCGGTATTTCTCCAAAATCGCTCTGACCTGCTTATTCACTTCCACTTCGTAGTCATAGCAGGCATCCAGCCCTTCATAGCCCAACTCCAGTTTTTTCTCCTGGGTCCGCTGCTGCGGCGAAAGTGCGTTCCATCGGTTCAGCAGTTCCTGCTTCATGGTACCCAATTTCGCCATCACATCCACTTTCAGGGCATACAGCTCTGCAACACATTCGTTGGTCAGCTCCTCTGCTGTCTTTTTTGCAGGCTGCGGACTCTGCTGCAGAATACCAAGATTCTCCTTGACTTCTTCTGCGCTGGCTTTTCCGTCCAAAAGGTCATTGCTCTGCTCCAACGACGGCGGTTTCACCGTGACTGTGTACTCCTTTTTCAGCGTCTCATGATGCTCTTGCCGAGTATCCTCCATCTGCTGTGCAATGGTTGATTCGTCCATGGTCAGATAGAGGTAAAAGGCCTGCAAATTGCTCCACTGCCAAACAACCAAAGCAGCCAGCAGTATCAGCAGCACCACAGCAGCAATCAGAATGCTCCTTTTTTTTCGCTTCATCTGTATCCTTTCACACACAACGGCCGAAAATTTTTCCGCCGCCAGGCATGTCCACGTAATTCATCAAAATTCTTTCTGCACCAAATCTGTCAATGCCTCGTCTGTGGCCGCTGCGAATTCATCCGCCGCCGCTTTCCCCAGCTTCTTTTCCGCAATTTTCAGTGCTTTTCCCATTTGGGGCGATCGGTCGGTTGTATTGTGACAATCGGAGATCAGCAGGCCATTATAGCTATTGAGCAGTCTCAGGCCCTTCCTTCTGTTGGAAAACTGCATCAGAGACTCTGCCCCCACCTGCAGCTGCAGATCCATATCCAGCAGCCTGATCATCGTTCTTTTATCCTGATAGGAAAAGTATCGATCCGCATGTGCGATCATGAGCGTGATTCCCAATCGCCCCTCCAGCTTGTATAACTGGCGGAACATCTCATCGTTCCACGGCGTGAACGGCAATTCCACCAACAAGGTCCTGGTTCCTTCGTAGCAGAGACGGTCCAGACCATTCCAGTTTGCTATGCCCGGTGCATAAGTGACCTCTGCACCAAGAATAAGCTTCGGCAATCCGGTCATATCCCCGATTGCCTCCTTCAACTGGGCAAAAGAATCCTGCCTGCGTTGCAGAAAATACGAAAGATGCTCTCTGTCGCGGTAAAAATGGGGGGTCAGTGCAACGGTATCCACTCCCTGCTCCGCTTCCATTCGAAGCATTTGAAGTGCTGTCGCCACATCCGGCGCACCATCATCCATACCCGGCAGAATATGGGTATGCAAATCTGTCATATATACTTTCTTCCTGTTCTAGTAAGTCGATCAGGTCATACTCGCCCAATTTATCCCCCTGTAAAACGATCCGAAACCCCTCTACAGACTATAATACATGCTAATGTTATCACAAATCCCCTTGGTTTTCAACTATAACTTGTTTTATTCCCCTCTTTTATTCTGCATAATATGTTACCTTTCAAAAAGACCGTCCATCGAAATTCTCCGGCAGACAGTCTTTGAAAATCATTTCTTATTCTTAAAAAGGCGGGCATAAGGGCGGTACAGAACCAGTTTTGTATTGATCAGCAGGCGGCGAATCGGCCGAAAAGTGTGCCACAGGCGGCAATACAAACGGTAAGCAGCACAATCCACAGACCACGTCTTTCCCTTTCGCACGAATCCCGTAGTCAGCGCGATCATCTGATCCTGCCGAACACCGGGTTCATACACAAACTGCCCATCACCAATGCAGGTATATGTTTCCTCCACTTTCACAATACGGTGCAGGACATAGTGCCCATCATCTCTTTGATACAGAGGAAGGTCATATTTCCGCAGTTTCTCCGGAAGCGGAGACAGAACCACCTGATCCCTGCCGCCCTCCAGCATGGGCCGCATACTGATGCCCCGGGGCGTAAATCGAACAGATTCTCCTGCCGCTAACCGTTCATGCATCAGCGGCATCACTTGCTCCAGATTAACCGTTGTATTATGCAAGGAAATCCAACTCCTTCAGCTTGGCAATAAAGGCATTGACGCTCTTGTCTGCCAATTCCCGGGATACATTGTATTCCGCCAGTACGGCTTCTACCAGTTCTTCCGGCTCCACACCTTTGGCCAGCCGCTCCCAGAGGAACCGTCCTGTCTCATTGAGGGTGATCATCATATCCAAATCGGTAACACCGCTCGCCGGGAGCACTACCGTTTCACGGGCTACTGTCCGCAAAATAAATCCTTCTTTCAGTTTCATGGTCAGCTCTCCTTTATTCAAATCTTTTTTTCGCTTCTTCGCTCATAGCCTTGTGAGAAACCACGGCGGCTTCTTCTGTGGGAGTACAGCGGAGTTTCCAAACGGGTATGGCCTCCAGCAGTTCGTTGAGCAGCTCCAACAATCTTCCTCTGCCATCCACTGCGGCAGGACGGACTGTCTGTTCCAGCAGAGCAAACGCCGCCCGAGCCCCGAAAAATGGCTCAATGGCATTGGTTTCGCCTCTGGTGAGAATGCAGATACCACCCAGAGGGGCCCGAACATTTGCATTCTGTGCCGTTTTTCCGCTCCATGGCGTGCCGTAAGCAAACCAGCGGCCATCCTCTTTCCGCACAGCAGGCTTGTCATCGTTGAGCATAATGACTGCGTCTCCAAACGCTTTCATCCATTGGCTTGTGTGGGTAGACTTTCCCGTTCCGCTGGAGGCGGAAAACAGGTAGGCGTAGCCATCTTTGACCACCGCGGAAGCATGGATCATCATACCGTCAAACTGCAGCAGTTGGTGGTAAAAGCTGCTGCCGGTGCAAATATATTCTGCATCATCCATGCTCAGATAGGGATGTCTTTCCTGAAAGGCCGCAGCATTGGTGGTGATCACAACATCCGGTTCGCCATCATGTTCTGTCTTATAATCCTCTGCCTGTTCTGCGGTGCGGCCGAAGGACTCCATCCGCACCCGTAACCCGGCAATGAGATAATCTTGCTCCATGAATTTGCACCTCTTTCTTATTCCACACTGACCATACGGCTGAGGTATCCGTCAGGCTGTTCCAGCAATTCCGTCAAAAGACCTTCTTCTGCTATCTGCCCGTTTGCCAGCACGACCGCCCGATCAGCACCTCGGATGGTCGCCAACCGATGGGCAATGATCAAAACCGTCGTTTTCCCCCGCAGGGCACGAATGGTCTCCCGGACAAAGGTTTCACTTTCATAATCCAACGCGCTGGTGGCTTCATCCAAAATGATGAGTCGAGGTTTCCCCATAAGGACTCTGGCCAGCACGATTCGCTGCCGTTCTCCGCCGGACAGCCGGATCCCCTTATCGCCCAACATGGTATCAATGCCCTGAGGCAGTTTTTCCACAAAGGGCCAAGCCAGAGACTGCTTCAGAGCCTCGATCATCTCCGCTTCTGTGGCTTCCGGATGGAACCGCTGCAGATTTTCCCGCAGGGTTGCGTTAATGATCAAAGGTTCCTGCGGAATATAGCCAATGGCTTTCCGCCACATGCCCCTGTCCTGCGGATTCAGCCTCCGGTCATCGATGGTGATCTGCCCGCCCGTTGGCTGCAAAAGACCCAGCAGCAGATCTGCTATGGTGCTTTTTCCGGCTCCGCTGGGGCCGACAAGTGCCGTCACAGATCCGTAGGGCAGCGTAAAGCTGACTTCATGAAGGACTTCCTCTTCACTTCGCTGATAGGTAAAACAAACATTTTCAAAAGAAATATTCTTTGTGAAAGGCAGAACTTCCCGGGAAAACTCCGCTTCCTGAATACCTTCTGCCAGTTCTGCCACTGCATTTTGAATGGTTTCATACGCCGGAATGTACGACAGAATGTTCTGAAGGTGTCCCTGCCAGGAGGCAAATACAGGCCACAGTCTGGAAAAAATATAAACCAAAATCATCAATTGTGCCGTTCCGGTATCCATGATCAAAACGCTGAACACAAATGCCAATGCCACCAAAAAAGCGGCAGCTACAGAATAACACAGTTGCGGCATAACACGAAGCTGTGTCATCCGCAGGCTGGTGTCGTAGTATTCTTCGCTGACTTTGTTGAACAACACAGCGTGCGATTCTTCCACACCGTAGGCCCGGATCTCCTTGATGCTGTTTATTTGATTTTGTATTTCCCGAAGCAGATCCCGGCTGATTGCTACGGTCTTTTCTCCATACTGCTTGGATTTGGTCAAAAATGGCCGAAACAAGATCAGAAATCCACTTCCCACCACCAACACCACCAGTGTCACAGGCAGGCTCAACCAACAGGCAACCGCAAGCTGCATCAGAGCCGACACACAAGATGCGATCAGGACGATCATCTCCTGCAGGCAATATTTTGCCTGCCAGCATTGGGTGGTAAATAAATTGAGCAAATCGGCATGAGAACGTGCCGTGAGTGTCTGCCAGTTGGCGATGCAAACCGCATCATAGAGGCTCTGCCGCAACCCCAAAGCATACCTTTCCAAAAAGGCATTCTGGCGAACCGTTGCCATTTTGGTAAGGATCGCCCGGAGCAGAAGCAGGACCACAAAAACAGAGATGATCAGCGCGGCACGCTGCAGATAGGAGAGCGCGGCAAAGGGCTGCAGCAGGCTTTGAAACATCCCGCCGCCTCCTACTGAGACATTCAGCAGATCCAGCATAGGCATCAGCATAACAATGCTGATGCTGCCGGTCAGTGCCACACCGATATTCAGAAGTAAAATCAGAAGAAACGTCTTTTTGTCTGTTTCCCAGACCTTTTGCAGTATTTGTTTCATGTTGTGTCCTTTGTTTTTGGAAAAATAAAATACCGTACACACAATGCAGCCAGGATCGCCGTCAAAACGGCAGAAAAATCCAGCCACACGTCCTGAACCTGAGATCCACGGTCATAGAAAATCTGAATGGTCTCATCGGTAAGTGCTGTAAGCAGGCCTGCAAAAGCGGCCAGAAGCAGGGGTTTCCTCCGCAGAAGGCACAAAACGCACAGCTCTGCACCCAGCGCAAAAAACTCCACAAAATGTGCCAGTTTGCGAATCAGATGGTTCGTGACATTGTCCGCACCGATAAAAAATCCCAGCAGCGGTTTCAGCCAGCGGAGCAGCCCTTCGCTTCTTTGCCGGGAATCGGGAATCGATTCCATCGAGTTGGAAAAAATAAAGCACACAGTCAGCACAATCAGGCAAATCAGACCTGCCGTATATAGGTTTTTCCTTTTGGCAGTCATCTCTTATCTGTCCTTCCGCCAGACCATTTGGTTCACGACTCCGGTATAGCTCTGGATAAATTTAACCACTTTGGTGGATACATTTTCCTCCATATAATCCGGCACAGGGATGCCGTAGTCACCGTTTCGGTTCATTGCCACAGCCGTCTCCACACCCTGCAGTACCTGCTCGGCCGTGATTCCTGCCAAAACAAAATTTCCCTTATCCATGGCCTCGGGCCGTTCTGTGGAGGTACGGATGCACACAGCCGGGAACGGCTTTCCCACAGACAAATAGAAGCTGCTCTCTTCCGGCAGGGTACCGCTGTCAGACACTACACAAAATGCGTTTATCTGCAGGCAGTTATAATCATGAAAACCCAGCGGTTTATGCCGGATGACCCGGCGGTCAAAGGCAAAGCCCCGCTGCTCGATGTATTTTGCACTTCTGGGATGGCAGGAATACAAAATGGGCATATCGTATCGTTCTGCCATGGCATTGACCGCATTCATCAGCCGGAAGAAGTTATCTTCCGTATCAATGTTCTCCTCCCGGTGGGCAGACAACAGAATATACTTCCCCGCCTCCAGGCCCAGTTTTGTCAGAATATCGCTGTTTTGAATCCCGGGCAGATTGGCGCGAAGCACCTCCGCCATGGGAGAGCCGGTGACAAATGTCCGTTCCCTGGCACAGCCCTCGGCATTGAGATATCGGCGGGCATGTTCAGAATAGCACAGGTTCACGTCGGCAATATGATCCACGATCCGGCGGTTGGTCTCTTCCGGCAGGCACTCATCAAAGCAGCGGTTCCCCGCTTCCATATGAAAAATGGGAATGTGGAGCCGCTTGGCCGCAATGGCAGACAGGCAGGAGTTGGTATCTCCCAAAACCAGCAGGGCATCGGGCTGTTCGGCTGCCATCAGGGCATAACTCTTTGCAATGATGTTGCCGATGGTCTCCCCCAGATCTTTGCCCACGGCATCCAGATAGTGATCCGGTGCCCGCAGCCCCAGGTCCTCAAAAAACACCTGGTTGAGTTCATAGTCATAGTTCTGACCCGTATGAACCAAAATCTGCTGAAAATACGTGTCACACTTTTTGATGGTGGCCGCCAGTCGGATGATCTCCGGCCGTGTGCCGATCATGGTCATCAATTTTAATTTGCTCATATTCAGACCTCTTCGTAAAAGGTATCGGGACGCTCCGGATCAAACGCCTCATTTGCCCATATAAGCGTCACAAGATCTTCCGTTTCGCTGAGATTGATAAGATTGTGCGTATATCCGGGCAGGATGTGAACTGCCTGGATCTGTTCTCCGGAGACCTCAAATTCCAGAACTTCATCTGTATCGATCTTCCGCATTTGGATTTTTCCGCGGCCGGAGACTACGATAAAAAACTCCCACTTGGTGTGGTGCCAGTGCTGACCCTTTGTAATGCCCGGCTTAGACACATTGACAGAGAACTGGCCGCAGTTTGCCGTTTTCAGCAGCTCCGTAAAACTGCCCCGATGGTCGGTATTTATTTTCAGAGGGAATATCGCTTTCTCTCCGGGCAGATAGCTTAAGTAGGTCGAATAGAGTTTTTTTGCAAAACTCCCATCCGGGATCTCCGGCATCACAAGGGTCTGGGGCTGGCTCCGGAACTGCTCCAAAAGGCCGGCGATCTCGCCCAGACTGACCCGGTGGGTCACAGGAACACAGCAAAACGCTCCCTTTCGGTGTTCTTTTCCTTCCAACGCATCCAGCAGCTCCGTAACCACGTCATCAATGTAAGCCAATGTCAAAAGCACAGCCGGATCGTCGATCCGGATCGGCAGGTCACGGGCAATATTATGGCAGAATGTAGCAATCACACTGTTATAATTGGGGCGGCACCACTTGCCGAACAAGTTGGGAAACCGATATACCAGAACTTTTGCACCGGTATCTTTTTCGTAGGAAAAAAACAGGTTCTCCCCGGCTTTTTTGCTTTTACCGTAATCGTTGTCCAGCTCTGCCTGAATGGAAGAGCTGAGCAAAACAGGGCAAGTGTTGCCGCAGGCTTTCAGGTTATCCAGCAGCATGGCGGAAAAGCCAACGTTTCCTTCCATAAACTCCCCGGTATCCTTTGGCCGGTTCACGCCCGCCAGATGGAACACAAAATCTGCCCTGGCACAATAATCCTGCAAAAGAGAAGGTTCGGTATGAATATCATATAGGAATATCTCCTCTATGGCAAGACCCGGGCGAGTTCTGTCCTTGCCGTCCCGAAGATTTTTCAGAGCAGCGGTCAGATTCTTTCCCACAAATCCGGCAGCACCGGTAATGAGTATGTTCATTTATTTTTCTCCTTGCCCGAAAAACGCAGCCCCACATAAGCCAATGCCTGCTCGTAAGTCTTGACCTGCTCGGCAGAAACAGACGAAGCATTTCGGAGCTCCGCCCGAACCTTGTCCCGTCGGAACAGCAAAATCGCAGCCCAGCGAATCGGCCAGAAAACAGGCAGAAGGATCGGTGCTTTCACCAGAACGGGATACTTCTGCTTCATAACCATGTAGCTGGGGAACGCCAGCTGCAGCAGCCGAAGCACCTCACCGCCCCCCACGGAACCGGCCTTGCTTTTTTGCCTTGCCTGTTCCGACAGGCGATGGGTTTCTGCCTGCCCCCAATTGCCGCTGTTGATAATAAACTTCGAGATAAACAGCACTCTTTCATGGAATGTCCCACCGTTGAACCAGGCATCCAGCACCTCCAGTATATGTGCGTAAAACACATCCAGATGCAGCTTGCCCAGCTCTTTCCGGATATAGGCCTCATCCATAGCCGTTTTCTTTTGCCGATAGACCCAAAGATCCAGCAAATGACGGACTCCGATTCCTCCGTCACGGTAGTGCTTGGCAAAATGGGCAAACAGGTACACCATTTGATCCTCATCGGACATGACGTATCGGCTGCCTTCTCCTGCCGGCACCGCTCTGTGCCACCCGTCCCCAAAGTAATGTGCATAATCCGAATGATAAGACGGAATCAGCCGCTTATGAAGTTCCAAAAGCAGAAACGGACTGTGCCAGATCAGTTCATGATCGCTTTCCACGCCTTCTTCAAACCCCAGCTCCAACAGAACAGGGCGGATTCTGGCGTATTGCTTCGGCCTGATCAAAATATCGGCATCTCCCATGCTGCGCAATTCCGGTGTGGGATACAACTGTCTGAGAACCGCTCCCTTCAGCGGCATATAGTCTACACCGATTCGATCAAGCTCTGCACAAAGCACTTTGAGCTGCTCCGTTTGAAGATGGCTTTTCCGCAGCTGCGCACAGTAATATGGAAACAGGTCCTTCATCGCCGGTATTTTTGTGCTGATACCACAAGCTGCAGCTCCTATATAAAGGGGAGCACACAGCCCGTGTATCTTTGCCAGTTTGACCATCTGTTCCATATCCGGCTGGGGCGGCAGCACTTCCGGCTGCCCTTTGATGCCGGCGCAAAGAAGCCCGGAAAAAGTCCGTATGATATTTTCCAACGTTGTCGGGGTAACCTTGTCGCTCATTTTAATATTGCCCACCAAAAAGTTTTAATTTCTTCAGCAGCCCCATCATGCTTTCCACATCAAGCCGCTGCGTATTATGGGAAGTATAGGGTTGCGTGGTTTCCACCGCAGCATTTCCCTTGCTGAAAAAGTTATCGTAATTCAGATTGCGGCTGTCTGCCGAAATCCGGTAAAAATCTCCCAAATCTTCAGCCCGGAGCATTTCCTCGGAAGTCACCAAAACTTCATAGAGCTTTTCTCCGTGACGGGTGCCGATACAGGTGTAGCCCAGATCCGAGTTTTTCATCTGCAGAACTGCCTGAGCCAAAGTCTCAATGGTCGCTGCCGGTGCTTTCTGAACAAACAGGTCGCCCTGCTGGCCGTTCTGGAATGCGTACAGCACCAGATCCACCGCATCATTGAGCGTCATCATAAACCGGGTCATCTCCGGATTGGTCACAGTCAGAGACTTCCCTTCCTCGATCTGCTGGCAGAACAAGGGGATCACACTGCCCCGGGATGCCATGACGTTTCCATAGCGGGTCAGGCACAAAATCGGATCATCCGCCAACATCTGCCGGGAGCGGGCGATCACATTTTTCTCCATCAGCGCCTTGCTCATACCCATGGCATTGATGGGATAAGCAGCCTTATCCGTGGAAAGGAAAATGGCTTTTTTGACTCCGTTGGCCACGCAGGCATCGATCACATTGTTGGAGCCGACCACATTGGTCTTGACCGCCTCCATGGGGTAAAATTCACAGGAAGGGACTTGCTTCAGTGCCGCAGCATGGAACACATAATCCACACCCCGGAAGGCACCGACGATGGAGCTGCTGTCTCTTACATCTCCTATGAAAAACTTGATTTTCTCCACATGCTCGGGGTATTTTTTCTGATACTCATGCCGCATATCGTCCTGCTTTTTCTCATCCCGGGACAAAATGCGAATCTCGCCGATATCCGTATGCAGAAAACGGTTCAGAACAGCATTGCCAAAGGAACCGGTACCCCCGGTAATGAGGAGTGTTTTGTTGGCAAACAACATCAAATCCTCTCCTCCTTATTTCTTCTTGTTTAAGTCATTTTTTATTTGTGTGGTGCTGATTTCGGGAGTTCTGGGCAAGTAGACGACCTCCGCGCCTTCTTCCCGCAGGAAGTCAAACTTCCCTTTCCAGTCGTCCCCCATAACAAAGATGTCAATAAAATAATCATGAATATCCGTCCGCTTTTGCTCCCATCCGCACTCCGGAATAACCAGATCTACATAACGGATGGATTCCAGCAGGCCTTTCCGCTGCTCATATGTAAAATAACTCTTTTTCTGTTTTTCGATCTGGTTAAATTCGTCGGTGGAAAGGGCAACGATCAGATAATCGCCCAATTCCTTCGCCCGTTTCAAAAGATTGATATGACCGTAATGCAGCAGATCGTATGTTCCGTAAGTGATAACTCGCTTCATTGTTTCCCCTCCGTTTTTCTATAATCCGTATAGGGTTTTTCCATATCGATTACCGTACAGAAATGGTGCGGAATACGTTTTTCGGCCGGAGGAAGTTTCCTATAGTCTCCATATAGCCTCGTCAGATACTCATCTGTATTCTCCGGCAAATTGACCGTGAGCCCTTCAAATGTTTTCCGGCATGGTGTTCCAAATACTTCCTTCGGCATTGCCTCTTTCTTTCCCCACGCACCGCCAAAATTACATACCAGCTCACTCTTTTCATAAGAAAGCCGTTTGATCAGTTTTTCCATTTTTCGTACTGCCAAACGATAATCGGGGTATAACCGCTTCGCGATCTTATACGCGATCGTTCCTTTTCGGCTTCTCTGTCCGATCTCATCCTGGCAAAATGCGCTGCTGACCGCAATGCTCAAAAACTTCTTTTCCGCAAACGTCATCCATGCCCATACCGGGCACTTTGGATAACCGTCCAAAGGAAAAATATCCAAATAAACCCCGTGGTTTATATGGAGATTGGATACGCTTCGTTCTATAAACGTAGTATTGCTGTCCCGGAGCTTGGCAAAACAGCAGGGATAATCGGGCTCTGTCTGATTGGTCTGAAGAAAGATCCCCTCCGGCAATTTTTCCTGTGCAATGCTCAAAAATTTTTCATAATCCCGCCGGGGCATCCCCACGTCAATATCATCATCCCATGGAATAAATCCGCCATGGCGGCCCGCCCCCAACGCTGTGCCGCCAATGACAAACCAAGTCAGCTGCTCATCCGCGCATATAGCAAGGAAATGCCGAAAAAGCTCAAGCTCTGCCTGTTTGAGCGCAGAAAGTTTCGCTGCCGTCAGGATATTCCCTTCATTTTGCTTATGCATACACGTTTTCCTGTCCTTTGTTAATTCCCTCGAATTCTTTTGCAAAATCCGGTGCGTTCTTCCTTGGAAAGACCAAATAACCAAACCGATAATAGGTAAATCGCAACCAATACTATACCCTTTACGCCCAAACGCAGCCATGTATTTGCATTAAATTTATACAAAAACAAGGCACCGATCCCGGCCGGCAAAATCATCGGTATCGACATACGAAGAAAACACATCTTAATGAATGTGGCCAAATTCAAATTGATCTTTTTCTTAATTACGATCATCGTAAGGACCACCCGCAGCGAATACGCGATGCAAATGGAACCTGCCGCTCCAACCGCACCCCAACGTTTTGAGAAAAAGAACGAGCAGATCAAATTGCAAATGCCCACAGCAATTGCGATAAATGCCTGAAATTTTACTTCGTTCCGAACGATCAGTGCCGTCGTAGCAATCTGTAATGCATTAAAAAACACCGCAGGAACCGTTACCAGCAATATGCCTGTATAGGCAGGAAGGTAATCGGGCCCCATCCACAGCAAAATAAACTCTTGGCCAATAAGCGCAAACACCAAAATGATCAGCCCGTTCAAAGCATACTGAAACCGCCCCACCGCTACGGTAAGGCTTGTCAGTTTGCTGCCGTCTGCATCATTTATCATGATCTTGGTCGTTCTGGACAAAAACAAGCCGTTGATGGCTGTGGTGATCGTATAGATATAGCTTTCAATGGTGGCTATGATCCCAAAAACGGCAATTTGTGCAGATGCCGCAGCGGCATTATGCCCTAAAATCGTCGGCGAGACATTGAACACCAACCGCTGTGCCAAAGCATTTACCGTGCTCCATACAGAAAAAGAGAAAACCTCCCTATAAGGAACCAGCTGCCTGTCACTTTTTCTGAAGCGTATGGATACGCATTTTCTGACATAAAAATATTTATACCCAATTATAAACAAGCCACACAGCGCATTGATGCTGACCATGGCGTATAATCCCATTCCAAGGGAAAGGGCTATTACAGTAAACAGCACCACCAGTGCGCGGTAAAGAACATCCGATAATTTTAACGGGATAAACTTTTCATATGCCGTCAGAATCCCATTGAATGTCACACAGGGGAAATTGATCAGGCTGAACAGCCCAACGATACAATAGACTACCCGAAGCCGCTCCACTTCTCCCGGCAGCAATTGCTGATAGATCCCTTCCAGACAAAAGAAGATCACCAGCAGCACAAGAAACAAGATCGCGTCAACGAGAAAATACAATTTATAAAGGACGCTGATAAAGCTCTCCAGCCGGGGCATATCTCCCTCTGCCCGATACTTTGCCACAAATCTGGAAGCTGCGGCACTCAGGCCAAAATCGATCATAAAAAGCGTAACGACAGAATTTGCCAGGGTGTAGATTCCATAATCGCTTTGCCCAATTTGCCGTATCATCCACGGCGTATAAAGCAATCCGGCCAGAATGTTGAGTGCAATGGACAGATAAGACAAAAGAGCACCGGTTTTCATCTGTGATTTCTCCTGCATATCCTCTCTTTTGCCCTCCTTTTTCCGTCACTTAAAACCAATCATTTTCAAGGACATCGGCTCGGCTGCACGGGCCGTCATGATACAGATCCCCATCATTCCGGCTGCAGACTGCTTTTGAGAGCTGCAAAAAACGTTCTGCTGCCACATGGGCATTCCACAGCTCTGTCATGGTCTTATATGCACAACTGCCCAGCTTTTCCCGAAGCTGCCGGTCCTCCAGAAGCAGTTTGACCTTTTCATAAAAATCGTCCAAATCGCCATTTTTATAGATCAGGCCGTTTTCTCCGTGCTTCAACAAATACGGCACAGAGCCGATTGCATGACTCGCCACGACCGCACATCCGCTGTTCATGGATTCATTGAGTACCGCACCCCATCCCTCGTGAAAATCACTGGTAAACAGATAGATATTGGCACGCTCCATGTGTGTGCGAACTTCTTCCGGCTTCATGGCTCCCAGGAAACGGACCTGTGCTTCCAACTGCATGCTGCAAACCATTTTTTTCAGGTCATTTTCCAATTCACCTGTTCCGATGATGTCCAGCCGGAATTCACATCCGGCCTGCTTCAGCCGTCCTGCGATCTCAATGATCGCTTCCGGATGCTTCAAATCTATCAGCCGGCCCACCCATAATAAAACGGGCATCTCCGATTTTCCGGCCATCAGGTCCTTCTCGTTTTCATACTGTTTGACCTGAGGGAAATACCCCCATTTGTATGCTTTCCCCCGGAATACGCCGCATTTGGCATAGTCTGCAGCAGTATAGGCGCTGGCACAAAGCAGGTACAAATTTTCATATCGGCCGTGACGGAAAAAGTATTTTACTGTCCGCAGCGGCAGCTGCCATTTTTTGCAGCCATTCTTGAAGATGCGCTCCGAATAGCGGAATGTCAGTTTCCCTGACCGCAGCCGGGGGCGGAGCAGTTTCTCCGGAGCCGAGCCGCAAATCACAACATCCGCTTGGTTAATCTTCCGCTTTGCCTCTTTTCGGTTCTCTTTGTTTTTATAGGCAAGCAGCAGAAACGGAGCAGCAGTTTCCTCCCGATAGCCCAATTCCTTTCTGTACTGCTTCATTTTCTCGGTGGCTATGAAGCAATACTCACCGCCGGTCAAACGATAAAGCGCTTCGGATAATCCGCTCTGGTGGTGATTATAGTAGTTGGAAACAAAAACAATCATAGCTCCGCCACCGCCTCTTCTCTTTCTTTGTCCGAGAAGGTAAGACCCAGCAATGAAAGGAAAATAGCAAAGTTAAATTGATCTGAGTGAACGGCGCTGATGCCAAAATAGCAAAACAATGTACATAGGAGTGGAATCCAGTACGAAATGCCGATTCCTCGAATCCTGCCGGCAACTCTCCTTGCGATCCAGACATATGTTTGCAGCAAAGAGAAAACGCCCAGCAGTCCAAATGCACACAGAGCCTGCATAAATGTGTTGTGTTCCACCACCAACGCTTCTCCGGCATTTACATATTTAATCGTGCTTCCAATGCCAAACAAAGACGTTGGCAGGGAGGAAAAAACTTCTTTGAGATAAAAACTCCAAGCGTTAAACCGACCGTTTCCCGATGCCGCAGTGTCGTCACCCATCCGTTCCCAAATATAATCAAGATGCGAAAGGAAGATTCTTCTTCCCAAATAGAACAGGGCAGATGCCACGATCAAAAACAGGAATATCGTTTTTCCTTTCTTGGAAAAAAACAATTTGACGACCAGAAACGCCACTAAAAACAACGCCAAAAAGAAGGTTCTGGAGCCGGAGGCAAACCCTCCCAGCAGCGAAATAACAATGGCAACTGTATACATTGGAATATTTTTATTTGTGGTATGCAGGGCCAAAAGAGACAGCGTAATTGCCGACAGGAGAATCGAAGCAAAATAGTTTCTTCCGGCGTTGATTGCCGCAAAAAAACCGTTAAATACTACGCGTCCCATGAGCACCCTGTATAAAATGCCCATAAGTATAGCCAAAACGCAGCCTAAAACATAGGAACCAATGATCTTTTTTCGGTACAAATCCGTTAAGCACACATCTTTGGACAGGGTATAGAAAAAAAACAGCAGAAACGTGCCGCGAACCATCATTGTGAACAGAGACATATCCCAGTATATTACACAGGAAATCACCGCGAAGAAAAAATGAAGCCAAATGCAAATCGGTACTTTTATTCCTGACGACCATCGTTTCAAAAAGAACTTGAACTCCACCGCTAAAAACACATAGCCAAACAAAGCTGCCGAATCGTTGGAGACTTTAAACATCGTCAAGTTGGGCACCAAAATTGTAAAAATCAGAAATACACGCTCAAAAGGAAACAAAGCCACGCCCATCAACATCAAAAATATGCTGGCATAAAGCAAGGCTACTTGGTTGTTCAAATGATAAAAAAATGCAATTAACAAAATCAAACCGGCATAAGAAATTTCCTTTGCCATGAGATTTTTGATAAATGTCTTAATATAACTGTACATACTCCAGGAACCTCTGTTTTTCATCAAATGCGGCCCTGTAATTCAGGCACGCAGCATCCACGTTCTCCTCTTTCACTGAGAGAATCTCTTTATGCAGTTCATCTATATCTCCGCACGCCACTACACGTCCACAGCCATGTTCCACGCTCTCCGGACTTCCGCCGGTCCGGAAGGTAATGACCGGTGTGCCGCAGGCAATTGCCTCCATATTTACTGTGGGGTAATTTTCCTCCCGCGTCGGGTTGACAAAGATATCTGCAGCCGTATAAATCTCAGCCAATTCTTTCTGGTTCTGCGTGCGATGAATAGACAGAATATTGGCAGGAAGCCGTTTATCTATTTGGTCATCCGTCCCCACCAATACAATTTTGAATGAATCATCCAACCGTTTTGACAGTTCTGCAAAAACATCCAAGCCTTTGCGGATTCCCCAATCATATGCCACGCCAAGAATTATACATTTATTCTGCAGCCCGTATTTCTCCCGAAATGTGCCGGGTGTCGGTTGGAAAACCTCCAAATCAATGCCATTATGAATGACCCGAACAGGATAATCCCGCAAAAAAGATGCTTTTAAGAGATCCGCCAGCCATTGCGATGGAGTCACAATGGTCATATCCAAGCCTGCAAACAATTCCTTTTTTCGGGAATACATCGTTCTGCTTCGATCAAAAAACCAACTGTAAGAACGCCTTTGCGGACACGCTCCGCAGCCGTTTTTCCACTGATCGCATTGCACATAGGTAAAATGGGGGCAGTACCCGGTAAATGCCCAACAATCATGAAATGTCCATATGACCTTTATCTGTTTTTCTCTGAAATAGGAAAACAATTTCTTCAGGTCGCAATCATGTCCATGGATATTGTGAATATGGACAATATCCGGTTTAATATGCTCCAACGTTTCCAGAAGGCGTTTGGTCGCCCTGTGAGAATTAAATCCGTAGTTCCCCAATATCCGGGCACGAAGTGCCTGCCGCTTTATGTACAGATCCTCGCTGTACTTTATCCCAAGCGGGTAATCCGTCTGACCGTGGCTGTACAGAATGTAGTTTTCCACCCCTCTGTCAGAGAGTATTTCGCTGACTGCAACACAGATCTTCCCGGTACTTCCCACTCCGCAGGTGGCATTTAGTTGGACAAGTTTCATAAATCACGCCTCTTCACCGCAAGACCATTCTTCGGTAACTCTGTTTTAACCATGACCATAAAGCTGCTTTACAGCGGAGAAATCCACCCTCTAGCCACAGCAAAACCTTCTCTGGCAAAGATGCTTTTTCCGACAGAAGGCGAAACGCCTTCTTCCCCTCTGCCGTTCTGGTTTTGGAAAAGGCACTTTTCCCAAATGCATGCAAAAGAGAAACCGAATCTCTTTCCCTGACATATTGGAACGTCCGCTCCCAAAATGCATCCTGCTCTTCATTATGATAAGAAAAACCGATAGACTGCGAGATTTGTTTTGTGTGCATGCGGCCTTGTACCAACGCCTCCGGCACGTAATGCACGCGGCAGCCGTTGGCAAACAGTCGATACCACAAGTCTACATCATTCAGCAAGCGAAGTGATTCATCAAAGCAGCCTGCCCGGAGCAAGCAGTTTTTATGTATCAGGCAGCCACATCCATTGAACGCAAATGCTGTGCTTTGCTCTGCAATCAGCATATCATTGTCAGACATCGCTTCTATCCGCTGACTCTTTTTTTGTTCTTTTTTGTTCATGGCTTTTCGCAGAATGGAGCCATCGGCCCCAATCAGATCACATGCACAAAAGCAAATCTGATTCTCCATCGGTTCATTCGGTACAGAATGTTCCTGAAGCCAAGCCATCTCCCGTTCAACTTTACTCGGAAGGTATCGGTCATCATGGCTCAGCCACGAAAACCATTGCCCCGTCATTTTTGAAATTCCATAGTTCAAGGCTGACGAAGACCCCCCGTTTTCCTTGCGGAAATAACGGATCCGATCTCCGTAGGACAATGCAATGTCCTCTGTTTTCCCGTCATCAGAAGACCCGTCGTTTACAACGATAATCTCGATATTGCCGTAGGTCTGATTCAGAGAACTATCAATTGCCTGCCGTAAATAATTGCTTCCGTTATAGACCGGAATTACAATGGACACCATCGGCAGTTCCCGCTTTTGTTCAAACCCAACGTCTTTCATTATCAGACCTCTTCATATATCTTTTTTATCTGTAACAGTGCCGTACTGCGATCGAACCTCTGTGCAGTTTTGATTCCTTCCTGACCCATTTTTTCTCTTAATTTCGGATCTTTTACGAGAAGATCAATGGCCTTGTAAAATGCTTCCGCATCTTCGCTGCCGCACAAAAAGCCATTTTCACCATGCATCAGCAAGTCAGCTGTCCCTCTGTTGGAAGCCGCCACGATCGGAAGCCCCGCCGCCATCGCTTCAAGTGCCGCCATTCCCAGTCCTTCTCTTCTGGAGGGAAAGCAAAAGATATCTGCCGCTTTATTCAATGCTGCTACATCTGTTCGATACCCCAGTAAGTGTACCTGCTTCTCCACTCCCCACGCCCTTGACAGTTCCTCCAGCTTCTTTTTCTCCTCGCCCGCTCCTGCAATAGCATAATGGATATGAGGATTTTCACATAACGCCAAGGCACGAATTACGATTTGATGGTTCTTATTTTGATTCAACTCTCCCACAGAAAGCAGCAAGAGATCGGCCTCCGAAATACCTATCTCTTTTCGTATCACATTCCGTTCAGCCGCACAATTAGAAAATTTTTCAACATCGACTCCCACGCCGCAAGTGTAGACTACCTGCTTCGCGTGCATATGCTTCTGTGCAAATGCATCGTCTTCGCGATTGATCGTGATCAACACATCCGTCCAATGTGCCAACAGCCACTCCACAGGATAATAAACCAGCCAGTTCATCAGCGGTGCCCCTTTGTAGAAGTGAAACCCATGGGCAGTATAAATGACCTTTGTTCCGTTTTTTCGAACCTTTCCCGCGGCTAGTCTTGCAAGCATAGCCCCAACAGGGGTATGGCAATGAACAATGTCGTAGTCTCCATTTTCAATCACGTTTTTCAGTTCCCGGAACGCTCGGATATTACCGATTTTTAACGGTGAACGCTCAAAAGGGATATTAAAATAGATATCACAAAACGGGATGGTGCAATCAGCAGGATTTTCATAATCGTTTCGTGCAGCAACGGCAGTTTCCCATCCGATGTCTTTACACATTTGAAGAAACGGCACATGAAACTGCATAATATGCTGTTTAACAACCGTTGCAACATATAGAATCTTCATCGGCATTGCTGTGCTCCTTGTTTCTATCAATCGTTGTTGTTTTTTCCAGTGGCCAGCTGTCACAGCAGCCATCTCCCGACATTTTTTCACTTTGCATCCTGATGGTTCAAAACAACACCGATCGTTCTGAGTAAGATTTTGAAATCCATCCACAGCGACCGTTTTTTTATGTACTCCATATCGTAGCAGATCTTCTCCTCCGGGCGAAGATTGTACCCCCCATTCACTTGGGCCAGACCTGTGATCCCGGGTTTGACCATTAGCCGTTGAGAGAACCCGTGGATGTATGTTTCAAACGCCTCGTAAAAACAAGGTCTTTCCGGTCTGGGGCCGACAATGCTCATGGTGCCGGTTATGACATTGAAAAACTGAGGCAATTCGTCCAGCCGATATTTTCGGAGCCATGCACCAATCGGTGTAATTCTCGAATCGTTTTCTCCTTCAGACCATCTTGCGCCATCTGCTTCTGCATCCATTCGCATCGTGCGGAATTTAATAATATTAAACGGAGTGCCGTTTTTCCCAAGTCTCTGCTGCCGATAGAATACCGTTCCGGATGAAGTATATTTGATCGCTGCTGCAATGAGAGCCATTGGAACAGCACAAACGAGCAGGCCCAATACCGCAGCAATCATATCAAACAGTCGCTTCAGGACACGATACGGCAGTTTTTTCGGAATCTCATCCAATCGTTCCACGTAAAACTCTTTGGACTGAGAAAAGGGCAAAATCACCAATTCGGGATGTACAAATTGCTGCTGGGCCGCTTCTAATATCTCAGTTGACATGCCGGATTCCCCTCTCTCTCTTTCGCGTCATTAGTGAATAAACCCACCTGCACAGTCGGCACAAAGGATACTTCCCAACACCCATTCGGAAATATCCCTCAGGCCGAAGCCTGAGGGTATCGTGATCAAGCGATAGGGGTTTCGTTCTCGCCAGTAATCGGGGGAGGGGTGGAACTGCCATTGGAGTTGTTGCCGGAATTATTGTTGGAGTTGTTGCCGGAGTTGTTACCGGGGGTAGGGTTGCTGGGCGTCTGGGGCAGAACAGGAATATCGGGGATCTCAGGCAGCTCCTCCTGGATGGGGTCCTTGATGGGATCCTGGATGGGGTCTTTGATGGGATCCTTCCGTCCATTTTCCTGTGTCTGTCTGGCAGCAGCCAATTCTTCGGCAGTGAAAATACCCTGAGAGATCAGCCGATCAGCGAGGGTCGTCTCTGTTCCGTTGATCTTCACATCCAGTGCGTTCCAGAATACATCAACGGCATCTGCACGGGTAAAAGCAGAATCGGCAGCCGCACTCTTAACCAGATCCAGGTCATAAGCCAGACTATAAGGATTGTTCCATGTATACAGTGCATTTTCGCCGCTGTCGCTGTAACCCAGGGCACGCAGGGTCAGGGTCAGGAACATATAATCGGTCATAGGCTGATTGGAGCCGAAAGCGGTGGCAGATATGCCGTTGGTAATGCCGTTTGTATAGGCATAGCCCACATAGCCGGCCGCCCAGGTATCCACATCTGTAAAGGGGGTAACGTAAGTGTTTTTATTTGCATTTGCTTCTGCTTCTTTGCCGATCATACGCACCAGCAGGGTAGTGCCTTGTGCACGGGTCAAGCCGTTATCCAGTTCATAACCCTTGTTGGTACCCTGAAACAGCCCCAGTTCATTCATAGCATCGGCGGTATTATACTGGGTAACGGTGGCTGCAAAAGCAACAGAGGTCAGCAGAGCCACTGCCAACAACAGGAGTAAAATCTTCTTCATAAGTAATACCTTCCTTTCCGGTGTTTGGATGCTTAATCATTCTCAGGCAGAACTGCTCCCTTGCGGAACAGATCTTTCTCAAAAAAACATTTCCGGAGCAAAAGCCCGAATTCCCGGCGGAGAAAGACTCCGCCGGGTTTTTATTTGCTCGGTTACTCGATTTTTACAGCAGGATCAGACAGCATTCATGCAACAGTACTGGAAAATCGCCGCCGAACGTATTGTCAGTACTCTTGCCAATTGCTTTTTCCTGTTATATACCTATGGGTTCTGTTTCCTGTTTTTCAGGCGCATCCTGTTTGGGCTGATGTCCATAACCGTAGCCGTATTTACTGTAGCCATAGCGGTCGTAGCGGCCATAGCCATAGCGGCCATAGCCATAGCGGCTGTAGCTGTAGCGGCCGTAGCGGCCGTATCCATAGCGTCCATATCTGTATTTGCCGAAGCCGCCGGTCTCCTCCGTCACGCCGTTAAAGACAAAGCCCATCACCTTTGCCTTGGCGTATTCCAGCTGTTCCACCGCGTAAGTCACTGCACCCCGCTCCGACTGGTCTGCTTTTACAACAAACAGCACACCGTCACATTGGGGGGCCAGTACCACCGCATCAATGACCATATTAACGGGAGGAGAGTCAACAATAATATAATCATACCGTTCCCGCAGGGTCTTCAGCAGTTTTTGCATCCGGACAGAAGCAAGCAGTTCTGAGGGATTGGGAGGAATATCACCACAGAAGATCGTATCGATTCCCATGTTCTCATGGGTCAAAATGGTCACATCCATCTGTTTGGCATCCATCAGCAAATTACTCAGACCGGATATGGCACTCATATTCAGCAGCCGGTTCAGTTTGGGACGCCGCAGGTCGCAGTCGATAATCAGAACCTTCTGTTCCGTCTGTGCCAAAGATATTGCCAGGTTCAGAGCTGTCAGGCTCTTGCCTTCGCTTCGCATGGCAGAGGTCACCAAAATGACCTTGCATCCATCCGTATCGGCCAGTGCAAAGTTTACGTTGGTTCGCAGAGCCTTATAAGCTTCTCTCTGGAAAAAACCGCTTTGGGAAGTCAGAATATGCTTGCGGTCACTCTTGATCTTCGCGATCTGACTGGCTCTGGACGCGTCTTTGCTGTTGCGTTTGTTTTCTCTCATTCCTTTGCAGTCTCCTTTTTTTCCTCTGTGGAATCATAGCCATAATTGCTCTTGGATTCCGCGCTTTCCAGGTTGGGGATTCGACCCAAAATCGGATATCCAAACGATTCTGTCAGATCTCCTTCATCTTTGATGCGGGTATCTCCCAGATATTCAATGGTCAAAAGCAGCAGGGCCAGGAATACGCCCACCACACCGCCCACAATGGCGGAACGGCTGTAACTGGGGGAATGGCGCTGCGTGGGTATCGTGGCAGTATCGATCACTCGGGCAGAAGTGCCTTCGATCAGTTCCGAAATCACCACCGGTGCCACCTCCGCCACCGTGTTGGCGATTCTGGCGGCTTCCTCCGGGTCTTCATGGAGCACATACAGGCAGAAGATCTCTGTCTCATTCAACTGCTTGGCGCTTATGAACTCTGACAGTTCCTCGGCTGTATATTCGTCATTCAAATTCTCGGCAACCTTATTCAGCACACGGTCGCTCTTGGCAATGCTCACATAGGTATTGACCAATTCCTGCGCGGCATAGATATCCGCACTGGACAGATACTCTGCCTCACTTCTTCCGCGGCTGTTATTTACGTAAATCGAGATATCTGCCTGATACATGGGTGTCACAAAATTGACTACGAAGCCAAGAGAAATGGATGTACCCACAGCCAAAAGGATCGCAATGATCCACCATTTCCTCAGATAAAATACAATGATCTCCAGGAGGTCTATCTCTATGGCATTCTTTTTTCCGTCTACTGTTTCTTTCATTGATACATGCTCTCCATTACTGTTTTCTTTGATGTCTGAATTTCTGTTTTTTTCTCCCACGGGAATATGCATATATATTTCATACTATACCATTCATTTGTATCAAAAGCAACAGAAACATCGTGATATTTTTGTTTTTCACGGAAATTTGAGCAGGTATTTTCTTCCAGAACAGGAAAGGCAATGCCACCTTTTCCGGGATGACATTGCCTTTCGACACACGCTGTTATTCTGCACCGTTTTCGTAGAAAATCCGAGCCAAAGGGCTTTCCGTGCCCAAAATCAAAACATTATCCTCACCGGTCAGGCTGGCCTTTGCTGCATCCAAGCTGCGGACAAAATTGTAAAACTCCGCTTTATCCGCACTGGTATAGGCATCGGACAGGATCCGCATATACTCCGCTTCGCCTTCCGCTTCCAGCACCTCTGCCTCTGCATTGGCCTGAGAGATCATGATCTCCACTTCCTTGTCGGTCTCAGAGCGGATCATCTGCGCTTCGCTCTCACCCTCTGCAGTAAATTGGGCAGCAATGTTGTTTCGTTCAGAGATCATCCGCTGGTAGACCGCTTCCTTATTGTCATCCGGCAGATCCAGCCGTTTTGTTTCCACCGCGATCAATTCAATTCCATACTGATCCAGTCCGCCGCCGACGTTTTCCTTAATGGCACCGGCCAGCTCCCCGTCCCGGCCGGAGATGACCTCCGTCTGATTCATGCCGGAAATCGTGTTTTTCATGGCGTTATACACCAGGGTTGACAGGCGGCTCTCGCCGTTGGATACGCTGCCGTTCAGGGTCTGGATAAACTTCTGCGGATCTGCGATCCGCCACAGAACAAAGCTGTCCGCCACCATGGTCTTTTTATCCTTGGTGATAACATCAGACACAGGCAGATCATAAAGCAGAACCATTTTGGGCAGAGTTTGTCTGTTCTGAATCACAGGCAGCTTAAAGCTGACACCGGCCTGATCGCGAATGTCCACCACCCGCCCGAACTGGCGAATAATGGTATATTCATTTTCTTTGGTCACGATAAATCCGGAAGACAGGCTCAGCACAATAACAAGTGCCAGAAGAACAAGCAGTATTTTTTTCACAGTTTTCATTCTGTAGGCACCTCCTTCACGGTCTTTTCTTCCCCAAATTGGAACATATTCAGTTGATTCCCGTTTTTGTCCGTCAGGATCACCTGCAGACCCGGCAGCAATTCTTCCATGGTTTCATAGTACATCCGCTGCTTGGTGATGCCGGGGAATTTGCTGTATTCGGCATACATGGCGTTAAATCGGGCCACCTGACCCTCTGCCTCGTTGATTCGGCTTTCCTTTGCAGCCTCGGCCTGACGCAAGATCTGATCCGCCTGAGCCTCTGCCTTGGGAATCTGTTCGCTGCGATACTTGTTGGCGTTATTTAGGGCTGTATCTTTCCCCTGCTTGGCATTTTCCACATCCTTAAATGCCGCCAGCACTTCCGTCGTAGGCGGCTCGGCATCCTGAATGGTAAGGTTCACCAGCTGGATACCCAGATCCTCTTCCTCCATCCGGGCAATGATCTTTTCCTTGATCTCCGCCTGGATCCGGCTCTTGCCGCTGGTGATCACATCGTCCACCGGGTACAGGCCAATGGTATCACGGATATAACTTTGCGCCAGCGTCTTGAAAATGGACACGGCATCCTCGCTGCTGTAAAGATACTTGACCGGATCTGTCACCCGATACTCTAAAAAGAAATCCACATTGACAAAATTATAGTCCCTGGTGATCATCAGGCTTTCTTCCGGTTTGGACGCATTGGAGTGCAGATCATAACCGATGGCAAACCCCTTGATGGTCATATCCACCTTGTTCACATGCTGCACATAGGGGATCTTAAAGTGCAGGCCGGGGCTGGTGACCGTCTGCGGGACACCGAAGGTGGTAACAACTGCGTTTTCCTGCTCGCCGATGGTGTAAAAGGAGCCCAGGGCCGTAGTACCGATCACGATGACAATGATCAGCACCATTAGCAGCACAGAGAGCCGTTTTCCCATATTCTTTTTCGGTTTTTGGGATTTTGGGGGCTGTTCGTAGGGTCGATATTCATTGGGGTCGTAAGAACGATCATCCATGACAGTTCCTCCTTTGGGTTGATAATTTCAGTATAGCATATCCAAATGTGGAAAAAAAGAACAAACCATGACGCTTTAGGGAGAAAAACAAAAAACTGCCGGCGGTTGACCAAACCGCAGGCAGTTTTCTGAAAAAAGAGAGAATGAAAAATGAAAAATAAAACTTGCTTCTTGCGGGGTTGTTTTAACAAAGGGTTTTTAAGAAAAATAGTGAATGAATGTTAAATAAATGTTAATTCTTCGGAATTCCGGGGAGATTCCAATGAAAATAGGTTGCCAGCATTCGAAAAACAAAAATAAACGCAGAGACCACCAAAGCGGCAGCCAAATGATTGACCTGCTGCCCGGTGAGTACCAGATACAGACAAGCTCCCAAAATACACGGCAGGGCATAGACGTGTTTTTTCAGCACACCGGGAATCCGAATCACAAACAGATCCCGAAGAATCCCGCCGCCCACGCAGGTCACGACGCCCAAAAACACCAGAAAGAATTTGTTTCCCTCGTAGCCGGCGGAGATACCGGCTTCGATTCCGGCCACCACGAAGGGTCCAAGCCCGATGGCATCGCAGATATTTCCCAGCGCTGCCAGTTTTTCTTCCACCAAATGATACCGCCGCCATGAAAATCTGGCCGCCAGAAATACCAGCAGGGCGATAATGGATGCTGCCAGCAAATAACGATAGTCCCGAAACATCACAGGCGGAATCCGTCCAATGAGCAGATCCCGTAATACACCGCCGCCCAAGGCGGTAATGGCAGCCAAAAACGGAATTCCCAGAAGATCCATATCATACTTCAGCGCCGTCATGGCACCGGACAGAGCAAACGCCACAACGCCGACCATTTCGGCGGCAAACAGCAGAATATCGGGAAATGTCACAGCAGCTCCTCCCATTGGCTCTCACCAAAAACACAAAGGCCGTTCTTTTTCAGAAGCCGGGCTGTAACGCCCATGCCGGAAATAAGTTTGCGGGAAAATGTTCCATCATAGATCTCTCTGCAGCCGCAGCTGGGGCTCCGCTCTTTCAGCAGTGCCTTTTTGCAGCCGCAAATCTTGGCCAGACGCAGAACTTCCTCCGCACCGGCGGTATAAGCAGCCGTCACATCGGTGCCGTCTGCTGTCATTACTTTCTCTGCCACCTGCTCTGCCGGGGCACGCGGCGTGGCAAGGCCACCGAGTTGTTCGGGGCAGACAGGGATAAACCGATACCGATCCTGCAGCGCTTCCAGCCCGGGGACTGCTTTGGATGCCGCATCATAACGGCAGGGGACTCCCAGCAGACAAGCAGAGACCAAAAGCGGTTCCTTTTCCCCCCATTCTGCCGAAGGCAATTCCCCGTTGTCCAGAGGCACACCATTGAGAATCGCCTCTTTGAGCAGATCTCCTTCATAGACCAGCTTGAGGGAGAAAAAGGGCGCCTCCTGTGCCAGCAGATCCAGAAAGATCTTGTCCCCTTCCCACAAGGTCAGTTCCCGCAGGCGGCTTTTTTCCACCCACTGCAGCTCTCCCTCGTCACAGGTTTTCAGTTCTCCGCGGAAGCCATGGGCTGTAAACAAATGCATATATTCCGCCTCAGCTTCCGGCCCGGAGATAAATGTCACCACGCCCCGATACCGGTAATCAGTCAGGGTCAGACCGGTCTCCTCCCAAGCTTCCCGGAGCAGACAGTCTTCCGGACTTTCCTGAAACTCAAATTTACCGCCCACGCCGATCCACTTATCGTGGTTGATATCATTTTTCTTCTTTACCCGATGGAGCATCAGGTATTTGCCGCCTTGTTCAATATAACACAGGGTGGTATTACGCATAGGACCAGCTCCGCTCTTATTTATAGACCTCGTCTTTGAGAATGCCGATATAAGGCAGGTTGCGGTAATTGTTGGCATAGTCCAGGCCGTAGCCCACCACGAAGTGATCCGGGCACTGGAAGCCAACATAGTCCGGTGTCAGATCCGGCTCATGGCAGACTTTTTTATCCAGCAGGGCAATGGTTCTGACACTTCTGGGCCCTCTGGTCATAAATAACTGCTTCAGATGCTTCAGGGTGCGGCCCGAGTCAATGATATCATCTACAATGATCACATCCCGGTCGTGAATATCCACATCCAGATCCTTGGTCAGTTTGACCACACCGGAGGACTTGCTGGATGCTCCGTAACTGGAAACCGTAATAAAATCCATATCCAGATTGCAGTCCATTTCCCGGCACAGATCTGTAAAGAAAATCGAGGCACCCTTCAGGACACAGACCATAACAGGACGGGTACCCTTAAAATCGTTGGTCAGCTGTTCGCCCAGCGTCTCTACCATAGCGGCGATCTGCTTTTCGGAATAGAGAACCTCGGAAACATCGTTTTCTTTGGTAGTGATTTTCATAGTTTGGCTCCTTATTTGAAATCTTTCCTGATTGTAGCAAAGAAACTTATATTTTACAATGGGAGAAACAGGATTATTCCACCAATTTCTCCAGAATGTGTACCACTCTGGGCAGATCTGCAGCCGCCAGATCGGAATAGGACAGAACCACACGGCTCCGGACAGCATCTTCCGGCAGTCCCACCGCAAAGTTTTTCAGGCAGGCCGCCCGAATTCCGGCTGCACGTAACAGCCGCTCAATGGTTTCATCGGAGAGGCTGGTCCGCAGTTCCAGCAGCAGATGCAGTCCCGCTTCATCGCTCCCGGGAATCATCTTTCCGGCTTTGGATGACCGTGCCAGCAGATCAAGAAACGCATCCCGCAACAGTCGGTAGCGCCTTTTCATGCGGCTGACATGCTTTTCAAAATATCCGTCCTCCAAAAAACGGGCTAGCGTCAGCTGCTCAAACCCGGGAACGGTACAGCTGTAAAAGCCCAGATTCTTTCGGTAGCGTTCCATCAGGCTGTCCGGCAGGATCATATAGCTGATTCGGAGGGCAGGCGTAATGGTTTGGGAAAATGTATTCAGATAGATCACCCGCCCCAGCGTGTCCATACTGCACATGGTGGGTACCGGTTTGCCGGAAAACCGAAATTCGGAATCATAGTCATCTTCAATGATCCATCGGTCCGCTTCGCTGCCCACCCAGTTCATCATCTGCCGCCGTCTGGCAATGGGCATTACCACCCCTGTAGGGTACTGATGGCCGGGGGATATATGGAGCACATCCGCCCCGGAGGAAACCAGCGCATCCAGAGATGCTCCGTTTTCATCCAGAGAAACGGGGCAAACCGCTACGCCATTGGCTTCATACACCTGCCGAATTTTTCGGTGGCCGGGATTCTCCAGACCATAATGCCGCTGCCGCCCCAAAAGCTGAATGAGAATATTGTAGAGATATTCCGCACCTGCTCCGATGACGATATTCTCCGGGGAAACCACCATACTGCGGCTTCGCAGGAGCATTCCGGCAATGGCCTGCCGCAGGGCAGGAAGTCCCGTATTGGGCTGAGGCTGCAAAAGCAGATCCCGATCATCCAGCAGAACATTGCGCATCAATCTGGCCCAGACAGAAAAAGGAAATTGCTCCGCTGCCACCGTAGGCGGCTGAGGATCCGGTGCCGGCAAAAATCGTTCCGGCTGCGGACCGGCCTGCGGCAGCGCCTCCAAAAACTCCGCATAATAGCCGGAACGGGGGCGGGAGGAAATATACCCTTCTGCCAAAAGCTGGTGGTAGGCATTTTCCACTGTAATGCGGCTGATATTCAAATGTTCGGCCAAGGCCCGTTTGGAAGGCAGCTTTTCGCCGCCGTGGATGGCTCCGGAGAGGATATCTTCCTTCAGAGCTCCGTAAAGCTGCTCATATAACGGTCTTTTACTGTCAGGCGAAAGCACATAGGTGCGCACACAACTGCCTCCTTTCCCCTGTATTGATAGGGTCAGTATATCGAAAAATCCAATGTTTTGCAAGTTTTTCCTTGACAAACTCCCCTGCTTCTCCTATAATGATTTAGCCTGTGTAAACAGGCCTTAAGAATCCTTGCCACCGGCTCTGTTCGGTGGCCATACGTCCAAAAGGAGGTGCAACGAAATGGCAAAGATTTCCGGCAAGTATGAGGTCCTCTATATCATCAATCCCGCTCAGGGTGAAGAGGGTATTGCGGCTCTCGTGGAAAAATTCAAGGCACTCGTTGAAGCAAATGGTACTCTTACCAGCATCGACGAGTGGGGCAAGCGCCGCATGGCTTACCCCATCAACGACCTGATGGAGGGCTATTATGTCCTGATGACCATGGACGCTAAGCCCGAGTTCCCCGCAGAACTGGACCGCGTGTTCAAGATCACCGAAGGCGTCCTGCGTTCTCTGATCACTGACGTGGAAGCGTAAGGAGGCGACGTTCATGCTGAACCACATCGTTCTCATGGGTCGTCTCACCCGTGACCCGGAACTTCGGCGTACCGGCAGCGGAATTCCCGTGGCAACCTTTACCCTGGCTGTGGATCGGGACTTCGGTTCCAACCGCGAGACCGGCGAAAGGGAAACGGATTTCATCGACATCGTCACATGGAGAAATACGGCGGAGTTTGTCTCCAAGTATTTTGCCAAGGGCCGCATGGCGGTGGTCTCCGGCCGACTGCAGATCAGAAACTGGAACGACAAAGACGGTAATAAACGCCGCTCCGCCGAAGTGGTGGCAGACAATGTCTACTTTGGCGACAGCAAGCGTGACGGTACCGGCGGCTTTGACCAGTCTTACGGTCAGCCCGGCTATGATCAGCCTGCCTACGGCGGCTTCAGCGCCCCGGCTCCCGGTCCTGCCCCGGTCTCTGATTTCGCTATGCTGGAGGATGACGACTCCGAACTTCCCTTCTGATTCCTGCAACAAAACGAATTTTTTCACGATTACTTCAAGATAGGAGGAACTCTCAATGGCTAACGATAGAATGCGTCCCCGCAAGCGCAAGAAGGTATGCAGCTTCTGCGTGGATAAAGCTGAAAGCATTGATTACAAGGATACGGCCAAGCTGCGCCGCTATCTGTCCGAGCGCGGCAAGATCCTGCCCCGCCGTACCACCGGCACCTGCGCTGCCCATCAGCGTCAGCTGACCGTCGCCATCAAGCGGGCACGGGCCATCGCCCTGCTGCCCTACGTGGCTGAATAAGTTCATAAAAAACCCCCTCCTGTTTAACAGGAGGGGGTTTTATTTCATTTCAGCACACTTGCGCCGTTGATGAGGGTAGTGGAATAGAGGAGAAGAACATCTTTATCCCCGAAATCCACCAGTTGTTCCAGCAGAAGCGGGTT
This sequence comes from Candidatus Avilachnospira sp., assembly GCA_045652125.1. GTDB lineage: Bacteria > Bacillota > Clostridia > Oscillospirales > Oscillospiraceae > Avoscillospira. The sequence continues at coordinate 11,465 of JAZRTT010000049.1, read as the reverse complement.
TACATAACGCACGTCCACCAGGGTGATGGTTTTGTAAGCCGGCAGAAGCAGCGGAGCAAGGGAGCTGCCGTAGGAATCCCGGAAAATGATCAGTTCCCGGTCTGTTTCGGCCATAGAATTTTCCAGTTTGAGCACAGCCTGCGCGCCATGGAGAAATACATCATAGCCATCCATTCCGCTGAACTTCTCCGGGGCATAAATACCGTGTTCGCCGGTGAGTTCCGGACCGGTGACAATGGCGTTTTTTGTCACTTCGTTTTCCAGATAAATCAGGTCTTCTGCCGCCATGGGCAGGGCGGCCTGACCGTGATATACACCGTAAAAGTTCGGCAGAACGATCTGCTCATAGGTGTCCACATCCGGCAAATAAACATCCAAAATCAGTTCCAGCTCGTCCAATACCTGTTGGAGATCTTCCTGCCGCCAATGAGAATCCGTGGCATAGTAACTGCCCAGGGACAACCCGTTGAACAAGGGCTGTACCTGCATATTCGGCAGCCCGGTTTCCAGTATGGCTATCATTTTATCGTAGTCCATCCGGGGATAGCCGGAAAAATAATAGGCCTTGTCGGGGATCACCACACAGGCGACCTTGGAATCAGGGAAGTATTTGCTTTGCAGGCTGTTAAATTTGTTGACAAACAGCTGCACCTGTTTTTCGTCCAGTTGGTCCTCCAGTTTGGCAGCAGAGCCGTTTTGCAGGGCGATGCTGTTGTTGTCCCGCTGTCCCAACACATAATAGGTCCAGAGGGATTTGACCGTTCTGAACGTATCTCTGCCGGGAAACTGATCCAAAAGGTAGGATTCCAGATCTTCGGCAGAGGCGACCTGAGACAACTGCATCAGTTTCCGCCGTTCGGCCTTGGAAATATCCTCATCGGGCAGGAGCGCGTGGAGGAAAAGTCCACCCAAAAGAAAGACGGCCAGCACACAGACGGTCAGCACATGTTTCAGTTTTTTCATCGCTGCCCCTCCTTAAAAGCGGAAATAGAGGAACGGGTTGAACGAACCGTCCACCAGACAGGCGGTGACCAGAACCGCCAGAATCAGAACAAAAAGCGGCTGTAAAGCCCAGGAGAGCTTGCTGCTTTGCAGGGATTCTCCCAATTTCTTTGGAAGATCTGTGGCACCGATGACAGCCATCACCAGTAAAATGCCGTAACTCCGCAGATAATAAGCGGCAGTGTCGTTCCACAGGGGCAGGCCGCCCAGGCCGAACATCCGGGACACTTCGGCGGCGGCATCGGCTGCCGTGGCACTGTGAAACAGAACGAAGCCCAAGATGGTGGCCAGAAGCAAATAACCGTGGCTGAGGAAGGCATTTTTCAGGTATTTGCCCAGCCAGAGTTTTTCGATCAGCAGCAAAATACCGTAATACAGACCCCACAAAAGGAAATTCCAGCTGGCACCGTGCCAGATGCCTGTGAGCATCCAGACCACCAGCACGTTCCGCAGCCATTTTCCTTTGGTGGTGCGGCTGCCGCCCATGGGAACATACACATAATCCCGGAACCAGGTACCAAGGCTCATATGCCAGCGGCGCCAGAATTCCGTTACCGACCGGGACAAAAACGGATAATTGAAATTTTCCGGGAAACGGAAGCCCATCATAGCACCCATGCCGATAGCCATATCGGAATAGCCGGAGAAATCAAAATAGATCTGAAGTGCATAGGCAATGGCACGAAGCCACGAAAAGGCCACGCTGCCTTCGGTGACGGTCAATTCCGCCAACTGCCCCAATGTGTTGGCCAACAGGACCTTTTTCCCCAGACCGATGGCGAACCGAAAAACGCCGCCGCCCACCAAATCCCAATGAATGACGCGGCTGCGCAGTTCCCGATCCACATGGCTGTATCGGACGATAGGGCCTGCGATGAGCTGCGGAAACAGGCACAGGTAGGTGGCATAGGAAGCCGGGTTTTTCTGCACCTGCGAATCGCCCCGATAGACATCAATGATGTAACTCATATTCTGGAAGGTGTAGAAACTGATACCAATGGGCAGCGTCAGCCGGAGCAGGGGGATCGTTGTCCCCAAGAGGCCGTTGGCTGTCCCGATAAGGAAGTCGGCATATTTGAAAAACAGCAGAAATGCCAAATTCCAGAGGATACCGCTGATCAGAATGGCTTTGTTGCCGGGCTTTTTCCCAAAGCCGAGGCCATGGAGCCAACCGATGAAAGCGGACAGCAGAAGCAAAATCAGATACTTTGGCTCACCGGAGGCATAGAACACGATACTGGCGGCCAGAAGCACATGGTTTTTCAGTTTCCACGGCACCAGATAGTAAAGCCCCATGGTGAGGGGCAGAAACAGATATAAAAATGTGATACTGGAAAACAGCATGGCATTTCCCCCTCAACAGGAATACTGCCATGGCGAGTGCCGACACTCGCCATGGCAGCGGCTTACAAGCATATTATGCACCAAAAACGGTGTTGAAATTAGCCAAAACGGCGTTGGCCATATCGGCAGAGGACATGACGCTGACCACATAATTGCCGCTGGCATTGACCCAGGTGTTTTCGGGCTCTACGCAAACCCACTTCATGGGGTTCAGATTGGCTTCCATCTCTGCAGCGAAAGCGGCAGCGTCGGTGCCCTCGGGCACTTCCACCAGGACTACTTCGTGGGCAATGGAGCCGATCATGGGCATGGACACCACGGCATAGACACCCTCCACGGCGGGAATACCGTAATACTCATAGGTATCGGCAGTGATCTCCATGGTGCCGACCATCATTTCATCGTTGATGTTGGCCACCAACTGATCCATGAGGGCAGTCAGTTCATTGAGTTTTTCTTCGGGCATGTACTCGATCTGCGGTACTTCCTCCACGGGTGCATCTGCCTCAGGCACGTCTTCCACAGGTGCGTCCGCCTCGGGCGTGGCCGCAGGGCCTGCCACAGAGGGATCTGCGGCGGGAGTTTCCATGTTAGAACGGCAGGCAGCAAAACAAAAAGCCACAGCCAGAATCAGCAGCATTGCGATCAATTTTTTCATTTTCAAGTTCCTCCAAATCGGTTTTCAAACAGCGGAAGTTGTCCGCTCTCTCTTATTGACGAACAAAACGGGACTTTGTTCCCGGTCATTCCAGAATCTCATAGGAAAAATTTTCCAATTTCAAACGAGTACCGTCGGTGATTCCGTCAGGCAAAAGGAAAATAGCCGTCTGCCGGATCTCGCCGCCATCGCTGACCAACAGGGCATAATCTCCGCAGATCTCCCGAACTGTCAAATAAACTGTTTCCATACAATCACCTCGTCCGTGATGCATTGTAGCATAGAATCAAGAAAAATGGTACATATTAATCGAAAAAAGGAGGATTTTTTATGGATAAGGATACCCTTGGCCTGTTGGGCGACTGTACCGCCGGAATTGAAATGGCGGTGGCCACTCTGGACGGTGTTTTGCCCAATGTGAAAGATCAGACTTTGCGGCGAAAACTTCAGGAAAGCATCCACACCCACAAGAACCTTCGGGAGCAGACTGTGGATATGCTCCATCAGCTCGGCGGGCAGGAAAAACAGCCCAACCTTATGGCAAAGAGCATGTCCTGGCTCAAGACCAACACCCGTTTTGCCTTTGGTGGAGATGATACAGCGGCGGCAGAGCTGGTGGCCGGCGGCTGTGATATGGGCGTGCGGTCTTTGTGCAAAAGCCGGAATCGCTACGCCGGAGCAGACCGGGAGGCAAAAAACCTTGCCGAACAGCTCATTGACTGCGAAGAACAACTCTCCGCCGGCATGCGGCCGTATATGTAAAAAGGATGGCCTGCCATCCTTTTTAATTGAAAATTTACAATGATCCATTGTCAATGAAAGAAAGACCGCTCTGCGTCTGCAGGGCGGTCTTTTTTCTTATTTTGCAAATTCCACAGCTTTGGTCTCGCGGATGACGTTGACCTTGATCTGACCGGGATATTCCAGCTCGGATTCGATCTTCTTGGCCAGTTCCCGGGCCAAGAGGATCATATGGTCCTCGGTAACTTCCTCGGGCTTGACCATAATGCGGACTTCCCGACCGGCCTGAATGGCATAGGACTTTTCCACGCCGGGGAAGGAACCGGTCAGCTCCTCCAGCTTTTCCAGACGGCGGATGTAATTCTCCACATTCTCCCGTCTTGCGCCGGGACGGGCGGCGGAAATGGCATCGGCGGCCTGCACCAGACAGGCCATGGCCGTCTGCGCCCCCACGTCGCCGTGGTGCGCTTCGATGGCATGAATGACCGCAGGAGATTCCTTATACTTCCGGGCCAGCTCCACGCCCAGCTGGACGTGACTGCCTTCCATTTCGTGGTCCACGGACTTGCCAAGGTCATGGAGCAGACCGGCACGCTTGGCCAAGGTCACGTCCAGACCCAGCTCGCTGGCCAAAAGACCTGCAATATGGGCAACTTCAATGGAGTGGTTCAGAACGTTCTGACCGTAGGAGGTGCGGTACTTCTGGCGGCCCAGAAGCTTCACAAGCTCGGGATGCAGGCCGTGGATACCGGTTTCAAAGGTAGCACGCTCGCCCTCAGTCTTGATGGTCTGATCCACTTCCCGGCGTGCCTTTTCCACCATGTCCTCAATACGGGTGGGATGGATACGGCCGTCGGCAATGAGCTTTTCCAAAGCCAACCGGGCAACTTCTCTCCGAACCGGGTCGAAGCTGGAAACGGTGATGGCCTCGGGGGTATCGTCGATGATCAGATCGACGCCGGTGATGGTTTCCAGAGTACGAATGTTGCGACCTTCACGGCCAATGATACGGCCCTTCATTTCGTCATTCGGCAGGGGTACAACGGAAACGGTAGCTTCTGCCGCATGGTCTGCGGCACAGCGCTGAATGGCAATCCCGATGATCTCCCGGGCCATCTGATCGGCCTGGTCCTTCATCTCGGTTTCGATCTCCTTGATCTTCATGGCAGTTTCGTGCCGGACCTCGGATTCGATGTTTTGCAGCAGATAATTTTTGGCGTCCTCCTTGCTCAATCCGGAGATCTTCTCCAGCATCGCCATCTGGCTGGCCTTCAGGGCATCCACTTCTTCCTGAGTCGCAGCAACATTGGCCATTTTTTTGGCCAGTTCCTCCTCCTTTTTCTCGTGGGCGTCCATTTTCTTGTCCAGCGTTTCTTCTTTCTGCTGTAAGCGGCGCTCCTGCTTCTGCAGGTCTGCACGGCGCTCTTTCATTTCACGGTCATTTTCGGTTCGAGATTTATGAATTTCTTCCTTGGCTTCCAGCATCATTTCACGCTTTTTGCTTTCAGCGCTTTTAATGGCTTCATTGAGGATGCGGCGCGCTTCTTCTTCCGCGCTGCCGATTTCTTTTTCAGCGATCTTTTTGCGGTATGCGGTGCCGATCAGGAAGAAAATAATACCACTGATCACAAATGCGGCGGCAATCAGGGCAATGGCAACTACCAATTTCATAAGTTTCGGACCCACCTCCTTATCGTAATTTGGGAAAACAAAGGTATGCGGTTGAAAGACAAAGGCTCGGCTGAGTTCCCCTAAAACGCAGACTTGCCATACTACTCTCAATTGTATATTCTAATTGTTTCGACCGCCAGTGTCAAGAAAAAAAGAAGCAGGCCGGATGAAAAAACATCCCGCTGTGCCTGTTTGGCACAGCGGGATGTTTTTTGTTAAAATCTTATCCAAAGAGGGAAATGGCTACAAACAGGGTGGAGCACAAAGATGCCACCAGAGAGACCACCGTGATCTGGGTATTGATGGAGGGGCCTGCAGTATCTTTGAAGGGGTCACCGACCGTATCACCGATAACGGCAGATTTGTGGGCTTCGCTGCCCTTTCCGCCTTCGTTGCCCGCTTCCACATATTTCTTGGAATTATCCCACAGGCCGCCGGCGTTGGACATGAACAGCGCCAACAGCAAACCGGAAACAATATTGCCCAGCAGGAAGCCGCCGATGGCTTCCGGGCCGCCGATCAAACCCACCGCCACTGTGGACAAAATGCTCATAAGACCGGCAGGAATCAGTTCCTTCAGGGCTCCGGTGGTGGCAATATCGATACAGCGGTCATAGTCAGGCTTCACACCCTCTTTGCATTCTTTCAGCCCCACAATGGTGCGGAACTGACGGTGGATCTCCTCCACCATCCGCTGAGCGTTCTTATCTACCCCCAAAATCAGCATAGCGGAGAACACCGCCGGGATAGCTGCACCGATCAAAATACCAAAGAATACGGTAGGGGACATAATATCAAAACCGGTGATAAGCGCCTTGCCGGCAGCTTCCAATGCATGATTGGCCTCTGCCATAAAGGCACCCAGCAGGGAAATAACCGTCAGACCGGCAGCAGAAATGGAGAAGCCCTTGGTCACAGCCTTGACCGTATTGCCGGCGCTGTCCAGTTCATCGGCAATCTGAATGGTCTCTTCGCCCAGACTGCCCATTTCCGCCAAGCCTCTGGCATTGTCCACAATGGGTCCGTAAGCATCGTTGGAAATGATCATGCCCACGATGGAGAGCATACCCACAGCCGCCATGGAGATACCGAATACCGCATATCCGTCACCCATGGGAGCGCAGAGCTGATAGGCCACCAATGCGGAAATGGCGATACCAACCATGGCAGGCAGAGCAGACAGGAAGCCGTAGGCCACACCGGACAAAACCGTAAAGGCAGGGCCGGAAGCAGAAGCATGGGCCACTTTCCTGACGATAGGCTTGGTGTCATCGGTAAAATAATCCGTCGTGATACCGATGATGACACCCACCAAAAGGCCCGTGGAGGCCGCGCCCCAGATTCTCCAGGCAAAGCCGAAGAACCATGTGGCAATGGCTGTCAGCACAAGAAATACAGCCGTGGTCACATAGGTGGAGGCATTCAAGGCTCTGGTGGGAGAGCCGTGTTTGCCGATACGGGCCGTAGCGATACCGATGATGGAGGACAGAAGGCCTAAAATCGCATAGCAGAATACGGTCTTCACGTTGAGCTCGCCGCCGAGACTCTGGGCAATAACCAAAGCAGAAGCCATGGCAGCCACATTGGAGTCAAACAGGTCTGCACCCATACCGGCCACGTCACCTACGTTGTCACCTACATTGTCGGCAATAACTGCAGGATTCCGGGGATCGTCCTCTGCGATGCCCAGTTCCACCTTGCCGGTCAGGTCGGCGGAAACGTCGGCGGTTTTGGTGAAAATACCGCCGCCGGCTTTGGCAAACAGGGCCAGAGAGCTGGCACCAAAGGAAAAGCCCAGCAAAATAGAAGCATCTCCGGTGGCCCACAAAATGGCAGCCACACCCAACAGGGAGCATCCCACCACCAAAAGACCCATGACCGCTCCTCCGCGGAAGCCAATAAGGAAAGCGGGCTTAATGCCCTTCTGGGCACCTTCGGCGGCACGGGCATTGGATAAGGTAGCCACCAGAATGCCGATCTTACCGGCCACAGCCGAAAGAGCCGTACCGATGAGATAGGAGATCGCCATGGCGGCGTTGCTCACCACATTGCTCTTCCACACCGGGATGGGCATCAGCACGAAAATGATGACGGCAATGACCATGGCGAACCGGGCAAGGATCTTATATTCCCTGCGCATGAAGGTATTGGCGCCCTCTTTGATGAGCTGCGCCACATCGCGAATGGTGCTGTTTTCTACCGGCTGCCTTTTGACCCACAGATACAAATAGGCCGCAAAGGCGAAGGCCAATGCCGCGATCAAAAAGGCCAGACCGTAGAACAAACTGAGCTGGATCTCCATAGATTTCACCTTACCTTTCTTTGCAGGGACGGGGATCTGCCTCCAAAAACGCAAAGAGACAAAACCTGAAAATGGTTCTGTCTCCGATTTTGCGTATATTTCGGATAATCGGGCAATGCCCCATAACAGACTCCACCACTTATCCCTATTTATATTTCCAGTATAAAAAATCATGCCAGTCCTGTCAATGAACGGTCAAACCGAAAAAATGCCCCGAAAGCAAATGCTTTCGGGGCAAAAATCAGCAAGAATCACAAATAGGATTCTATATTTGGAAAAGGGCACAGATCACTTCTTTTCCAGCGGTCTGCCTTCCTTGTCGGTGAATTTATTGACCAAAATCTTGATGAAGTCCACCAGCCAGCCGATACCGAAAACACCGCCGGTCAGCAGCCACAGGATGCCGGTACCGATCTTGCCCACATAGAATCGATGGACGCCGAAGCCGCCCAGAAGCAGGCACAGAATCAACGTCACGATCCAGCTTCTGGGGGGATTGATGGCGGCTTCCACTTCTTCTTCCGTGGGATGGACAAAATCTTCCACCGCTTCTCCGGCCAGAATCTTCTTTGCCGTATCCGTCACCAGATCGATGTAGGCACCTCTCTGCATGGGCAGATCCAGCATGCCCTTAACGCCCTTTCTGCCCAGGCTGTTTTTATCCGTCCGCATGGAAATACCGCCCATGGACACGGAAGAAGCGTTCTCCTGCACCAGAGGTGTGACCTTGACGGTGTTTTCCTTGACGGAAATGTGGATGATCACATCGGTGACCTTTTCCTTTTTGAACACGATGTGCAGACCGCCGATGCCTTTTTTCAGATCAAAGGGCATCTGGAAGGCGGCTGCTCTGGTCTGGAGTTTGCCGAAAATGTCCTCAATAGACAAAGGTGCGGGGATCTCAAAGGTTCTCGCAGATACGGCTTTTCCCATTTCAGTGATACTTGCCATGTTAATTCCTCCTTTTATTCTTAACCGACTGCACCGTCAAAGGGGTACAGTACTTCACGAAATTCTCCGGCTCCCGCCATGGAGCCGATTCGGGCATAGACGGCGATGCTGCCTTCGGAATTGACGAAGATGGGCAGGTCGAAATTCACCGCCTCATCGGACAACGTCCATTCCAGCATTTCATAGTAGCCGTATTCTGCCCGTTCTTCTTTGGGAATGTCTGAAAAATACGAGGTAAAAACGTCTTGCGCGTTGTCTCTGACGGCGGTGAGGAAGTAATCGTGATCCAGCAGCAGCCGATCAAGAACTTCCTGCGTGGTCAAAAATGTACCTGTCTGCAGATCGTAATACCATGCATCATGCTCCTGCCAGTTAAAGCAGTCGGCATAGACATGGAGATACAAAACATCCTCAAACACAGCGGATTCCCAGTTCACATCCGTATAGCTGATGAATTCGCCCTGATTCATGGCCTGCAGTTCCATTTCGATCAGGGAGGCGTATTTCTCCCGAATCTGTTCATTGACCGCCATGACCGCTGCATCATAACCGTAGTACTGAGGCATCCGGTAGGTGTAGGTATAGGCAGTCCCGTACTGATCTTCGTAGTCATCGGCGATGTCATAATGACTGCCAATATAAGCCAGCGCCCTTTGCCGATCCATGGCAGGGGGTGGTGTCTCTTCTGTGGGCAGGAAAATGACCTGCCGCTGATCCTCAAAGGTCAGCCACAGCATATTGTCCCGGTCCACCAGCCATTCCCATGTCATTCGGTGGGGATATTTCCCGTCCCCCAGCTTTTCCGCCACGACCTCCACGGTCTTTTTGTCTGCGGAAAAAATACCTTCATAGACCTGCGCCGGCTCGCCGGCTTTCTTTTGCAAAAACCATACCGTGCCGTCCTCCCGGAAAGTCAGACAAAGGGCTTCGTCTCCGTTGGTCCATCTCCATAGGCCCGTCAGTTGGTCCTGGGTCTGTGCAGTCCCTTCCAGCATCTGCCGCAGTTCTTCCGGAGTGGAATGATAGGAAAATTCCGGGTCGGTCACATAGTAATCTGCATCGGAATCGTCATAATTCAGCACCACGCCTTCATCGGTCAGAGCAATGGAGCGGTTCCGGGGCATGGTATCATAGAGGTCTCCTGCGGTCATCAAAGAGAACGTCTGGCTTTGGCCGTAGACCATATCCTCCTGCCGGCTTCCCTCGTAGGGCCAGAACTCCTCTGCCCAGAAGGAATAGACACTGCCTTCCATACACAGAAAATGCTCCAGTATCAGGAAATCGCCCCAGTCTGTGATCTGCACAAAACCTTCATCAGCTTCTTCCGGGACGCAGTCCCGGTAAGTGCCTGCAAAGACGGACAGATCCTGCCGGACTTCTTCCGTTTCCACCGCCGGCTGTTCCTGCGGCGGCACTTCGCCGCAGGCCACCAGCACAAGCAGGGTCAGCAGGATGCTCCCGATTCGAATCACATATTTCATAAGCTACCTCCTGCTGCGGTTTGATCGATCAGTTGATCCGGATGCTCTCCAGCATATCCATAACGGCATCCGGCTCCACACCGCGGACTTCCACCACAAAGGCATAGCCGTTGTTGGTCTCGCCCACCAGATAGGTCAGCGGCGGGAAGCTCAGATCCTGCAGCATCTGATAGGTGTTATCGCCAATGGTGACTTCCTCGTATTCGCAGCTTGCCAGAGCCAGCTGGACATACTCCATTTCATCCTCCATGGTGTTCAGTTCCACGTCCACGATATCCAGCCAGACCGTAACATCGTTGTACAGGGTCAGGGAGTAGTTGCTCTTGGATTCGCCCAAGGTCCAGCCTTCCTGGGTGGTGATGGAGATGTTGCCATAGTCGGTGGTGAGCGTCTCGGGAACAAAGGTGCTTTCTTCTTCGGGAATCTCCTCCACAGGCTCGCCCAGCGTGAACTCGTAGTACAGGTCATCGCCTTCCAGGGTCAGAACGCCGTCTTCCAGGTAGTAGTCCAGAACGATATCTCCGATGTAGAAACACATCGCGCCATAAGTGAGGTCCATGACTTCGCCGGCCATACTGAGGACGCCGGTGCCGTCATCATACAGCTCCACATAGGTGTTGCTCAGCATGCCAAGCTCTTCCAGATCTCCATACTCAAGGGTCTCACCACTTTCGTACAGATAGCTGACGACATAATAGCCATCCATGCCCTCTGCCACGGTCATGCAGTTTTCCACTTCGGACAGATCCACGGTGAACTCCACGGGACCCACTTCTTCAAACTCATTGGCGAAGCTGAAGACCACGGGCTCGCTGAGATTTTCCAGGTTATACACATAGCAGATCTCCAGGCTATCGCCGGCATCGATCTCTTCATAAAGGGACTCATCCAGCACCACATCGTTGTAGGTGAAAGAAGTTGCCCACAGTTCCTCTTCGCCCTGATAGGCGTAAGTGTCCATACACCAGGAGGCGCAGTCTTCGTAGTCGCCCTCATTGGTAAACAGAAAGACACTCAGCAGGGTGGGATCGTCATATTCATCGGTAACGATCTTACTGCCGATGTACTCCAGTTGGGCAATGCCGGGAAGCTCCACGACCTGTCCGCAGGCAGTCTCGCTGCCAAAGGGCTCCTGGCCGGGATAGATGGAAAGATCTTCCACAGGTGGGTCGCTGACGTCTTCCAGTCCGCCGGGGCCGTCCTCCTCCACGCCGGGAGGTGTGTCGCTGCAAGCGGCCAAAGACAGCACCATCAGCAGCGCCAACAGTAAAGCAAGCAGTTTTTTCATAAGTTAGTCTCCTTTCCTGACAGCCAA
>JAZRTT010000048.1:0-22321 GCA_045652125.1 Candidatus Avilachnospira sp. | reverse complement strand
GCCCGGTGGGCTGTTTTTAGCGAAAAGCGCGAAGCGGGTACTGTGGAGCAACGCTCCATGGTCGCTGAGCGGATAGAATGCAAGGCTCAGCCGCAGCATTCGGCAAGTCCCCATGCCCGCACCAACAAGGGAACACTCGTTTCGGCGGGTGTTCCCTTGTTTTATGGGGACTTGAACCCGAGAGGGTTTGAGCGTAAAGAAAACAGCCCGGTGGGCTGTTTTTAGCGAAAAGCGCGAAGCGGGTACTGTGGAGCAACGCTCCATGGTCGCTGAGCGGATAGAATGCAAGGCTCAGCCGCAGCATTCGGCAAGTCCCCATGCCCGCACCATAACTGATACCCCTTTTGATACAATCGTGTCAAAAGGGGTATCGTTTTTTATGCCCTTTTCAAATTGAGGGATGTTTATTGGACACGTTCCGCATTATAATGCAGCCGATAACTCATTTTAAAGTGAGGTTTTTTATATGAACTATTTAAAAGGGATCCGGCTTAGCGGAAATTTTGATGCAGATAGATATCCGTTCAATATTCCGGCAATCCGCTATCTGAAAGAAGTAGAAAGAATCTCATTGGAAAAGCCGGTTACCTTTTTTGTAGGTGAAAACGGAACCGGAAAATCGACCATGGTGGAAGCCATTGCTGTAGGGATGGGATTTAATGGAGAAGGCGGATCAAGAGAGCATCTTTTCTCTACCCGAAGAACACATTCCAATTTGTGTGATTACCTAACGCTGATAAAAGCTGCATATCCAAAGGATGGATTCTTTCTTAGAGCAGAGAGCTTCTACAATACTGCCAGCTATTTGGATGAAAACGGCAATCTGGGTCGTTACGGTGGAGTTTCTCTTCATGGGCAATCCCACGGCGAATCTTTCTTGGCGTTGGCGATGAATCGCTTTGAAGGCAAGGGGCTGTACATCCTTGACGAACCTGAGTCTGCCCTGTCCCCGCAGAGGTTGATGGAATTGTTAGTGGTGATTGATGATCTGGTGAAGGACGCCTCTCAGTTTATTATTGCTACGCATTCCCCGATCCTGATGGCTTATCCCAATGCGGATATTCTGCAATTTTCCGGAGATGGGATTCACAAGGTGGGATATCGGGAAACGGAGCATTACAAGATAACAAAGCAATTTATAGATATGCCGGAGAAAATGATCAAATATCTTTTGCAGGATTAAGATCTATGTCAGGTGCAGCGTTGCAGTTAAAAACCAAATGCAACGCTCCGACAATTAGCGTTGCATTGTATCAAGTAGTGCAGTTTATCCCAACAAGGGAACACTCGTTTCGGCGGGTGTTCGAAAAACAGAAAAAGCTGTGTATCGGGCCGATGCACAGCATTTTTCTTTTCCCCCTCTACCAAAATGGTTCCATTTGCGGTATAATGGTTTTATCTTGAAGAAAGGAGCGGTAAATATGAAGAAATCTGTGTTGGAAGCGGTCAAAACAGGGCTGATTATTCTTTTGATATTCTCCCTTGTTCTTCTATTTGCAGCTTCCATCCCTTCTGATGCCATCCGCAGCACACCATGGCTCTCCACCGTATTGCAGCCCTTGGCGCCCCTTCTGGGTCTGCCCGCTGCAGAGTTGGCTTATGTTGCCGATGCACAGCTTGAGCAAAGTGCCGCCCAGCCTATGACCATTTCCATCCGAAATTCTTCCGGCCGGCATACCGCACAATGGGATTTTGCCGCACTGGATGCCGCTTATGAAACACTGGGCAGCATGTTGGGTCAGGCGTTGGATACAGCCGAACCGCTCACTGTGGTGCGCCAATTTCTTTTGACGCAGGCATTGGCCCGGCCCAGTGTGTGCTTTGACTATGGTTTTCCTCTGCCTGCAAGTCTGGTAGCCGCATGGTTGGACGCAGCCCCGGAACAGGAGCTGCCAAGCAGCATTCAGTATGTTTTGGTTCTGGAGGACGATCAGGTTTGGCTGTATCTGCAGGGAGCCTCCTGTCTGCGGGCGCCTACCCTTGTGGATCCCACCGCCTTTTCTGCCCTCTTGGAGCAGTTTTCCGAGGACGGCTCTCAGTTTGCCTTTGAAGCACAGAGTCATTTGTCCTCTTTGTCCATTCTTCCCGCTGCCGCACCCTCTGTACGGGCCGCCCGGATCGAGACTCTTTGCACCACCCGGTATGTGGAAACCCTGGCCAATGATCTTGGTTTCAACCCCTATGACGACAGCCGCTATACGGACAGTACCAATGTAACGCATTTCAGCGAGCCCGGAGGCAGTTTGAAAATTTCCGCTGACGGAGATATTCGCTTTGCTGCGACCTCAGAACGGATCACCGCTGACGGCAGCAGTCCGGAGCGTTTGGTGGAAACAGCCAGAACTCTGTTGAGTCTGGCTGTGGACAGTTCCGAAAGCGGAGCCAGGCTGTATCTGTCCGGCTTCAGCCAAAAGGAAGCTGTCACCGTTTGTACCTTCGAATACGTACTCAACGGTGTGCCGGTTCGATGGGCCGATGGCCCGGCAGCAGAGGTGACATTCACCGGAAAAACCGTCACAGAGCTGAATGTGCGGGCTGTCCGCTTTGCCTTTACCGGTCAACCGCAAAAACTGCTGCCCCCTGTTCAAGCCGCAGCCGTTTTGCCGAAAAACGGATCGCTGCAACTGCAATACCACGCCGCAGCCGAGAAATTGGCTGTCGGCTGGGCGAAGTAAAAAGGAGGTGCGCTCTTGCCTGCACCAAAGATGAAGACCCTCGCCATTTTTATTCTCCTTCTGGCCAACATTGCCCTGGCTGTGCTGGTGCTGCCCAGCCGGATCTCCATCCGCAATCAGGAAGATTCCATGCGGGAATCTCTTTGCAGTCTTTATGAAAAGCAGGAAATCACCCTAAGCCCGGAGACCATCCCGGAAACCATCCCCCTGTATGTTCTGGAACTGGAAGAAAACAGTCAATCCGACCTGCAGGCCGCCAAGATCCTCCTGGGCGATCAACTGTTGGTTCAGGACGATTCCTCCCGTTACCTCAGCGCCTACCGTTCCAATCTGGGCGAGTGCAGTTTCAGCCGAAACGGTGAGTTTTCTGCCCGCTTCACGGACAGTCCTCCGGTTCAGGATCCGATGCGTGACTGCCGCAAACGGTTAAATGCCATGGATATCCCCCATCTTCCGCTTCCGCAGGTTCGGAAGTTGGACAACGGTGTCTGTACCATCACAGCCACCCAGACGGTTCTGGATCTGCCGGTGTTTTCCGGCGGATTGACCTTCACCTACACCGATAATTGCCTCACCGGCATGGATGGAGTGTTTTTCACCAACATCGATTCCCTCCGCCGTGTCAGCAGCGAAGCCTGCATTTCTGCCACAGATGCTCTGGTTGCGTTTCTGGATGCCCGGTATTCTCTGGGTTGGGTGGGCAGTTCCATCACCTCTGTGTATCAGGGCTATGTCCGATCGGAGACGGCAGCCGCCTCCGTTGTTCGACTGCGTCCTGTCTGGCAATTGGAAACAGACACAGGTACCTTTCAGATTCACGGCATGACCGGAGATGTCTCAGCAATTGAATAAAACAACAAAGACGCACCCTGATTCGAGTGTGTCTTTGCTGTTTGTTTTGATCGCTTTCAATATCCCGCAGTAAAGTCTACCCGGTTCAAAAGAGGTTCTGCCGCTAAATATCGACGGAGGTTCTCTGCCGCCAAGCGGTATATTCGGTCCTCCATCTGCTCAACATGGCCAAAGCTGGCGCCGGATATATGGGGTGTCAAAATCACATGTTCCATTTCCCAGAGCGGGCTGTCTGCCGGAAGGGGTTCCGGGTCGGTAACATCCAACGCACAGCCCCCAAGGCGATTTTCCGCCAATGCCTGCTCCAATGCTTTGGTATCGATGAGACTGCCCCGGCCGCAATTCAAAAGCAGTGCGGTGGGTTTCATCCGGTACAGTCGGTCCCGGTTCAGCAAACCGGCTGTGCTTGGTGTTCCCGGCAGGCAGCAGGCTACCACATCCGCTTCAGGCAGCAGGTCATCCAGCTGTTCCAGCGTATCGATTCTCTCAAAATACGGCAGAGATTCCTTCTTCCTGCGTATGCCCAAAACCCGGCAATCAAAGCCCTGCAGCCGCTTGGCAAGTGCCTGACCGATATCTCCGGTGCCAAGAATCAGCACCGTTTTTCCTTCCAGCGTATCCTCCTGCCATGCTCCGTCCCACTGATGAAGGGACTGCAGCCGGTCATAATGGCGCAGCTGCCGATACAAAGACAGCATACAGGCCACCATATGCTCTGCAATGGTCACACCATAAGCCCCGGAGCCGTTGGTAAAGAATGCGCCGGCAGGAAGATCCGTTATCCGGTAGCGATCCACCCCGGCCCATACCAGATGAAACCAGTTGAGGTTCTGAGCCTGTTTCAGCTCTTTGGGGCTGCAGTCACCAATGATGATCTCAGCCGTTTTTATCGCACATTCACCATCTTGTGCATAGACCAACCTGCAGCCGCCGGCAGCTTCCTTCATCCACAGGCGGTGGTGGTCTTTTACGGGGGTGGTAATATAGACCGTCATACCGCATCCCCTTCTTCCGGGTCAGGCAGGTCCACCACAATGGGGCTATGCCCTATGGCAGGCAGAAGTTTTTCCAGCAGATCTGTCCGGGACATAACAAGGGTAGAGGTGCTGATGCAGGGATGGCAGGAGACATTCTCCCCCTCATAAACAGGCTTGTCCATAACCAACTGCACTTTATTCTCTTTGTCATTCATAAGCCCCAAAACCGTGACAGAGCCGGGGTGAACACCCAGCAGAGCCACCATATCCTCTGCCCCGGCAAAACTCAGCCGGGACACTCCCAGTTGTTTGGACAGGTCCTTGGTTTTGAACACCTTGTCCCCCTCCAGCATGAGCAGATAGTATTGGGTTTTTTGCCGGTTGCAAAGAAACAGATTTTTGCACACCGGCCAGCCCAGAACCTGTTCCACGGCGTGACAATCTTCGATGGTATCTGCATAACTGTGATCCACCCGGCCGTACAGGATTCCCAGAGAATCCAGCAAATCATAGCAGGAAAGCTCAGCAGGGATCCGATCAACCGGATCGGCAGCCGTCCCGGCACCGGTGGTACGCACAGGCCGCCCCATATATTTCTGCCGGTCAATGTAAAATTCTTTCATGGTGTTATCCTTGTCTGATATTCAAGTGTTCTATGGTCACAGGCGTTTCATAGGGATTGCAGTAGGTGTTTACAGCCTGTGCCACCAGCTCGGGATCCAATACATAATAAGAACCTCCGGGGAAATTACGGGCATTTCCCGGCAGGGTCGCACTTTGAACCCCGCGAAGATCGCACAGCAGTGCCGCCTCAGCCAGCCAAAGGCAGTTGGAAACCGTCAGATCCGAATCCGTGTGCTTCAGAAGCGTATTCAAAAGCTGCGGCGACTGTGCCACTCCCCGCATACTGAGCAGTTGATCCATAAATGCAGCCATCAGGTCCCGCTGCACCTGTACCCTGCCCAGATCCGCATCGGCATACCCGGAACGGAACCGCATGACGCCCATAGCCTGCTGGCCGTCCAACATCTGCGGTCCTGCCTGCAAGTCAATGTAAAGGTCCTGACCGGGGTCATTGTAGAACATATCCACCGGGACATCAAAATAGATGCCGCCCAGCTGATTCACCAACTCCGTAAAGGCATCCATACGAATGAGCATATACCCATCGGGACGGAAGCCAATGCATTCGGCCACCCGGGTCAAAAGCATTTCCACGCCCTCTGTGCCGCCGTTGTTTGCTCCATATACGGAATTGATTTTAGGAACGCTGTAACTGCCGTTGACCAGCGTATCCCGCGGAATGCTTACAAGGCAGATGCTTCTCTGAGGCCGGTCAATGGTCAGGAGCATAAGGGTATCGGTCCGAGTGCCTTCCTGATCTGTCCCTGCCAGCAAAATCGTGGAAACAGCAGGCCTGCGCGGGCCAAGCCCCATATCTGCTTCCGGCTGAGTAGGAAGCAGAAAAACAGCAGCAATCATAGTGGCCAAAGCCAAAACCAGCAGAATGGAAACAAGAGTTCGGAAGCCATGATGTCCCCGATGGCCGGCTTTTTGCGTGTGCTCCCCGGGAAGCTCCTCCGATTCTGTTTCTGCAGGCTCCTCCTGCCCCTGCTCGTAGAGCCACTGTGCGTAGGCCGCTTCCTGATTGTTCTGCAGCATTGCCACATGCTTCGGCAGCTTCTGTGTTTGTGTCCAATAGGTCGGGTGAGGTTTTTCCGTGGGTGCAGGTTCGCAAACCGCTTCCTGTTCCTGCATATCCTCTCCCAAATAAGGGCTCAGATCCGGCAGATCTATCTCCGAATCCGGCACTTTCTCTTCATCTATTATTTTATGGATATCGTCCAGCAGGTCGTCCAGTTCCTGCTCCAGCTGATCCAAATCCATCTCGTCCCCTCCTCTTTGGTGGTTCACATAATATTTTACAAAAAATGTGGCTTCTTGTAAAGAGGGGTCGAATAAAAAACAAGTATCATTCTAACCAAAATCGGGAAAGGTATTTTATGGAATTTGAAAGAAAACGAATTTGGGAATTGGATGCATTTCGGGGGTTCTGCATCCTGTGGGTGATTTTTCTTCACCTATGCTTCGATTTGCAGATCTTTTTCGGTCTGAAGCTGTTGGAGAACCCCTTTCTCCGGCTGACCATGGCGTACAGCAGCATTTTATTCATTCTGCTTTCCGGCCTGTGTGCCACTTTGGGCCGGCATCCGGTTCGCCGGGGTCTTTTGATCTTTCTGTGTGCCATGGGAATCACCGCTGTCACCTATGGTATGGCGTGGTTGAAGCTTCTGCCCTCCAATCTGGTGATACAGTTCGGGATCCTGCATCTGCTTGGGATTTGCATGATGATCTATCCCCTGACAAAACGGCTGCCCATAGGGATATTGGCAGCTCTGGGTGTGGGAATTCTGCTCCTGGGCCGCCTGTTTTCCCGAATGACCGTAAGCCAGATCTGGCTATTCCCTCTGGGACTGACCGGTGCAGGGTTTGCTTCGGGAGACTATTTCCCCCTTGTTCCCTATTTGGGATGGTTTTTTCTGGGAAACATCATCGGGCGAACAGTTTATAAAAACAAGCATTCCCTCCTGCCCCGTTTTCCGTCACAAGGCCCGATCGTTCGTTTTTTCTGTTGGTGCGGCAGACACTCTCTGCTGCTGTATCTGCTTCATCAACCGGTACTTTTTTTGCCCCTGTCTTTTCTTTCCTGACCAAACATATGCCTTTGCAACAGCTCCCATTTGGGGGAACAAAAAGCCGGTGGTTTATCCACCGGCTTTTCTTTTTTCCCTTTAATAAAAACCACGAAGTCTCTCATAGGCATCCACGAGGCGATCCGTGAGGCGGTCATATTGCTCTGCCCGAACCGGATCCGGCTCACACACATGATCCACTGCAAGAAATTTCGAGATGGCGGAGGCATCCTCATAGACCCCGGCGCCAATACCCGCCGCCATGGCTGCACCAAGAGAGCAGCCTTCCTCCAGCAGGTTCAGTTTCTCAATGCGGACATGGAGCACATCCGCCAACATCTGCCGCCATATAATATCCTTGGCTCCTCCGCCGATGATCTTCAGGCTGTCAAAGCTGCGTTTGCCCCGGAACACCCGGAGAATCAGAGCCAGATTCATAGAAACACCCTCCATAACAGCCCGAAGAAGCTGGGCGTGGGTCGTCTCCTGTTTCAGGCCCAGAAAGGCACCTTGAATATCGGCATCCCACCAGGGGCTTCTCTCTCCCATAAGGTAGGGCATATACAAAACACCGCCGGAGCCTATGGACACTTGGGCGATCTGATCGTTGATCTGCCGGTAAATGTCCGTCCCCAGCCGCTGTGCATCCAATTTTTCTCCCCGGCAGAGCTGCTCCCGCATCCAGCTATAAGAAGCTCCGGCAGCCTGCATACTGCCCAGAGGATACACGCTTCCCTTTTCCATACCGGCCAGATTAAAGGTTCGGGCCTGAGGATCCAGGCAGGGGCTATCATCCAAATAACTGATCCATGCGGAAGTACCAAGGCTGATATAGCCCTGCCCCACTTCCGCAATACCTGTGCCCACAGAGGCTGCCGTACCGTCACCGCAGCCGCAGAACACAGGCGTTCCTTCTGCAAGCCCCGTCCGTTTCGCAGCCTCTTTCGTGATTTTTCCCGCCAATGCTGTGGAGGGAAAACACTCCGGCATTACAGACCGGGGTACACCGGCAGCCTCCAGAACCTCCTGCGACCAGCAGAAGTTGTTCAAATCAAAGGCTCCGGTACCGGAAGCATCGGAATAGTCCGTACCCAGATGTCCGGTCAGCCGATAGATGATATAGTCTTTGCAGTTAACGGCCTTGTCCAGTTTGTTCCCAAGGTCCTCCTGCTCTATGGCCCACATGATTTTGCAGATGGAGTTGGTGGGGTTGTTTCGGTTGCCGGTGATCTTATAAAACCGATCATCCCCCAGGGTGACGGACAATTTCTGCATTTGTGCTGTGGCTCTCTGGTCGGCCCAGATGATCGCAGGGCGGATGATCTCCCCCTTTTCGTCCAACAGCACAGCACCCATCATATGGCCGGAAAAACTGATGCCCACGATCTCCTTTGGGTCTATATCAGCCGTGAGTTTTTTCGTCACCCGGCACACAGCCGCGTACCATTCCTCCGGGTCTTGCTCCGCCCGGTTGCCGTCAAAGTAGCGGCAGGGATAGCCTTCCACAAAACTGGCAATGAGCGTTCCTTCTGTGGAGAAAAGAGTAGCCTTGTCGCCAGAAGTTCCCAGATCATGGGCAAGAAGATACTGCATGAAAGGTCCTCCTTGTTTTGTCGTCCTGATTATATCACCATGCCGCCGTTGACCGGCAGCACCTGCCCTGTGACAAATCCTGCAGAAATCAGGTAGTCCATGGCCTGCACCACATCAGACGGTGTGCCGTGGCAGTTCAGCGGTGTTTCCTCCCGCAGGGCATCCATGACCTGCGGATCAATGTGGGCGCACATATCCGTCAAAACCACACCGGGAGCAATACAGTTGACCCGGATATGGGATGGCCCCAATTCTTTGGCCAGCGCCTTGGTCAACCCGATGACCGCCGCCTTACAGGCGGAATAGCAGACTTCACAGGAGGCCCCTGTCTGCCCCCACATAGAGGATACATTGATAATACAGCCGGACCGGTTGGAAAGCATTCCGGGCAGAGCGGCATCAATACAGTGGTACATACCATGGACATTGACCGCAAACATCCGGTCCCATTGTTCTTTTCCAATTTGGGAAAGAAGCCCGTAGTGGGCGATTCCGGCGTTGTTGATCAAAACATCCACCGGGCCGAAGTCCGCAAGCGCTGCAGCGACGGCAGCTTTGTCTGCCACATCACAGCATACGGCTTCTGCGCCTGAAATTTCACAGACAGATCGGGCAGCTTCGTGATTTTTTTCGTAGAGAAACCGGACCCGGTGTCCTTTGGCAGCAAAATAACAGACCGCCTCAGCACCGATTCCACGGCTTCCTCCGGTAATAACAATATTCATGGGACACCTCTCAATCCAGCGTTTCGCCATGGTCACGATAGGCACTCTCCAGCGGACTTTCTGCCTTGGCTTCCTTTTGATAGCGGCTCACCACCGTGGCAGCCAGTTCCACCGGCAGCAGCGTTCCTGCACCGGCAACACAGCCGCCGGGACAGGCCATGCCTTCCAAAAGGTATCCGTCATATTTTCCGGCCTTTGCCAGAAGCATCAGTTTTCGGCAGTCTCGCAGGCCTTCTGCCCGGGCAGTTTTGACTTCTGTTTCAGATTGAGTCCGGTGAATAAGGTCCGCCACAGCCCCGGCTACGCCGCCGGAAACAGCGAACCCACGGCCGGATGCAGTTCCTTCGTTCAGACCGGATTCCGATTCGATGGTTTCAAAATCGATCCCCCTGGCTTCCAACATACCGCCCAATTCCTCAAAGGTCAGGACAAAATCCACATCGGACCGAATGTCGGAACGAATGGCCTCCAGCTTCTTTGCAGCACAGGGACCAACAAAAACTACTTTGCAGCCGGGGAACTTCTTTTTCATCAGCCGTGCCGTAAAGACCATAGGGGTCAGCGTCATGGAGATGTTTTTCGCTTCGCCGGGGAAAAGTTTATAGATCATGGAATGCCACGCAGGGCAGCAGGATGTGGCCATATACCGCTGTTCATGGGGGACTTTCTCCAGAAAGTCCTTGGCTTCCTCAATGGTACACATATCGGCCCCTACGGCGACTTCCACCGTTTCGGCAAAACCAAGTGCTTTCATAGCAGCGATGAATTTCCCGGGGGTGGAGTGCTTTCCGAACTGGCCGATAAAGGCCGGGGCAACGATGGCAATGACCTGATCGCCCTGAAGGACAGAGCGAATGACCTGAAAAATCTGACCCTTGTCCACAATGGCACCAAAGGGGCAGGATACCAGACACATACCGCAGGCCACGCACTTGTCCTGATCAATGACAGCCCTGCCCTGCTCATCGGAGCCGATGGCATCCATACCGCAGGCGGCGGCACAGGGACGCTCCAGATGGATGATGGCGTTGTAGGAGCAGGCCTTGGCGCACTTGCCGCACCGGATGCACTTATCCGGGTCGATGTGGCTCTTGCCATTGATAAAGCTGACCGCATCTTTGGGGCAGACCTTCTGGCAGGAGGCCGCCAGACAGTTCTGGCAGCTTTCCGTCACCCGGTACTGGTTGGTGGGACAGCGGTGACAGGCATAGGGGATGATATTGATGAGGGGCGGCTCGTAGTACTGCTCGGCAATGGCCGCCTGATCCATGCCCTCGGTCAGCAAATGACGGGTCTGAATGGGACGCAGGGAAAGGCCCATGGCCAGACGGATCCGCTCGCTGGCAATGGCCCGCTCCAAAAAGACGGATTCCCGATGAATAGGCTGGTCGCCGGGGACGATGATATAGGGCAGTTCATCCACTTTGGAATAGTCGCCGCCGTCATAGGCCATCCGGGCCACTTCTGTAAAGACTTTCTTGCGGATATCGGTAATGAGAGAGGGGATTCCACGCATGGTTTTTCTCCTTATCAGCTCCGGTGGAGGGCTTTTTTCAGTCTGGGGCAGATCAAAAGGGCCAGTCCGCCGCCCATTAAGGCTGTGAACAGCTGTGTCCACGAAAAGGCCGCCGGCAATGCCTGCAGCATGGGGGCTTTCAAGACCCCTGCTGCCAAAAGACCGTCAGCGGCGATGCCGCAAATTATCCCAGCCACCAGCAAATACAATGTGGCAAATTTGGCGATGGAGGCCGCCAGCCAGACAATCGGCAGCTTCCCTTTCGCCCTGAGAATCAGCACAAAAACGGCATTTCCCACCATAATGGCAAAGACGGTGACCGGATTGGGCGCGATGCCCAGAAAGTATGCAAAAACGGGAGACAGAAGTCCCACAGTCAGTCCGCTTCCAAGGCCGGTCAGCAGAGCAGCTACGGCCAGAACGCCGTTGACACAGCTTCCTGTGACCAACTGACCCAGGGGTTTGGTGGCCCATTGGAGGGTGATGAGCAGGGCCAGAAGCAGAGCCGTCTCCGCCAGCCATTTCGTTTTGTTTTTCATAGGGTACCTCGCGGGGGTTGATTTGCTTTCATTATAACAAATCCATGGATTTCGTCAAGGGACAGCAACAGGCAAAAAGGCTCCCCTTGAGGGGAGCTGTCAGCAACGCTGACTGAGAGGTGTCTGCTGCATTTGTGATACTGCCTGCACACACCTCTCCGTCATTTGCTTCGCAAATGCCACACGCCCCCCTTCTGTCAGCTTCGCTGACATTTCCCCCGCTGGGGGAATCACCCCTCAAGGGGAGGCTTTGATTATTGCAAACCGAAAAAACCTCCCTCATCAGAGGGAGGTTTTTTATAAATGCGATTACTTTTCGTTCTTGTAGATTTCCTTGAAGTCCTTGTAGGTACCCACCTTCAGCCCGCCGCAGGCGGCCTCGTCGCAGGCCACGATGCCATCGGGATGCATCTGCAGAGCGCTGATGGTCCATGCGTGATCTACGCCGCCTTCGACACAATGGCGCAGGGCGCGGGCCTTGTTGTGGCCGCTGATGAGAAGCAGCACCTGCTTGGAATCGCAGACTGTGCCGACACCCACAGACAGAGCCGTCTTGGGCACCTTATTGGGGTCATTGTCGAAGAACCGGGAGTTGACGATGAGAGTATCTTCCGTCAGAGCGCGGACACCGGTACGGGAAACCAGAGAGGTAAAGGGTTCATTAAAGGCAATGTGGCCGTCTACGCCGCTGCCGCCCAGGAACAGGTCAATACCGCCGTAGGAAGCGATCTTGTCTTCGTAACGCTGGCACTCGGCCTCCAGATCGTCAGCCATACCGTTGAGAATGTTGATGTTTTCGGCGGGGATGTCGATATGGTCAAAGAAATTGTCATGCATGAAGTACCAATAGCTCTGGTCATGCTCTCTGGGCAGACCCACATACTCATCCATGTTGAAGGTCACAACATTCTTGAAGGATACGGTGCCGGCCTTGTTCATCTCGATGAGGCGCTTGTAAACGCCCAGAGGAGAAGACCCTGTGGGCAGGCCGAGAATAAAGGGACGGCTTTTCTTGTGCCGATTGATGGCATCGGCAATATGCTGTGCAGCCCATTGGCACATGGCATCATAATCGTTTTTGATGATCAGTTTCATGATTAGTCACGCTCCTTAGATGAAATAGCGGATGTAAAAACTTACATTCCTATTATACGCCTTTTCTCTTTAATTTCAATGTATTTTTTTCAAAAGGGGAATCAGTCGAACCCGGTCGGGAAATAATTATTGACAACACCCCCTGTATGTGATATATTATTCAGGCACCAAAGGTGTCCACTATCGCGGGATAGAGCAGTCCGGTAGCTCGTCGGGCTCATAACCCGGAGGTCGTCGGTTCAAATCCGGCTCCCGCAACCAGTTGAAAACTCGTTCACCGAAAGGTGGGCGAGTTTTTCTTTGCTTATAGGAACTGTGTCTGTAAATCCAGTGTTTTCAAGGGTTTGCGGAGATGCCGGGGTGCCAGTTGCAAATAGCAAGAGCCTGTATGGCACGTTTTTGTCGCAAATCTTTTTGGGAATGGTGGGAAGTAGTTTTTACTGCTTCCCGCTTCAATTTGCAACCGGGTATGCAACCGGAGCAACATTGCCTAACACTAGGCGGGACGATTTCGCTCTCTTGTCGGAAATACCGGAAGCGGAATATCAGCAAATTTGCCGGTAGATTTGCCACCATGAGGCCGCGGAACAACGGCCAGCCGGTCGGTGTTCAGGTAGTTGGACATGTGCTCGATGGCGTTGCGCTCTAGGTCTTGATTCTTGTGCAAATACTTTCTGGTGGTATCCATGGATGCGTGCCCGAGGATACCCTGCACAATGTTCAGCGGCGTCTTTTCTTCCACCAATCTGGTGGCAAGCGTATGCCGCAGCGCATGGGGATTGACCTTGCGGATCTCACAGCGTTTGGATACGGCAGCCAAGCGGATCTCGAAACTCTTGGGATCGATATATGTACCTGTGGTGGAAGGAAACATGAGATTATCCGGATTGGGCCAGCTGGAATTTGCCAGGGTATATAAGTGGCGAACCAAAAGCTCGCACAATCCATCGGAGATAGCAATTTCGCGGTTGGAACTTTTGGTTTTTGGCGTACTTTGAATGATCAGATGTGTTTTCTTTTCCGGATCGTAATTCAGAATTTGAATGGTGGGATTATCCTGAGAAAGTGCTGCAGTGGAAACCCGAATTAAATTCTTGTTGACTGTCAGGGTCTGCCGTTGCAGGTTGAAGTCAGAAATGTGCAGTGCCAGCAATTCTCCAACACGGAAGCCAACAAACAGAGCCGTCAGCATGGCGATTCGTTGTGTCTCCTTCATGACCTCTTCCAAAAAGACCTGCATCTCTGTGGCACTAAGCACACGCATTTCCGGTGTGACAACCTCCGGACGGTTTGTGTCCGTGGTCGGATTATCCTCCAATTTGTACTTCTTTACAGCATAGTCAAAGAAGTCTTTTAGGATCATGTGATGGTTGCGAATGGTCTTGGGAGACAGACCGCCAGGTCTTCCGTCTTTTCTTGCTCCGTTCAGCTGCTTTTTCTGGTAGTAATCCTGTACCACATCCTGCGTAATGGTGTACAACTTCATCTGCCCAAATGCTTCTGCGAAGTGGGTGTGATAGGTGTCCAGATAGCTTGCATAGGTGGATGCCTTTCTGGTAGGCGGTGCCTTATACAACTGAAGCCAGTGCAGAAAAGCGGTTTCAAAGAATTCTTCTGCCTCCGGGGCATGTCCGAGCTGTTGAGCCAGCGTCTGCGAAGAGGACTGTACCGCCGTTTCGGCCTGCTTGAGAGCCTCCTGCTCTGCAAACCATTCCGCTTTCCGTTGATTACAGATCGCTTTGGTGCGGCCCTTAAAGGATTTTCGTTCCGGTGCTCCGTTTTCTTTCCGGCCGATGGTGATTTGGTGGACCCAGCTTCGATCCGGGAGCTGCCAATAGGAGCCTTCTCCGTTTGAACGTTTCTTTGTAGCCATTGTAGAACCTCCAATACTGATAAAATGGAAGATCCTACCTCAATAATACACAACATGCGAAGTAGATAGCCATGCACAGAAAGGCTCCTTGGGGATGCGGATCGCATTACCGACTTTGATTACCGGAAAGGAGTTGCTGTGCATAAGGTTATATACGGCGTTCCTTCCGATGCGAAGTATTTGTTGTACTTCCCGAACGGTCAGGGTTTCGGGCATTTGATTGATTTGTACGGCGATGCCCTGATTGGTTTCCTGCATGACAATCCCCCTCACTTGCTGTGTGCCGAAGATATGTAATTATCAAGGTACATATACTAACTCGTAAATCTATTCTACACTCGCTTATTGGGCGTTTGCAATAGATGTATCAGGTCTCCGGCGTGTTTATTTTGAAATGCTTATGCCACAAAATCATGATACGAACGAAAAGAAACAACAGACAGATATGCATTGTTGCATACCTGCCTGCTGTGAGTGTTATCTTGGTAGCCTAATCATAGCATAGGACTACGGGGAAAAGCAAGGGCTATGACTATGGAAATTACAGGGAATGTGAGGGGAAATTACAGGAAATATCAAGGGATACTCTCCCCAGCAGCAAAAGAGTACATGTTCGTCAATTCATTGATTGCAGTTTCTCGAAGCCGGCGTATGGTTTTGGAAGACGCAGTCATTTCCTGACAGACTGCTTCCCACGGCTTATGTTCGATGTAATACAGACGGAGAACAGTCTGCTTCTTTTCCTCCAACAAAGAAAGGTAATAATGCAGACGGTCAATGGTTTGCTCCAACTCCATCAGACGTTTAGACACTTCATTTATAGCTTCGCAATTCAGCAACTCAGCCTTCTGTTGGTAGTTCATGGCGATGTACAGAGTCTTGTCGGAAATGTGCCCTGAGGAAGTGCCAAGGCCATCCCCTTTGGCAAAGGACATGGCACCGATCAGTTCATTAGGAGTAATATGGGCGGGATGTTCCAGTTCATATCGAAGCAAAGCGATCTGCCGCTGCATGGTAGGGTAGTTTTCAAGAAGGTTTACAATATTTTCTCGGATAGTTTTCATTATAACAATCTCCTTTTGTCCATGGCGTGTTTGTGTTGTTGTTTTGAAAAGGAGAAAGGCGGGCCGCGGCAACGAGGAATAGGAACACAATATAAAAAGGAGTACTTGCATTTACCGCAATAGGTAAATGCAAGTACTCCTTTTGACAGAAATACGGAGAAAAATCGCTTCTGCTTCCTGATGCAAGAAGTATGGGAACAGACAGAATTTGAGCCTGTTCGACAAATTCTGATGAAATGACCTTTCGCTTCTGCACAATCATCCGGATTTCTCCAGGCGAAAGGTTAAATCGTCTCCTTTGCACAGCCTTTTCTGAAACAAATGATATACATGGTATCAATACCTCTTCCTTCGATAAAGTTTTGTACAGATGCAGAACAATCACAAGCTGCCTTAATGGTAGCATATCCGTCGTAAAAAACTTGTCGAAACACAGATGGTATTCGGAGAAAAGGGAATGTTATATCGAAAAATATTATAAGCACCCGAAACAGGGTGCTTCGGTTATACGAAAATGAGCAAGTACCGTGGTGTGCCCATCGTACTTGCTCTTTAGATGTATGAGGTCTTGATAACGATCATTTTTTACTTTCTCTGTTGATAATTTTGTCCGGGAATACTGCAGCCCCAATCAGATCGGAAGGATCAATTTCTAATGCATCGGCAATATTGAAAAAGATTTCAAGAGAAAAGGGACGTACAATACCAGGTGCTTCAATTGCGCTGATATGGGAACGACTGACATTTGCCTTTTCTGCCAATTGCTCCTGTGACATACCGCGCACTTTACGAAGAGCGGATATGGCAATGCCCAATTGGATAAATCTGTCTCTGTTTTGGAAAGAAATCTCTTTGTTCATATCTTTTCACCTGCCTTTATTATTATACTTTGCAACGAGTCATCTTACTGTCTGAAATATAAAGCACTTGACTAATATACAGAGCAATCATAAAATAATTCATATGTTTGTTCGGTAATTGGAGCAAAGATGGGGTAAAAAAAGATATGGTATGTTGCTTTTTGGGACACGGTGATGCACCGCAGCATCTCTATCTGCAAATAGAAACTGCAGTAGAACGACTAATACAAAACAGGCAAGTCAATGAGTTTTTGGTTGGCAATCAGGGTCAGTTTGACAGGATGGCTTTGTCTGTTCTTCGGAGAATAAAAGAAAAATACCCTCAAATTTCTTACTATGTGGTCTTGGCATATATGCCAAAAGGTGGAGCGGCAGGGACTGGTTATGAAGCTGGTGAGACAGTGTTTCCGGAAGGGATTGAGTACATACATCCACGATATGCTATCTCATGGAGGAACAGATGGTTAGTGGAACAGTCGGATTTTGTAATCTGCTATGTGAAACGTTCGTGGGGCGGTGCAATGCAGTATGTAAAGATGGCAGAGCGACGGGGAAAAGAAATCATAAATCTTGCAAAAGAGGAAAGCGATAAAAAAATAAGGTGGCTATTACCGATATTTTGTATTACAATATGCAAATCCTTTGTAAGAGTAAATTCCGGTTTGAGCAATGTTTGTAAAATTAACTTCCGGATTCTCTGAGGTGATACTACTTTTCCGGAATTTAGTCTTGCAAGACTTTTTGAGACCTGGAAGTGAATCGTGCAAACCGGAAGTTACTTTTTGAACTGCACCCCATTTGTTAGACAGTATGATATACTATCTAACAAGTGGGGTGTTTTATTATGCCAAAAGGGGTGCCAAATAAACGGTATACACCGGAATTCAAGAAAATGGTCATTGAAACAATGATGGAAGAGAAGCTCAGTTATACTGAAACGAGGCGGCGATTTGAAATAACCGGCTGCCATCAGGTACAGGATTGGGAACGGATCTATCTGACAGAAGGGCCAGAAGGATTTGCTATTGAACGCAGAGGCCGCGGTAGCACAGGTAGACCGAAGCAGCTTCCGAAAGAGGTAGAGGAGGATCTGCTCAAAGAAGTACAGCGGCTTCGAGCTGAGAATGCATACCTAAAAAACTTGCAAGCCTTGGTTTTGGAAAACGAGCGACGCCAGCAGAAAAAACACAGGTAATCCAAAAACTGAGGCGAGAATTTCCTCTGGCAGTCCTTCTGGAAATCGCTCAACTGCCAAGAGCAACCTTCTACTACCATCTCAGACAGCATAACAAACCGGATAAGTATGAAATTGCCAAGACAGAGATCATAGTCATCTACCACGAAAACAAGGGAAGATACGGCTATCGTCGAATTACAACAGAATTGAATAAGCGAAACATCCTCCTAAATCACAAAACCGTCCAGAAACTCATGAAAGACCTGGGCTTGGTTTGTCGTGTCCGGATGAAAAAATATCGGTCGTATAAAGGAGAGGTTGGGAAGATTGCCCCCAATTTGCTGAACAGAGATTTTATTGCAGACAGACCGAACCAAAAATGGGTCACCGATGTAACAGAATTCAATCTGTTTGGAGAAAAATTGTATTTGTCTCCTATCCTTGATCTTCATAGCAACGATCTGGTGAGTTACACAATTTCAGACCGTCCTGTTCTGAGTATGGTAACAACCATGCTGGACAAAGCTCTCTATCAAATCCCGGATGGAACAAATCTCATTCTTCATTCAGATCAAGGATGGCAATATCAACACAAACGATACCAGCGGATGCTTCAGAAAAAAGGTGTCCGGCAGAGCATGAGCCGTAAGGGAAACTGTTTGGACAATGCTGTAATGGAGAACTTTTTTAGTATCCTTAAAAGTGAACTGCTATATCTTCAAACTTTCGACTCCATGGAGCACTTTAAACGCGAGCTGGTTGATTACCTGGATTATTACAACAACAAACGTATCAAGCAAAAACTGAAGGGCTTGCCGCCCGCTTTACACAGACAGCAAGCCCTTTCGGCTGCTTAAACAATTTTTATTTCGAATTATTGTCTAACTTTTTGGGGTCACTTCATTTGCAATCCACCCCTTTTCGATGATTATTTACATTCATCCCATTGAAAAAACAGCAAAAGTATGATATGCTATTCCAAAAATCAGCGTTTGCTGAGTTGGATTCTGTTTTTTATGAATTGACAGACTTGCTATTGGAGTGAATAATATGGCGGTTAGTTATAAGAAATTATGGAAAATCTTGATTGATAAAGATATGAAGAAAAAAGATCTGTGCGTTGCAGCCGGTATCAGTCATGCTTCAATGGCGAAGCTTGGAAAAAATGAAAATGTTACAACCGATGTGCTATTAAAAATATGCATTGCACTACAGTGTGATATAGGGGATATTATGGAAGTTGATACAGCAAAAGAGTAATTTAATATATGAAAGTTGCAAAAATTAAATTTGTTGAGAGAGAGGTCAAAAATGTTTTGGGTTGCTCAAATTTTAGCTGTGCTAATTTGCGTAGTTTCTAGCGTAAGTTATCTTTCAAAAAGAAAAGATACATATCTTGCTGAACAGCTTCTAGTAAATGTGTTGTATTGTGCACAATATATACTTCTTGGTGCTTTTTCTGGAGCAATCAGTAATACTATCTCCCTTATCAAATATATGGTTTTTTTATCCAATGCAAAAAACAACAAAAAGAACCCTAAATGGCAAGTTGTATTGTTCTGCTTGATTAGCGTCGTCTTAGGTTGTTTCGCTTTAAAAGAGTGGTATACAGTCATACCAATAGTAACGTCAGTTATTTTCACTTTTGCAATTTGGCAAGACAATCCTATTAAATTAAGAGCGATTGTTATCGTTTGTAACAGTCTTTGGATTGTTTTTAATATAGCGGTAGATGCCTATGTTTCCGCTGTTTATTCTGGAGTTGAGCTAGTTTTTGCATTTGCAACAATGATTAAATTGCTTGTTAGGAGAAACGAAGTATGAATTACTTAATTAAAAACGGCAAAGTGCTTGTTGAATCAGAAGAACAAGGCTTTGGTGTTATTGAGACAGATATCTATATTAAGGATGGTTTAATCCACACATTAGGTTCTAGTACACCTAATGATGTGTACGTAATCGTTGATGCCCAAAATCAACTTGTAATGCCTGGATTAATCAATATGCATACTCATGCGTATATGTCATGTTTGAAAAACTACGCAGATGATGTTCCATTTAATGAATGGTTATTTAATAGAATAATGCCTGTTGAAGACAGTTTATCTCCCGAAGCCGCCTACTGGTCTTCTTTGTTGGCTTGTATCGAAATGATAAAATCCGGAACTACTTGCTTTGTAGATATGCATATGTTTCAGTCTCAATCTTGTAAAGCTGCTATACAGGCAGGTATGAGGGCATTTATTGGTAGAGGTTTGGTAGGTGAAGACCTTTATGAAGATGGAAGAAGCCGCTTTGTGGAAGCACTAACAGAAATAAACGAATGCAACAATGATCTAATTAACTTTGTTTTATCGCCTCATGCAATTTACAGTTGTTCGGAAAAATTATTGCGACAGATTAACGAGGAAGCTCATAAATTGGGTATACTTAAGCAAATTCACCTTTCTGAAAGTGTATTTGAAGTAGAAACTGTAGTTAATAAATACGGAAAATCACCAGTTGAGTTTTTAAGCGATATTGGTTTCTTAGATAGTAACACAATTTTGGCACACTGTGTAAAACTGTCCGACAGAGATGTTGAGTTGATCAGAAACAACAAATCAAGCGTTGTAACGAATCCCGCTAGCAATGCCAAATTAGGTAACGGAGTCGCTCCTATTGTGGATTTGATCGACCGTGGTATAAATGTATGTTTGGGGACAGATAGCGTTGCGAGCAATAATACTTTAAATATGTTTAGAGAAATGGGGCTACTTTCGCTATTGCATAAAGCAGTACACAATAACTCAACAACGCTTTCCTCCACTACAGTGTTACGTACAGCAACAGTTAATTCAGCCAAGGCGTTGGGGTTGAATCGTAAAATTGGTTCCATTATAGAAGGGGCATATGCTGATTTGATCTTTGTCGACCTGACATCCCCTTCACTTTTTCCAAATAATAATATCATTTCTTCTCTTTGTTATTCTGCAAACGGCACAGAAGTATCTTCGGTGATGATTAACGGCAAGTTTGTAATGAAAGATAGAGAATTGACTACTATTGATGTTAACAGAGTATATTACGAAATAGAACATATAATTAAAAAGCACCTATAATTCAGGAGGAATTAATAATGAAAATTATCATTGAGAACACAACTTGTTCTACCGAAATTGCAAAAAAGATGGGGAAATTGTTTAAGGACCAGGTATCAATTGAGTGCTTTGAAGATGCGGGTTTTGACAATGTTTCGTCGATTCTTGTGCTTTGTTCACTTAACTGTACCTACGATATAAAAACTATTGATGAAGCTGTTGTTTCAACGTTTGTTTCTAGCAAAATTCATTTTGCACGAAACATCTGTCAAAAGGCTAAGGAGAATGGTATATCTACGATTTGCTTAGTAGTAAACTTCGAGATCAAAAATACGATTAACGAAATGATTGCCAAAATCATTAAAGATATTTTTGAGCATGAAAAAGATGCGTTTTCAATAAATGTTATTGAGACCAATGTAGAATTGATGGCAAACTCTAATTATGCTCGGATGCGTTTTGGATATACTGAATGTTTTACCCAGTCTAATATTGATAAGATAACGACCATTTGTACTTTAATTGAGTCGCCTCATAATCATTTTGGTGTTGTATATAATACTTTGATTTAAAAGGGGACGAAGTTATGCATAAACAAGAGCAGCAAGAGAATTATCAAATTTTTATTAGCTATAGACGCAATGGTTCTGATGCGCATGCAAGAGTATTTTATGAAAAGCTCAAAGAATTTGGATTTTCTGTTTTTTTGGATTTTGAATCGTTATTCTCTGGAGGTTTCGAAGCAAATATTTTGTCTGCAATAGATAATTGTGAAGATTTCGTTTTGCTGTTGCCTAAGGACGGTCTGGATCGCTGCGCAAACGAAGAGGATTTAATGCGAAAAGAAATTAAACAAGCAATTGATAGCAAAAAAAATATTATTCCGATTTTCATTAACGGATTTAAAATGCCAGATAAAAAGGATCTTCCAGAAGACATAGCTGTTCTTTCCGAAGAACATGGATTTGATTGTTCTATGGAATATTTTGATGCTGTTTTTGAAAAGTTGTTGCGTAACCTCAATTCTCGTCCTAAAGATGATTATCTTTACGAAACTATACGTCGTGTACGCAAAAAAACTCTTTCTGTTAAACATGATTATTTTAAAAAATGGGTTTGCATTAAATTGGATGAGTTTTTATCTGAAAATGATGAGTTTTTTGATGGAACTAATTGGACAAATCCACATTCAGAGGAAACTTTCGGTATTGCAGGAATTGGCTTTACAAAGAAAACAATAAAAGCAATAACAGCTGTTGCAGATTATTGGGACGACAATTTCACTATTGAATATTTGAACCGTCAAAAAGAAATGATAAATCAAGGTATAAAGATATTCCGTGTATTTATTATTGAAAAGGATTGTGTCGAAAAAGCGGTACCGCAAATGCAATATCAGCATAGTTTGGGAATTAATGTTTATTACATAGAAAAAGGAAATGAGTTTATTGATCCCTCCTGGCTTTTGGAAGATTATCTTATTCAAGATGATGAATTATTAGTACAAATATATTGCGAATCTCACCATTTTGATTCTCAAGACAGTAATAATGAAGAAATAACAATGAATCCGACAAAGGTGAAGAAAAAAGTAGAAAGATT
>JAZRTT010000047.1:0-18743 GCA_045652125.1 Candidatus Avilachnospira sp. | reverse complement strand
CATTGGCGAAACGACAGACAAGCTTTTGCCGGAGGACATTGCACAGACCGTACTTTATGTTGCAGATCTTCCTCAGCGTGCGGTTGTTGAAGACGTGACCGTTTGGGGAATCGACAAGCAGGTAAACCCCCTGTAACGGTGCTGTTCAAAGAAAACAAGTTTTTGCAGTCTTTGCTGCCTGATTTGAGGGTATCATGAGTTTGGAATACCGCCGGATGAATTGCGATTTCGGTGGACTTTCAAACTGCTTTCTTACAGTCTGTCAGAAGGCAGAAATTGCAGCACGAATCCCCCTGGCATTTACAATGAAAATGTCAGGGGGAAGTTGGTTATTCAGAAAGGGTAGGAAAGATTCATGCAGTATATCGTTGTGTTTCTGGAAGGCATTATCACGTTTATTTCTCCCTGCCTGTTGCCCATGCTGCCAATTTACCTGTCTTATTTTGCAGGTGGCGGTGTGCAAAAAACAGGGAAAACACTTGGCGGTCC
The DNA here is from genome assembly GCA_045652125.1 of Candidatus Avilachnospira sp. Classification (GTDB taxonomy): domain Bacteria; phylum Bacillota; class Clostridia; order Oscillospirales; family Oscillospiraceae; genus Avoscillospira. Next base: position 18,254 of record JAZRTT010000047.1, on the reverse strand, counting down.
GTTGGGATTTGTCACCGGATTTTCGATTGTCTTTGTTATCCTTGGTGCATTGGCGGGAACGGCAGGGAGCTTTTTGAAAGAATACCGGACAGCGGTGAACATAGTATCCGGCATAGTTGTGGCATTCTTTGGCCTGCATTTTCTGGGCGTATTCAGGCTGAACCTGTTTCGCGGTATGGGCCGAAAGGTGGAGAACAAGGAGATGGGCTTTTTCTCCGCGTTGGTCTTTGGCGTGGTGTTCTCTGTGAGCTGGACCCCCTGTGTCGGGGCATTCCTCGGCTCTGCATTGATGCTGGCCTCTCAGCAGGGGCATACGCTGGAGGGGATGCTGATGCTCCTTGTCTATTCGCTGGGGCTGGGGATTCCCTTTATTTTTAGTGCGCTGCTAATGGACTACCTGAAATCTGCATTTAACTGGATCAAAAAGCATTATGATATCATAAACAGAATCAGCGGTATGTTTCTCATTCTGGTCGGCATTCTGATGGCGACGGGGACCATGGAGAAACTGTTGAGCTTGCTGGGATAAGGAGAAGGTATGCATAAGAAAAAGATTGTTTTGGTCCTCATTTTGGTGTTTGTTTTGCTGTTAGGCGGTGCCTATGTGCTTTACGATCGGTTGGGGGAGACTATGCAGGCCGATCAGCTGGCGGCACAGCAGCCGGAAGAAACACCGGAGGCAGAGGATTCGGAACCGAATCGGATAAAGGCACCTGATTTTACCGTATATGACGTGGAGGGAAATGCGGTGCAGCTTTCCGATTATGTTGGAAAGCCTGTTGTCCTCAACTTCTGGGCCAGTTGGTGCGGCTATTGCGTTATGGAAATGCCGGAATTTGAAGAAAAGTATCGGGAGCTGGGCGACGAGGTTCAGTTTCTTATGGTCAATGTAACCGACGGCAGCAGAGAAACGGTGGAAATTGGAGCATCCTTTATCGAAGAACAAGGTTACGCATTCCCGGTCGTCTATGATACAGACGGGCAGGCGGTAAAGGCTTATGGAGCATATTCCCTCCCGACCACGGTTTTCATTGATGCAGAGGGCTTTGGTGTTGCACAGGCTACCGGTGCCATCGGGGCAGAAACGCTGCAGCAAGGCATCGATATGATCACCGGGAAATAACGTACATGGACGAAGAGTGCCGCGTCAAAAACGGTGCATATTACCACTTGCGTGCCATGCAGAATATTTGAGCAAAGGGCGGCTGCCGGCAGATCCGGCGGCCGCCCTTTGCTGCTGCGGTTATTTTTTTAAAAAAAGTCTATAATAGAAAAATCAGGAGGGATCGACGATGAAAATGTCACAGAAGGAATATGCTGCATATATCAAGGAAATGTCTCCCAATTCGCCGTTGTGGAAAGATGTGATCTTTGCATTTTTTATTGGCGGACTCATTTGCGTTGTGGGGCAGGCGGTGATGAATGGATTTTCGGCAATGGGGCTGGATAAGACCGACGCCGGGACTGCCACCTGCATCACTATGATTTTCCTCAGCGCCCTGTTCACCGGCCTGAGCCTTTATGACGATTTGGCTAAAATTGCCGGAGCGGGAACGCTGGTACCCATTACAGGCTTTGCCAATGCTGTGGTGTCACCGGCTGTTGAGTTTAAGTCGGAAGGCTTTATTCTTGGTGTGGGTGCGAAGATGTTTGCAATAGCAGGACCGGTCATCGTGTATGGTATCGTTTCAAGTGTGGTTTACGGGATAATTTATTGGATATGTCAGATGCTATAAATCTGTTAAATGGATGTCGTTCTACTATAGAAAAGTGTAAAAAGTTGCAAAAATCTATAGTAGAATTGGTTTTTAGTGAAAAAACACGGTGCAGAATTCCTGCACCGTGTTCGTTAAGGCCTTTGTTACCATTGATTTTGCTCCTGCTACCACTCAATCCATTCCATATCCGATTCAACTTCCCAAAATGTTTTGCCATCAAATATAGGCTCGTTTTGAGCAAGTTCTAAACATTTTTCCATAGTAGAAGCTGTTTTGTCAAATACGGTTTTTACATAATTTCCATCGGTATCCCAAACATCAATGGTATAAGAATACACCTTCTTTTCGTTATCAAATATAATACCGTGAAAAAAGTATTTTACACCATTGTATATAACCGCACATTCTTCGTATGTTGTTTGGTCGATGAACTTATTAACATTTCCACCTTTCATTAACTCAACCCCTTAAAATATTTTTTATATTTTTCATATTCTGAACGTGTTAATAAGCGCGGTGTTCTATCGCTAAAATTATCGCGCTTATATTCGTGAATATGCAAAACCGGCTTATGATTTCCCGTTAAGTTGGGTTCTGGGTGATAGGCAATTTCTTTTGTTAGATAATGGTCACTGTCGTATTCTCTATACATTTTGAACTTGCCGTCAGGATGCAGTTGAATATATGCGCCGCTTGAATGAGCTTCAACGGGCAGGCCTTTTGCGTTGCCATCTATACCTTGCAACACTTTTACGCCGTCTATTTTATCAACCGTTTGATAAGTATAAGCAACATTGTTTCCACTTGCAAAAGTTCCTCTGCCGCCCATATTATCGCACCACCTTTCTTGAAGATTGGTAGTCCACCGACACAATATTCCCTTTCATTTCGGGAAACGGTGCGCCGAATACGATAATCATCTTAGGTTTCAAACGCTCTAACATTTCGTTATAGCCACGCATAAAGGCAGTGCGAGAGTGTTTGCATCCAATCATACCTACTGCAACAATGCCGCCTTGCTCAACCCCGTCAAAGCAAAATTCAAAGCTACGAGCATCACCCCAACTGATAGTGGGGATAACAACTCTGCCTTTGCTTTGCCAATAAGCACCTACCCAACGATTTTTAGCAACGCTTTCAAGCTGTCGCCATAAATCCATATCGGCATAGGTTGAAAAATCGGGTGTGAGTAAAAACGCATATTGCGAGTAGCGTTCTAATGAGCGTTCGGGGTTATCGTAGATGCCCGAAAAACGATAATCGTCAACGAAGAAATGTACGCCTTTTTTCTTGTTGGCTTCATTGTCGTTTGCTCTTGTATCGGAACAAGCCACCAACATAATATCATCGGTGGGGAGTTCCTGTTTCTTGACAAGCGGGATACCCCACTTGCCTACGGTTGCAAAATTATTTCGCATAAATAGAGGGTTATCCCTCATACTTTTACTTGTCATTATAGTTCACCTCGTAGAAAATTGGAAAATATTTTTGTCTTTTTTTCGCAACAAATGTTGCTTTTTTTGCAAATAAATATTGCGTTTTTCTCCGAAAGGTGCTATAATGATTTAACCACAAATCGAATAGCGATATTCGGAGATAAGGCACTTTGTAGATTGTTGGTAGCAATCTGCAAGGTGCTTTTCTTGTTATATTCCCTACAATCATCGACATCACCTACTTTCTTTTTAATATTTTTACCGCTATCAATACCAACTGTTACGCTCTTGTTGACGGGCGTACTCATCTTCAAAATCGTATGTGTTACGGATAGGGCATACTGTATTTAGAAAATCAGCAAATTTCATAAGAATAACGTCGTCAAATTCCTTTTCGGCTCTTGAACGCCACTCCACATTCGTTTTTGCCAATGTTTCTATACGCTTGTCGGCGGCTTGACCTGACACGCCAAATGTAGTTTGCAGGAATGAACTCGTTATACGAACACCCCTGCGTTGCAGTTCTCTTAATAACTGTTCCGGCATAAGCAACTGTGCCGCAAAATAATTGGTTTCAACCTCGTATTTATGGTAGGTTTCATCATCCTCTATTGTAAAATCGTGATTATTCAACGGGTGTCCCAATTCGTGCAGAATAGAGTATTTAACGTGAGTCATAGGCTTGGACTCATCGTAGAAAATAATCTGCTTTCCTCCAAATTCAAACACGACTGCTGACTCACTACCAAAATCCGTAATATCAATGCCGTATTTCATCGCCTTTTTATAGGTGCGGCATTTTATAGCGGATTGCTCTTTTACAAGGTCGATAGGAGAGAACGGGAACGTGGCAATAACACGGGATTTAACTAAAATCTCGTTTGCTTTGGAATATGCTGCTGAAAAATTGGGTTTTGTGTTATTTGCCACTATTTCACTCCTCGTCGTCATCCTCAAAAATATCGTTAAACATAATCTTTAACATATTTTCTGCCTGTTTGAGCTTTTGCGGATCTAATTTTTTAAGGTTGCGTTGCAGATATTTAAGTTCCTGCTTCTCTTCGGGTTTATCAACGGTATCCGTGCCGCCCAAAAGATAATCCGTTGTGGTGTCAAGTGCATTTGCAATTCTGATAAGCACATCACCGCTTGGAGTGCGAGTCCCTTTTACATAATATGACATTGCCGACTCGGTTATCTCTGCTTTGGTAGCAAAATCCTTTTGGGTAAACCCCTTTGCTTTCATTAAGGTGGTTAGCCTTTCGCTGAATACTGACATATATCAAACCTCCTTTAATATTTGTCTTTTGTATTATACTGCAAAATTATAACATTGTCAAGTAAATTTTGCAAATATTGTATTCAACATATTATAAAACACAATATATTGTTCGATACAGCGTCAATTTAATTGTCGATATTATAATTTTATTTTTCAATACATTTACATTCACGCTTTAATATATAAAAAACTAACGCACGAATGTAAATATTTTTTAAATTAATGGGTCCTACTTGACCACAAGCAGAAGGCTTTATTCTTGGTGTGGGTGCGAAGATGTTTGCAATAGCAGGACCGGTCATCGTGTATGGTATCGTTTCAAGTGTGGTTTACGGGTTGATTTATTGGATCATGACGAGCATATAAAAACCTGCGGCAGTCTGAGACTGCCGCAGGTTTGCTTTTTTATCAAGGATTTCATAATCGGATGGGCGACCTGTTTTGGAAAGCCTGCTTTTAATCCATATAGCAGATGGGGATGGCACTCCAGCCATGGCAGAGACTTCCTGCATTGTCAAAATCTGAAGCACCGTCAATGGTTTCCCAAAGGGATGTGGCACCGGCATCCAGCATTTTTTGGTAGGTGGTGCGAATCTCACTTCTGACGGCATCGATATAGTTGGGATCGACCCGCAGCATGGCATCGTATTTGAACGCTTTCATACTCAAAGAGCAGTGAGAGAGGGTTTGCTCGCAAAGGGCTTTGGCGATCACCCGGCTTTCTTCTTCATCGGTCAGACCGACAAGAACAGAAAGGGCATTGCCCAGCTCCGTAAAGTCTGTTCCTCCCACCGACATGGAAAACAGGCCGTTTTCCTTGTTTTGGAAGGCTTCTTTTATGGTGGGGCGCAGCGTTTCGGCCAATCCGGCAAAGGGGTAATCCCGATTGATTTTTTGTGCGATGACCCTGAGGTTCTCCAGTGCGTAGAGGAACAGCACATTGAGCATCAGGTCCGGTTTGCTGTCGACAGAGCCGATGGGTTCATCCATATAAGGAGCCCAGTCATAGAAGTTCCAATGGTTGGGGGAAGGGAATGAATAGAGCAGGCCGTTTTGGATCTGGGGTACAAACGCCTCCAGCGTACTCACCAGCTTGTCATATACTTCCAAGCCCAGGGAGAGGTCGCCGGTAAAATCCAGATACTCCCGAACTTCGGTCAGATAATGCAAGGAGAAAGAGGGAATGGACAGGTCAATACCGGAGGGGTAGGTGATAGACAAAAGTCCGTCATCCCGGGTATCCTTGCTGATGAGCAGCAGGTTGGCTCTGACATAGTCCCGGTTGCCGTTTTCAAATGCCTTATAGCCGGCCAGGATCTGGTTTCTGGAATCATAGGCATAAAGGCCTTGTTCTCTCCACGGGGTGTCCACATAGTGGTCCATCATGCAGAGCTTCAGGGTATCTATGGCAAGATCATAGATCTTCTGGTCGGTGGGATTTTCATAAGTTCTCTCCACCGCGGTGACGGGATAACTCTGAGGAATGATCCCTATGTACGATACTTCGATGTCATTTTCCGCAAAGACTTCCAGATAGCGGCCGCTGATTCGCCGCATATAATTGGTATAGTCATTCAATCCCGGTGCGGCAATGTATTCAAAGCTGAAGTCTCTGGCGCCGATGATCCTGCGGACACAGCCATCGTCGATATGTTCGCCCCAGGTGATCAAAATTTTCTGGGGGGTGGCAGAGCGGAATTTCAAGGTCGGGAAGCCCATGGTTTCTTTTCCGCAGTCGATGAGATAATGGTTGGGGGAAGCCTGCAGAAAACGGGTCTGTACGGGGGGATAGATGATAGGCTTCTGTATGGGGCAGGGGAACAGGGTGCAGTGCTTGTCAGCCAGAACTGCAGGACCACAGGGGCGGCTTGTATCGGCTGTGGCATCATACAGGAAGCTGAAACCAAGCTGATAGGTGATGATCTTTTCATACCGGCTGCGGTAGCTGGGGTTCTCCCGGCAGAGTGTTTCGGTGCTGCTGGCGGCAAGAAGCCGACTGCCGCAGGAGATTTCATACCAGAGACCGGCAGCACCCTTCCGGTAGCGGAGAGAGTCTGTGCCGAAATGCCAGACGAGGATATAGATCCGGTTTTTGCCCGGATGGAGATATTCGGTGATATCCAGATCGTCATAGATTTTGTAATGTTCAAAATCGCTGTACTGATTGGAGGATACATAGGTGTCATTGACAAACAGGGTGTACTCACCGTCGCAGGAAAGCTGGATGCGAACCTGCCCCTTTTCATAATCGATGGTATCGAAGAAATCGCCATAGGTGTCGGGGGCAGCGTCTTTGGAATACCAGATCCATTGACCGGATCCCAGGGTGTTGTTTTTCATATTCGTCTCCCCTTGGAAAAATTTTCATAACATCCGATATTATAAGAGAAATTTGGAGGAAATGCAATATCATATCTGGCAAAATGCAAAGATCTTCAGCTTAGCCGAAGATCTTTGCACGATTATACACAGGCTTCTGCCAGAATGTCCAGCGCTTTTTCCAGCAGATCCATGGGGATGTTCAGCGCGGGAAGGAGACGGACTTTTCCGTGGGCGCTGAGGACCAGCACGCCCTGCTCCATACATTTGGCAATGACATCACCGGCGGGCTTTTCTGTTTCGATTCCGAGCATCAGACCGAGACCGGTGACGCTTTTGATGCCGGGTTTGCCGGAGAGTTTCTCAAAGACCATTTTGGAGCGTTCCTGTACGCCCCGGAGCAGGGTATCGTCCAGACGGGACAAGGTGCTGATGGCACCGGCACAGCAGATAGGGTTTCCGCCGAAGGTGGAGCCGTGATCCCCATAGGAAAATACATCCTGCACCTTTTCTCCCAGCATGACGGCACCCAGAGGCAAACCGGCACACAGCCCTTTGGCTGTGGAGACAATATCCGGCTGTATGTCATAATGCATATAGCCGTAGAGTTTTCCGCTGCGGCCGTTGCCGATTTGGACCTCATCGCAGATCAGCAGGATATCTTCTTTTTTGCACAGCTCTGCCACACCCTGCAGAAATTCTTTGGTCAGAGGATGGACTCCGCCTTCGCCCTGTACCACTTCCACCATAATGGCAGCCACTTTGTTTTCCGATACTTTGGCTTCCACATCGGCCAGATCGTTGGCATTGGCATAGACAAAACCGGGTGTCAGGGGCAGGAAATCCTGATGGAAATTGTCCTGCCCTGTGGCGGCGAGGGTGGTGATGGTGCGGCCGTGGAAGGAGTTTCGGAGGGTAACGAGCGTGTAGTATTCCGGCCCTTTCTTTTGGGCGGCGTATTTTCTGGCTGCCTTAATGGCACATTCATTGGCTTCTGCGCCGGAATTGGCAAAAAAGACCTTTTTCATGCCGGTCATTTCGCAGAGCATTTTTGCAAGCTTGGCACAGGGCTCGGTGTAGTAAAGGTTGGAGGTGTGCTGCACTTTCTGCATCTGCGCCACAACCGCCTGCTGCCAGGTTTCATCCGCTACACCAAAGGTGTTGACGGCGATTCCGGTGCCGAGATCAATGTATTCTTTGCCGGTTTCGTCCCGGACCACAGAGCCTTTGCCCTCTGTGATATGCAGATCGAACCGTTTGTAGGTATGGGCTACATATTGTGCATCCATTGCTTTGACATTCATGGAAAACCCTCCTTAATTGGCAGAAAATTTGTCTTTGACCACCATCGTGCCGGCACCTTCATCGGTGAGCAGTTCCATTAAAATGGCATGGGATACCCGCCCATCCAGAATGGTGACCTTGTGGACACCGTAACGAATGGCGTCCATGCAGCATTGCACCTTGGGAATCATGCCGCCGGAGATAATCCCTTTTTCGAACAGGTCGTTGGCATCCTGCAGGTCGATACAGGGAATTAGGGACTCCGGGTCTTTGGGATCCATCATAATTCCGGTGATATCGGTCATGGCAATGAGACGTTCCGCCTTCAGAGCACCTGCAATGTGGGAAGCTGCCGTATCGGCATTGATGTTGTAGGTATTGCCCTCCATATCGCAGCCGACGGTGGAAACGACGGGGATATAATCCTTTTCCAACAGATCCAAAATAGGCTGGACATTGACTTCTGTCACTTCGCCCACAAAACCCAGACGGGTGTCCTTTACTTTGCACTGGATCATGCCGCCGTCAATGCCGCTGACACCCATGGCCTTGCCGCCTTTGGCCTCCAGAAGTTTCACCAGAGTTTTATTGATCTTTCCGGCGAGGACCATCTGGACGATCTCTACCGTTTCTTCGTCTGTGACACGGAGCCCCTCTACAAAGGAAGCCTGCTTTCCCACTTTTTGCAGCATATCCGAGATCTCCGGACCGCCGCCGTGGACGAGCACAACTTTGACACCGATAAGATGCAGCAGAACCAGATCTTCCATGACCTGCTGTTTCAGACTTTCATTGATCATGGCGTTGCCGCCGTATTTGATGACAATGACCTTGCCGTTATACTTTTTGATATAGGGGAGAGCTTCTACCAGAATCTCTGCCCGATGATGATTGGAAACATTCATAGCATCTACCTCAAGTTCTGTAATCGCCGTTGATCTTCACATAGTCATAGGTCAGGTCGCAGCCCCATGCAGTGGCAGAGGCCGAGCCGCTGTTCAGTTCAACGAGGATCTCGATTTCCTGCTCCAGAAGAATCTGTTTGGCTTTTTCTTCGGAAAAATCCACGCCGGCACCGCTTTTGCAGACCAGAATCTCGCCCTTGGGGGAACGGAACCGCACGTCTACCTTTGTCACATCCACCGGGGCGCCGGAGTAACCGATGGCGCAGAGGATTCGGCCCCAGTTGGCATCGGCGCCGAACATGGCGGCTTTGGTCAGGGAGGAGCAGATGATGCTTTTGGCTACGGTTTTGGAAAGGGTTTCGTCAGAGCCGCCGGTGACTTTGCATTCCAACAGCTTGGTGGCACCTTCGCCGTCGCCGGCGATGCAGCGGCACAGATAGACGGTTAAGGTGTTCAGCGCCTGCATAAAGGCGTCGAACGCCTCGCCCTCGGCGGTAATGGGGTCGTTGCCGGCCATGCCGTTGGCCAAAACAGATACCATGTCATTGGTGGAGGTGTCACCGTCTACGGAGACCATGTTGAAGGTGGTCTGAATGTCTGTGGACAGGGCCTTTTGGAGCATTTCCGGGGCAATGGCACAGTCGGTGGTGATGAACACCAGCATGGTAGCCATGTTGGGGTGGATCATGCCGGAACCCTTGGCAATACCGCCGATCTTACATTCCACGCCGTTTATCGTAAAGGAGACGGCGAGCTCTTTCTTCCTGGTGTCTGTGGTCATAATGCCTTCGGCGGCAAGCTCGCTGTGGTCGCCCAAGCCCTTGACCAGTTCCGGGATACCCTTGGCGATGGGAGCGATGTCCATTTTCTGACCGATAACACCGGTAGAGGCTACGATCACATCGGCAGGTGCGATCTGCAGCTGTTTGCCCAGCAGTTCACACATTTGCTCAGCCACCTGAATACCGTCGGCGTTGCAGGTGTTGGCGTTGCCGGAATTGCAGATGATCGCCTGTGCCTTTCCGTCGGCAAGGTTGGCCTTGGTTACGGTGATGGGGGCGCCTTTTACCAGATTGGTGGTATAAACGCTGGCAGCAGATGCCGGAACCTCCGAATAGATAAGGGACAGGTCCCGTTTGGTGCGGTTGCGGCGGATACCGCAGTGGACACCGTTTGCAGTAAAACCCTTTGGGGCACAGACACCGCCGGGAATGATATTCATGGTCATGGTAATTATCCTCCTATTGCTTACAGTTCCAGATCTTTGGTGGGGTCGCAGCCTAATATCAGATTGAGACATTGGACAGCGGCACCGGAGGCACCCTTGCCCAGATTGTCATATCGGGCCATGAGTAAAATACGCTCGTCATTACCGCAGACGGTTACTTCCATTGTATCCTTGCCGGAAAGACCACCGCCGGAGACAAAGCCGTTTTCATCCATGTGGGGCAGATATTTCACCATCGGTCCCTGATATTGGTTGGCGTAGACAGCCTGAAGGTCGGCCATGGAAGTGCCGGGGGTCAACTGTTCCTTAAACACAGGAACCGTCACCACCATGCCGGAGTAGAAATCGGACACGATGGGGCAAAAGATGGGGGCATTGCTTAGGCCGCAGATGGCCTTCATTTCTTTCAAATGTTTGTGATTTTGGGTCAGACCGTACTGCCGGGGGGCATCCAGAAGGGCATCCCGGCCTTCTTCTTCATACTGGGCGATCATAGTCTTGCCGCCGCCGGAGAAGCCCGTGACAGAGTGGCAGGTGAGGCTGGCGCTTTCCGGCAGCAGGCCTGCTTTGACCAGAGGGGAGACAAGAGCGATAAAACCGCTGGCGTGACAGCCGGGTACGGCGATGCGGCGGCTTTGCAAAATTTTACGCGCATAATCGTTTCCCAATTCCGGGAAACCGTAAGCCCAATGGGGGTCGGTGCGGTGTGCTGTGGAGGTATCCAGTACGGTGACAGTTTCATTCTCTATCAGGCCGACTGCTTCTATGGCGGCAGCATCCGGCAGGCATAAAAAGGCGATGTCACAGTTGTTGAGTGCTTCTTTTCTGGCGGATAGATCTTTTCGCAGGTTTTCGGGCAGAGTCATCAGCGTCAGGTCCTGCCGGGCAGAAAGCCGCTCAAAAATACGAAGTCCTGTGGTTCCTGCGCTGCCGTCAATAAAAACCTTTTTCATTCCATCCACTCCTTGCACTAATTATGCATAAATTATACAATGATATTCAGAAAAATGCAATGGTTATTCCGAAAATGATGAATATTTAATCATCCTGCACAAAATAATCGCCGGGACTTACCATTCCTTTGGCAAAATCCCGGCGGATGGTGATTGTTTTACTCAGGGAACGTACTGTTCGCAGATGGCGATGACCGCATCTTCTTTTGTATATATACGGTATAATACATCGTCTTGTGCATTTTTGGTCCAGGCCATCAGGTTCTCGGCAGACACCTTACAGTAAGGAGACTGATGGTTTTCCAAAATCCAATATTCACAGTCGGCAGAAACGGGTATACTCTGGTCAGGCCAGCCTTTTTCCAGGCGGTAGCCAGAGGGGGCATCATCGGATTCAAACCATTGCATTCCATCATAGGTCACGGTGGCGCCCAGCTCGGTGATATAGCCGTGGACAAAGTCAGTGCCCCAGTCTTCGCCGGGGAATTCCTCGGAGGTGCCCAGATGGTATGTAGAAGCATTTTCCGTCACATTGAAACCGCCAAGCAATGCCCACAAGCGGTCAAAATCCATTTCCTCCACGGCGTAGGCCATGCCGCCTGCCAGCAGGCTGTGGTTCAGGCCGTCAGAGCCGTAGCTTACTGTGAGTTGAGAGCCGTCCATAGCCACCAGACGAATCTGGTACAGGGCTTTGGGAGCACCGGACATGGGGGTGGAGAAGTCTGTGGTGACATTGTCCTTCAAAAACTGGAGGATGGTGGACTTGTCCCGGCCGGTACGGAAGGTTTTGGAGATGCCTTCTTTGTTGTTGACCACTTCCATGCCCATAAAGTCATTGGCCTGCATCTGCAGGATCTGACTGATTTCCAGATCGCCCACATCGGGAGTGACCATAGGCTCGGCGGCCGTTTCGGCTTCGGCAAGGAAACGGAAGTGATAGGTGCAGGTACCCCAGCCGTCGGGGTTCTGTTCCTGACCCCACACGGCAGTAACGGAGTAAAGATGGTCCTCTCCGTCCAGAGGAGCAGGGATGCTCATGGTGGCGGCATCCACGTATTCTCCTGCTTCATAACCGTCGGCAGAGGAAAAGACTTCCACCAAAAACTTATCAGGAACAGAAGAGAAGCTCAATTCCATGGTCTGTGCAGAGCCGGTACTGAGATAGGACAGTTTTTGCCCCATGGTTCGGGGATCTGCTGTATCGGCAACGGCCGTTTCGGTTTTTCTGCCGTCTTTCCAGTTCCATTCATAGCCGCCGGTCATGGCAAAAACGCTGCGGTCACCATAGGTGATTTCCAGGCAATGGGGGCGGCTGAGAATGCTGCTTTGCCGACTGCAGCCGGCAAGACACAGCAACAAAAAAGCAAGAATGATACACCATTTTTTCATCAGGGCGATCCTCCGATCAAGTATTTGATGTATTATACCACATTCTTGCTTTCCTGTCCAATCTTTGCTATGATATTACCAGAATATTAGGAGGCATTTTTATGCAGAAAAAAAGACTTCGCAGCTATGCTGAGCTGATCGCCCGAAAGGGCTGCAATGTGCAGAAGGGTCAGGATGTTTTTCTCTATGCCGGAATTGAACAGCCGGAGTTTACCGCTATGGTCGTGGATGAACTGTATAAGGCCGGGGCCAGAAAGGTTCATGTGGACCTGTCCTACGACCCGCTGGATAAGCTTCATGTTCGTCACAGGAGTCTGAAAGCCCTGAAGACTGTGGAGTCTTTCGAAGAAGCGAAGCTTCAGTATATGGTGGAAAAATTGCCCTGCCGTCTGTTTTTGATCTCTGACGATCCGGATGGCCTCAAGGGAATGAATATTGCAAAAATGAGCAAGGGGCAGCAGGGCCGGTATCCCACCATCAAACCTTACCGGGATGCCATCGAGGGAAAGCACCAGTGGTGTATTGCCGGTGTCCCCGGTACAGCCTGGGCGAAAAAAGTATTTCCCGGCCAGCCCAAAGGCCGCGCGGTTGAGATGCTGTGGGAGGCAATTTTGTCCACAGCCCGTGTGGAGGATGATCCGATGGCTGCTTGGGATGCCCACAGCAAAGACCTCCATGGCCGCTGTGACTATCTTAATTCCCTTGGCATTGAGACCTTGGAATACAAGGCATCCAACGGCACCCACCTGACGGTGGGCATGATTCCGGAAGCTCGTTTTTGCGGCGGCGGAGAGACCACAGACCGAGGCATATTCTTTCATCCCAATCTGCCTACGGAAGAGTGCTTCATCTCTCCCATGAAGGGCAAAGCCGAGGGCATGGTCTACGCCTCCAAGCCCCTAAGCTATCAGGGTCAGCTCATTGAGGATTTCTGGTTCCGTTTTGAAGAGGGCAAGGTGGTGGAGGCTCACGCAGAGGTCAATGATACACTTTTGCAGGAACTGCTGAACATGGACGAAGGTGCGAGATACCTGGGCGAATGCGCGCTGGTGCCTTTTGACAGCCCCATTAACCAGACAGGCCTTCTGTTTTATAACACCTTGTTCGATGAAAACGCCTGCTGCCATCTGGCATTGGGCATGGGCTTTCCCGATACCATCGAAAATCACCATAATAAAACGTTGGAAGAATGTCGTGCGCTGGGTGTTAACGATTCCATGGTCCATGAGGATTTCATGATCGGCACGGCTGATCTGGAGATCACAGCCCGCTGCCGGGGCGGCAAAACCGTACAAATATTCAAAAACGGCACATGGGCCTTCTAAGGAGCGAAAATGCAATACCGCTATCCCGATTATCTGAAAAATTTCAAATGTCTGGCAGGTGCGTGCCCCGATACCTGCTGCGCCGGCTGGCAGATCGTGATTGACAAAGAGACTGCCTGCAAATATGAAACATTGTCCGGCCCGTTGGGAAAGACCCTTCGGGATGCCATAAAATACGCAGACGGGGAAGTTTGTCTGGAACTGACCAATGGCCGCTGCCCCATGCTGACAGAGCAGAATTTGTGTGCCCTGATTGCAGAATACGGAACAGAGGCATTGAGCATTACCTGTGCCTCCCATCCCCGGTTCACGGAAATTTACGGTGGGCTGGAGGAAACGATGCTTTCCGTCTCCTGCCCTGCGGCAGCGTCTTTGCTGCTGGAACGGGAAGAACCGCTGCATTTTTTGACACATTGTGACGAGGAGCTGCCTCAGCCCAACCAGTTGGATCCGGAGCGTTTCCGACTGCTGCTTCTGGGGCGGGAGACAGCCTTTGCACTTCTGCAGAATCGGGAAAGGAGCCTTTCGGACCGTCTGGCTCTGTTTTTGTGTTTTTCCAAACGGTTGGCAGATTGCCTGGACAGGCCTTCTGTGGCGGAGGCCATCTGTGCCCGTTATCGGCAGACCGCCTATCAGTCCCGGCAGTTGGTTCGAATTCGGCGGATTCGCCGATGGGGAACCATGACCCATGCCCGTCAGCTGCTGTTGGCCATGGAACATCTGACGGAAGAATTTCCCCAGCAGATAGCGAAACTGGAAGCTGCGGATGTAGACCAATATGCGCTGCCTCTGGAGCAGCTGGCGGTTTATTATGTGTTTCGGTGGTGGTTGAAGGCTGCCTGCAGCGGAAAACTTTGGCAGCAGGCGGCTGCTGCAGCGATCAGCGTGCTGGCCGTTTCCGGTCTGACACGGACCATGGGCTCTGTGACAGATGCAGCACGGCTTTATGCAAAGGAAGCAGAGCACAGCGAAGAGAATCTGGCACTTCTTCGCAGGGCGATGGAGTTACCGCAGTTTTCCAGAGACCAACTGCTGCGGATTTTGGAGGTGTCTCATGCAGTTTGATGCACATTGTATAGAATGTATCGTCCATCGCCATCATGCATTGGCCATGAAAAAGGGAGATGGAGAAAAAGCCAATCAATATCTTCGGGATGTGCTGCAGATCATTCTGGATGCACCGGAAGGGGTGGCGGCACCATGGATCACCAACCAATGCTCCCTTGCTTATGAAAAATACTGGCCGGGTGAAGATGCTTACGGCGAGCTGAAGCAGGATTCCAACAAAATGGTGATGGCGCTGCTTCCCCAACTTCGGCCAATGGTGGAAGAAGCAGAAGATCCCCTGGAGCTGGCGCTGAAGTTTTCCAGAACCGGAAACTTTCTGGATTTTGGAATTCTGACTCCGGAAGTGGCGCATAAGGCATTGTGGGAGGCGGTAGAGCATACGCCGGAGACGGAATTGGACCGGGAGGTTTACGAAAAGCTGAAAGAGGATCTGGAAAAAGCAGAGAACTTGCTGATTCTGGGAGATAACGCCGGAGAGATCGCCTTTGATCTGCTTTTGGTGGAGCAGCTGCAGAAACGATATCCCAAACTGAAGATCTCCTATTGCGTCCGGGGGCGCAACGCACTCAACGATGCCACCCGGGTGGATGCAGCCTATGTGGGTATGGACAAGCTTGTGCCTGTGCTGGATAACGGCAGCGGCATATCCGGAACGGAACTTGCGTTTGCCGGGCAGGAGCTGCGAAATGCTATGGACCGGGCAGATGTGATCCTTTCCAAAGGCAGCGGCAACATGGAATCTTTGGCCGGCTGCGGATACAATGTCTATTACATATTCATGTGCAAATGTCGCAGAATGGCAAAATTGCTGGGCTGCAAAAATATGACAGGTCAATTTTTGATGGAGCGGAATATGCCAAAACGAAGCCCTCTGATTGGTCCGTTGGACGGGATCTGAAAGGAGAAAACGATGATTGCATGGGGTTATATTCTTACCTTTGGCTGGGTGTTTTTCATTATGGCTGTGACCACGGTGCTGAAAAAGGCTGTGGGCCTCAGCGATGAGTATTCCAGGAAGATCATCCATATTACCGTGGCATTTGCATGGATTCCCATGTGCTGCTGTTTTGGCGCTTCCTGGCATTTGCTGGTGCCTGCGCTGTTTTTTGCGGTCTTTAATTATTTGTCCTATCGGTTCAATCTCCTATCTGCCATGGAGCGGCAGGATGATGAAAAAAAGTCCCCCGGAACGGTGTATTATGCAGTGAGCATGGCGATCATGTCCCTCTTGTGTCTGTGGGATGAACAATTCCTTGCTCCCTACGGCATAGGGATGTTCTGTATGGCTTTGGGGGATGGCCTGGCACCCATTATGGGCGGGATTCAAAAGGGGAACATACAGCTGCTCCATGGCCGACGGAGTCTTTACGGCACCTTGACGGTGTTCTTTGTGGCGTTGGGCGTGGCAGCGGCTATGGCGGCGGTATTTGCCTTGCCGTATGCCTTCTGGCGGCTGCTGCTGCTTGCTGTGGGCGCAACGGTTTTGGAGTTTATCGGGCTGAAAGGCATCGACAATTTAACCCTGCCCATCGGCGTATGCCTTTTGGCTCGGCTTTTGCTGTAAAGAGGGTCGGGATATGAATGACTTGATTTTGGCATTGGTTCTCAGTACGCTGCTGGCGGCTGTTGCCGGGGTACAGAAGGCCCTGACGACCAAGGGGATTTTGTTGGCATGGGTGAGTGCTGTGGTCATTACATACTGCGGTGGAGTGGCTGCGTTTGCTGTTCTGGCGGCTACCTTTTTGTTCACAGTAGCGGCCGGGGCTTTGGGAAAAAACCATCGGGAGTTTGAAAAGCAGATCCATGCCAAAACCGGGACCCGGGATGCTTTGCAGGTGTTTTGCAATGTGGGGCTGGGTGCGGTTTTGCTTCTGGTTGGATGGCTGCTGGAAGATGCGCGGTTTTCCTTGGCTTATGCAGCGGTGATGGCAGCTTCTCTGGCAGACAGTCTGGCTTCGGAACTGGGTATTTTGTCCAAGGCTGCGCCGGTGGATATTTGTACGTTAAAGCGAACACAAAGAGGACTTTCCGGAGGGGTCTCCCTGCTGGGGCTGGGATCGTCTTTTCTGGGAGCGGCATTGATCGCCGTTGTCTATTCATTGGCCCGCGGTTGGAGCGGATTTTGGTTCATTACCCTTTGCGGCTTTGCCGGAGCACTGGTAGACAGCATATGCGGCTCTTTGCTGCAGGTCAAATACCGCTGCCAAACCTGCGGACTGATAACGGAACGGGTGCAGCACTGCCTGCAGCCAACGGTTCGGGTCAAAGGTTTTTCCAAAATCACCAACGATGCGGTCAATTTGATATGCAATATCTTTGTGGGAGTTCTTTCGGTCATTCTGCTGTTTTTTTTGTAAGGGAGATAATATGAAATATAAAGCAATTTTATTTGACATGGATGGCGTTCTCATTGAATCCGAAGCGTTTCTCCGGGAGACCATCATTACCTGTCTGCGCGGTTACGGTATTGAAGCGAAGCATGAGGACTTTTTGGAATTTACCGGCATGGGAGAAGATCGGTTTATCGGCGGTGTGGCGGAAAAATACGGTTTAACTTATGACCCCGGAATGAAAGCGGAGGTCTATGTGCTCTATGGGCAGAATGTGGCAAAAGAGGCTCATGTTCCCGCCGGGGTAAAAGAAATGCTCCACACGCTCTATGACAGAGGGCTGAAACTCGCCATTTGCTCGGCTGCCGATTTGGAAAAGGTGCGGTATAATCTCCGGGCCATCGGTGTGGAGGAGCGTTTGTTTACTGCATTGGTCACAGGTTCCGATGTGGCAAGAAAAAAACCCTTTCCGGATATTTATCTGGAGGGAGCCAGACAAGTGGGCATGGACCCCAAAGACTGTTTGGTGGTGGAGGATGCGGTCAGTGGGATTTTGGCTGCCCATGCAGCCGGCATGGAAGCTGCAGCTGTCCCCACGACCTTTACAGAGGAGGAACTGAAAGAAAAAGCCTCTCCGGAATATCTGCTGGATGCGATCGCCGCCCTGCCGCAGCTTCCGGAATTGAACGGATAAATCAGGCAGCAGACCGGCAGAAGGATATGTGCTGCTGAATGGGATGGGGGGCATTGCCTCCCATTTCCCGTTTTTCCATATTTTTACAGTCCCAAACAGTAGGTGAGCAGAACTGGATCGAACAGCAAAAAAAACAACAACCATCCATTTGGATGGTTGTTGCCTTTTGGTGACCCGTACGGGAATCGAACCCATGTTACCGCCGTGAAAGGGCGGTGTCTTAACCGCTTGACCAACGGGCCTGGTAGCGGCAATCTGATTTGAACAGATGACACACCGGGTATGAACCGGACGCTCTACCAGCTGAGCTATGCCGCCATATT
>JAZRTT010000046.1:0-5940 GCA_045652125.1 Candidatus Avilachnospira sp. | reverse complement strand
CAGGAACCTAACAATCGGGTTCCTGCCACCACTTTATGTCCGTCTCTTCAACTGTTCCATTGCTTTGATATACCGATCCATTTCTGTCAATGTTTTATGTAAGGGGTCACCCTCCCGAATTCGCAGGGTTCTCCGGATTTCCTTGGGGATGACCACCCGGCCCAGGTCATCAATTCTACGGACAATGCCCGTTGCTTTCATAAATCCTCTCTCCTTGTAGCTTTGATTTCCACAAGGCCTAGTGTTTGTCAAAAAAGTGGATTTATACCCGAAGAATATCAGGATGATTTATAAGGTTGACATTTGCACAGGTGCGTTGCAAAGAATAAGCTTTATAACATGGATGCGAATCGGGAAAAAGCTGCATAAATGGCGGTTTGCTCCATCATTATCCGCAAATTTTATTCCCTTATACGGCGAAAAAAGGCATGATTTGACAAACGGTACGGTATCATATACAACCAAATGGAACATTTGCCCGAAACAAACAGGCGGGAAAGGAAAAGGACGAAGGGCCCATGCGGAAGCACTTCACGAAAGAATTGTGCATACTGAACAAAATTCAAATATAAAATTTGGAAATTTCATACAAATAAATTGATATAAAAATATTGATATTTTCCCGCTGCTGTGGTATGATGAGAATAAGAAAAAAACCAAAATTTGATGCGTAAAGGAGATATGCTGAATGAGACTTTCCAATATAAAAGATGTAGAGAAGTTTATTACCGCAGTCAATGAATGTGAACACGGCGTATATCTGAAATCTTTGGAGGGCGATGTGTTCAATCTTAAGTCCTCCATGTCCCAGTATGTTGCCATCGGCCGCCTGATCGAAGAGTCCGGCGATACACTGGAGTTGTTTGCAGACAGCCGGGAGGACGAAGCCCGTCTGCTGAAGCTGGTTTACGATTTGGAAAATTAAGAAGAAAGCCGAAAGCCGCTCTGGAAATCAGGGCGGTTTTCGTTGTTCTTTTTGTGCTGTTGTGGTATGATAACAAAAAATCAAGGAGGACGTTCATGAGCAGACAGACCATTCCCATAAGAACGGAACAGGACGCTGCCCATTGCTGGGCTATTACAGACATCTATCCCTCGGATGCCGCATGGGAGCAGGAACTGGAAGCATGCGGATCTCTGCCCGGGGAGATCGGCGGATATGCCGGCAGTTTGGGCAAAAGTGCCCAAACCCTGCTGCAATATTTGACCCGTATGGAGGAGATCAACCTTCAGACAGAAAAGCTCTACGTCTATGCAATGCTGCGTTCCGATGAAGATACCGCCAACAACTACTATCGGTCCATGAAAGGCCGCTGTTACAGCTTTCTGGTGCAGCTCAGCAGCGCAGGTGCCTTTGAAGGACCGGAATTGATTGCCATCGACGAGGCGGTTTTGGAACGCTTTTACAAAGAAGAACCGGCTCTTGAAAAATACCGCCGTTATCTGACCAAGGCGCGGCTGAACAGGGCTCACATTCTCTCTCCGGCAGAAGAGACCCTGTTGGCAGGCGCAGGAGAAGTCGGTGCTGCTCCCGGCAATATATTCCATGCCTTTCTCGATGCCGATATGGCGTTTCCCCATGTGGCAGACGGAAACGGTCACAGCCATCCCCTCACCAACGGCACCTATATCTCCCTGATGGAGAGCAGCGACCGCACCCTGCGGCGGAATGCCTTTGACAGTTTTTACCAAGTCTACAAGAGCATGGAAAATACGCTGGCTTCTGCCTATAACGCTGAGCTTCGGAAAAATGTCTTTTTTTCCAACGCCAGAAAATTTGAAACGGTACTGGAGAGTGCGCTTTTTCCCAACGAAGTTCCGGTGGCTGTCTATCATAACCTGATCAGGGCGGTTCGGGAGAACCTGCCCAAGCTCCACAGGTATATGGCCCTGCGGAAAAAGGTCATGGGGCTGGACGAGCTGCATATGTACGATATTTACGCCAATATGCTCCCGGAGGCCGGACAGGTCATTCCGTTTGAACAGGCCGCTGCCGATGTGCTTTCTTCCACTTCCGTGCTGGGAAAAGCATATACCGAGGTTCTGGAGCGGAGTTTCCGGGAGCGTTGGATAGATATTTACGAAAATAAAGGCAAACGTTCCGGTGCCTATTCCTGCGGCTGCCCGACGGTCCATCCCTTTGTTCTGCTAAATCACAAGGACAATCTGAATTCCGCCTTTACCCTTGCGCATGAGCTGGGGCACGCCATGCATTCCTGGCTCAGCGAGCAAAAACAGCCTTATCTTTATTCCGACTATGTACTCTTCGTGGCAGAAGTGGCGTCCACCTGCAATGAAGCACTGCTTATGGCGTATCTGTTGGAAAAAACAACGGATAAACGGCAGCGTGCCGTTCTGCTCAATTATTTTTTAGAGCAGTTCCGTACGACTCTGTACCGTCAGACCATGTTTGCCGAGTTTGAATTGGAGGCGCACAAGCGTGCAGAAGCCGGAGAGACCCTGACCGCCGAAATTCTGAATAAGCTGTACTATGAGCTGAATTTGGATTATTACGGTGACGCCGTGAAAGTGGACGAAGCCATTTGTGTCGAATGGGCCAGAATCCCCCATTTTTACCGTCACTTCTACGTCTATCAGTACGCCACAGGCTTCTCTGCCGCCATTGCCCTGTCTGACCGAATTCTGAAAGAGGGCGAGCCTGCTGCGGCAAACTATCTGGAATTTCTTTCCGGCGGCTGCACCAAAGACCCTGTCAGTCTTTTGAAGATTGCAGGCGTAGATATGAGCATTCCAGACCCGGTCAACGCCGCCCTGGAACGGTTCGGCAGTCTGCTGGATGAACTGGATCAACTTTTACAGGAATAAGGAGAATACCATGATTACACTTGCACAGCGGCTGGAGATTTTACGCAGCGAAAAGGGACTTACCCGCCCTGCCTTATCTGCGGCATTAGGGATGCCCCGCAATGCGATTGAAAAATTTGAAACCGGCCGGCAGACTCCCACCAAGGAGCAGCAGCAGAAACTGGCGGCCTATTTTGAAGTATCCACGGCTTATCTGAGAGGGGAAAGCGATGACCCCACCAGTATGGCAAGCTGGATGACAGTGGCACTTTCCGGTGCCGAGCCGGAGCCGGAAACACCGGTGGTCCGCCGTGCCGTCCCTGCACCCAAGCCCCAGAGCGCATCGGGCGCCACCGGCGGTGTGCTGGCAGCGCTGCTTGCCAACAAGGCCTTCCACGATACCCTCCGCGCCGAGATTTTGGAAGTTCTCCGCAGCGGAGAGGGTCAGGAACTGCTGAGCCAAATTGTCAAAAAAGAGATCGACAAGCAGAAATAAGGAGGATCTATGAGAAAATGGAACTTAAAAGCTGTGAACGTTTTGATGCTCACAGTGGCTGGTATCGTCAATGCCTTCGGTATCAGGTGGTCAGAATGAAGGAACTGGTCCATGAAATCGACCATCTGGCCTATATCACCATTAGCGAAGTGGCCGATGTCTTTTCCAATAATAACAAGTAATTTTTATAAAAAGGACCGGAATGTTTTAACATTCCGGTCCTTTATGCGTTTTATCAACCGCTGATGATGTTGGAAATGATGCCCATGATCTTGTCATGGCAGCCGCCGCAGCCGGTGGAGCAGCTGGTCAGCTTCTGCACTTCTTCAAACTCTTTTTCCACATCGGAGAACGTGGCGTGACTGTGCAGCGCCCGTTCAATGTCTACATAGGACACTTGTTTGCAGTTGCAGATGATCTCGTTAGGCCTGTAATCCATAGGTTTACTCTCCCAAATAAGAAGGATTATTATTTATGTATTCAGAATACCACAGACAAGCGGACTTGTCAATAGGAATTATTCTTATTTTCAAGCAAGGGTTGGGCGATCTTCACATTAAAGAATTGAATGAGAGGTCCCATAAAGAAAGCGGTGATAATGGTGCCGATACCGGCAATGGTGGGTACCTGTTTCAGCTGTCCGCCTGCCAGCAGGAAGATGACAGTCCCGAGGATCACACAAAGCAGGTCGCAGGCAATGCGGCAATACTGGAACTTTCCCAGCTTCCACCTACGGGAAAGGACGATGGCTACCGCATCGTAGGTGGATACGCCCAGATCTGCGGTCATATACAGAGCAGAGCCGAAGCAAAGCACCACGATGCCGACAAGCAGAAACACGGCACGAAGCAGCAGGGAGGGAGCAGGAAAGAGGGATTGGAGCAGCTGCAGGGTAAATTGGGTGATATAGCCTAAAAGGAAGAGATTGATAAAGGTGGCAATGCCGATGTTGCGGCGGTCAAAGACCAGAGAAAAGGTCAGCAGCACCGCATTGACCAGGACATACAGGGTGCCGAAGGGAATGGGGATCATGGCATCCAGACCTGCCATCAGAGATTGAAAGGGATCGACACCCAAAGCAGCCAGCTTAAAGGCACCGACACTGACGGCACAGATGAAAACACCGGCCAGAGACATGAAAATTCGTCTTTGTTTCATCATCAGCCCTCCTTGAGAAAATCATATCACAATCTGCGCCCGGTGTAAATGGCGGGAAAAACGGGGAATAAAAAACAGGCACAGCTGCTGCTGTACCTGTTGGTGCTTTTGGGTCAGGGCTCGTCTTTCTCGGAGGTGAAGGCGTTTTGTGCGGCGTCTTGCACTTTGTTCAGGGCAGCGCTGATGGCATCGTCGCCGGTGGTGGCTGCAGAGCCGTCACCAAACTGGGCATTGCCGAAGGCGAGGATGCAGGAGAAGATGAAGGGCAGCAGCAGGCCGATCCTCTACGGCGTCGATCTTTTGCTCCATGCGCTCCTCAGCGGCATCCAGACTTCGGACGGCAGCACCGCAGCCGCTGAGCAGAAGAGACAGAATGACCAGGAGGGAAAAAATACGAAGTTTCATGGAAAGTCCTCCTTTTGGCATAGTATGGCATCGGACGAAGGAAATGATACAAAAAAGGGGTAGTTTCCTGACCCCTTTTTTGCGATTCCTTACTTGCAGTATCTCTCCGGCAGACCCTTCTCGTCCCTGCAAGCTCCGTATCGTTCGCTTTTGTGCAGGCACGAAAGCTCATTCACTTTGCTGCCCGTCCTCTCCAAATCAAATACAACTTTCTTATTAGCGGAATGTATGTCACGAGAAAAACAATTCCGAACACAACCAGAACGGACACCTTTGCTGCATCGGAAAGCAATACGCCTACAATCATACCAAGAGAAAACAAACAAAATTTAACCAATGCTAATGTTTTCCACGTTGACTCTTTGCAGTACTGATTTGCCAATTCGAATAATTTCATAAAATGCCCCACTTTCAAATTTCGATTTAGTCTCTTTTGTCCATGTACGCATGCGCAAGGATGTCTTTCAGCACCAACATAGCATCCAGTTCACTATACCCATACTTATCTTGCAAGTCGGCAAACATTTCTCTGATTCTTCCCGCGTAAAACGGAATGTCAACTTCATCCTGATAGGTTTTTAAAATTGGATATTTCGTACTCCATGCTTTTGTCCAATCTGTTTTATTTACATTTTCATCTGTTGTGTTTCTGATAATATCCTTTATATCCATGACTGTTTGCCTCGCCAAATTCTGATTTCCTGAACTCATTATAGTACAGGCATGGGGATTTTTCAATCACCGGCACCACTCTGCCAAAGCAAAAGGGGAAGCAGAATTTTCTGCTTCCCCTTGGGGTAGATTATTCTCTTACTTGAAATATCTCTCCAGCAGGCCCTTCAGTGCCTTGCCGTGGCGGGCTTTGTACTATGTCAGATGCACATATCCAAACACGCCAATCAAATAAGGTAAACATTTCAAAAAGGATTCATGAATCCAGCCTTTAATCTGCATTTTCCCTGGATATCCGGGTACAAACACAGGCTCCATTTCCATAACAACATGCTTGTCGTTTCGGAATGTGATACTGTCAGGCAAACAGTCGTAAAAAAAACGGTCTGCATCAAATGTATGCC
>JAZRTT010000045.1:0-5085 GCA_045652125.1 Candidatus Avilachnospira sp. | reverse complement strand
GCCGGGGCTGTGGGGATGGAGGTGATCTCGCCAATGCCGATGGCACCGTAGGCCACGTCCAGACCTTCTTTTTCCACCACGATGGCTTGGATTTCCGGAATCTGGTTGGCACGGAAGAGACCCAGCGTGCCGTATTTTGCGGTGGGTCTGCAATCCTCCAGCGGATATTGCTCTGTCAGAGCGAAACCAAGGGACATGACAACACCGCCTTCGATCTGCCCTTCACAGGACAGGGGATTGACGGCTTTGCCCACATCGTGAGCGGCAATCATCTTTTTCAGTTTGCCTTCATGGTCCAGGATACACACCTGCGTAGCATAACCGTAGGCCACGTGAGATACAGGATTGGGGACGTCGGCACCAAGTGGGTCGGTTTTTGCCAGATATTCACCGTAGAATTCCTGCCCATCCAGATCAAGGAGGGTTTTGCCCTTATCCAACTGTTGTTTCAGTTGTTCACAAGCTCTCCGGCAGGCTTCGCCGGTGACAAGAGTCTGGCGGGAACCGGAAGTCGTGCCGGAATCCGGTGCATTGAAGGTGTTGGCTCGGACATATTCCACCTGATTCCGGGGAAGCTCCAAAGCGGTACAGACGATCTGCACCAGAACGGTGCCGAGCCCTTGCCCAATGCAGCTTGCACCGGCTCGAATGGCCACTTTGCCGCCTTCTACGGTCAGGCGGACCCGGCCTGTATCTGGCAGTCCGACACCGACGCCGGCATTTTTCATAGCACAGGCGATACCGGCATATTTTGCCTGTTCATACTGATCTTTCACCGCCAGCAATGTTTCAGCCAGACCTGCGGAATTGTCTACGATCTGACCGTTGGGAAGTGCCTGCCCCGGTCGAATGGCATTGCGCCAGCGAATCTCCCAGGGGGAGATGCCGATCTTTTCCGCCATGCGGTTGAGCATACTCTCCATGGCGAAACAGGTTTGGGTGACACCAAATCCCCGGAACGCACCGGCAGGCGGGTTGTTGGTATAATAGGCTTTGCCGTCGCAGGCAAAATTGTCATATTGGTAAGGTCCGGCGGCATGGGTACAGGCACGTTCCAGCACCGGTCCGCCCAGAGAGGCATAAGCACCGGTATCGGCGACGACTTGCACTTTGACGCCGAGAATCTTGCCGGTTTCGTCACAGCCAACGAAAATATCCATATCCATGGGATGCCGTTTGGGATGGATAAGAATGCTTTCCGAACGGGTCAGTTTTACCTTGACCGGTCGCCCGGTCAGGTAAGCCACCAGAGCCGCCTGATGCTGAACCGTCACATCTTCCTTGCCGCCAAAACCACCGCCAACCAACATGTTCTGCACCCAAACCTGCTCGTTGGGCAGACCAAGCATCGGCGCTGTTTCGTGCTGGGTGTCGTAAGCGCTCTGGTCTGTGGAAAGAATCATCACATGGCCATCTTCCATGTAGGCCACGGCACATTCCGGTTCCAGAAAGGCGTGTTCCGTCCATGGGGTGGAGAAGCGGCCGGAAAGAACATGGGGGGCATTTGCAATGGCAGTTTCCGGATCGCCTCTGCGAATTTGTTTGTGAGCCAGAAGGTTACCGTCCCGGTGAACCAGAGGGGCGTTTTTCGCCATCGCTTCATAGGGGGTCTGCACCGGAGTCAGTACTTCATAATCCACCTGTACCAAAGCTTTGGCTTCAGCCAGAATTTCCGGGGTTTCTGCTGCAACAATGCAGATGGAGTCGCCTAAGTAATGGGTGATATCTCCCACGGCGATCATAGTGTCCCAGTCCTTTTTCAGATGGCCCACCTTATTTTTCCCCGGAATATCGGCAGCAGTAAATACACCGACCACACCGGGCAGCGACCTGGCGGCTTCTGTGTGAATAGCCAGTACCCGGGCTCTGGGATGGGCGGAACGGACAGCAGAGGCATAGATCATGCCATCTATATAAACATCGTCAGGATACTGGCCATAGCCCAGAACCTTTTCGCGGACATCAATGCGGTGTACCGGCAGACCCAGACTCCAATCTTCGGAACAGGGTGGGATCTCGCCCTTTCTTTTCAGTTCAGCCGCCAGCAGCATCGCTTTGATGATCTTTACATATCCGGTGCAGCGGCAAATATTGTTCTTAATGGCAAGGGCACAGTCTGCTTCTGTGGGATTCGGGTTTTGGTCCAACAAAGCCTTGGTACACAGAACCATGCCCGGGATGCAGAATCCACACTGGACAGCACCGGCGGCACCGAAGGCGTAGGTGTACAGCTCTTCTTCAAATTCGGTAAGCCCTTCCACTGTGAGGACAGACTTGCCTTCCAGCTTGTCAGTCTGCTGCACACAGGCCCGGACCGGTTTGCCGTCGAGCAAAACAGTGCAGGTACCACAGGCACCTTCGCTGCAGCCATCCTTGACAGAGGTCAGGCGCAGAGTGTCCCGAAGATAGCGCATGAGCTTCTGGTTTTTCTCTACTGTAACGGGACTGCCGTTGACAAAGAACCTAGACATAGTAACGCCTCCTTTTTTTTATTTTAACACCATTTTTTCCTGGATGCAAGAAAAGCCCGTGGCGGAAGTGCCAAAAGTTCTGAAAAAAATTCAACAAAGCTGACAAATAATTTGAGAATATAGATAAACAAAGTTAAAAATTACGGGAATAGATTAGAATTTTACCATTTTCAACAGATGGAAACGGGATAAACAGCTGCGTTTTATCAAAAATGCGAGGTTTACACCGCACAAGAAATAAGATATAATAAGTTCGTTAAAAAGGACATTTTGTTTACTTTTACCGCTGGAGGACACTTTGGCGGAATTTTAAGGAGGATATTCTCATGTCTGTTAAAGTTGCAATTAACGGTTTTGGTCGTATCGGCCGTCTGGCTTTCCGTCAGATGTTCGGTGCTGAGGGCTTCGAAATTGTTGCCATCAATGACCTGACCTCCCCCAAAATGCTGGCTCACCTGCTGAAGTACGATTCCACTCAGGGCAACTACGCTGCTCAGGGTCATGTTGTCGAGGCCGGCGAGGACAACATCGTTGTCGATGGCAAGAAGATCACCATCTATGCCAAGGCCAACGCTGCAGAGCTGCCCTGGGGCGAGCTGGGTGTTGATGTTGTTCTGGAATGCACCGGTTTCTATACTGCTAAGGCCAAGGCACAGGCTCATATCGATGCAGGTGCCAAGAAGGTCGTTATCTCCGCTCCTGCCGGCAATGACCTGCCCACCATCGTTTACAATGTCAACCATACTACCCTGACCAAGGAAGACAATATCATCTCCGCCGCTTCCTGCACTACCAACTGTCTGGCTCCCATGGCGAAGGCTCTGAATGACTTGGCTCCTGTGAAGTCCGGCATTATGTGCACCATCCACGCCTATACCGGCGATCAGATGCCTCTGGACGGCCCCCAGAGAAAGGGTGACCTCCGCCGTTCCCGTGCATGCGCCATCAACATCGTGCCCAACTCCACCGGTGCTGCCAAGGCCATTGGTCTGGTTATCCCCGAGCTGAACGGCAAGCTGATTGGCGCTGCCCAGCGTGTTCCCACTCCCACCGGCTCCACCACCATGCTCAACGCGGTTGTGGAAGGAACTGTCACCGTTGCTGATATCAACGCAGCCATGAAGGCTCAGGCTACCGAGTCTTTCGGTTACACCGAGGACGAAATCGTATCTTCCGATGTCATCGGTATGCGCTTCGGCTCCCTGTTCGATGCCACTCAGACCATGGTTATGGATCTGGGCAACGGCACCACACAGGTGCAGGTGGTTTCCTGGTATGATAACGAGAACTCCTATGTTTCTCAGATGTGCCGCACTATCAAGCACTTCGCTACCCTGCTGTAATTTATCATTACAAATCAAAACGGCTGTCCATTCGGACATCCGTTTTTTTCAGGCTCCCCTTGAGGGGAGCTGTCAGCGAAGCTGACTGAGAGGTGCCTGTTGGCAGTTGTTTCTTGCACACATCTTTCCGTCATTTGCTTCGCAAATGCCACTCGCGCCCCCGTTTTTTTTGTCAGCTTCGCTGACATTTCCCCCGCTTGGGGAATCACCCCTCAAGGGGAGGCATGTGCTGACTTCTCATGGGATAGGCTTTAGAATGCAAAAACCCCCGAACCTCGGTTGTGGTTCGGGGGGGTTCCATGCAGATGTTATTTCTTCGCCGGATAGGGAGTGGGAACATCTGTTCTGCCCAAAAGGTAATCGACACTGACCCCATAAAAATCAGCAAGCTTAATGACTGCATCTACAGGAAAGTTTAATACGCCCAATTCGTATTGAGAATACGTATTTTGACTGATGCCAAGAATATTTGCAATCTCTTGCTGGGTTCGGTCACTGTCAATGCGAAGATTGCGGATGGTTTCGAATTTGAGAACATCATATCGCACCTTACTCACCCCGAATGTGTGCATATCCGCGTTTCAAAGACCAAATAAAAATCAGTCAGTTTCCATCTTTACTTGCCGGAAATGTCAGATAGCCCGATCACGTAATCCGCCGACAGATGGTAAAAACGGCGCAGTTTGATCAGGTCTTCGATTTTAAGTTCTGCCCGTCCTGTTTCAATGTGATTATACCCTTGTTGACTTTTATTAAGAATCGCTTCAATTTGTTCCTGCGTGTAATCTCTGTCTTCTCGTATATTTCGCAGCCTTTCCCGATAATCCATACGCCCACTCCAATCAGATAAGCATTTGCAAATATCATAACATACTCATATTTTGAGTATTGACTTTTAAAATATGAAAACTCGGGAACCCCGGGGGGGGTGGGGGGTGTTATTTTTGTGTAGGATAGGGAATTAGGCCTTGCCGGCGCAGCCCAGAACGTTGATCAGCTTGTGACGAACGATCTCCTTGATGTTGGCACGGGCGGGCTTCAGGTACTCGCGGGGGTCGAACTTGCTCGGCTCATCGTTGAAGAACTTACGGATGGTGCCGGTCATGGCAAGACGCAGGTCGGAGTCGATGTTGATCTTGCACACGGACAGAGCGGCGGCCTTACGCAGCTGCTCTTCGGGCACACCGATGGCGTTGGGCATCTTGCCGCCGTTGGCGTTGACCATGGCGACGTACTCCTGAGGAACGGAGGAAGAGCCGTGCAGAACGATG
>JAZRTT010000044.1:0-16600 GCA_045652125.1 Candidatus Avilachnospira sp. | reverse complement strand
AGGCTTCGCCCTGCCTGTGCGTTGCACAGGCGGCGTGCCTTCGACCGCGCAGCATTTCTCGCGCCCCTTTTCACCAAAAGAAAAACGACATCCTTTCGGATGTCGTTTCCTTTTGGTGGAGATATGCGGGATACTCCGGCGGCATGCCGCCTTCGTGAGGCTCGCCTTATGGCTGTTTCACAGCCGGGGCTTCGCCCTGCCTGTGCGTTGCACAGGCGGCGTGCCTTCGACCGCGCAGCATTTCTCGCGCCCCTTTTCACCAAAAGAAAAACGACATCCTTTCGGATGTCGTTTCCTTTTGGTGGAGATAAGCGGGATCGAACCGCTGACCTCTTGAATGCCATCTCCGCCATAGCCTCAATTTGTTCCGATTTTTAGCCATTTCTAACCCTTTCGCCTAAAAACACATATCGTCTTGTGACCTCTTTTGCCAGTTGTTCGAGGGTATCCCGGAAGCGTCTGTGGTGGTTGTTGTGGTCATAAAACGAGCCTCGTTGGAACGCACCAACGAGGCTCGAACGCTATCTGTGTATTGATAGTAACTCTGGTTGCAGGATTAATCAACAGTTTTCTTCGCCAGGACAACGCAGGACGTGCGATGCCATAATCAAAGATTAGACTTTCTCTGCTTACACCTCGGAACCCAAATCGTTTACAATTCTTTCACATCTTCCGTCCGAATCTTCAGTATTCGTTCAGCGGAAGGTGTTATTTTCTTTCCAAAACTTCATCAGGCAACAAGTCACAACGTCTGCATGAAGGAACTATGCGAAAGGATGTAAGCCTATGAAGCTGCAAACCATTTTACAGGAACAGGAGGAGTCCCATGATTTCCGTTGAGCATCTTACGAAATACTACGGCGACCATTTGGCCGTAGATGATATTTCCTTTGAAATCACCGAAGGTCATGTCTATGGCTTCCTTGGTCCCAACGGTGCCGGTAAATCTACCACCATGAACATCATCACCGGCTGTCTGTCCGCCAGCGCCGGAAAGGTACTAATTGACGGTCACGATATTTTTGAGGAACCGGACAAAGCCAAAAGATGCATTGGCTATCTGCCCGAGCATCCACCGCTCTACATGAATGAATCTCCCATGGAATACCTGAAGTTCGTTGGTGAGGCCAAGGGACTTCGGGGCGCTGAGCTGTCCGCACAGGTCAGCGAGGTCATCGAAAAGACCGGAATCCACCATGTGAGAAACCGCCGCATTTCTGCCCTGTCCAAAGGTTATAAGCAGAGAGTCGGTATCGCACAAGCCCTGCTGGGCAATCCCAAGGTAATTATCCTTGACGAACCGACTGTTGGCCTTGACCCTATCCAGATCATTGAGATACGCGACCTCATCATGGAACTGGGCAAAACACATACTGTTATTTTTTCTTCTCATATTCTTTCCGAGGTGCAGGCTATCTGTGACCAGATCCTGATGATTGCCAAGGGTAAGTTGGTAGCTTTCGGTGAGCCGGAGGAACTGCAGAAGCAGCTCTTAGCGCCCAATGAGATTATCCTGACTACCGATGCTGTGGCCAGTGAGTTGCAGACGATTCTGAAGAGTGTAGAGCATATCGCAGAGATTACCACCGGTGCATCCGATTCTGAATACACTGTGGCACACATCACATCTGACCATGATGATATTTATGATTTGTCCTCCGCTGTGTTCCGTGCTTTTGCCACCAGTGATAAGGTGATTTATGAAATGACTCTGAAGAAGGGTAATCTGGAGGATATCTTTATTGAGCTGTCGGAGGCTGCCGACGCTGCCACTGGTACTGTCGTTGCAGGAGAAGACTCCGTTGAAGAAAGCGAGGTAGAAGACGAATGATTGCCATTTTGAAACATGAGTTGCGGACCTACTTTCACGGTCTGACCGCCTATGTGTTCGGCGCTTTTCTTTTGGTTTTTGTGGGCATCGGCGCCATGCTATACAATTTGCAGGCCGCTGTCAGCAATTTTGAGTTTGTGTTGAGTTTCAGCAGTCTGGTATTTGTGGTCATCGTTCCGATTCTGACCATGCGCGTCATCGCGGAGGAACGCAAGCAGAAGACCGACCAGCTGCTGTATTCTCTGCCGGTCTCCACTACGAAGGTCATTCTCGGTAAATTTCTTGCACTTCTGGTGGTGTATCTGATCCCGCTGTGCATTATCGCTCTTTATCCTCTGATTTTTTCCAAATACGGTGAAGTGTATCTGCTGACCTCTTACGGCAGCTTGATTGCATTTTTTATCGTAGGTGCGGCGCTGATGGCAGTGGGTGTATTTATCTCTTCTTTGACAGAAAATCAGGGCTTTGCCGCCGGCATCGGCATTGCCGCCATTCTCCTGAACTATTTCAGTGTGCAGCTGGCAGAGTATATTTCTGCTACCGCTTTTGGCACCGTGATTGCCCTTTTCATTTTTGCTGCTCTGTTGGCTTGGGTTGTACACCGCCTGACACGCAACGAAACGTTGTCCTACATTGTGGGCCTTGGCCTTATGGCAGTAACTGTAGCGACTTTCTACATCGATTCCGCCGTATTTGAAGGACTGCTGCCGGACATTATGAAGACACTGTCCCTGTTCGATCGCTTTGAAACCATCGTTAACGGCGTATTCGACATGACTGCCATCGTCTATTTCCTGTCTGTTATCGTATTTTTCCTGTTCCTGTCGGTGCAGTCCCTTGAGAAACGGAGGTACAACTGATGAAAAAGAAAACCAAAGTGCAGGGCAATCAGTTGGCGCTGAAAGGCGGCTCTTATTCTCTGATCGTAACCGCCATTGTCCTGGCGATCCTGGTAGTCATCAACATCTTCGCTTCCGCACTGCCAACTTCTTTGACCAAGTATGACATCAGTGCCAGCAAACTCTATTCTATCACCAGTAATACCAAAGTGGTAGTCAACAATCTGCAGCAGGACATCACTATCTATTGGGTGGTACAGGCAGATATGGAGGATTCCATCATCGAAAACCTGCTTGGCAAATATGAGAGTCTTTCTTCCCACATTGAAGTTGTCAAGAAAAATCCCGATGTGTTCCCCACCTTTACGGAGCAGTACACGGACGAGGATGTTCCCAACAATTCTCTGATCGTGGAGTCCGGTGAACGCTACCGTTTTATCAGCTATGATGATCTGTACGAAACCGAGTTTGACTCTTACTCCTACACCTATGTGACCTCCGGTTTTGACGGCGAAGGTGCCATTACCTCTGCCATCGACTATGTTGTAACCGAGGATCTGCCCCAGCTTTATGTGATAGAGGGTCATGGTGAAGCCGAACTTCCTGCAACATTTACAGATTCCGTAGACAAGGCAAATATTGAGGTCAACAGTTTGGCACTGCTGACGGTGGATGAGATTCCGGAGGAAGCAGATGCTCTCGTGATTTATGCTCCCCAAAGCGATATTTCCGAAGATGAAAAGACTATGTTGGCAGACTATGCCGAAAACGGAGGTAAGCTGTTGGTAATGGCAGGACCCGTGGAAGGCGCCGAACTCACCAATCTGAACAGCCTGCTTTCTGACTATGGAATTACCGTAAATGAAGGTATCGTTGTGGAAGGTGACCGCAGCTACTATGTTTCCGGCTATCCGTACAGTCTGATTCCCGATTTGGTCAGTTCCAATATTACGGATCCGCTTATCTCTGAAAATTATTATGCCATTCTGCCTCTGGCGCAAGGTATGACTATTGGAACAACCGCCAACGGTACCGTCACCGAGCTGATGTCTACCTCTGCCGCCGCCTTCAGCAAAGTCGCTGGATTTGAACTGAACACCTACGAACACGAAGAAGGCGATATCGAAGGCCCCTTCACTCTGGCTGTTTCCATTGAAACCACCGGTGCAGGTCAGATCGTATGGTTCTCTGCTTCTGATTTCCTGGACGATATGTATAACGCATATTCCTCCGGTGCTAATGTAGACTTGGCTATGAACGCACTCAGTTCCCTGATCGGTGAGCGTGAGGCTATTGCGATCCGAAGCAAAAGCCTGAATTACAACTATCTGACGATCAATGATTCTACCGCCTCTACCCTGAAAACTTTGATGATTGGTGTATTCCCCCTTGTGTATTTGGGAATCGGCATCTATGTAATCGTGAGAAAGAGAGGTAAGCAGAATGAAACGGTCTAAGAAAATGATCGCGTTGGTCGCCGTATTAGTAGTGGCCTGTATTGCGACCTTTGCACTGACACAATATGAAGAAAAGCAGGAAGAAATCAAGAACAGTGACGCTATCATTCTGGAACTTCCTACCGATACCGTGGAAACCCTGTCTTGGAAATATACCGATGATGGTCTTGGTTTCCACAAAGGCGAAGCCGGTTGGCTTTATGACGATGACGAGGCTTTCCCCGTAAGCGAAGAAAAAATCAATGACATTCTTTCCAATTTCGAGGCTTTTGGGGCATCCTTCATCATTGAGAATGTGGAAGATTACAGCCAATACGGTCTGGATGACCCAGAGTGCACCATTTCTCTGTGCACCGCCGAGCAGCGCTATGACATCAAACTGGGTGCGTTCAGCAAAATGGACGAACAGCGTTATGTGGACATTGGTGACGGTAATGTATACCTTGTCAGCAATGATCCCATGGACTTTTTGCAATCCGCTCTGTCCAGTATGATTGAACATGATGACACTCCCGGTTTTGAAAATGTGGTGGACATTACTTTCAGCGGCAGCGAAAATTACACCATCGTCAAGACCGAGGAAAGTCCCAACACTTACAATGCCGAGGATATTTACTTTGCGCAGTTGGGCGGCAAGGAGCTTCCTCTGGATACCAGTGAGATTACGGATTACCTGAATACCGTAACGAGCCTTGACCTTCTTACCTATGCGACCTACAATGCCACGGAAGAAGAACTGGTGAGCTATGGCTTGGATGATCCTGAATTAACTGTAACTGTCAACTACACTTATACGGACGATGATGATAATGAGGTGTCCGACACCTGCGTGATTCACATCGGACAGAACCCCGATGAATTGGAAGCATACAAAGCGGCAGAGGAAGCAGAGGAAGAAGATCTTCCCGATGTGAGCAAGTATGTACGCGTTGGTGATTCTCAGATTGTTTATGAGTTGGATAATGTAGATTACATCGCACTGTCCCTTGCATCCTACGATAATCTGCGTCACCGTGAAGTTATTTGGGCAGACTTTGAAACGGTCACCCAAATCGATGTTACTCTTGAGGGTGAAAGCCATACCATTACATCCACGCTGGATGAAGAAGACAAGGATGCTGAGCGTGTATGGTACTACGGTGAGGAAGAATTGGAAGTCGGTAAGCTGCAAACAGCCTTGGAAAATCTGTCCGCTGACAGCTTTACCGATGAAGATCCTTCTGAAAAAGAGGAAATCAGCCTGACCGTCTATCTGGACAACGAGAACTTCCCTCAGATAAAGATTCAGCTTTACCGTTATGACGGTAGCCTGTGTCTGGCTGTTGTGAACGGTGAAACCGTCTCTCTGGTTGACCGCAGCGCGGTCATGGAGCTTGTGGAAGCAGTTCAATCCATCGTATTGAATAAAGCGCAGTCCTCCGAAGCATAAACATGAGCAACAATGATCTCCCGGCTTAATGCCGGGAGATCATTGCAGGGTGTTTCGTATATGGATACATCAAAGATAGAATTTCATTTTTTCCTTGTGGCATTTGTAGAAATGGCAATATCAGCTGCAATCTTCGCAACAATACGCAGACGTCAAAAGCTTCCACAGAAAAAGTTCCGTCTGCTGATCTCACTGGAAGTATTTTCGTTTTGGCTGTTGGGAACACTCCTGCTGGCCATCGGGTTAGTACTATGGATCAGTACGGAGCTATAATGTGGTCTTTTTGTCATATAGTTTAGCAGATTCCTTTCTTTTGAGTGTTGTTTGCAGCGTAAAATAATCTGTTTTAAGGAGCAGTTATACATGCCAATAAAATATTACGATTATACAGGAAAAATCCCCAATCCTGCTCCGGATAACAATATAGAATTATTCCTTCAAAATGCAATGTTGACCGCACAACTGGAAGCAGAGCATAAATCAACACAGTCCGGAGAAGAACCTTTGGCTGAGAACGCTGATGCGTCTGTGGCTTCCCTGCAAACAATCGATGAAGTAGCTGCGCCGTCCATTGATCCACGATTGATCCTTGCGAATATTGCCACAGCAGGGGACTCTGTTGTCCGACCCAGGCCGCACAGAAAACCGCCCGATATTCTTGCTCCAGAATCCAGCCTTGATGCTAAGCCGCGTATAGATAAAAAGGTATAAACGGTACAGCAGGCAGGATTCTTCTGGCCGTATTTCCCACTGTGGGCATAGTTGACAACAGTAGCAAATCGTCCTATAATATGCAGCATGCTACAGTTTTTGGAGGTGACGAGCTATGCACGAAGATCATATTGGATTTTTGCTGAAGCAGGTTACCGATAAGCTGCAAACTCGTGCCGACGCGCAAATGAAAAGCTGGCAGATCACCCTTTCCCAAAGCCGTGTATTGGGCTATCTTGACCAGCATGGAGGACAGGCAACGCAAAGAGATCTGGAAGTGGCACTCAGTGTTTCCCATCCAACGGTTGTAGGACTGGTGTCCCGTTTAGAGCAGAACGGATTTGTTATCTGTTGGCAGGATCTGGCAGACCGCCGAAATAAGCTGGTTGCGCTGACCGACAAAGCTAAAACGATGGGGACTGAGTTGGCAGCGGATGTATCGCGACAGGAGGCGTATATGCTGCGCGGGCTGAGCCCGGAAGAAATCGTAGCGCTGAAGTACGCATTAAAAACCATCTATCAAAATCTGGACTGAATCTCAGCCGGGAGACCGGCTGAGTCTTTTACCCCAAAGTGTAGCAAGCTACAAATCTGTAAAGGAGACGACACATTTATGATCCAAACCCTTGCCGGGAGCCTCCGGCAGCATAAGCGAGGCTCAGTCGTTACGATACTGCTCTCCGTGGTGGAGTGCCTGTTCGAAATCATCATACCGTTGTGTATGTCGGGTCTTATTGACTACGGTGTGGAACAGGGCGAGTTGGGGCAGGTATGGAAATACGGCGGATTGCTGCTGGTTTTCGCCCTACTGGAGCTGGCGGCCGGTGTGGCAGCGGCACGGATCGGCTCCATGACCTCTGTGGGCTTTGCCGCCAATCTGCGGCAGGATATGTACGACAATGTGCAGACCTTTTCCTTTTCCAACATCGACAAGTTCTCCACCGCATCCATCGTCACCCGCCTGACCACCGATGTGACCAATGTACAGAACGCCTATCAGATGCTCATCCGCATGGCAGTTCGCGGACCAGTGATGCTGGTGTTTGCCATGGTGGTTTCTTTCCGCATCCACCGGCAGATCTCTTTGATTTTCTTGCTGGTGATCCCGGTGATGGCCTTTTTGCTTCTCCTGATTGTGCGGAAGGTGCACCCTGTTTTTACGAATGTATTTAAGACCTATGACGGTCTGAACAATGTGGTGCAGGAAAATGTTCGGGGTATCCGCGTTGTCAAGTCCTTCAATTTGGAGGAGCGCCAGATTGGCCAGTTCACCGGAATTTCTGAAAAGATCTTCCGCAACTTTGCCAAAGGCGAACGGCTACTGGCTCTGAACAATCCTATCATGCAGTTTTTCATGTATGCCTGTACACTTCTGATCTCCTGGTTGGGCGCAAAGGCTATCATTGCATCCGGCAATAATCCTGCGGTGGGCCTCACCACCGGTAATCTGACTGCCCTCATCAACTACGCCACGCAAATTTTGATGAGCCTGATGATGCTGTCCATGGTGTTTGCCATGATCACCATTGCCGCGTCTTCGGCAGAGCGTATTACAGAGATCCTGCGGGAGCAGACCGATATCCGTGATCCTGAAAACCCGGTAGAAGCAGTAGCAGACGGAGATGTGCGTTTTGAGGACGTACAATTCGCGTACAACGCAAAAGCGGAAAAACTGGTGTTGGATCATATCGACCTGCATTTCCGGTCAGGAGATACCATTGGCATTCTGGGCGGCACCGGTTCCAGCAAGTCCAGTCTTGTGCAGCTGATTCCCCGTCTGTATGATGTGACACAAGGCTGCGTCAAGGTGGGCGGCGTGGATGTGCGCAGATATTCTCTGAATGCCCTGCGAAACAGCGTGGCGATGGTGCTGCAAAAGAACGAACTGTTCTCCGGCACCATCAAAGAGAATCTTCTCTGGGGCGATCCGGAAGCCACGGATGAGGAACTTGTACATGCCTGTAAACTGGCCTGTGCCGACGAGTTTATCCAGACGTTTCCCGATAAATACGACTCCTACATCGAGCAGGGCGGCACTAATGTTTCCGGCGGTCAGAAACAGCGTTTATGTATCGCGCGGGCATTGCTGAAAAAGCCCAAGGTGCTGATTCTGGACGATTCTACCTCAGCGGTCGACACCCGAACGGATGCGCTGATTCAGAAAGCCTTTGCCCAGTATCTTCCCGAGACCACGAAAATCATCATTGCCCAGCGGGTCAGCTCGGTTCAGCACGCCGATCAGATCGTAGTGCTGAACGACGGCAAAATTGCTGCTGTGGGCAAACACGAAGGTTTGCTGCAAACCTGTGAGATCTACCGTGAAGTATATATGTCCCAGCAGAAAGGAGGAGTTGACCATGAAGAATGAGAAGAAGCCTATGCCTGGTTCCGGTATGCCTTCTCCAGGGAAAATGCCGCCTCCTCCCGGCATAAAACCCGGTCAAAAGCCCGGTGCCGGAATGCCGCCTCCTCCCGGTGGTGGCCCCGGAATGCCGCCTCCCGGCGCTCCCGGAGGAAAGCTGGACCCCAAAGCACTGAAACGGCTGCTGACTTATCTGCGCCCTTATAAAGTGCAGCTGGTACTGGTGGCCGTATGTATTCTGTTGTCCTCCATTGCCGGAGCAATCTCGTCGTTGTTCCTGCAGAGCCTGATCGACGACCACATTGTGCCTCTGCTGGCCATGGAAACGCCGATGTTTACCGGCCTGATTCGGGCTTTGGGTGTGATCGCCGTCATTTATATCGTGGGCGTTGCGTCCAGCCTGATCTATAACCGTGTGATGGTTACCATCGCCCAGGGAACGTTGAAAACCATCCGTGATGAGATGTTTTCCAAAATGCAGCGGCTCCCCATCTCCTATTTTGATACCCATACTCACGGCGAAACCATGAGCCTCTATACGAACGACACGGATACCCTGCGGCAGCTCATTGCGCAATCCCTGGCGCAGCTGTTGTCCTCGGCGTTTTCTATCGTGGCAGTATTCGTTTCGATGCTTTATATCAGCATTCCTCTGACAGTGGTAGCGGTGCTTTCCATTTTCCTGAGCATGAAAGTGTCCGGTGGCACCATGATGAAAATGGGCAGTTTCTTTGTTGCACAGCAGCAGACGCTGGCCGATCTGAACGGCTATGTGGAAGAAATGGTCAACGGCCAGAAAGTGATCAAAGTTTTCTGTCGTGAAGATCAGTGCCGACAGGAACTGAATGAAAAGAATTTTGCATGGGCTTTTAGTGCGGGCAATGCCGGCGGTTACGCCATGAGCATGATGCCCATGATGAACGCTTTGGGCTACGTTCAGTACATCATCGTAGCCATTGTGGGTGCATGGATGGCGATTTCCGGCAGCTGGAATCTGGGCCTCACCGGAGTGGAAGCCCTGACACTGGGAGGTATTGCATCCTTCCTGACGCTTAGCCGTAATTTCTCCATGCCGATTTCTCAGGTGTCCAATCAGTTCCAGTCGGTCATCACAGCCATTGCCGGTGCGGGCCGTATCTTTGATTTCATGGATCAGCCGCCCGAATCGGATGACGGCACGGTCACGCTGGTGAATGCCCGGTGGACAGATGATGGCGAACTTGCCGAGTGTGAGGAGCACACGGGACTTTGGGCATGGAAGATCCCGCTTGAAGATGGCCGCGTGGTTTACGTTCAGGTCCGGGGAGACATTACCATGGAAGGCGTGGACTTCGGTTATGTCCCTGAAAAGACGGTGCTGCACGATATTACCTTGTATGCCCATCCGGGTCAGAAGGTGGCTTTCGTCGGCGCTACCGGTGCAGGCAAGACCACCATCACCAATCTGATCAACCGTTTTTATGATATTGCGGACGGCAAAATCCGCTACGATGGCATTACCATAAATAAAATCAAAAAGGCAGATCTGCGCCGTTCTCTGGGTGTTGTTTTGCAGGATGTCAATCTCTTTAGCGGAACAGTGATGGAGAACATCCGATACGGCAATCCGGACGCTACTGACGAGATGTGCATTGCGGCAGCAAAGCTGGCCAATGCCGATGGCTTCATTCGGATGCTTCCGAAGGGCTACAACACCGTTTTGGAGGGTGATGGCAGTGGACTTTCTCAGGGACAGCGGCAGTTGATTTCTATTGCCAGAGCTGCAGTTTCCGATCCTCCCGTGATGATTCTGGACGAAGCCACCTCTTCTATCGATACCCGTACCGAGGCATTGGTGCAGCAGGGCATGGATAATCTGATGCAGGGGCGGACGGTTTTTGTGATTGCCCATCGGCTGAGCACCGTGCAGAACTCCGATGTCATCATGGTTCTGGATCACGGACGCATCATAGAACGCGGTGACCATAACCGATTGATTGCGGAGCAAGGCACATACTATCAGCTCTATACCGGCGCATTTGAACTGGAATAAACTTTGCAGACAAAGAAGAAATCGCATCCGAAATGGGTGCGATTTCTTTTTTACATGTGATTCATTTCCATGATGGCCCCGTAGAGCATAAACGCCCAGCCTGCAACAAGAACCACGATGATCTCGAACACTATCAAAAACAGGAAGAGAGAAAGCACCATTTTCTTTTTGAAAATGATGGTGATCGCTAAAGCTGCGACCGCCATAGCCATCACAACAAGAGAGATGATAAAGCTTGCCATGCTACGTCCTCTTTCGCAGCTCCACGATAAATGTATTGATATCATTTTTGCTTTCGGCCCAGATTTTCCCCTTATGCTGTGACACGATGTTCTCCGCAATGGAAAGGCCCAGGCCAAAGCTGCCGTCCCGACTTCGTGCCTTGTCCATGCGGTAGAAGCGCTGGAATATCTTTTTCAAATCCTCCTGCGGGATCTCTTTGCCGGGATTGGACACCTTCAACTGACATTTCCCCGATCCACTGCTATACAGACGCACCGTTGTTTCGCCGCCAGGAGAGGAATACTTCTGTGCGTTGTCCAGGAGAATATCTATCAGTTGTTGTAACGCTTGTCCATTCCCGGAAACTGTGATCCCTGGCTCCACCGAGCTTTCCACCGTCAAACCCTTTTCTACAAATACACCCTCAAAGGAGATTGCCGTATCTAAAATCAGTTTGCTAAAGTCCACCGGCTTCATTTGCTGCTTGGTTTGATCTGCATCCGATTTAGCAAGCTCAAGCATTTTTTCCACCAGCAGCTTCATTTGTTGGCTCATCAGAAGGATGCTTTGAGAAAATGTCTTTCGCTCGGCTTCCGCACATTCTTCATTTTGGAGCAATTCGGCATTGGTCATAATCACAGTGAGCGGTGTTTTCAATTCATGGGAAGCATCCGCTACGAACTGCTTCTGCTGGAGCCACGCCGCAGCAACGGGCTTTACTGCCCATTTTGAGAGGAAAATGCTGATTGCGAGAAAGCCAAGGAAACTGAGTACGCCAATGGTCAGCGAGGTTTGGATTAGGCTCTCTAATGTGCGTGTTTCGCTGGACATATCTGAAAACACAAGAACTGTACCCCTTGGTGTTGCTACACGACAAAAACGAAGATGATGTCCCTCCACAATCCCAGATTCACGCCGACTGCCAACAGACTCGTCGATCAGGTCTTTCAAAAACTCTTTGTCGGAAAGATCATAGTAACCACCACCGGTAGATACAAGTTCGCCCTTCATACCGAGCTGAAGGGTGAAATAGGGCAAGTGTAAATCTGGCGACTTCTCATTTGGCCGCCCCAATCGAAACGGGTCTACCGCAATAGATTTCATCATGCTAATACTCTCGTTTTCCAGATTGGTCTTTGTTGAGTTATATACTAATCCGAAAATGATGCACAACATGATCGTTACCATTGTCATGTTGATAATGACAAATTTGATTTGCAGTTTTCGTATCATTCTTCCACCGCCTCTACAATGTACCCAAGGCGTCGCTTTGCCTCGATACGGATATTGGAACCGATGTGGGCCAGTTTTTTTCGGAGCAGGCCAACATAAACCTCAACATGGTTTTCTACGGCATTGGAGTCAAAGCCCCATACACGACACAGAATCAGCTCCTTTGGAAGTATCTGTCCATAAGAGGACATAAGGAAGCGCATAACATCAAACTCTTTTGCCGATAAGCGAATGTGGTTGCTTCCGCAGTTCAGCGTACAGGTAGAGAGGTCAAGAGAGGTATTTCCCAAAACCAACTCATTCACCTGTGGCCCTTGTCTGCGGAGTAAAGCGTTGATACAGGCCAGCAACTTCCGGCTGTCAAAAGGTTTGGTTAAGTAATAGTCAGCGCCTGCATTCAAGCCTTCGATCTCGTCCTCCAGCTCCGATTTTGCTGTCAGCATCAAGATAGGCGTACCGCACCGGTCAGTACGAACCTTACGAGCTACTTCATATCCATTCATTTTCGGCATCATTACATCCAAGATCAGCAAATCATAGATTCCGGTTTCGGCATAGGCAGTTCCATCCTCACCATTATAGACACACTCCACTTCAAAACCCTTGCTCTGCAGCAGTGCTTTTAGGGAATCGGCTAACAGAACTTCGTCCTCAATTACTAATATTTTCATAGGGAACCCTCCCATAGTATTATTTCTTCCATAATAAAGGGGAAAGTTGAATAGAAACTGAACGAACTGATAAATTCACAAAACTTTCATAAACTGGCGAGTTTTTCTTCAGTATTCATTCAGCGGAGAATGGTATTTTTAATCGCGAAATCCAAACATAGATTTGGCATTTCCTGATGTGTTTGCTATGGAAAACCGATGCCATGGCAAATGCTATGGATAAGCAAGCCAACGGGGTTTGCAAAGAAACCGGCAACGCATCTGCACTAATTTACTTGCGCCCTGCCCAAAACGGCGGGCAGGGCCAAGACCAAACTTTCGCTCCTGGGCGTGGTTGGCACCGGAATATCAATAAGAAAGGACATCTCATCATGGATACCATCATTGAAAAAGCAGCCAAAGGAAACCGAAGTGCGCTGACACAGCTCTATGAAGGGAATAAACAGGATATTTATTTCCTGTGCCGCGCATTGCTCCGAAACAGCGAGGCAACTATGCCCGCAGCAAAATGGTCGCTGAAGTCTGCATTTCAGGCCGTAGCCAGAGGCGAAGTGCAAACAGAGGAAGCCTTTTCCACCTACGCAGTAAAACAGGCCGTGAGCTGCTGTAAAAAGGACATCACCAAAAAGGATAATCGAGCTTTCAAGCTCCCACCGCAGAAGAACTTCCATATCAGCCATATCAACGAGCATTATATTGATTCCAATGCCAACGCGGTTGATAACTATATCAACAGTCTGCCCGCAACTCAACGGTTTTCGCTTGTTTTGCGGTTACTTGGTGTTTTGTCCGACAATCAAATTGCAAGGGCTATCGGCCTTGACATAGGCAGCGCAGATATCCTGAAAGCTGCGGAAACGGAAAACCTTGGTAAAGTCTATCGTGCGCTTCGAGCTAAAGAAATCTTTTGTTTTGCGCCCACCATGGAGCTTCTCACTATGGCGTTTGATGATGCCTTATCGCAAACCCATATCCCCGATGAACTGGACAAATATATTGCCGACTATATCAATGCGGTGTCCGCTCCTGCGGAAGAAGCAGCCAAGAGCAAGCGCAAGATATACTATATGGCCTCCGCAGCCATTGTTGTTATTGCCATTATTTTAATCGCTGTATTGGCAGGAGGCAACAACGATACCCCTGTTGGTGAGGACGATCCTGCCGGAACTGTCACCTCCACCGATGCGGAACTGACGGATGATGAAATCGACGATGCTCTGAGCAAGGCTACTACGGATTCCATTCTGGATATTGAATCAACTGATGAGGACATACTGGATGAGGATTCTGAATCCGGTTCCGACGCAGGAGCTGAAGCTGCTGTTTTGGATGCTTCCCTGACTTATTACGCAGATATTGCAATTCAGGACTATGGCACGATCACCGTTCAGTTGGATCAAGCATCGGCCCCCATTACCACTGCAAACTTTGTATCCCTTGCCGAAAGTGGGTTCTATGATGGTCTGACTTTCCACCGCATTATCGAAGGTTTTATGATACAGGGCGGTGATCCGGAAGGTAACGGCACTGGTGGTTCTGATGAAACTATTGTGGGTGAGTTTACCGACAACGGCTATGACAACACCCTGTCCCATACCCGTGGTGCAATTTCCATGGCCCGCTCCAACGATTATAACAGCGCCAGCTCCCAGTTCTTTATCGTACATGAGGACAGCAGCGCTTCTCTGGACGGCCAATACGCCGTGTTTGGCTATGTGACCGAGGGCATGGATGTGGTTGATGCAGTTTGTGAAACCGCCGAGCCTACTGACGGCAACGGTACGATTACTGCTGAAGAACAGCCTGTCATTGTCTCTATTACAATCCGGACAGAGGCTACTTCCTGATTACAATTATACACGGAGATAAACTATGGCACGAGGAAAGTATAAATTAAAACGGCTGCGTCAGCAAAGGCGAGCCACCCCTATTCAGAACTCCGGCTTATCGGAGCGTGTAATACGCATTTTGGAGGCACACGGAGTAAACACGCTGTACGACCTCGATATGATTTCTGATGATGTGTTGAGCGCCATGCCGAGAATCGGCGAAAAGGCAATGGAAGAAATCCATGCTGCGCAGATACATATATCCTCTCAAAATCGAAAAGAAAGGGAGTGATTTTACGGACTACAGACATGAATGGAAACATCCCATTTCCTATGCGGATATGCTGATCCTGCGCCAGCGGCTGCGGGTTGTCATGCGCCCCGATCAAAACGCGATTGACGGAAAATACTTTATCCGCAGCCTGTACTTTGATACTCCGACGGATACTGCTCTTCGCGAAAAACTGGATGGCGTCAGTCGGCGGGAGAAGTTCCGCATCCGCTTCTACAACCATGACACCAGCCTGATCCACTTGGAGAAAAAGAGCAAACTGGCCGGTCTGGGCAACAAGCAAAGTGCAAATCTCACAGCACAGGAAGCACAAAAAATCGTAGACGGCGATCTGGAGTGGATGATTTCTTCAAGACACGGCTTGATAAGGGAGCTGTATTCCAAAATGCAGACCCAGCAGCTTCGCCCCAAAACCATCGTGGACTACACCCGCGAGCCCTTCGTTTACGCACCGGGAAATGTTCGTGTGACCATAGACTACAATATTCGTACCGGCCTTGGCTGCACAGATTTTCTCAATCCCGATTGCCCCACGATTCCCGCAGGCAATGCTCCCGTCATTCTCGAAGTGAAATGGGACGAGTTTCTACCCGATATCATCCGCTCCGCTATCCAGCTGGAGGGCAGGCGGGTATCCGCTTTTTCA
The DNA here is from genome assembly GCA_045652125.1 of Candidatus Avilachnospira sp. Lineage (GTDB taxonomy): Bacteria > Bacillota > Clostridia > Oscillospirales > Oscillospiraceae > Avoscillospira. The sequence goes on along the minus strand of JAZRTT010000044.1, from coordinate 1,046 downwards.
AAATACGCCCAGTGCCGTATTTACGGCTAAGAAAGGAAATTACAATGACATTTCAAGATATTTTTAAGTCCAGCTTTCTGGAAAATGTGAGTTCCGTGTCCATTTTGGACATGGTGATTGCCTTAGCGCTGGCATTCGGCATAGGTATGTTTATCTTCCTTGTATACAAAAAGACCTATCAGGGTGTGATGTATTCCTCCAGCTTCGGAACTACGCTCATTGCGCTTACCATGATTACCACTGTTGTGATCCTGGCAGTCACTTCCAATGTAGTACTTTCTCTCGGTATGGTCGGTGCTCTGTCCATCGTCCGCTTCCGCGCCGCCATCAAGGAGCCACTGGATATTGCCTTTTTGTTCTGGTCCATCGCGGTCGGTATCGTTTTGGCGGCAGGCATGATCCCCTTGGCGGTTATTGGCAGCGTGGTTATCGGCATCGTTCTGCTGGTCTTTGTCAATCAGAAGTCCCACAGCAATCCCTACATCGTTGTGATCCAATGCATGGATCGGGCGGCTGAAGAAAAAGCCACTGTATATTTGAAATCCAAATGCAACCGCTGTGTGATCAAGAGCAAGTCCGCTCAGAAGGGCTGTATTGAAATGAATCTGGAAGTTCGTCTGAAAGACGAAAACACCGATTTCATCAATGAACTTTCCGATATGAACGGTATTACCAGTGCGGTTCTCGTCAGCTATAACGGCGACTACATGGGCTAAGGAGGCAACAATGTCAACACACAAGCATATTGATAAAATCTGTCTTGTGGCTGCAATTCTCTCGCTGATCCTTTGTGCTGTATTTATGAATGGCGAAGCGCTGGGCATTCAGGCCGCTTCCAAAGTGATGGGGTATGAAAACCGCTTGTTTGACACCTCAAAAATACATACCATCGATATTGTGATTGATGATTGGGATGCATTCCTTGAAACAGCGCAAAGTGAAGAATACTCGGTCTGCTCTGTTGTGATTGACGGCGAAACGATTAGCAATGTCGGTATCCGAGGGAAAGGAAACACTTCATTGAGTACCGTCTCCAGGCTCGGCTC
>JAZRTT010000043.1:0-12311 GCA_045652125.1 Candidatus Avilachnospira sp. | reverse complement strand
CTTGGCCTCCGACTTCCTTGATGTAAAACTCCGAAATGGGCAGGACGCGTTTGCCGCTTTGCCCCGTCAGCTCCACCAGTGCATCCCACGCAAACAGGGTGGAGGCAGAATCTGCCGAGGTCACGCCGTTGCAGGTGTTGCCGCCGATGGTACCGGCGTTTCTGATCTGGGGGCCGCCCACCATATCTACGGCCTCACCCAAAACATTGATGTGGGCTTGGATAATGGGATCTTTGGTGATATGGGAGAAGCTGGTGAGAGAGCCGATACGGATGGTGCCGTCATCTTCCATGGAAATACCCCGGATTTCATCCAGACCATAGATGGAAATAAGTGCTTTTCCGGCCCGTTTGCCCTCCCGCATCTGCACCAGCACGTCGGTACCGCCGGCAATGATCTGGGCTTCCGGGTGAGCCAGCCGCAGGGCTACGGCATCGGCAACACTAGCAGCTTCATAATAGGCAGACATATCATACATAAGATATACCTCCTTAAATCAGCCCGTTCTCTTTGAATGCATCAAAGAGAATATGGGGAGTGATGGGACAGCGGTCAATGGCAACGCCGGTGGCGTTCAAAATGGCATTTCGGATGGCGGGAGCACCGGAACAGGTGGGAGGTTCTCCCAGAGATTTGGTTCCGTAGGGACTGGTGGGCTCGGGATTTTCAATGAAGTGTGCCTCCAAATGGGGGTGATCCATAAAGGTGGAGAGCTTATAGTCCAGCAGGTTGTTGTTGAGGGGTTTGCCGGTTTTTTGATCAAATTTCAGCTCCTCAGAAAGACCGAAGCCGATGGCCATGGACATGCCGCCATGCACCTGCGCCTCTGCCAGCTGGGGATTGATGAGAGTGCCGCAGTCATGGACGTTGACCATGCGCAGAAGCTTTGCTTTGCACATGGGGATATCCACTTCTACTTCCGCAAAGGTACAGCCGTAGGAGAAAGCGTTGTTTTTGATCTGGAAGGTGCTCTCGGCGGTAAGATGCTGAGAGTTTTCCGAGCTGTACAATGCCTGCAGAGCCAACTCGCCGACAGACATGAGCACCCGTCCGTCGGAAACGCGGATGATCTGGCCATCCACCAGATCCAATAGGTGATAGGCCTGCCGGGTGAGCGTTTGAGCGTATTTCAGGATTCGCTCCTTCAGCAGCATACCGGTCTGCTGGATGGAGAATCCGCCGATATAGGTTTGACGGGAGGCGTAAGCGCCCGTACCAAAGGGGGTGATGTCGGTGTCCTGAGTGGAAACCATATGTACCATTTCCACCGGAAGCCCCACGGCATCTGCCGCCATTTGGCTGAAGGCTGTATCACAGCCTTGACCGATTTCCGTCTCACCGGTCTGCACCTGAATAGAGCCGTCCTGATTGAGGACCATGCGGCAGGAACTGGTTTCCAGTGCAATGGGCCAGACTGCGGTGTTGTACCAGAATACAGCGCAGCCAATACCCTTGCGGACCGGGCCGGTCTGATGTTTGTATTCTTCGAACTTTTTCTCAAAGTCAATGACCTGGCGGCCTTTTTCCAGAACTTCTCTATAGGTGTCGTAATAATTTTCGTTTTTGGAGAAGGGTTCATAGTACCCCTTGGGCATGAGGAACTTCATCCGGTATTCTACCGGCGAGAGGTTCAGGGCCTTGGCAATGTCGTCAATGTGGCTTTCGGCGGCAAACATAGCCTGAGGGATGCCGTACCCGCGCATGGCACCGGCGGTTGGGCGGTTGGTGTAGACCGTCCAGGCGTCGCCGTCCACGTTGTCACAAGGATACATATGAGGGAAGCAGTTGAGCCCTTTGGCGGCAATGGCGTGGCCATGGGAGGCGTAAGCGCCCTGATTGGAAAAAACCTCCAGTTTTCTGCCTGCAAAGGAACCGTCGGGCCGTACCCATGAAATAATATGGGTCTTGATTGCATGGCGCACACGGGTGTTGACAAAGGTCTCTTCCCGGCTGTTATCCAACTTTACCAGTCTGCCGCCTACCTGCGTGGTGAGCCATGCACAAAGCGGCTCGTAGAGGGCATCTTGTTTATTGCCAAATCCACCGCCAATGTAGGGCTTGATAATTCGGATTTTGCCCCAGGGAATCCCCAGAGCCTGACCGCAGACCCGGCGGACAATGTGTGGAATTTGGGTGGAGGAGACGACCACAATGCGGCCGGCCTCCATTTTGGCATAACAGATGTGGTTTTCTATGTGGCAGTGCTGAACGGTAGGTGTTTCGTACCAGCCTTCCACCTTAATGAGCCCCGGCTCTTCCAATGCTTTCTGCAGATCACCCCGGCGAATCGTGGTGTGGTTGCGGACATTGCCGGGGCAGTTGCGGTGGATAAGGGGAGCACCCTCCTTCATGGCGTCGTCCACATTCAGCATGCATTCGTATTCTTCATAATCGACTTTGATCAATTTGGCTGCTCTGGCGGCGGAAATTTCATCTTCAGCCAGAACAACGGCGATATCATCGCCGTAAAAACGGACATGCCGGTTCAGTAGGTGACGGTCTGCCACATCCTGATGTCCTTCATCCAAACTCCATGGGTGACCTGCCGTGGGGAAGGTATGCTCCGGCACGTCGTAGCAGGTGACGATCTTGACCACACCGGGGACTTTCATGGCCTCGGAGGTGTCCACCGACTTGACCCAACCGTGGGCGATGGTGGAATGAACCACTTTGGCGATCAGGGCAGATTTGTCACACAGGTCATCGGTGTACAAGGCCCGGCCTGTAATCTTGTCATATGCGTCTACACGGGTGATGCTCTTGCCAACGGCACTCATGAGAATCCCTCCTTTATTCCATTACATTATAGCATACTTCAAGGGAAATAGCATAGAAAAGATGTGTCAAACAGAAAAAGATTATGGAACTTTCACAAAAACAGCCGGTTGACGGATACTGTCTGCGGAGGTTATACTGGAAACTGTGCAAACCGTATTTGATAGGGAGAATGTCATGAAATTGGGATGTGTCATTATGGCGGCGGGCAGTTCTGTCCGCTTTGGGACCAATAAGCTCCTGCAGGACTTTCTGGGCAAGCCCCTGTTTGCCCGGATATTGGAAAAGACCCAGGGACTGTTTGATAAAACTGTGGTGGTTACCGGATATGAACCTGTAAAAGCCTATGCAGAGAAACTGGGGCTTCTTACGGTGGAAAACAGACAGCCGGAACTGGGTATCAGCCATACCATCCGTCTGGGACTGGAGCAAATGCAGGATTGTGACGGTGTGGTTTTCGCTGCGGCAGACCAGCCGTGGTTGAGCAGACAGACCTTAATAGAATTGGCAAAAGGCTTTTTCCGGGAGCCGGATTTGATCCATGCAGCAGCAGTCGGCACAAATATCGGCAATCCCTGCCTGTTTCCAAAGGAATTTTTTGCCGAATTGGCACAATTGCAAGGAGATACCGGTGGAAAAAAGGTGGTTCTTTGTCACAAAGATCGTCTGCGGCTGCATTTGGTGAAACAAATAGAGGTTTTGGATTGTGATACACCGGAGGCAATGGAAAATTGCCTGAAAAAAGGCTTGAAAAAATGCGAAAAACAGGAAAAAACTATTTGACAACCTTACCTTCTGTTGCTATAATAGACAAGCCGCGTCGAAAAGGTAGAAGTTGAGGGACAGCCTCACACCTTCAGAGCGAGTCTACAAAAAAGGTAGGTGCAAATGAAATGCAGGCAGTTATCGTGACCGGCGGTAAGCAGTACAGCGTTAAGGAGGGCGACATCCTCTTCATCGAAAAGCTGAACGCTGAGGCCGAGACCACTGTGACCTTCGATCAGGTGCTGGCAGTCCTGGACGGCGAGAACTCCAAGTTCGGTGCTCCCGTTGTTTCCGGTGCTTCCGTGGCCGCCAAGGTTCTGAAGAACGGTAAGGGCAAGAAGATCACCGTTATGAAGTTCCGTGCCAAGAAGGACTCCAAGACCAAGCAGGGCCATCGTCAGCCTTACACCAAGGTGCAGATCGAAAAGATCTCTGTGTAATGACCAGAGTAGAATTTTTCGATCAAGGCGGCAGAATCTCCGGATTTTCCGTCTCGGGCCATAGCGGTTACGCAGAAGAAGGTGCAGATATCGTCTGTGCCGCTGTTACCACCGCTGTGCAGTTTGCCGAATGCGTCATCTCCGATGTGCTGGGCAACCGCTGCAAAACCAAGGTGAACGAAAAAGAGGCCCGGATCACCTTGAACCTCCCCGCTGTCTGTGAGGACGAAGAAGCCGTACAGGCTGTTCTTGCAGGCATGATGCTCACCCTCTGTGAGCTGCGGGACCAATATCCTGATTATATCGAAGTAATGGAGGTGCAACCATAATGCTCAAAATCAGCTTCCAGTTCTTTGCCCACAAAAAGGGCGGCGGCTCCACCAAGAACGGCCGTGACTCCGAGTCCAAGCGTCTGGGTGTGAAGCGCGCTGACGGTCAGTTCGTTCTGGCCGGCAACATCCTGGTTCGCCAGAGAGGCACGCACATTCATCCCGGTACCAATGTCGGTATCGGCAGCGATGATACCCTGTTTGCTCTCATTGACGGTAAGGTCAAGTTCGAGCGCATGGGCAAGGATCGCAAGAAGTGCTCTGTGTACGCTGAGCAGTAATTTGCCAAGAAAAGGGTGTTGCAACGCAACACCCTTTTTTCTTCTTGTTTTTGCATACAATAGCAGTAACGTCAATAAATTGAGGTAACGTTATGTTTGTAGATAAAGTTAAAATTTTCGTCAAAGCCGGCAACGGCGGCAACGGTGCCATCGCCTTCCATCGGGAAAAGTTTGTGGCACAGGGCGGTCCCGACGGCGGTGACGGCGGTACCGGCGGCAGTATCGTGCTGCGTGTGGACGACAATATGTCCACCCTCATGGATTTTCGCTATAAAAGAAAATACACTGCCGCCCCCGGCGGTGACGGTTCCGGTGGCCGCCGCAGGGGAAAAAACGGTGAAGATCTGATCATTTTGGTGCCCCGGGGCACTGTGGTGAGAGATGCCGAGACCAACGCGGTGATTCAGGATATGTCCGACAGGGAGGATTTTGTTCTCTGCAAGGGCGGCAGAGGCGGTTGGGGCAATAAGCATTTTGCCACACCGACCCGGCAGGTACCCAGATTTGCCAAGGCAGGCCTTACGGGCGAGAGCCACGAGGTCATTTTGGAGCTGAAGCTGCTGGCCGATGTGGGATTGGTGGGTTTCCCCAATGTAGGAAAATCCACCTTGCTGTCTGTGACGTCCAATGCCAGACCCAAGATCGCCAACTATCACTTCACAACGCTGTACCCCAATCTGGGCGTTATCTATGTGGAAGAGGGCGTCAGCTTTGTAATGGCCGATATTCCCGGTATCATTGAAGGTGCTGCGGACGGGCTCGGTCTGGGTCACGATTTCCTGCGGCATATTGATCGCTGCCGGCTGCTGGTGCATCTGGTGGATGTGTCCGGGTCCGAAGCCCGGGATCCTGTGGAAGATTTTGAGAAGATCAACCAGGAGCTTGCCCAATATTCTCCCGAACTGGCCTCCCGCCCCATGATCGTGGTGGCCAACAAGGTGGATCTCATAGAAGAGGGCAGTGATAATCTGGAGCGGCTTCGCAGCTATGTAACGGAACAGGGCTATGAATTCTATGAGATCTCCGCCGCTGCTCATCTGGGTACCCAGCGGCTTATGCAGACCGTGGCGGCAAAGCTTCGGCAGCTGCCCCCTGTGACGATCTACGAGCCGGAGTATGTGAAGCCTCTGGCAGAGGCCGGGGATTCCGAGGAGCTTCAGATCGAACAGCATGACGACCTGTGGATCATTTCCGGCACATGGCTGGAGCGGCTGTTGGGGGATGTAAACTTTGGCGATTATGAATCCCGTATGTATTTTGACCGGCAGCTTCGGCAGTCCGGCCTCTTTGACCGCCTGGAGGCGATGGGCATTCAGGATGGAGATATTGTCAGCATCTATGATCTGGAATTTGAATATGCCAGATAAAAAAGAGAAAACCATGAAGATCCCATGGGATTGCGTTCCGGGGTGAACCGGCTGCAAATAAAAAGATGTCATCCTTTTGGATGACATCTTTTTATTTACCCCTCGATCTGCTTTTGGTCGGCTTCTGCGAAGGCACGGTCAAAAAACTTGTTCATCAGTTTCAGATTAAGATGTGCTGCCACAGAAAAATAAATGATCAGCCAGATCATACCGCACTTATAAAACAGAACAATGGCATTGGTATCCTGAGACAGAATCAGGACCCAGGGGAGCATATTGATGACGGCCATGGCCAAAGTATGGGGAACGTATGCCATAGGGAACAGGAGGCTGTTCTTGAATGTGCCCCAAAAGGTGTTCTCAAACCGGGACTGCAGGGGGAATACCCAGGATACGGAAAAGGCCCACCAGACTACGCCGAACAGGGAGAAGATGGTAACCATAAGATTGTCATCGGCGGCAAAGGCAGAATTGAGGTTCCACAGGAGAATGGCTCCTATGGGCAGGAAAATAAGCCACAAAAGGGTGGACCGCTTAAAATTGGAGCGGAATGCAAGAAAGAACGTGCGAAGGAGTTTCCCTTCTTCCTCCTGCTGCAGCCGCCACACGACATCATATAGGGCTGTTACGGCAGCACCAATGGTGAAAATAGGAATACTGCATAAAATGGTCAACAGATTGAGGATGATCATATCTGACATTTTGTTAAGGAAACGGATGGTTTTGGAATCACTGCTGAATAGATTGTGCATGAAAAGACCTCCTTTGGTTGATTGCGATAGTTCAGATGCCGGTTGAATGGGTCATGAAGAAACCGGCTCGCGATTATTTTTTACGGCAGCAGAAGGTGATGATAAACAGCAGTGCCAAATACAAACTGATGACCGCACCTGTAGAAGAACCCAGATAGAAACTGGTCACAAGACCAGCAATGCCGGATAAAAGGGCAAATAAAATGGAAAAAAGGTGATACTGCCGCAGATTTCTGGCAATATTCCGGGCAGCCGCCGCCGGCAGGACCAACAGGGAATTGACTACCATGAGACCCACCCAACTCATAGAGAGGGTCACTACCACAGCAACGGAGACGGTAAAAAGCGTTTCAAAACCGCGGATGGGAATGCCGCGGGAAGAAGCAAGCTGGGGATGTACGGTAGTGAGGACCAAACGATTGGATGCCAGCAGCCACAGAATCAGTGCCAGCATGAATATCAGGAACAAAAGACCGATCTCCTGCGGGGTTACGGAAAGAATATCGCCGATAAGATACTGGTTAAACTTGGTGAAACTGCTCCCGTTCATGGTAGCAATAAAGATTCCCAAAGCCACCGCTGTAGAAGAAAAGACGCTGATGATGGTTTCATTGGCCTGGCTGGTTCGGCTTTGGACAAAGGAGAACAGCAGGGCAAACGCCACTGCCAGAGCCACAGCCCAACCGATGGGAAACACAGCCCCGCACAAAACGCCGATGGCAATTCCCGTAAAGCCGGAATGCCCCAAAGCATCGGAGAAAAAACTCATTTTTCCGGTTACGATCATGGTGGATAAAAGGCCGAACAGAGGGGACATGACCAAAACCGCCAACAGGGCATTTTTCATAAAGTTCATGGACAGCCACCCGATCGGCAGCAAATCACAGAATGCATACCAAAGACTCATTCCCGGCCACCTCCCATGTGAAAGGCGTCCAAAAACGCCTGAGAAGACAGGACATCAAAGGGCGTGCCTTTTTTTAGTATTTTTTGGGAAATGAGAACGACACGGTCACAATAACGCTCCAGCATGGAGAAATCGTGGGTGGTCATAAGAATGGACAGGTCATAGGTTTTTCGAATCTCATCGAGCATTTGCATCAGCAGGTCCATGCCTTCTACATCTACGCCGGAAAGGGGTTCGTCCAAAACGAGGATATGGGGCATGGGCTCCAAAGCCAATGCCAAAAGCACCCGCTGCACTTCTCCGCCGGACAAATCTCCCACTCTGCGGTCTACGAGGGATTCTTCATGGACACGGGCAAGACATTCCAGCACCCGCCGGCGAAAGGTCTTCCCAACGGGTAAAAAGACCGGGCGATGGGACAGGGCGCAGCAAAACAGGTCCAAAACGCTGATGGGTTCTCCTTTGGAAAAACCGGGATTTTGGGGGACATAGCCGATCCGGAGTTTTTCCGTACCGCCATCCGCCGGGGAAAAGACAATTTGACCGGTATAGTCCTGCTGGCCGAGAATGGCGTTGATCAGGGTGGTTTTACCTGCCCCATTGGGGCCGATCAGTGCGACCATTTGTCCGCAATGCATATGGAGGTTAATGTCCTCCAAAACCACCTCATTGCCGAACTGCACGCCCAGATGTTCAATTTTCAGACAACAGGCATTTTGACAACTGCCGTTGTGGGGGTGCAGATGTGTCATTGCAGTGCCTCCTTCAGAACGCGAATGTTGGACTCCATAGCTGTAAAATAATTGCTGCCGCCCATAGCCATATCCAGCGGATAGGATTTTACACCGGTTTCGGCGCAGATAACTGAGGCGGCGGATACAGACCCGTTTTTTTCTGTAAAGACAGCAGGCAAATGGTGGCGTTCTGTCAGTTCTGCCAGGTGAATCAGCTCTTTTGCCGAGATCTGCGAGCCGCTTTCTTCTTCAATGGTTTCCAGAATTTCCAAATCAAAGCTCTGTGCCAGATAGGCAAAACCATCGTGGAAAGTAATAAGTTTTCGGCAGGAGAGATTCTTCAACGCGGCTTGTCCGTCTGCCTGCAGCTGAGCCAGCCGGGTCTGAAGAACATCGGTATTTGCCCGGAATGTGCCTGCATAGTCCGGGGCATATGCGGTCAGAGCGGTACAGATGTTCTCAGCTATGATTTGGGCATTTTTCGGAGACAGCCAAATATGGGGGTCATAGTGACCGTGATCGTGGTCTTGGTGGCTATGCCCCTCATGCCCCCGCATGGGAAGAAGCTCTATTCCCTGAGAGCAGTCTGCGGTGTTTTTTTCAGCTGTCATGTCTGCCATAAAGGCTTCCAGTCCTACGCCGGAGAGCAGTACCAGTTCACTTTGCTCCAGAATCGTCATTTGGGCCACAGAGAGGGAATAGTCGTGCAGACAGGAAACGTTGTCAGAAATGACCTGCGAAACGGTGATTGGGGTTCCTTCTGCAATGGTTTGGGCAAATTGCGAAACGGGCCCGGTGGTTGCGGCTATTTGGGCATCGGGCATTTCTCCGGCAGTACAGCCTGTCAGAAAAATAAAGGCCAAAAGCAGGAAAAATAATCGGATGTAACGCAAATCTATCAGTCCTATGTGTATATGATTTTGTCCTATATTATAATAGGTAAACCAATGGAATGCAACCCCTGCCAAAAAAAGCAGATCCCACCGGGACACCGGTGGGATCTGCTTTTTTATACCAGTGCCGTCATAACGGCAAAGAGGATAAGTGATACCAGCGTCAGAGCAGACAATGCCGAGGAAATGGCAGTTCTCTGATCGGGATCGTGGGCAAAAATGGGCAGTACGTAAGGAGGTGGAAGCAGGAACATCAGCGTTGCAGCACCTTCATGAATGATCCCGCCCAACAGGGTGCGGTTGATTCCGATCAGCACCGCCAGAAGGATGGCCATGGCGACCAGCCGCAAAATGATATAACGGGCGGTTTCTTTCCACTTGATCTGCTTCAAAACCAGATCGTAGCCTATTGCCAAAAGAATCAGCATTCCGGTAGGGGCGGAGAGGAAAGAAGTCAAAGCGTGGAGAACCTCAGTCCAACGGCCCATAGCTTGATAAAGCCCGGTTGCGCCTAATATAACGCCGGCACAGATGGCCCAGATGATGGGAGAAACAAGGATGTCTTTGACCATGTCTTTGCCGCTGCCTTTACCGGAGAGCAGACCTTTGTAGAGGGTAAAGACAAACAGGGTTTGACCCAGATCCAAAATCGCGAACTGCGCGGTTCCGTCATTGGGATACAGCAGAACAAAAAGAGCATAGCCGAGCATGCCGGCTTCAAAGCCGCCGCACAGGTAGGGGGGCAGGCGGCCCGGCAGCCGAAGGAGCTTGGATAAAAGCCGGCCCAGAACCAATCCGGCACAGCACAGCAAAAAGACCAAGATCGGCTGGATCAATGTCTGCGTACTGTATTGAGCGGTGGCAAACGCATCCACCAGCACAAAAGGCAGGGTCAGGTTGACAACCACCTTTTTTAGTGTCTCTATGCCGTCTTGTGTAAGGAAGCGTTTTTCACGGCAAAATATGCCCAACAGAAGTGCTGCCAGTACCGGAAGTGCTGTTCCCAACACGCGAATGACAGTGGCCATTATTTGATCACGCCTTTCTGAAGAATCAAATTGGCGTAAATTTCTGTTTCGCCGGTCTGGACGATACAATAGCAGTCCTGCGCTTCATCATAAAAGCGGAAGCGCTCGTATTGACCCACAGCTTTTTCGCCGCGGTCGTCGTGTTTGGCAACGATTTGTTTATAAGTATTCCAAATGGGGATATCCAGACCCTTGTCCTGTTCGCCGACTTCCATGATCATAGCGGGAGTATCCACATAAGTGTCCAGAGGGATGACCTGTAAAATAGCCTCCAACAGTTCGGGGATACCATGTCCGTCTGCACGAAGGAAAATGGCGTTTTTGGCCTTGGCCATCCGGGCACCGGGGAAATTGCCGTCGCCCAGGCAGATACGGTCGGAATGTCCCATCTCAGACAAAACTTTCAGGAGTTCCGGAGAGAGGATAGGGGGGATGTTTTTCAGCATGGGAATGCTCCTTTCTGCATCAAAATGTTGGTACAATTCAAGTCATGCCAAGGGCTTTTGCCCTTGGCATGACGTAGCGGCAGATAAATTAGAAGGACTTGTACAGGGGGCCGTAGGTGGCACAGGCACGGTAGTCCTGGCCTTCCTTGTCCATGCCGAAGGCGTTCCATGCGGCGGGACGGTAGATGTCCTCTTCGGGAACATTGTGCATGCAGACGGGAATCCGGAGCATAGAGCACATGGTGATGAGATCGGCACCGATGTGACCGTAGGAGATGGCACCATGGTTGGCGCCCCAGTTCATCATGACTTCGTAAGCAGTCTTGAAGGGGGAACCTTCCTTGCCGTCGCAGCGAGGTGCGAACCAGGTGCAGGGCCAGGTGGGGTTGGTGCGTTCCATCAAAGTGGCGGAAACATCATCGGGCAGCTTAACGGTCCAGCCTTCTGCGATCTGCAGGACGGGGCCCAGGCCCTTGACCAGATTCAAACGGATCATGGTAACGGGCATTTCCGCACGGGTGGTGTAAGAGGAGGAGAAACCGCCGCCGCGGAAGTTGTCAAAGCCGGCCTCGCACCAAACGGTAGCGTCGGTCATCTTCTTGATATCTTCGTCGGTGACTTCCCACCACTTCTTCATGATGGCGTTGCCGTTTTCGTCGGTGCACTCACCGCAGGCATCCAGACAGGCAGCGCCGGAGTTCAGCAGGTGGATGATACCGTTGGACTGAGCAGCCTTGCCTTCCAGCTTGTAGCCGGTAACGCGCTCGGTGGCTTCGCCGGACCAGTAGGTACGCACATCAGCGAAAATCTGGGCGCGATGGGTCAGCAGACGCATCATCAGCATACCCATGCCGTTGAGAATGTCGTTCTCGGTAGCCAGGGTATAGGGCTCGCGGGCACCTTCGTAGTCGAAGGTGGAGCTGAGCAGAGCTTCGGGATAGTCGCAGTTGGGCCAATGGTCGGTCCACTGTCTCTGACCCTGGAAGCCGCCGGCAATGGCGTTGTGGCCGACCTTCTCTTCTTCGAACTTGTCATCCAGCTTGGGGTTGCCGGCCATCAGATCCTTGATGATGCAGTACATCTTAACGGTGAATTCCCACTGCTTTTCTTTCTGCTCATCGGTGAACTTGACCATTTCGGGGTTGTCATCGCGGCCTTCCCTGCAGTGCTCTTTGGTCCATGCCAGAGCCTTCTGGAACTCTTCCTCGTTGTAGATGCCTTCTTCCATGCGGCGCAGGACTTCGACCTCGTCCACGGACTCAATACGCATACCGAAGTAGCTTTCCATCATATCCTGGTCCATGATGGAGCCGGCGATACCCATGCACTGGGAGCCGATCTGCAGGTAGGACTTGCCGCGCATGGTGGCAACGGCAACAGCGGCGCGACCGAAGCGCAGCAGCTTTTCCTTCACATCTACGGGAATCTGGCTGACCTGATCGCGGTCCTGCAGTTCATGACCGTAGATGCCGAATGCGGGCAGACCCTTCTGTGCGTGGCCGGCCAGAACAGCAGCCAGATACACAGCACCGGGACGCTCGGTACCGTTGAAGCCCCAGACGCCCTTGATGGTAGTGGGGTCCATGTCCATGGT
>JAZRTT010000042.1:0-2847 GCA_045652125.1 Candidatus Avilachnospira sp. | reverse complement strand
CCGTCGGGGATATTAATGCTTTTAAGATTGATACAGTAAGCAAACGCACCTGCACCGATTTCTTCAAGGGACTCAGGAAGCACTACCGTCTCAAGACGATTGAGCGACATAAAAGCACTTTCCTCAATCTTTTTCACACCCTCAGGAACTATGATGTGTTTAAGCCATGAATCCTTTAGCATACCAACATGAATAGTTTCAACCACAGGTAAAGTTACAGAATTAAGTGACTGGCAATCGTGGAAAAGATAATTTCCTACACCTTCGAGAGTGCTGGGCCATACGATTTCCGTAAGGGCAACGCAGCCACTAAAAGTAAAATCGCCTAAATATGTGATTCCTTCACTGAAAACAACTTTTTCTACCCAAATACTATATCCGCCCATATTATCTACCAGCGCCCAAGGCTGACCATATCTAGAAAAATCGGGCATTGCACCTGTGCCTGTTGCCGGAATTTTTATGCCACTGTGGATACGGCTTATCCGGAACTTCGTCAGTTTTTGGATCGCTTCGGTGTACATATCGAGGCGCCGGAGGAAATGGTCTCCCTGCGTCCCAATCTGTGCGCGAACTATTACAGCGTTTGCGGAGAGATCCTGGAGCGGGGAGAGGAACCGATCTCATTGGGTAGATTCACCATCGAACCCATGACCATGGAGGAAGCCATGTCGGACTCTGATTTGGATCCATGTTTCTTCCTGTATGTTTCAGTTCTGGACTTGCCCTGGGTTCTGGAGGAACCTATGGAATCAGCGGAAACTCCCGGTAAAAAAACGGACGCCATTGCCCGTTTATTCAGCAGATGGATACAATGAAAACAGCCCACTTATGTGGGCTGTTCAGCTTGTCAAAAAACTTCCAATATCCCCCCGTTTCCTGTATAATAAAGGAAACGGGGGTGTATTTATGGATCAATGGAGAAAAGACGCGCGGAAAGAACCAATCATCATCGATATTGACTCACTGGTTCCTTCGGAACATCTTCTTCGGAAAATAGAAAAAGTCATGGATTATGAGTGGCTGTACGAGCGGCTGGATCCGTATTACTGTCACGACAACGGCAGACCCGGTACAGATCCTGTCGTACTAATTAAAATGGTCCTCATTCAGCATCTGTTTGGCATTCCTTCTCTGCGGCAGACACATCGGGAGATTCAGGTGAATCTGGCATACCGGTGGTTTCTGGGATATGGACTTTTGGACGATATTCCTCATTTTGCCACGGTAAGCTATGCTTTCTGCAAGCGGTTCCCGGATGAGCTGACTGCAGAGATCTTTGAGCATATTCTCAATAAGGCACTGAATAATCGGATGGTGGATCCTAGCACTATCTTCATTGACGGAACTCACATTAAAGCCAGTGCAAACAAGAAGAAGTACCAGAAGGAGCAGGTAAAGAAAGCCGCAAAGGTATATTCGGGTCAGCTGCGCCGTGAGGTCAACGCGGAGCGGGAGAAGCTGGGTAAAAAGCCCATTGAAGATGACCATGATGATGACGATCCCAAGCCTCCCACCGGTGGTGGAAGCACAGAAAAGACAGTATCTACCACGGATCCTGACAGCGGAATGTTTGTAAAAGGAGAACATGAGCGGCAGTTTGCATACGAAGCCCATACCGCCTGCGACAACAGAGGATTTGTATTGGGAGTAGAAGTGACGGCAGGCAATGTCCATGACAGTGTAGCCTGGGACAAGGTATATGACGATGTAACCCAAAAGTATAATGTACAGTTCGTAACAATGGATGCCGGATATAAGACCCCCTGGATTGCAAAGAAAACGCTGGATGACGGAAAAGTACCGATTCTGCCTTATACAAGATACAGCGGAAAACAAGACAGATATAAGCCCTGGGAATATACCTACGATTCTGTAAATGATACCTACACCTGTCCCCGGGGAGGCATACTAAAACATACTACCACAGACCGGGACGGGAAGAGAACCTACCGCAGCACACCGAATGACTGCGTAAACTGTCCCTGCAAGGCAAAGTGCGGAGCAAATGAAAAGGGTCAAAAGATATACACAGCTCACATTTGGCAAGAGTATTTGGATCTGGTAGAGCAGATACGCAAAACAGAGCGTGCGAAGAAAATCTATGCACAGCGCAAAGAGACGATTGAACGGGTCTTTGCGGATGCAAAAGAGAAGCATGCCATGAGATATACACACCACAGAGGCTTGGCCGCAGTTACGAGATGGGTCAGGCTGAAATATGCTGCCATGAATCTGAAAAAACTGGCACATTGGAGTTGGAACAACTCCTTTTTCTCCACAATACGGCTGCTATTTACTTCAAATTACATTATAACGCCTGTTTTTGCTTAAGAAAAACAGGCGTTCTTTGACAGACTGAAGATCTGGTACTCCTAACAGAGTACCGGATCTTTTTATCACTTTTTAGAAGGGCATTTTCCTCCGCAGCTGCGGGAGGTGCATTTTCCGTTTTCCGGACAGCCGATGCAGGGTTTTCCGGCCTTTACGGACTTGAAGATATATCCGACGGCCATGCCGGCGATCACTGCCACCATGCCAATGATGATCGTATCCGCCATAAACTCACTTCCTTCCGGCGGCAGCCTTCTTGGCAGCCAATTCCCGTTCCGTATTGTGGATCAGATACATCACAATACCAACGAAGATGGCAATAAGCAGCGCGCCCAGCAGGAAACCTTCACCCAGCGTACCGGTGGTGATCAGTGTGCCAATCTGATAAACCAGAATGCCCACGGTGAAGCCCACACCGATCTGCAGGCCGATACCGCCCCACAGCCACTTCTTATCATGGATCTCCGCATTCATAGCGCCCATGGCGGCAAAACAGGGAGGTGTGAACAGGTT
>JAZRTT010000041.1:0-59942 GCA_045652125.1 Candidatus Avilachnospira sp. | reverse complement strand
CCGCAGCCCCACGGGACTGCGGAATTTGGTGCCGGTGACCGGACTCGAACCGGTACGCAGTTGCCTGCAAGGGATTTTAAGTCCCTGGTGTCTACCATTCCACCACACCGGCCTGCGGCGTATATTTTACCATTCTTTTTTGTCAGCGTCAAGACCAATAGGAAAGAACCGTCACAGTACAAATTTTTCAAAAAATCTCTTTACCTGAATGTTGTTTTTGTGTATAATAAACATAGTTTCTTGCCCATTGCCATACATATAAGAGAAAGCAGTAAGGAGGAAAACGCATGTCGACTCTAATCAAGAAGAACTCATTCCTGAAGAATTATGGCTTGCTGATCATTATGTTGGCAGCCATCGTTGCCGGCTGTATCGTTGGTTTCCTGTTCCCGAATACCGGTGATTCTGCCGGTGCAAGTGTTTTGAAACCTCTTGGCACGCTGTTCATCAACATGATGTTCTGCCTGGTTGTTCCCATGGTATTTGCGTCTATCGCAGGTGCGGTGGCCAATATGGGAAGCCGCAAGCGTGCCGGTAAGATCATGGGGTACACCATTGCCACATTTGTGGTCACCGGTGCCATTGCTGCTGTGATCATGTTTGTGCTGATGAAGCTCATTCCGCCGGTTTTGGTTCCGTGGGAAAGCATTCCCGCTGAGGAAATGGGTGCCTACGCCAGTTTGCCTCAGATGGTCGTCAATTTCTTCACGGCTGAAGATTTTGTGGGGTTGCTGTCCCGCAGAGCTATGCTGCCGCTGATCGTATTCTCTATGCTGTTCGGATTTTCTGTTAATCTGGCGGGGGAAAAGGGAGAGGTCATCGCCAAATGGCTGGACGGTTTGTCCGAGGTCATGATGAAGTTTGTTAAGATCATTACCTACTATGCTCCCATCGCCTTCTTTGGCTTTTTTGCCGATCTGGTGGCGGTCTACGGCCCGCAGATTACTGCCGACTATGGCCGTGGCCTGGCCGTTTACTATCCCCTGTGTGCCATTTATGTGTTTACTGCCTTCCCCCTGTTTGCATGGTTCGGCGGCGGTAAGGGTGCTGTTAAGACCATGTTCCGTCACATTGTCCGGCCTGCCATGGTGTCTCTGGGCACCTGCTCCTCTGTGGCGACCATCCCCACCAACATGGATGCCGCAGCCGATACGGGCATTTCAAAGGATGTTTCCGACATTGTCCTGCCTCTGGGTGCTACCATGCACATGGATGGCTCCTGCTTCTCCTGCGTTCTGAAGATCGCCTTTGTGTTCGGTGTGTTCGGGCAGGAATTTACATGGAGTATGCTGCTGCCTGTGGTACTGGTGGCCGTCCTGTCCTCTGTGGGCATGAGCGGCGTTCCCGGCGGCGGTTACATCGGTGAGTACATCATCTGCGCCATCTTCTTTCCCACCCAGATCGAGCTGGCCTTCCCCATTCTGGTCACCATCGGCAATCTGGTAGATCCTCCCGCGACCATGATCAACGCTGCCGGTGACTATGTGGTGTCCTTTATCGTCTCCAAATTTGTAGACGGCAAGGACTGGCTGAAAAAAGCATTGGCGAAAAAGTAAACAATAACATCCAACACGCTCTCACATCGTGAGAGCGTGTTTTTTATTTCGGATCCGTTTCTTCCAAATAAACCTCTTCTGCCTTGATCTGTCCCTCCATCAGCAGCTTTTTTGCTTTTCCAAAATCCATCTCCTCCATAGCCTCCAATGCCATGGAAATATGATGAAACAAAAGCAGATAGGGTCGCTTATAAATCATCTGTACATTCTTTTCCATCATGCCGCCTCCAAACAATTTTCTAATTTCAACATAGCCCGAATACGGGCGATTTTCAACATACTTACATGATTGTAAGCTAATACTATCCTTTACAAGGTGGTGAGTTTGATGATCGTCTTTGATCGCTTGTGGGCTACCATGAAAGAAAAAGGCATTACCCAATATCGGTTGATGAAGGAATACGGCGTCAGCTCCGGCCAGCTTGACCGTCTGCGGAAGAATGAAAATATCAGTACCCATACACTCAGTCAGCTTTGCGAGATTTTAGACTGTCAGCTGGAAGATATTGCAGAATACAAGAAATAAAACTCCGACACACCGGCATATCGGTGGATCGGAGTTTTGATATGTTATAGATCGTTTTTATTAAAGGATAAAATCCGATTGTTTTTTCTTGCGTTTCTTGCGGAGCGTTTGAAAAAATTCCTGTAAAAGAGCCAGACATTCTTTTTCCATCAGACCACTTTCCACCTCCGGGCGGTGGTTGAAGGGCATGGCAAACAGATCCGTTACAGAGCCGCAGGCACCAAAACGGACATCTTTGCCGCCGTAGACCACCCGTGGAATTCGGGCATTGATGATGGCACCGGCACACATGGGGCAGGGCTCCAGTGTCACATAGAGGGTGCATTGCCACAGCCGCCAGCCGCCCAATGTTTGGCAGGCTTCATGGATGGCTTCAATTTCTGCGTGGGCAAGGGCATTCTTTCCTGTTTCCCGGCGATTTCTGCCTCTGCCGATAATTTTATCGTTCAGGGTGATGACGCAGCCTACGGGGACTTCTCCGTCCTTTGCAGCTTCAGCAGCCAGAGCAAGGGCTTCCAGCATCATTTGTTCGTCCATGGTATCACCTCATGGCTATCATAACGAAAACACGGGAAAAGGTCAATAAAAAAAGACCCGGAGAAGCACTCCGGGCAATCAAAAACCTGGACGGGGATATGGGAAACTCGTCCTTTGGTAAGGCTGTGGTATCAGTATAGCAAGTGCCGGAAGAGAAAGCTGTCAAACGGTGTCGGCAGCGGGAAAAATATTTGAGGGTCATTGCCAAGAAGCCGGGGATTTGCTATAATAAGTTGCTATTATATGTAATCGAGGGCAGGATCATGGAGTATTTTGCTGGACAATATGATATTGCGGTCATAGGAGCCGGTCATGCCGGGATCGAGGCGGCTTTGGCTGCTGCACGGATGGGCCTGAAGACTGTAGTTTTTACCATCAATCTGGATGCTGTGGGAAATATGCCTTGCAATCCGGCCATTGGCGGCACAGGAAAGGGGCATTTGGTGCGGGAACTGGATGCGCTGGGCGGTGAGATGGGAAAGGCGGCAGACCGCTGCTGCATCCAATACCGAATGCTCAATCGGGGCAAAGGTCCTGCGGTCCACTCTCTCCGGGCACAGGCGGACCGGCGGAAGTATCAGGAGGATATGAAACGGGTTCTGGAGCAGCAGGAAAATCTGGACTTAAAGCAGGCTATGGTTACGGATATCCGTCTCAGAGACGGAAAAGTATCCGCTGTTGTCACCCGTCTGGGGGCAATTTACGAAGTAAAGGCCGCCATCATTTGCTCCGGTACTTACCTCAACGCTGCCGTCATTACCGGCGACTGCGTCTATGCCTCCGGCCCCGATGGAATGCATCCGGGACTGTTTCTGACAGACAGGTTGACGGAAATGGGGCTTTCCATGCGCAGGTTCAAGACCGGCACACCGCCCCGTATCAATGCCCGAAGTGTGGATTATTCCAAAATGGAACTGCAGCCGGGTGATGAAGACCCGGTGCCTTTCTCCTTCCGGACGGAGCATCCTTTGGAGAACCGTGCCGTCTGCTGGCTCACTTATACCAATGAGCGCACCCATGATATCATCAAGGCCAACTTCCACCGCAGCCCGCTCTTTAACGGTACCATCGAAAGCGTGGGGCCGCGGTACTGTCCCTCTATCGAAACCAAGATCGACCGGTTTCCGGACAAGCCCCGGCATCAGCTGTTCATTGAACCAACGGGGCTGGGAACAGATGAACTGTATATTCAGGGTCTGAGTTCCAGTCTGCCGGAGGACGTACAGTTGGAGGTGCTCCATTCCATCGAGGGGCTGGAGAAAGCGGAGATGATGCGGCCGGCCTATGCCATTGAGTACGATTGCGTCGATCCTACGGAATTGCTGCCTACGCTGGAGACAAAAAAGGTTTCCGGCCTATACGGTGCCGGACAGTTCAACGGATCCTCCGGCTATGAGGAGGCAGCGGTGCAGGGCTTTGTGGCAGGTGTCAATGCAGCGCTGAAGCTGCAGGGAAAGGAACCACTGATTCTCCGGCGTTCCCAGTGCTATATCGGCACGCTGATCGACGATCTGGTGACCAAGGGGACGGAAGAACCTTATCGAATCATGACTTCCCGGTCAGAGTATCGGCTGCTCCATCGGCAGGACAATGCAGACCGCAGACTGAGCTATATCGGGTATAAGCTGGGGCTGGTGCCGGAGGAGACATTCCGGGCGGTGGAGGAAAAATATGCCGCTGTGGAGCGGGAAATTGCCCGGCTGGAGAGCTGCGGTGCAGCAGAAAGCGAAGCTCTCAATGCACTTCTGACTGCCAACGGAACCACACCGGTGCAGGGCTCTGCCCGGATGGCTGATCTGGTACGCAGACCGCAGATCGGCTATGACCTGCTGGCAGAGTTTGACGGGACCCGGCCGACCCTGCCCAAAGCTGTGACGGAGCAGGTGGAGATTCAACTGAAGTACGAGGGCTATATTGCCCGGCAGCAGAAGCAGGTGGCTGAATTTCAGAAAGCGGAAAGCCGGCTTTTACCTGAAGATGCGGACTATTTGTCCATCAGCGGCCTTCGGGTGGAAGCGCGGGAGAAACTCCAGCAGATTCGTCCCGTATCTGTGGGTCAGGCCAGCCGTATTTCCGGTGTCAGTCCCGCTGATGTGGCTGTGCTGCTCATCTGGCTGGAACAGCACAAAAAATCATAAAAAAGCGTGTCATCCTTCAGGATGACACGTTTTTTCCAATTATTCTTCCCGCAGATACCCGGCCAGCTTGGGAAGTACAGGCTCGAAGGCCGCACCGTACCAGTGGTTTTCCATCTTGGCAGTTGTATTGATGCAGTCCAAAGTGTAATCGGCTGCGATTTTTGCGGCATCAAAGGCACATTTGCCCTGAACCAGAGCGCCGACAAAGGCGGAGGCGTAGATATCGCCTGTGCCGTGACAACCGTTTTCCGCTTTTTTGTGGGCATAATAGGCGTAGCTGTTGTTTTCAAAAACCACCACGCCGGTGGTCCCGGGGGCATAGGAAACACCGGTCAGGATCACATTTTTGCAGCCCTTCTGTGTCAGGCGGGCCAGAAGCAGATCAATGTAAGCTCTGTCATATTGAGGCTTATATTCTGTCTGCGTCAGGAGGCAGGCTTCTGTAATATTCGGTACAATATAGTCAGCCAGCACGCAAAGACTGCCCATGGCTTGGACAAAGGCCTCATCAAATCCCGGGTAGAGGCTGCCGTTATCCGCCATGGCAGGGTCCACAATTTTCAAACCGCCCGGCTTCAATGTGTCACGGAAAAGCTCTGCGATATAGGTGATCTGCTTTTCGCTGCCCAAATACCCGGTGTAGATCGCATCAAAGGTGATACCTTCTTTGACCCAGTGGGAGCGGATGTCCGGGATATCTTCCGTCAGATCCCGGAAGGTATAGCCGCTGAACCCTGCCGTATGGGTAGACAGTACAGCGGAGGGCAGAATGCAGGTTTCGATACCGCAGACAGAAAGAATGGGGAGTGCTACCGTGAGGGAGCACTGGCCGACACAGGAAATGTCCTGAATGGTCAAAATTTTCGGATAAGCCACAGTATGTCCTCTTTTCTTTTTGAAAACCGGCTGAGTCGGTAAGAATTGGTATATGCCTATTATAGGGGAAACTGGCCCTAATTAAATAGTCAGTTTCATAATAAATTATAAGGCCAGAATACCGCCGGCAGATGGTGCTTGTTATTTTGAACCGTATCGGCTATAATGAAGAAAAAACAAACGGAGGATTCTATTATGATCGCCATTGCCTGTGACCACGGCGCATTTGCCCTGAAAGAAAAGCTGAAAACCCATCTGGAGAAAAAGGGGCTGGAATACAAGGATTTTGGCACCTATTCTTTGGATAGCTGTGATTATCCGGATTTTGCCGCACCTGCAGCACAGGCGGTTGCCGCAGGGGAATGTGACCGGGGCATTGTCCTTTGTACCACCGGCATTGGTGTGTCCATTACTGCCAATAAGGTGGCCGGAATTCGCTGCGCGCTGCTCTCTGATGTAATGTCTGCCCGCCTGACCCGGCAGCATAATGATACCAACATGATGGCCATTGGTGCCGGAGTGGTGGGAGAAATGCTGGCGCTGGAGATCGTGGATACCTGGCTGGGCACAGAATTTGAGGGCGGCCGCCATCAGCGCCGCGTGGATAAGATCATGGCTTTGGAAAAATAAAAAGAAATAATGGATAAGAAAGTGCCATCCCTTTTGGGATGGCACTTTTTTGTCAATGAGAATCAAGCTTCGGAATACAGGCAGGACAGCTCATGGTCCAAAAAGAACTGCAGCCATTGGTCATCGGGGCGGCGATTGGTCACAATGGTCTGGACATCCTGAAGCGGCGCTACCTGTGTAAAGGCGATCTTGTCGAATTTGCTGTCATCCAGAGCCAGAATGGTCTGGCGTGCGGCACGAATCATAGCCTGTTTGGACAGGGAGTTCTGCTCGGCAGAGTCTGTAATACCGGCCTGAGGGTCGATGCCTTTACAGGAGATAATGGCCTTATCCACATGATACTTGGAAAGGATCTGGGGGACCTGAAATCCGTCCAGAGCCAGAGAGGTGGGGCGGAGCTGGCCACCGGTACACAAAATGGTGAACCCCTCCACGCCGGAAAGTTCCATCACGATCTCTACGGAGTAGGTAATGACCGTCAGATTTTTTTTGTCTTTCAAATGTTTGGCAACAAACAGGGAGGTAGAACTGTCGTCCAGCATCAGATGATCCCCGTCATGAATCATGGAGCTGATGGTTCTGGCGATGGCGGTTTTTGCTTCCACATTGGTTTTATTGCGGATGGTATAACTCAGATCGGTTTTGAGACTGTTTCCCCATATGGCACCGCCGTAGGTTTTGGTTGCATAGCCCTCTTTTTCCAGCTTATCCAGATCCCGGCGTATCGTTTCTTCTGTGACACCGTAATGCAGGGACAGTTCGCTGACCAAAACACGCTGTTCCAGACGAAGTTTATTTAATATTTCATTTTTTCTTTCGATTGCAAGCATGGAATTCCGTCTCCTTTGCCTGTGTGATACAAAAACCACACAAATCAACACAATTATAGCATGATTGTTTTTGAAATTCAAGGGCGGCGTGGGAAAAGTTATCGCCTCTTTTGGTTCGGAACAAAAGAGCATATAATTATGGAATAGATTATGTCAATTCAATAAAACGCAATGGAAGAGCTTGTCATGAAGGGCACTCTGTTTCCAAAACTTTGAAAAATGTAATTATTTTGTCATAATATCGTCATAAAATATTACATTTTTGTCATCCTGTGAATTTTGTGTAGAAAATTGTTGAAAAAGGTCTTGCAAAAGAGAAAGGAGTTTGATAGATTATAAGAGCAGAAATTATGTAAATGCTTTGTTGGAGATTAAAGCCGTGGTATTTTCCAGTTTGATTTTCTTGTATTTGTTTCTGCCTGCGTGTTTGACGGCATATTTCTGTGCTCGTTCCATTCAGGCTAAAAATATAATACTGGTCATCTTCAGCCTGCTATTCTACGCCTGGGGAGAGCCTGTCTATGTCCTTTTGCTGGTGGGTTCTGCGATATTCAACTATGCTGTGGGCCGGGCTTTGGGCGGTGCAGAAGGCAAAAAGAAAAAACACGTCCTGGTCCTTGCGGTAACGGGGAATCTTCTGGCTTTGAGTGTATTCAAATATGCCGGACTTCTGGTGGATACATTTAATCAACTGACAGGGCTGCAGATGTCTGTGCCCCGGATCGCTCTGCCCATCGGAATTTCCTTTTTTACCTTCCAGGCCATGAGCTATGTGGTGGATGTCTATCGGGGAAGTGTAAAGGTTCAGGGTTCCTTTTTGAAGTTTTTGATGTACATTTCCATGTTTCCTCAATTGATCGCAGGCCCCATTGTCCGTTATGCGGATATTGAGGCACAGATGGAGGAACGAAGCACGACCCGGGAAGATCTGTTCTGCGGTCTCATTCGGTTTGCCACAGGCCTTGGAAAGAAGATCCTGATTGCCGACCATGCTTTTGGCGTGGCGGCCAAACTGTTGGACGGCCCGCTTGCCGGGGCAACGGTGATCGGTACATGGCTGGGTGTGATCATGTTTGCCTTCCAGATTTATTTTGACTTTTCCGGCTACTCCGATATGGCGATCGGCCTTGGCCGCATTTTTGGTTTCCGCTTTTTGGAGAACTTCAACCTGCCGTATATGGCGGTTTCCATTACGGATTTCTGGCGTCGGTGGCACATTTCTCTGAGCTCTTTCTTCCGGGACTATGTCTATATTCCCATGGGGGGCAATCGCCGGCACCGAACCGTTAATCTTCTGGTCACGTGGGGGCTTACAGGTCTGTGGCACGGTGCCAGTTGGAATTTCCTTTTGTGGGGCCTGTATTTCTTTCTTCTGTTGTGGATCGAAAAACCGCTGCTTCCCACGCTGAAAAAAGTGCCTCAGGTTTTCCGCCGAATCGTCACGCTGCTGCTGATTCTTGTGGGTTGGACCGTGTTCTATTTTACGGATTTTGGTCGGCTGGGGCAGGCACTTGCCACCATGTTTGGTGCAGCAGGCGGTGGTTTCTGGAATACACAGACCCGCATTATGCTCATTAACAATCTGCCCCTTTTGATATTGTGCATTGTTGGCTCTACCCCTCTGCCGCGGCTGATCGGGGAACTCTTTGGCCTTGTGTGTGCAGAAAAGGAGCCGGGCGGACACAAACAGAAAATTTATGTGACAGTAACCTATGTATTTTGTGTAATTCTGCTGGTTCTCTCCACCATTTCCCTGGTGGGCAGTGGTTTCAGCGCATTTTTGTATTATCGGTTCTGACAGGGGGGCAGTATTTTGAAAAAACTCTATACCATACTGCTCCTTTTATTGGTAATGGGGGTGGCCGCCGTAGGCATTTTGTCCCTGGTGGATGTGGATGCTACGACGTCCGAAACAGAAAATCGTCACCTGGCCACGCTGCCCGAATTTTCCCCCTCTGCCCTGCTGGACGGGACCTACCTGTCCCAGTTGGAAACCTACTATTCCGACACCTTCCCCGGTCGGGAACTGCTGCTGAAAGTCAATCAAAAGCTCAATGGCTTTTATCACTTCGGCGGTGGAGAGGAAAACCTGCTGGTTTTGGAGTATCAGGGCGGAGCGGAGCAGGGTGGCCAGGCATTAGAACCTTTGCCTACGCCGCCGTCTGCTGATTTGGAGGAGACTGTGCCGGCGGCGGATGTGACAGCTCCGGATACAGTTCCGGAAGAAACGGAGAAACCGGAAGAATCGGAGAAACCGGAAGAATCGGAAGTAGACGATACGGAAAATCTGGAATACACTTCCGCAGGCTCTGTGATCATTGTGGGAGACAGGGCTATGGACGTGCCCTACGCCACAGATTCCATTGTTTTGTCCTATGCCGAGGCATTAGGAAATATCCATACCGCTCTGGGTGACGGGGTTCGTGTGATTTCTCTGCTGACTCCCAATGCGGCTCAGTTTTATTCCCCCAAAGATATGCACACAGGCGCCAGCGATCAGAAAGCCATGATCGAACTTTGTTATGGTGCCATGGATGAGGATATCGTCAAGGTGGATGCGTTCTCCAAACTCAAGGCCCACAAGGATGAATATATCTATTTCCGCACAGATCACCATTGGACACAGTTGGGTGCCTACTATGCTTATACAGCCTATTGCGAGGCTGTGGGCTGGGAGCCTGCGGAACTGGAACTGTTTGAAACCGGAGAGTACACAGGCTTTTTGGGTTCCATGTACGGCTGGACGTCTCAGTATCCCCAGAGCGATGTACTGAAAAACAACCCCGATATCTTGACTTACTATCTGCCTTTGGTGGAGACCCATGCGGCCTATTATGCAGATGCTGATCTGGAAAATTCCACAGCCTATCCCGTTAGTGTGGTGTATCAGGGAATTGCACCGGAGCAGACCAATAAGTATCTGTGCTTCCTGGGCGGCGACCATCCTGCGGCAGTGGTGGAAACAGCGGTAGAGGGGCCTGTCTGTCTGGTGCTGAAAGAGTCCTACGGAAATGCCTTTGTGCCGTTCCTTACCGGACATTACAGCAAGATCATTGTCATTGACCCCAGAGAGTTTAACCGGGAAGGAAAGCCGTCTCTGGACCTGACGGAGTTGATTGCCCGGCAAGGCGTGGATGATCTGCTGGTCATTAATTACCCCTTTATGGTCAGCAGTGAGACCTATGTAGGGTATTTGAACCATCTGGTAAAAACAGAGCAGCCATAAAAAACGAGCGATCAGCAGCGGGTACCTCCGCTGCTGATTTTTTTGGCAGAAAAACAACCATCTGCGTCCTGCAGACAAATGGAAAAACTATGTGCAAAACGCACAAGTGGAATTCGAAAAAACAGAGGATAATCTAAGAACTTGCGCCTTGCGAATAGGGGGGTTCTATGGTAAAGTGGAAGAGGAAAATAAGTACGAAAAAAGTCGGTTTTTTCGGAAGCCGACCTATGGGAATCGTGCGTTTTGGAGGTACGGAATGAAAAAAGTCGGTATCATTATGGGAAGCGACAGCGACCTGCCTGTGGTGCAGAAAGCCATCGACACCCTCAGGGAATTTGAAGTGCCGGTGGAGGTCCATGTATATTCTGCTCACAGAACCCCTGCAGAGTCCAGAGAATTTGCCCTCCATGCCAGAGAAAACGGCATAGGTGTGATCATTGCCGCTGCCGGTAAAGCAGCTCATTTGGCAGGGGCGTTGGCTGCCAACACTACATTGCCTGTCATCGGCATTCCGGTTTCTGCCAATCATTTAGACGGTATTGATGCGCTTCTTTCCACGGTTCAGATGCCCTCAGGGATTCCTGTGGCTGCCGTGGCCATTGACGGCGCTGTCAATGCCGCCTTGTTGTCTTTGCAGATGTTAGCCATTGAGGATGCGGCACTTTCCGCTAAGCTTCAGGCTAAACGGGATGCGGATTCCCGAAAGGTTCTGGAAAAGAATGCGGCCCTGGAAGCGAAGTTTAACAGTTAATAATTTGTCAATATGACGGAGGTAATAGGATTATGGAAAAGAAGCTCATCTACACCGGCAAGACCAAGAATGTTTATGCGCTGGAAAACGGCAACTGTCTTTTGAAGTTCAAAGATGACTGCACCGGAAAGGACGGTGTGTTTGATCCCGGTGAAAACGCGGTGGGATTGACCATTGACGGTGTAGGTGATGTAAACCTGCGGATGTCCATATATTTCTTTGAAAAAATCAATGCTGCGGGAATCAAGACGCACTATGTCTCCGCCGATTTGGCCGATACCACCATGGAGGTTCTTCCGGCTAAGGTTTTCGGACATGGTCTGGAAGTCATCTGCCGGAATAAGGCCGTAGGTTCCTTTATCCGCCGTTACGGTGAGTATATTGCAGAAGGTGCCGATCTGCCTTCCTATGTGGAAATGACGTTCAAAAACGACGAAAAGGGCGATCCTCTGGTCATCAAAGATGCATTGGTCGCGTTGGGCGTCATGACCGACAAACAGTATGAGGACATTAAGGATATGACCCAAAAGATCACCAAGATCGTGGCAGATGATTTGCTGGAAAAGGGCATGGTCCTGTATGATATTAAGTTCGAGTTTGGCTATGCTCCCGATGGCAGTGTTATGCTCATTGACGAGGTGGCTTCCGGCAATATGCGTGTATATAAGGACGGCGAGTATGTGGATCCCATGACCCTGTCCGAGCTGTTTTTTGCCTAAGAATGAATAAGGAGTAAACAATGGGTGGTTTCTTTGGAGCAGTTTCCAAGCGGGACTGCGTTCTGGACATCTTCTTCGGCGCGGACTATCATTCCCATCTCGGTACCCGTCGGGGAGGTATGGCCATCTATGATTCGGAACTGGGTTTTCAGCGCCAGATCCACAGCATAGAAAATACAGCATTTCGCACGAAATTTGAAAATGATTTGGGAAAATTCAAAGGCTGCAGCGGAATCGGCTGTATCAGCGATACGGATCCGCAGCCGTTGTTGGTGCGTTCTCATTTGGGTATGTATGCCATTGGTACGGTAGGTGTCATCCACAACGATGAGGCGCTGGTGGAGAAAGTCTTTGCCGACCACACCCATCAATTTATGGCTATGAGTTCCGGCAAGGTCAACCAGACGGAGCTTCTGGCCTCCCTGATCAATAAAAAGGACTCTCTGGTGGAGGGTATCAAATATGCCCAGGACATTATTGACGGGACAGCAACGATTCTGATTTTGACCTCTGACGGCATCATTGCTGCCCGGGATAAAATGGGCAGACTGCCGTTGCAGGTGGGTAAAAATGAAGATGGCTACTGCGTATCATTTGAATCGTTTACCTATCACAAGCTGGGTTACGACGACTTTTACGAGCTTGGCCCCGGTGAAGTGGTCCGCATGACGGCAGATTCTTTTGAACAGCTCTCGCCTCCCGGTGAAGAAATGAAGATCTGCGCGTTTCTGTGGGCTTACTACGGCTACCCGAACTCCAACTATGAGGGGATCAATGTAGAGGTCATGCGCTATAAAAACGGCGAGATCATGGCCCGGGATGAGGCAGAAGAAATGCCCGATGTGGACTATGTGGCAGGTGTGCCGGACAGCGGGATTCCCCACGCCATTGGATATGCGAATTACAGCCACAAGCCGTTTTGCCGCCCGTTTGTCAAATATACGCCTACCTGGTCCCGCTCTTTTACGCCGACCAATCAGGCGGTTCGTGCACAGGTGGCAAAGATGAAGCAGATTCCGCTGCCGGAGTTGATCAAAGATAAGAAACTGCTGCTCATTGACGATTCGATCGTCCGGGGAACGCAGCTTCGGGAGACTGTGGATTTTCTCTACGAAAGCGGAGCCAAGGAAGTACATATGCGGTCTGCCTGTCCCCCCATTTTGTACCCCTGTAAATTTTTGAATTTCTCCCGCAGCAAATCGGAGAAGGAGCTCCTTGCAAGAAAGACGATTCTCGATTTGGAAGGGGAAGCCGGCATCGCCAATCTCGATGAGTACCGGGATGCCAAAACGGAGCGGGGGAAATGTATGCTCCGTCGAATTTGTGAAGAGATGGGCTTTGATTCTCTGGGTTATCAATCTCTGGACGGCATGCTGGAAGCCATCGGTCTGGACCGGGAGAAGGTTTGCACTTACTGTTGGAACGGAAAAGAATAAATGAGGTAATGGATATGAAAAACAGTTACTCGGAAGCATATGCAGCCGCCGGTGTGGATATCACGGCCGGTTACAAAGCGGTGGAACTGATGAAAAAGCATATTTCCCGCACCAGAAATGAGGGCTGCCTGGATGATGTGGGTGGTTTTGGCGGGTGCTTCGGCCTGCCCATGGCCGGGATGGAGGAGCCTGTGTTGGTTTCCGGTACCGATGGCTGCGGGACGAAGGTAAAGCTGGCGATTCTGATGGACAAGCATGACACCATCGGCATTGACGCGGTTGCCATGTGCGTCAATGATATCATTTGTACCGGTGCCAGACCGCTGTTTTTCCTGGACTATATTGCCTGCGGCAAGAACATTCCGGAAAAGATCGCCGAGATCGTCGGCGGTGTAGCAGAGGGGTGTGTCCAGTCCGGTGCTGCCCTTATTGGCGGTGAGACCGCAGAGCATCCCGGCATGATGCCTGTGGAGGATTACGACCTGGCCGGGTTTGCCGTTGGTATTGTGGATAAGAAAAAAATCATCGACAATACCCGGATGACTGCCGGCGATGTGGTTTTGGCACTGCCTTCCACGGGTATCCACTCCAACGGTTTTTCCCTGTGCCGCAAGGTGTTCAACATTGACAATAACGACCCCAAGCTCTATATCCCCCGGGAAGAACTGGGCGGAAAGACCGTAGCGGAGACTCTGCTGACTCCCACCCGAATCTACGTAAAGGCTGTGCTCTCGCTGCTGGATAAGGTGGATGTAAGAGGAATTTCTCATATTACCGGCGGTGGCTTTTTTGAAAATATTCCCCGCATGATCCCCGATGGTCTGTGTGCAAAAATTGCCTATGACCATGTGAAGGTCCTGCCTATTTTTGATTTGATCGCCAAAGAAGGCGGTATCTCCCGCCATGATATGTTCAACACCTATAATATGGGTGTGGGTATGAGCATTGTGGTGCCCAAGGAGCAGGTACAGCAGGCATTGGAGATTCTCCGTGCCAATGGCGAAGATGCCTATGTTCTCGGTGAGATCGTCACCGGTGAGGAAAAGGTGATTCTGTGGTAAAAACAAAAATTGCCGTTCTGGTATCCGGCGGCGGCACCAATCTGCAGGCACTTCTGGATGCCCAGAACGCCGGTAAGATTCCCCATGGGCAGATCGTGCTGGTGGTATCCAACAAAGAGGGAGCTTATGCTTTGACCCGTGCTGAGCAATTCGGTGTGGAACATCTGACCATTACCGGGAAGGACTTTGAATCCAAGCTGCAGGCGGCTTTGGAGGAACGAAACATCCAAATGATCGTGCTGGCAGGATTTTTGAAGATTTTGTCCGCTGATTTTACCTCCCGTTGGCCGGACCGAATTTTGAATATCCATCCGTCCTTGATCCCCAGCTTTTGCGGTGAGGGCTATTACGGCCTTCGTGTCCATGAGGAAGCTCTGCGTTATGGGGTCAGAGTCACCGGTGCCACGGTGCATTTTGTCAATGAAGTGCCGGACGGAGGCAGAATCGTTGCCCAGAAAGCCGTGGACATCATGGAAGGGGATACCCCTGAAATGCTCCAGCGGCGGGTCATGGAACAGGCAGAATGGGTATTGCTGCCGTATGCAGCGGAACTGGTGGCAAAGCAGCTTTCCGAAAAGGAGGGATCTCTTTGAAACTGATGGTGATTGGCGGCGGCGGCCGTGAACATACCATTATAAAAAAACTCAAGGAAAATCCGCAGGTAGAGGTCATCTACGCCCTTCCCGGCAATGCCGGGATGGAAAAAGACGCTGTCTGTGTGAATATTGGAGCCAAGGATATTCCGGCACAGGTGGAATTTGCCAGGGCAAACAAAATCGATTTTGCCGTGGTGGCCCCTGATGATCCTCTGGTTTTGGGTGCGGTAGATGCTCTCAATGCCATCGGAATCCCTTGCTTTGGCCCCAATAAGGCTGCTGCTATGATTGAGGGCAGTAAGGCCTTTTCCAAAAATTTAATGAAACAATACGGCATCCCCACGGCTGCTTATGAGATTTTTACAGAACTGGACAAGGCTTTGACCTATCTGGAGACTGCACCGATACCCGTGGTGGTCAAGGCCGATGGTCTGGCGCTGGGCAAGGGTGTCATCATCGCCCAGACCAGAGAAGAAGCCAAGCAGGCCGTCACGGATATGATGGCAGGCGGCAAGTTCGGTGCCAGCGGCACGACTGTGGTCATTGAGGAGTTCCTAACCGGACCGGAAGTTTCCGTTCTGGCCTTTACCGATGGCAAGACCCTTGTGCCTATGGTTTCTTCCATGGATCACAAGCGTGCCTTGGATCACGATGAAGGTCTCAATACCGGCGGTATGGGAACGGTTGCACCCAACCCCTACTATACTAAACAGATCGCAGACTGCTGCATGAAAGAGATTTTCCTGCCTACTGTTCGGGCAATGGAAAAAGAAGGCCGTCCCTTTACAGGTTGTTTGTACTTCGGCCTGATGCTCACCCCCAAGGGCCCCAAGGTCATCGAATATAACTGCCGCTTCGGCGATCCGGAGACGCAGGTGGTGCTGCCTCTGCTGGAAAGCGACCTGCTGACCATTATGCAGGCTACGGCCAATGGAACCTTGGCGGAAGTGGAAGTAAAATTTGCAGATAAATATGCCTGTTGTGTGGTTTTGGCCTCCAAAGGCTATCCCGAGGCATATGAAAAGGGCTATGCCATGACACTGCCGGAAACCAAGGCAAATGAGGCCATTTATGTGGCCGGTGCTGCAAAAAAGGATGACAAGCTGGTCACCAACAGCGGACGGGTACTGGGTGCTGTGGCTGTAAGTGAGACGTTGCCGGAAGCCATTGCCGCTGCCTACGATCTGGCAGACCGGATTCATTTCGAAAATGCCTACTGCCGCCGGGACATCGGCCAAAAGGCACTGGCTGCAGGAAGGGAGAACAACTGATGGTATATCGTATTTTTGTGGAAAAACGCCCCGGTCTTTCTCCTGAGGCGGCAAATCTCAGCAACGATCTGAAAAACTTTTTGGGTATTGAGGCGTTAGAGGGAGTTCGCATCCTTAATCGCTATGATGTGGAAAAAATCGATCCTGCGGTCTATGAAGCAGCCAAGGGCACGGTGTTTTCCGAACCGCAGGTGGATGTGACCTATGATGAGGTTTTTCCCGAACCTCGCAGCTTTCACAGCACATTGGCGGTGGAAGCGCTGCCCGGTCAGTTTGATCAGCGTGCCGATTCCTGTGCCCAGTGCATCCAGTTGATGGCCGGTGTGGAGCGGCCTTTGGTCAGCCATGCCAAGGTCTATCTGCTGGAGGGCAAGTTGACTGCCGAAGATCTGGAAAAGATCAAAGGCTACCTCATTAACCCGGTGGAAAGCCGGGAGGCATCCATAGAAAAACCCGAGACGCTGGAACGGGAACACACGGTTCCTCAGATGGTTCGTACCCTTGATGGCTTTACAAAGCTGGAAGAGGCCGGCCTTTCCGCCCTGCTGGAAGAACTGGGGCTTGCCATGGATCTGGACGACCTCAAGTTCCTGCAGGCCTATTTCCGCGATGATGAAAAACGGGATCCGACTATCACCGAAGTTCGCCTGGTGGATACCTACTGGTCCGACCACTGCCGTCACACCACCTTCTCCACCCATCTTAAGGATGTACAGATCGAAGATGAAGCGGTGAAGGCTTCTTACGAGAAGTATCTGGCCGCCCGTGTGGAGGTCTACGGCGAAGAAAAGGCTTCCAAGCGGCCCCAGACCTTGATGGATCTGGCGACCATCGGCACAAAGGTGCTGAAAAAGCGGGGCAAGCTGCCGGAACTGGACGAATCCGAGGAAATCAATGCCTGCTCTATCCATGTCCCTGCCCAAGTGGACGGCAAGGAGCAGGATTGGCTTCTGATGTTCAAAAATGAAACACACAACCATCCAACAGAGATCGAGCCTTTTGGCGGTGCAGCTACCTGTATTGGCGGCTGTATCCGTGATCCCTTGTCTGGCCGCGTCTATGTCCATCAGGCCATGCGCGTCACCGGCGGCGGTGATCCTCGTGTGTCGTTTGCAGATACCACCGCCGGCAAGCTGCCTCAGAAAAAGCTGGCAACTACCGCCGCCGCAGGCTATTCTTCCTACGGCAACCAGATCGGTCTGGCGACCGGCCATGTGGCAGAGCTTTATCACGATGGCTATATCGCGAAACGGCTGGAATGCGGCGCCGTGGTGGGTGCTGCCCCTGCCGATCATGTCCGCCGGGAAGTTCCCGCGGCAGGCGATGTGGTCATTCTGCTGGGCGGACGTACTGGCCGTGACGGTATTGGCGGTGCCACCGGATCCTCCAAGAGCCACAATATGAAATCCCTGACCACTATGGCATCCGAGGTCCAGAAGGGCAATGCCCCCGAGGAGCGAAAGATCCAGCGGTTGTTCCGTGACGGGGCTGTGACTCGTCTCATTAAGCGGTGCAACGACTTTGGTGCCGGCGGTGTGTCTGTTGCCATCGGCGAACTGGCTGACGGTCTGACCATTGATTTGGACGCTGTCCGCAAAAAGTATGACGGTCTGGACGGTACGGAACTGGCTATCTCCGAAAGTCAGGAACGTATGGCGGTGGTAGTGGATCCTGCCGATGCGGATGCATTTATTGCTGCAGCCGAAAAAGAGAATCTGGAAGCCTATAAAGTGGCTGTAGTCACGGAAAGCCCCAGAATGGTCATGACTTGGCAGGGAAAAACCATTGCGGATCTGAGCCGGGAATTCCTGAACACCAACGGTGCCGTCAAGACTGCCAAAGTTACAGCTGCTGCCGGTAAAACGGAATGTGTCTGCACAGATAAAACTCTTCGGGAAATTGCTTCCGATTTGAAATTTGCCAGCCGCCGCGGGCTGGTGGAGCGGTTTGACGGTTCCATCGGTGCAGGCTCTGTGCTGATGCCCTTCGGCGGCAAGACTCAGCGGACGCCGGCACAGGCTATGGCGGCATTGTTCCCCGTAGAACCCGGGCAGTCTACCGATCAGGCCAGCATCATGGCTTGGGGCTGCGATCCCGACTGGATGACTGCCGATCCCTATACCGGCGCACAGGCCGGTATTATCAGCTCTGTGGCCAAGATCGTGGCAGCCGGTGCTGACTATCAAAAAACCTATCTGACCTTGCAGGAATTCTTTGAGAAGCTTCGCCAGGAGCCGACCCGTTGGGGCAAGCCGTTCATGGCGCTCCTTGGTGCTTTGGAAGCCCAGCTTGGTCTGGAAGCTGCCGCCATCGGCGGCAAGGACTCCATGTCCGGCTCTTTCATGGACATGGATGTGCCGCCTACCCTCATTTCCTTCGCCATTGCACCTGTCAAGGCAGGGGAAGTCCTTTCCACAGAATTTAAGGAAGCAGGTCACCCTGTCTGCCTGTTCGGTACAGAGAAGTTGACCGACTATGAAGGCCACAAAAAGGCTTGGAAAGACTTCCACAAGCTGGCGCAGGCCGGCAAAGTCAAGGCTGCATGGGCGGTGGAAGCCGGCGGCGTAGCCGAGGCTGTTATGAAGATGTCCTTCGGCAACGGCGTAGGCTTCAAAGCATTGGGAGCCATAACCAACAGCGTGACGCCCGGCATGATCGTGGCAGAGCTGACAGAAGATGTGGATTGTGCCAAGCTTCTGGGATATACCACCGATGATGGCAACATCACTTTCGGCGAGACCGTTTCCATCGAAGAACTGCTGGACCTCAACGATAGTGTGCTGGAAAAGGTCTACGCCACCAAAGCTCCGGCGAAGAGCAAGCTGAAAACGTTCTCTTACACCGAAGGCTGTACTGCAGCACCTGCTGTCAGGTGTGCAAAGCCCAAAGCACTAATTCCCGTATTCCCCGGTACGAACTGTGAGTATGATACGGCCCGTGCTGTTCTGGCGGCCGGCGGTGATGCGGAAATTCTGGTCATTCGGAATCTTACTGCTTCACAGGTTTCCGAAAGTGCAGAAAGGTTTGCACAGGCCATTGCCCGAAGCCAAATGATCGTCATTCCCGGCGGCTTTTCCGGCGGCGATGAGCCGGACGGATCCGGTAAGTTCATCACCTCGTTCTTCCGTTCACCTGTGGTTCGGGAGCAGGTCACAGCCTTGTTGGAACAAAGAGACGGTCTCATGGCCGGTATCTGCAACGGCTTCCAGGCATTGATCAAGCTGGGTCTGGTGCCCTTTGGTAAGATCGTTGATGCCGATGAAAACTGCCCCACCTTGACCTATAATACCATCGGTCGCCACCAATCAAGCATTGTTCGGACCCGTATTTGTACCAACAAGTCTCCTTGGCTGGCAGAGACCCAAGTGGGTCAGATCTATTCCGTTCCCATTTCCCATGGCGAAGGCCGCTTCATAGCACCGGAAGAAGTCATCTGCAAGCTGGCAGAAAACGGCCAGATCGCCACGCAGTATGTGGATCTCAGCGGTGCGCCCACGATGGATACGGCTTTCAACCCCAATGGCTCCCTCTATGCCATCGAGGGTATTACCTCTCCGGATGGAAGAGTGTTGGGTAAGATGGGTCACTCGGAACGTATCGGCAGGTATCTGTACAAGA
The DNA here is from genome assembly GCA_045652125.1 of Candidatus Avilachnospira sp. GTDB lineage: Bacteria > Bacillota > Clostridia > Oscillospirales > Oscillospiraceae > Avoscillospira. The sequence continues at coordinate 40,171 of JAZRTT010000041.1, read as the reverse complement.
ATATCCCCGGTGAGTTTGAGATGGGTATGTTCCGCAGCGCAGTCAAATATTTCAAGTAATTCTTAGGAGGAAATGATCATGGCACATTACTATTCCGAGCCGTCCCATACTTTCAGTGAGTACCTTCTGGTGCCGGGTTACACCTCTGAAGAGTGTATTCCCGCCAATGTCAGCCTGCGGACCCCTCTGGTGAAGTTCAAAAAGGGCGAGGAAAGCCCCATTATGCTGAACATTCCCATGGTTTCCGCCATTATGCAGGCAGTATCCGATGATAAACTGGCTGTGGCTCTGGCAAAAGAGGGCGGTCTCAGCTTCATTTTCGGTTCTCAGTCCATTGAATCCGAGGCTGCCATGGTGGCACGGGTCAAGAACCATAAGGCAGGCTTCGTGGTCTCCGCTGCCAATTTGAAGCCGGACATGACCCTCAATGACGTGCTGGCGCTGAAGGCACAAAAGGGCTTTTCCACCATGCCTGTCACCGACGACGGCACTGCTACCGGCAAGCTGTTGGGCATCGTTACCAGCCGGGATTACCGAGTCAGCCGTATGACCGGCGAGGAAAAGGTCTCCGAGTTCATGACCCCCAGAGAAAAGCTCATCGTTGGCTCCGAGGATACCACGCTGAAGCAGGCCAATGACATCATCTGGGATCATAAGGTCAATTCTCTGCCCATTGTGGACAAGAACGATCATCTGAAGTATTTCGTCTTCCGTAAGGACTATGACAGCCACAAGGATAACCCTCTGGAACTGCTGGACAGCCAGAAGCGTTACATGGTGGGTGCCGGTATCAATACCAGAGACTATGCCCAGCGTGTGCCTGCTCTGGTGGAGGCCGGTGCAGATGTCCTGTGTCTGGATTCCTCCGAGGGCTATTCCTGCTGGCAGGAGAAGGCGCTGAAGTGGATTCGTGACACCTATGGCGATACGGTCAAAGTAGGTGCAGGTAACGTGGTCGACAGAGAAGGCTTCCTGTGTCTGGCAAGGGCCGGTGCGGACTTTGTAAAAATTGGTATCGGCGGCGGCTCGATCTGCATCACCCGGGAACAGAAGGGCAACGGCCGCGGTCAGGCGACGGCAGTCATCGAAGTAGCACAGGCGCGTGAGGAATACTTCAAAGAAACCGGAATTTATATCCCCATTTGCTCCGATGGCGGTATCGTTCATGACTACCATATGACACTGGCTTTGGCCATGGGTTCCGATTTCATGATGCTGGGCCGCTATTTCGCCCGGTTCGACGAGTCTCCCACCCAGAAACTCATGATCAACGGCAGTTATGTGAAGGAATACTGGGGTGAAGGCTCCAACCGTGCCCGGAACTGGCAGCGGTACGATCTGGGCGGAAAGACCGGTCTGAGTTTTGAAGAAGGCGTGGATTCCTATGTGACTTATGCAGGCTCTCTCCATGACAATGTGGAAAAATCTCTGTATAAAGTGAAGTCCACTATGTGCAATTGCGGTGTGATCACCATTCCCGATCTGCAGCGGGATGCCAAAATCACGCTGGTCTCTGCCACATCGATCGTGGAAGGCGGCTATCATGATGTGACCCTGCGCTCCACCAGCGACAGAAAGTAAAAAACAACAAGTGTCGCTTGATAGAACATTCAACGCAGCAACAAAAATCGGGGCTTTACATCGTTTTGAGCCAAACCGAAAAAACCGGATAACAGATACAATCCCCCCTGATGCAGGATGAAAATCCTGCATCAGGGGGGATTGTTATGTCAAAAGGAAACCGCTTAAAACGAACACCAAAGATTCAAAAATCTTATCTCAGGGAAATTGATACCCGAAAAAAGCTGCAATTTATGGTGCAATCAATCACCGTTGGATATGGTTTTTCGGCTTCGATGAACCGGGCATACCCTACGATGTGACTGTTTTCTATTTCTGTCAGACAGCCTTCCGGTTCCTTTTGCGAAAGTGGTTGCGATCCAAAAACAGGTGCTTTTTTGCGGAATTATCGATTCAGTTCCACATAGGGGATATTCAGAATCTTTGCAACTTTTACCAACTGGGCGCCATTGTGACCGACGCTCATGGCAAAATGATGGGTGGGCAGCTCCCGGAACCATTCGTCCATATATTCGTCAGGCGATTTGTTGAAACGAACAGGGGTCTGGGTATTGCCAATGGTCATAATGGTGCCATCGGTGGACTCAGCTTCCGTAATAATAAATTTCAGCTTTCCATCGGCGGTCTGGGTGCAGTTCAGGTTGGTGATGGGACCGGTACGGACTTTCGCTTCCACCGAAACACCGGTGCCCTGCTTTCCGTGATACAGCCCCATGCCGCGGAGAATGGGCTTTTCTTTGGCAATTGCAAGATGGAAAGGACCGTCATGGCCCAAAAGAATCGTGCCGTCCTCATAATCTGTCACAACGATCTCACAAAAACTGCCGCCAACGCCCAGCAGATCACAGATCTTCATGGCAAGACAGGTTTTCAGGTCACCTTCGCCGGAGCAGGGGACACCGGCGGCGGTGAGCAGGGAATGACCCACGATAAAACCACCCTGCAGAGACTCATAATGACCGCCGGGGGCTCCGTGATAATAGTAAGTTAAGGCACTCAAGCCAAATTCCTTGACCATTTTTTCCTGTGCCACAGCTACCTTGGCAGACCAGTTGAGCTGTTCCTCTGTGGGCTTTTGTGCCAGAGGATCGGCGGCATCTGTTTCGCTGATACGGAAAAAATCAGCGATTTCTGCCCGTTTGGCATGAATCTCCTCTTCCGTAACGGAGTCAAATGCCCGGTTCAGATCACACATTTCCAAGACCTGAAGCTGGGCACCGGTCTGCCCCTGGAACATTGTGAAATCGGAGTACATGTCCAACATGCCGTTATAGGTGTTGCCAAGGAACCCAAATCTGCTGTAACGCAGATTGCGCTTGACCATAGCAGCCTGCACCCACTGATCAATTTCATGCCATGCCCGCTTGCTTTCCGGTCGGGAAGCTGTATTTTCATCTGTGAGAGAAAGCTCCGGGGTAGAGGACATGCCCAGCAGACCGTTGATCACTTCACAGGGGATCTGTGCCCGGTGCAGAGCATTGACGATCTCAGGGACCGGGCAGGCTCCGCAGTGAGCCAGCCACTCACCGGTGGTGGTTTTGGCATAATTGATCCGGGCGGTAGGCTGGAGGTTCAGTACCACAACAGGTGCAGAACACACCTGATGCACAGGCAGAACGCAAGAACTGTTTACATAGGTGCCGGCGTGGGCGAAAATCAAATCCACATTGTTCTGCTGGAAAAATTCACCGGCGGCACGACCGGCGTCCTCCGTGTCCACCAAATCATAACGGATCACTTCTGCACCCATGGTTTCCAGTTTTTCAGCAATAAACTTGCCATAAAGCCGCATTCTGCTTTCCAAACCGGGGAACTGAGCCCAGTAAGTACGAAGCCCCATAGTGTAAAGGCCGATGCGAGGTTTCAGATTCGGTTTTCTTTCCATAATCATTTCTCCTGTCAATCCAGATGGAATACGTTCTGCAGATCGATGCAGACAGGGCTGTTGTCGGGGTTGGTGTCCATGATATCAGCCATGAAGTCCCACCATTTACGGTTGATGGGGGTGTCGGAACCTTTGGCCCACAAATCAGGATCTTCAATTTCAATATAGCCGAACAGGGTCAGGGTCTCTTTATCCAGAAAGATGGTGTAGTTCTTTCCTCCATGGTCGTGAATCATGTCTTTCATCTCCGGCCACAGAAGATTATGCCGGCGTTCATATTCGGCCTCCTGGCCGGGATGGAGTTTCATCTTAAAACCTTTGATCATAAGGGTGCTCCTCTCGTTTATGTATTTTCTCCGGACAAGTCCCCAAAACCTCTCCGCAAAAAACAAAAAAGATGGAAAGGGGTCGGGCAGGCGTACCTGCCCGACCCCCAAAAGGCTATTAAAAACTGTATTTTGAAACAGAATTAATAGACGGTAGCCCACTCGGCGATGTTGTCAGCGGTGAACTCGTAGGGAGGGCCAACAATGATCTGAGTGGAGTAAACACCGACGGACTCGTCACCTTCGATGACTTCGTAGGTGTTGCCGGTAGCAGCGGTGAAGGACTCACCAACGGTGCCGGTGGTAGCGCCGTCGATGATGCACTGGATGGCGTATGCAGCGGTAGCGCCCACGTCAATGGGGTTCCACAGATACATGTAGGGGCAGGGCAGCTCTTCGCCGACGTAGCCGTTCATTTCAGAGGGCAGACCCAGACCGGCAACCTTGATGGCGGAACCGGCAGTCTGGACAGTCTGTGCGCAAGCCAGAACACCAACGGTGGTGGGGCAGCAGATGACCTTCAGGTCGGGATAGTTGGTCATGAGGGATTCGGTCATGTCAACGGACTTCTGGGACTCGTCGTCACCATAGACAGTCTCGACCCAAACCAGATCAGCATACTTCTCATCGGCAGCGATGATCTGCTCCATAGCAGCAATCCAGGAGTTCTGGTTGGTAGCAGTGGAGGAAGCGGACAGGACGGCGAATTCGCCGGCGCCGCCGGACATGTCATAGACGGAGTCGACCAGAACCTGAGCGACTTCCTTGACACCGGCCTGGTTGATGAACAGCTGGGAGCCCTTAGCATCGGAGTCCAGGGAGACAACGACGATACCGGCATCCTTAGCAGCATTCAGAGTGGACTCCAGAGCTTCTGCATCGTTGGCAGCAACAGCAATGGCGTTGACACCCTGAGCAATCAGGTTGTTGATGACGTTGATCTGAGCCTCAGCAGAGGTGTCTTCGGGGTAGGAAACGATGGACTTCACGCCCAGAGCAGCACAGGCTTCTTCAAAGCCGGAAGCTTCTCTTTCGTTGTAGGGGTTGCCGGCGGACTTGGGCACGATGGCGAAAGTCAGTTCAGCAGGTGCTTCTTCGACAGGAGCTTCTTCAACAGGAGCTTCTTCGACGGGTGCTTCCTCGACGGGAGCCTTCTCGGCGCAAGCGGCCAGAGAGAAGACCATAACCAGAGCAAGCAGCAGAGCAAGCAGTTTCTTCATAGTTGTTTCTTCCTTTCGGTTTTGTTTTTTATATGAACGCTTTTGCGTACATACCAATTACAGTTTCTTCTTACGGCTGTCAGAGATGGACTGGCGGATGTTGGGGAACATGACCACCAAAATCAGCAGCGCACCGATGATGATACGGATGATCTGAGGGTTCAGGTTGATGAGGCCCAGACCGTAGCGCAGCAGACCGATGATGAAGATGGAGATGATGGCGCCGGGGAAGTTGCCCTTGCCGCCGGCAGTGGAGATGCCGCCCAGAACGCACATGGAAATGGCTTCCAATTCGTAGCCTTCGGCAATGTTGCTCTTGACTGCGCCCATCCAGGAGCAGTAGAACATGGCAGCCATGCCGCAGATAAGACCGGTGAGGGTAAAGACGATCATGCGGATCTTCTGCACCTTGATGCCGGCATAGGCAGCAGCTTTCTTGTTAGCACCGATGGCATACATCTGACGGCCAAAGACCGTCTTATGCATGACCAGGCCGAAGATGATAGCCAGCACGCAGAACACGATGAACATGACAGGTACAGGGCCGATACGGGCATCATAGAGCTTGCCGAACCATTCCACATTCCGCATGCCTTTGGTAGACTGACCCTGCAGGATTCGCTCGGCGATCCCGCGGTAGAGGGTCATGGTGGCCAGAGTGACGATCATGGGAGCCAGTTCCGTAAACTTGGTCAGGATGAAGCCGTTGATGGCACCGCAGAGGGTACCGACGGCAAGACCTGCCACGATGGCCAGCCAGATGGAGCCGGTGGCATTATAGGTGATACCCAGAATCGTGGCGGACAGGCAGACCGTAGAACCTACGGACAGGTCGATATCTGCCAGCAGCAGGATATATGCCATGGGCAGAGCCACAAAGCCCTTGACCAGGAAGTTGTTGATGTTGGTGAACAGGTTGCGGGCATTGAGGTAGTTGGGAGACAGGCTGATGTTCATGACATTGACAGCCAGGAAAATGATGACAAGGAGGGTCTCCCAGCGAACCAGAAGATCTTTGAAGGTTTTCTTCTGGATATATTCGATGGTTCTTCCGGATTTGGTTGCCATATCAGATCTCCCTCCCTTCCAGGGCTCTGCGCTGTGCAGCACGCTGCACCAGCACGTTGATGACCACAGCCACAAGGATGATACCGCCCTTGAGGGCCTGCTGCCAGAAGGCATTGATACCCACCATGGACAGGGACTTACTGATGACGGCAATGGTGATGGCACCAAGCAGAACGCCAATGGCACTGCCCTGGCCGCCATCCAGGCTGACACCGCCGATGACGCAGGCGGCAATGACGTCCATTTCGGAAGCTGTTGCCATATCGGGCTGAGCTGTGGCATAATAGCCGGTCAGCATAGCACCGCAGAGACCTGCGATGGCACCGTTGATGGTGTAGACAGCGATCTTGATGCGGTCGATGCGGATACCGGAGATCTTGGCGGCATCGGCGTTGGAGCCGACGGCGTAGATGGAACGGCCGAAGTTGCTCCACTTGAGGAACAGGAAGAAGATCACGAACACCACGATGGTGATGCAGATCAGGTGGTTCAGCCCAAACAGGCTGCCCTGAGCAAACTCTTTGAAGGCCTGGGACATTTCGGAAGTGCCGACCCAGTCGCTATCGGAAATGGCATAGGTCAGACCACGATAGATGTATTGGAAGCCCAGGGTGGCGATGATGGGAATGACCTTGCCCTTGGCAATGACCAGACCGATCAGCAGACCACAGACGGTGCCCACAGCCATGCTGACACCGTAGACCAGCAGGGGGTTGGCGATCATGCCTTCCTTCATCATGATGGAGGCGGTCATGCCGGACAGGGCCAGCGTGGCACCAACGGAAATATCAATGCCGCCAATGAGCAGAACCAGCAGCATACCGAAGGACATGACCATGGTATAAGCATAGTTCTTAAAAATGCCGTTGATGACATTGGGGGTCAAAAACTGGCTGTTGCGGAACTGGATAAAGGCACAAAGCAGAACCAGAACCAGCAGCAGACTCACTTCACGGCTGCGGAGCAGCTCGGCAAAGCGGCCTTTCTTCTGAAGGGTGTTATTTTTCATGGTTTATGCACCCTCCTTTACAGCAGTATGCTTGGCCATTGCCAATTCCAGAATTTTTTCCTGAGTGGCTTCGTCCCGGCTCAGTTCACCGGTGACACGGCCTTCGCACATGACCACGATGCGGTCACTCATGCCCAGAATTTCAGGCATTTCGGAGGAGATCATGATGATGGCGTAGCCTTGCTGTGCCAGCTCTCCCATGATCTCGTAAATGGCGGCCTTGGCACCCACGTCCACGCCCTTGGTGGGTTCATCCAAAATCAGCAGTTTGAAATCGGAGCCCAGAGCCTTGGCAACGACCACCTTCTGCTGGTTGCCGCCGGAAAGGGAGCTGGCCTTATCAAAGACCGTGACTGCCTTGGTATCCACCCGCTCTGCCAGATCTTTGGACACTTCATTTTCCTTCTTTTCATCCAGGAACAGCTTGTTCACAAAGGACTTCAGTTCCGGCAGGGTGATGTTTCTGCCGATGCCCCAGTCCAAAATCAAGCCTTCGATCTGCCGGTTTTCCGGCAGCAGGCCGATGCCCATGGAAATGGCTTCCGTGGGGTTGTGGATGGTGACTTCCTTGCCTTCCCAGAAGATCTTGCCGGAGGTCAGCTTCTCCACACCGTAAATGGTCTGGACCACTTCCGTTCTTCTGGCACCAACCAGACCGGTGAGACCCAGAATTTCGCCCTTCTTCACGCCGAAGGACACATCCCTGAAGTAGCCGGTGCGGCACAGGTTCTCCACACGGAGGATCTCTTCACCGGGGGTAACTTCCGGCTTGGGGAACAGGTCTTTGATCTCGCGGCCGACCATCGCTTTGATGAGATCAGCATTGGTGATCTTATCCACATCATAGGTGCCGATGTATTGGGCATCCCGGAATACGGTGACGCGGGAGGCAAGCGCATACATATCTTCAAAGCGGTGAGAAATGAAGATGATGCCAACTCCCTCATCCCGCAGCTTTTTGGTGATCCGGTAAAGCTCTTCCGACTCCCGTTTGGTCAATGCAGCGGTAGGCTCGTCCATAATAATGATTCGGGCGTTGAGGGAAAGTGCCTTGGCGATCTCCACCATCTGCTGCTGTGCGACAGACAGGTTGCCCATAAGGGACTTGGAGTTAAAATCGGCATTCAATTCCTGCAGAAGGCGGTCTGCCTCAGCATACATATCGTTCCACTGCACAAAACCCAGCTTCTTTTTCAAGTGTCCGGTGAAGATGTTTTCAGCAACGGTCAGGTGAGGATATGCAGTAACATGCTGGTAGATTGCCGCGATACCGGCTTTTTGAGCATCTCTCGTGCTTTTGAAGCGGACAGGCTTGCCGTCAAGAAGCATTTCGCCCTCCTCCGCCTGATGTACGCCCATGATGACCTTAATAAAGGTGGATTTGCCGGCACCGTTTTCACCCATCAATGCGTGGATCTCACCAGGATAAAGGTCAAATTGCACTTGATCCAGCGCTTTGACACCCGGGAAGATCTTGGTGATGCCGTGCAGCTCCAGGATAGGATTTGCCATTGTGTGTTTCTCCCTTCTGCAGTTTGTAAAGCGGGCTGCGGACGTTGCCGAGCCCCGGCTGCGGAATTCGTTAGAGTCTTTTTTTAGCAGGGCATTAAAATTTTGTTGACCTGCTGGGAAAAAGGATTCCACAAACATATTTCACAATTTTCGCCGTTATAGTTGTGGAATGTGTATATTTTTGTTCTTCATGATAAAAAAATGGAAGAACATAAACGGTTTACTTGTATAATATCACTATACAAAGAAAATAGCAATCTCTATTTGCGAAAAACTGTTAGATTATCTTGGAAACGGTTTGCACGTTCCTGCCATATAGAGGAAACTCCATGGAAACAACCAATCCAATTCAGCTGCTGCGTCAGCCTCCCGCGGGAATACCGTTTCCGCCGCCGCTGCAGCCAAGGCATTCACATGGCGTATGACGGCATGGGCTTTATTTTTTTGAACAAGCCATTTGAAAATGGTGCAGGTTCCGGTTTTTTCAAAAACAACTGCTTTAGGAAGCACCGCCCAATGGGCGGTGCTTTTTTATGCTCAAATATGGAAGCATTTGCGCAGATCCTTGTAGGTGCCAAGAACCAGAATGGCGTCCTCACTGTCAAAGACCCGGTTGGGATCGATGGTAAGATCCAGCTGACCCTGCCGCCGAATACCCAGAATGTTGATGCCGTATTTTTTGCGGATGTCGATCTGAAGAATGGATTTGCCTTCCCAGCTGTCCGGTACATCCACTTCGAAAATGCCATGGTCTTCATCCAGATCGATATAATCCATAATATGATTCGAGGTAAATCGGATAGCGGTCCACTTTGCCAGATCCCTCTCCGGATAGACCACCTGATCGGCACCGTTTCGCAGGAGGAATTTTGCCTGACCGTCCCGCTCCGCACGGGATACCACAAATTTTGCACCCAGTTCTTTCAGCAGATAGGTGGTTTCCAGAGAAGCCTGAAAATCATTGCTGACGGTGACGATGCAGACATCAAAATTCGGCACACCCAGAGAGGAGAGAAAGGCCTCATTGGTGCTGTCGCCGATCTGGCCGCTGGTCACATAGGGCATGACCGTGTCCAGCCGTTCTTCGTTTTCATCTACGGCCATGACCTCGTGGCCGAGGGAGTGGAGATTTATGGCAATATGCTTGCCAAAGTTGCCCAAACCGATCAATAATACAGATTTCATTGCAATTCTCCTTTATCCGACGACGATTTTGTCCAAAGGCAGCTTGCCCATTTGCTTTTTGGGGGACAGGGCTGCATAAATGAGGGTCAGACCGCCTACGCGGCCCAGATACATCAGAGCGATGAGGATGATTTTGGAAAGCGTTCCGAGCCCCGGCGTAATACCCAGCGTCAGTCCCACCGTTGCAACTGCGGAAGCGGTCTCAAACAGGCAGGTCAGCAAAGGCAGGCCTTCGTAGGTGCTGATGACCATGGCGCCGCCAACGGCCAGGATCACATACATTAAGAACAAGGTGGCGGCGGTAGCGATCACATCATGGCCGATTCGGCGGCCAAAAAACTGGGCACTGTCCCGCTTTCGGAAAACGGCAATGGCGCAGGCCACCAGAACGGCAAAGGTGGTGGTTTTCATACCGCCTGCCGTGGAACCGGGAGAGCCGCCGATGAGCATCAGGAAGATCATCAGCATTTTACCGGGTTCGGACATGGCAGCCAAATCTGCGGTGTTGAAGCCGGCGGTTCTGGTGGTGACCGACTGGAAAAGGGATGCCAGGATTCGCTGCTTCATGGGCATTGTATCAAATTCAAAAAAGAAAAACAGCACAGCCGGAATGCCGATCAGCAGCGCGGATGTGAGCAGGATGATCTTGCTTTGCGTCCGATATTTTCTGAAATGAAGGCCCTGGGTACGCATATCATTCCAGGTGAGAAAGCCCAGGCCGCCCACCACAATCAATCCCATGATCACGAGATTGACCAGAGGATGATCGATATAGGCGGTCAGAGAGGAGTAGGGCTCCCGGATGCCAAACAGATCGATGCCGGCGTTGCAAAAGGCGGAAACGGATGTGAAAATCGATGTCCAGATACCCCTGCCCCAGCTGAAATCCCGGATAAACACCGGTGCAAGAAGGGCTGCACCGACAAGCTCTATGAGAAGGGTGGTTTTCAGCAGGAAACCGGTCAGTTTTACAACACCGCCGGTCTGGGGCGCGGCAACAGCTTCCTGCATGGCGTTTCTCTGGAACAGGCCGATCTTTCGCCCTGCGATCATGGCAAAGGATGCGGCGATGGTGATGATGCCCAGACCGCCCACCTGAATCAGCAGCAGAATGACACCGTGGCCGAAATTGGACCAGTAGGAACCGGTATCCTGAACAATCAGTCCGGTGACACAAACGGAGGTGGTGGAGGTAAACAGGGAATCGATGAAGGGAGTCCGAACCCCCTGTGCGGTACACACGGGCAGGGTCAATACCAGTGCACCCAATAAAATCAGGGCAGCAAAGCCCAGTACCACAAGCTGCGGAATTTCCAGCTTGATTCTTCGGCCGAATAATTTCAGCAACCGTATCACCTTCCTTTTTTCTATCATACCCCAAAAAACGGAAAATGTCCAGAAAACCTTGACTGGGGATTTTTCATATGGTATCATACAATTAACATTTAAGTTAAATGTAAAAGGGGTGACGGATATGGCAATCCAGCATACCTTTCGGGCAGTTGCGGATCCGATCAGAAGGGAGATATTGCGCCTGCTGAAGCAGGGGAGGATGTCTGCCGGTGAGATCGCGGCTCATTTTTCCGTGACGGCGGCAGCAGTTTCCCGGCATTTGTCCGTTTTGAAAAAAGCCGACCTCATTCGGGACACTCGGGAAGGGAAATTTATTTATTATGATCTGAATACCTCCGTACTGGAGGAGATCATGCTGTGGATCGCAGTTTTGAAAGGAGAAGATGACCATGATGAAAGAACATAAAAAACTGTGGTTTTTTACAGCTGTTCTGACGTTGATGCCCATTCTGGCCGGCCTGCTTCTGTGGGAGCGGCTGCCCAATTCCATGGCTACCCATTGGGGTGCAGACGGTGTGATCGACGGATGGAGCAGCAAGGCGTTTGCCGTATTTGCTCTGCCGTGTATTCTGTTTGCCATTCATTGCCTGTGCCTGTTCATCACCGCCATAGACGCCCGGCAAAAGGAGCAGAGCCGAAAAGCACTTGCCATGGTCTTCTGGATCATGCCTGTGACCAGCTGGTTTTCCTGCGGCGCGATCTACGCCGCGGCCCTTGGAAAAGGCTTTGAGGCCATCAGTTTTGTGCCTGCTTTCATGGGCCTGGTATTTATCATCATGGGCAATTATATGCCCAAGGTCAAACAAAATCGGACAATGGGTATCAAGCTGCCCTGGACTTTCGCCAATGAGGAAAACTGGAACAGGACCCACCGTTTCTGCGGTAAGGTCTGGGTGGCAGGCGGTGCAGTTATGCTGCTGAGTGTATTCCTGCCGGAAAGCTGGATCGTGGAGATCATGGTTTCCTCCTTCGCTGTGCTGATGCTGGTGCCGGTTCTCTACTCCTTCCGCCTGTACCGCATCCATCAAAGGCAGGGGGTCGTTTACGAATGGAAACCAAAGACCAGAGCGGAAGCCCTTGTCAAGCGTATTTCCATCCTTGTGGGGTCGGTGCTTGTGGTCGGCTGTGTCTTGCTGATGATCACAGGAAATATCGGCTATTCCTTCACAGACGGCGGACTGGAGATCAAGGCGGATTACTGGCTGGATTCCTTTGTGGCCTACGAAGAAATAGATACTGTGGAATACCGGGAAAGCTGCGATTTTGGTGTCCGTACCAACGGTTTCGGCTCTGCCAGACTGTCCATGGGCGCTTTCCGCAGCGACGAATTCGGCGATTATACCCGCTATTCCTACACCCAATGCAGGGCGGCGGTGATACTCAGCTCCGGTGAGAAGGTTCTGGTGCTTTCCGCCGCCAATGAGGCAGATACCCATCAGCTGTATATGCAGCTGACGGAGCGGCTGCAGTAAAAAAACAGTCACGCCCATTCAACGGGCGTGACTGTTTTTTATGTACGGTTTATTTCAGGGAAGCACCGGGGGCGGTCAAGGGAAGGGGGTGGAAATCAATTACAGGAAACGGTCAATGTCGGTCAAAAGGGCATTTACCTGCTGATCGGTAGTGGCCCAGGAGGTGGCGAAGCGTACGGCCGTGTGCTGTTCATCCACCTGCTCCCAGACGCTATACGTGTAGGTCCCGTCAAATTTTGCCAACTGCTCCCGGGTGAGGATGGGGAATTGCTGGTTGGTGTAGGAATCCATAAGGAAGCGGCAGCCCTTGGCTGCAAAAGCCTCTTTGATTCGAAGTGCCTGTTCCACTGCTTTTTTTGCGATTTTGAAATAGAGATCGTCTTTCAGCAGGGTTTCAAACTGCAGAGCCAACAGCCAACCTTTGGCCAGCATACCGCCATGGCGTTTGATGAGGTATCGGAAATCTTTTTTCAGGGCGGGGTGGGAGATCACGACGGCTTCGCCGAACAAAGCACCTACTTTTGTGCCTCCGATGTAAAATACGTCTGTAAGCCTTGCAATATCCTGCAGGGTCACATCTGTGGCGGGGGAGGTCAGGCCGTACCCCAGTCTTGCACCATCCAGAAACAGAGGCAAATTCCATTCGTCACACGCATTGCGAAGGTCTGTCAGCTCCTGCAGGGAGTACAAAGAGCCGTTTTCTGCCGGATGGGAGATATAGACCATACCCGGCTGCGGCATATGTTCAAAGCTGGCATCGGCAAAGTGGGCGGCACAGCAGGCGCGCACCTGATCGCCGGTGAGCCGTCCCGTTGAGGAGGGCAGGGCAATGACCTTATGCCCGGTTGCTTCGATGGCACCGGTCTCATGACAGGCGATGTGCCCTTTGTCGGCAGAAATAACCCCCTGATGGGGACGAAGGGCAGAAGATATAATGGTCGTATTGGCTTGCGTGCCGCCTACCAGAAAATGCACAGCAACATCATCTCTGCCGCACAGTGCTTTGATTGTTTCTCTGACCCGGTCGCTGATGACATCTTCGGAGTAACCTTGCAGTTGGGTGTGGTTCTCCCGGGTGATGGCCTGCAGGATTTCCGGGATGCAGCCTTCGGTATAGTCGCATTCAAAACGGTACATATGGAAGCCTCCTGGGTTCTTTTTTTGTATTATATCACAGGAAATCGCCATTACAACTGTTTTTCTCCTTGCAATGGAAATGCTTTCCTGATATGATGTACTAAAATCTCTTGGGGAGGAAAGCCTCATGCTCAGCAATAATATTTCAATTGGAGAAAACGGACACCTGTACTTCGGCGGTCAGGATACGGTCGCTATGGCCGAAACCTACGGAACGCCCTTGTATCTTATGGATGAGGTGCGGATCCGGGACAATATGCGGATGTATCTGGAGGCGTTTGACCGCCACTTCGGCCCGGGCAGTAAGCCGTTGTATGCCAGCAAAGCCAACTGCTTCAAGAGAATATATGAAATTGCAAAGGAAGAGGGCATGGGGATAGACGTTGTGTCCTCCGGCGAGATCTATACAGCGAAGAAAGCCGGATTCCCTCTTTCTCAGGCCTATTTCCACAGCAATAACAAGACCGATGAGGATATTGCGTTTGCCATGGACAACGGCGTTGGCTGTTTTGTGGTAGATAACCGGGAAGAACTGGAAGCGATCGACCGGATCGCCGGAGAAAAAGGACTGCGTCAGTCGATTCTGCTCCGCGTCACTCCGGGAATTGATCCCCATACCTATGAAGCGGTAGCGACCGGCAAAGTGGACAGTAAATTCGGTACGGCCATTGAAACAGGACAGGCTTTGGAGATGGTGAAATACGCAGCAGAATTGTCTCACATTGAGCTGAAGGGCATCCATTGTCATGTTGGTTCTCAGGTGTTTGGTGAGGATGTTTTCGAGCGGGCCTCCGATGTGATGCTGACTTTTATGGCCCGGTGCAGAGAAGAACTCGGAGTGGAACTGGAACAGCTGGATATGGGCGGCGGTTACGGTGTCCGGTATACCGACGGGGACGATCATGTGGATATCCCTGCGGCAATTGGCCGTGTAGCGGCCTATATGAAGCAGATTTGTGCCCGCCTTGGCATGGACTTGCCCAAAATATTTATGGAGCCGGGCCGCAGCATTGCTGCCGATGCAGGCATGACGCTGTATAGTGTGGGCACCATCAAAAAAATTACCGATTATAAGAATTATGTCTCCGTTGATGGAGGTATGACCGATAATCCCCGGTATGCCCTTTATGGCTCCCGATATACGGTGTATCTGGCTTCCCGCCCTGCAGACCCCTGCGATCTTCACTGTGATGTAGTGGGAAGGTGCTGTGAAAGCGGGGATATCATTCAGCCGGAAGTGGATCTTCCGGAACCCAAACGGGGAGAGATTCTGGCTGTCTGTACTACCGGTGCTTACAATTATTCTATGGCATCCAACTATAACCGGGTCAATCGTCCCGCTGTGGTCATGGTAAAGCCGGATGCTGCTTATGTGGCGGTTAAAAGAGAAACGCTGGAGGATCTGGTGCAAAATGACGTATAAGATCAGAACCGTGACCCCTGCGGATTTAGATGCCGTGACAGACTTGGAGGCAGCCTGCTTTCCCGTGGAAAAGGCTGCCGGTAAACAAGTTTTTGCCTATCGGATTTCTGCATTTCCGGAGCGGTTCTTTGTGGCGCAGGCAGATGGCCGGATCATCGGTATGGTCAACGGCTGTGCATCCGATCTGCCGCTGATCGAGGATATACTATTTCAGCCCCAGGGCCATGAACCGGATGGAAAAAATCAGATGATCTTTGGTCTGGCAGTCCTGCCGGAATACCGGAGGCAGGGGGTAGGTGGTGCGTTGCTGAACCATATGATTGGCTTTGCCAAACAGGGCGGCATGGATCGGGTGATCCTTACCTGCAGGGAAGCCAAACTCCGCTACTATGAAAAATTCGGCTTTTCCAACCGGGGGATCTCCCGCTCCAACCACGGCGGCGTTATTTGGTATGATATGGTATTGGAACTCAAAAATCCCTGATGCAGAAGCATCAGGGATTTGTTTATCAATGCCTGTGGGCCAATGAAAACGGAATGTTTTCTGTATAGGGGGCGCCGGATGCAAAAACGGAGGCCGGTTATCTGCCGGGGTAGTTATTATTCATACCGCAGGGCATCGATGGGGTCCATTTTTGCAGCTTTGTTGGCCGGGTAATAGCCGAAGAAAATTCCAACGGCCAGAGAAAAGGTTACAGCCAACAGAATGCTGCCCAGTCCCGGCAGAGTCGGGGCACCCAAAAGGGAACTGCAAATGTAGCCAAGTGTGGCACCGAGCAGAATGCCGATCAGTCCCCCGATCAGACAGATCACCGCACTTTCTGCCACAAACTGTACGCGGATATTGCTGTTGGTGGCACCCAATGCTTTCCGCGTGCCGATCTCCCGAGTTCGCTCTGTGACAGATACCAGCATGATATTCATAACACCGATACCGCCAACCACAAGGGAGATGGCGGCAATGACAGAAATGGCGATGGATAGGGTATCCATCATATCTGCCATGGTTTCTATAATGCTATCCATGCTGAAGGCACTTACAGAATAGTTTTTGTTGCGGCTGTAATAGCGGTTGAGAAAATTTTCAATGGTTACGGCTACGGCAGCACTGTCTGCCTCAGGAACGGAAACCACCGTGAGATTGGTGAATCCTTCCGCTGCACCTGTTATGTGCCTGGCGGTGGGCAGGGGAATGAACATGGCGGTGGTCATATCCTGCTCCGAGGCTGTGGTAATGGTCATGGCATTGGCTTCGTATTTGTAAATACCCACAATGCGGTATCGCTGCCGATCTCCCATGATTTCCACCGACAGCTCACTTCCCAGAGCAGCACTCCTGTCGCCGTTAAACATATTGTTTACCAATTTGTCGCTGACCACGCACACCATGCGCTCTCCGTCCCCATCTGAATCCAGAAGCAGGCGACCGGCAAGGAGGTCTGTGTCATTGGCAATAAAGTAATCCTCATTGACACCGGTGATGTTCACATTTGCATACAGGCGGCCGGCCTTGGCCTGACCGGTTCCTACCGATTCCGTAAGGCTGATGGCCTTGATCTCACTTTCATAGCGGGTCTGCAGGTCCTGAATCATTTTTTGGGAAATGCGGTCGTCCTGATCAATTTCTGAAGAACCGAATCCCATCATAGCCATGGGATCCAAGCCATTTTCCCGTTCCTGCAGGGAAACGGTGATAGTGGAAGCACCCATGGTGCTCATGGTGTTGGTAATATAGCCGGATAAACCGTCTCCCACAGTAAGGATGCCGATGACTGAGGCGATACCGATAATGATGCCCAGCATAGTGAGCAGAGATCGCATTTTATTGGCCAGCAGACCTTCCAGAGAGAGCCGCAGATTTTCTTTCAGGCCCATGAATGCACCTCCTCAGTCAGGTTGCCGTCGTGCATGGTCAGTACCCGACCGGTCTCTTTGGCCAGGTCGTTGTTGTGGGTAATGAGAAGAATGGTTTTCTGGTATTTTGTATTCAATTCGTGGAACAGATCCATGACCATGCGTCCGGTCTTACTGTCCAATGCACCGGTAGGTTCATCTGCCAGAATGATAGCAGGATTGTTTGCCATTGCTCTGGCAATGGCGACCCGCTGCTTTTGCCCGCCGGAAAGCTCATTGGGCCGGTGATCTGCACGGTCAGCCATGCCGACCAGATTCAAAAGATATTTGGCCCGTTCTGTGCGTTCATGCTGGGGGATACCGGCGTACATCATAGGCAGCTCCACATTGCGCAGGGCGTTGGTTCTGGAGATCAGATTAAAGTTCTGGAATACAAAGCCGATTTTTTGGTTTCGAATGATGGAAAGGGTCTGATCATCTGCAAGCTCCACCGGAGTTCCATCCAGCAGGTAACTGCCCAGGGTAGGACGATCCAACGCACCGATCAGATTCATCAGGGTGGATTTACCGGACCCGGACGCACCCACGATGGATACAAACTCTCCTTTATGGACAGTCAGGTCGATACCGTGGAGAATTTCCAGCTCATTGGGCTGCCCGATATAGAACCGTTTGACGATGTGCTTCATTTCGATCAGCGGTCTTTGGTGTGTCATACCCGTCCTCCCTTCAGGCCCATGGCGGCATGGAATGGAAGGAATTTGCCGCAGCGATGCCTTTGGGCAGCGTTTGCCCAATATAGGGCAAATAAGCAGCGGGTTCGTTCAATACCCGAACCCCTTCTTGGATGTTCTTTCCGGAGATGGCAATATCCAGTTCGTTATCTATTCCCAGAAGAATGGTCTCTTCCTGCAGCAGGAAGGTATCATTTTTCTGCGGAATCAGGGTGATGATACAAGATTGGCCGGATTCGTTTTCATATACAGCATCATAGGGAACCGTCAGAACCTCTGCGGCTTCCTTCAGGACAAAATCCAACTGGACTTCCATCCCGATCCGCAGGCCGGTGTTTGATTCTGCCACTTTCGCTTCGGCAGAAAACAGAGTGTCGGTGGTGGTGTCGGTGATGCCCTGCATGGTTTTGTTAGCGGTGGGAGCGATGGTTGTCAAAACTCCGGAAATTTTCGCATCGCCGGTGGAATCGGATGTGATGAGAACGGGCATCCCCTCCCGGACAAGACCGATATCATATCCCTTGATGGCAGTATGAACGACCAGATGCTCCGTATCTTCAATGACAAACAGCAGCCCCGAACCGGGAGAGCCGACTTCAGCATAGACGGCGGTGACGGTGCCGGAAACAGGGGCTGTGATCTTGGTGTCTTCCAATGTTACGCGAAGTTGGCGAATACTTTCGTCCAAAGCAGCGGTCGTGGCTCCGTTTTTTGCACTATTGAGGTTGTTTTCATAGGTTTCCAGTTGATCCTGCGTGGATTTTTTTGCAGCTTCCAATGCGACCAGTGCATTTTCATAGGCAGTCCACGCAGTATCCACATTGATTTTATAGTCCTCCAGCATTTGATCTGTGCCGGTGAGTGCGGCGTGGTAGGCTGCATTCTGGATGTCGTAATTGTCCGCCGCCTGCTCCAGTGCAGTTTCAGCGGAAGTCAGCCGAGCCTCGGCACTGTTGTATGTTTCCCGGGCCAGTTCACAGGAAGCTGCCAGAGACAGAAGTTCTTCATTCAAACGGGTGAGTTCTGTTTCCAGGTGGAGAATCTCATCCAGAGCATCCGGATTTTCCCGCTCCAGCTCCTCTTTTTGCCGCAGCAGCTGATCTGCCTGATTCTGAGCCTGCTCCCATTGCTGCTTGGCGGCATGGTATGTATCATAGGCCTGCTGTGCGGCTTCATACAGCGAATCGTATGACGCCTGTGCTGTGTCCAGGGCAGTTTCTGCAGTCCGCAGAGCAGCCTCCGCGTTGATCAAAGCGGTGTTTTCCCCCATGTCTACGCCGGTCAAATAGCGGCTGTAGGTGCGCTGTGCTTGTTCGTAGGCACGATATGCGTTGTCTGCCTGAATTTGTGCGTTGTTTAGTGTTGTGTTCAGGCCGCTGTCCAGATTTTCTTTGAAATGGTTATAATTATCCTGTGCGGCTTCCACCTGTGCAGCGCTGTTGGCAGAGGTGGTGCTTTTTGAAATGCTCTGAGCGTTGATTTGATCCAGAAGTGTCCGGGCATCCAATTCGGCAAGCAGGTCGCCGGCCTGCACATAGTCGCCGACCTCCGCATAAACGGCCTGTACCGGATAAGACATAGTGGAGTAAACGGTGGTACTTTCCGCACTTTCTACGATACCGCTGCCGGAGATGGTGTGGATGAGATCTGTGGGAGAAAGAACGGTAGAGTTTGTCGGGTCTATAAAGACGATCGGCTGTTTGTCTTTTTTCACGGCAAAAAACAGCACAAAGAAAATGAGAAAAGCGGCGGTCAAAAGAATCGCCCGTTTTTTTCGCTTTTTTTGTTTTGCACGGAGAAGGGCTGCGGATGTTTCAGCAGGAATTTCTTGATGATCCAGATGGGACATATACGATATCTCCTTTGCCGGGGTGTTTGATCTTATCCCTATTGTAACATGGAAAACAAGGAAGAAAAGAAAGAATGCACAAGATTTACAAACTATTCAAAATTTGGCAGGACTGAAGAAAAAAAGCCGGGGCAGACCAATTTTCTAAAATGGCCTGCTCCGGCTGAAGTCAATTTTTACCATCTTCCGGGATGGGGTAATTGGTAATGATCAGATGCTCAGCAGAGCGGTCGTTGCGGCTGCGGACATTGTAGGTATATTGCTTGTCAAACCGTCGGACGTAAAAATTCTGGCTGTAAAGGGCCTCAATAAAAGGCGTGTTTTTGATGATCAGCAAAAATTTTGCCGGGGTCTTGCTGAGGGCAACCGCCAGTCTGGCTTGATCCAATTTGGTAAAGGCTTCCCCTTCATACTCAGAAAATTCCGTATCGTAAGGAGGATCCAAAAACACAAAATCCTTTTTGGTGGGTTTTACCTGTTCCAAAAATTCCTCAAAATCCCGGCTGTAAATGTGTGTTTCCGCAAAAAGTGCGGCGGTTTTGGGGTCAAACAGGGCGTGTGCCTTTCCGGAAAAATCCTTGTCATTGTAACTCATGCCGCCATAGGGGATGTTGAATTCTCCGTGTTTGTTGTAGCGGAACATGGAGCCATAACAGGTTTCGCGGATAAAGAAGAAGTTGGCAGCCCGCTGAGCGGCAGACAGTTCAATGCGGCCCAACTGCCAATCGTTGAATACCTGACGGAAGTAAAGGTAATAGCCGCCGGTCAGTCCTGTTACCAGATTTTCAGAAAGATCGGCCGGGGGAAAGGGCTGCCTGCGGTGGTTCTTCACCGTGCGCCACAGCTTATCCCACAACGAGGCTTCCAATTCTTTGCAGAACGCATCTTTGTCGGTCACAATGGGATAGGAGAAGAACGCAAAGATCTCAGGCATCCAGCCCCACAGAAGCGTGTGGAGCCGATCCCGGACGTCCGGCTGTTCTGCCATCTGGGCTTCAAACAAGCCGAGCAGTTCCGTTGTGTGGCTGCGGCCAAACTCCAGAAGCCCCCGGAAGCTTTCCGCGTAACAGGTGATGCAGCTGCGGAATTCCGGATTCTGGGTGCGGACCATGTGGTAGAACTCCATAAGGTCTTTGGCGGTATCATTGATGGCAGCCTGTTTGGGCTGCAGATGAAAATACATAGCGCCGCCGCCGAAGAACGGTTCCAGATAACGCTCGTAATCGGGAATCAGGCCGTAGACATGGTCCAACTCCCGGGATTTTCCGCCGGGCCATTTCAGAAGAGGCTTCATGGACATCCCTGCTTTCTTTTTTATTCGAGGGTATTATATCAGATTATGACAGAAATTCCAAGGCAAACCGATTCCCTCTTGCAAGAAAAGTCGAAAATTGGTATAATTATTTCATTATGAAAGCAAGAAATACTTATTATGTCAGCCGGAAAAACCTGCTGACATGGCTTGCAGCCTTATGTATGGTCGGCTCGGCAGGACTCCGCATTGCTGCTTTCTGCGGGAAAGGCGCAGAAACAACGACTTTGTGGTGGCTCTGTGTCCTGCCTGCGGCAGCCGGTCTGATCTATGTGCTGAACATCCTTCTGGACGGCAAGGAACACTTTTACCGCACCCTCATTCCGTGGATGCTCATGGCGGTGTACTACACGGCGGAACTGACCCTTCGGGGCATGGGCAGATACTTTATCTGGCTCAACGTACTGGTGTTTGCGGCCTTTTTGATTTTTTACAAACAGATCACATCCGGCCATGTGAAACGGCCGTGGCTGCTGCCCCTGCTGTTTCTCCTAATGTTGAGCCTGCTGGTCTACGACCATCGGCATCATGTGACGGAGAAGCAATGGTTTGTGTGCCTTCCGGATCTGCTCATGGTCGGTTCCGGTTTTGTGGCGAGCCTTGCTGTCCGTGCCCATGCCGACGGCAAATATCATCCCACGTGGGGGGACCGGAAAGACGGACGCCGTGTGCGTACCATCCCGCCTATGAGCCGCGCGGAATCCTACATTATGAAGACCCGTAACGATGCCTGCAATCTGTTTACCACGGAAATGGAAATTTCCAATCTGGAAAAATATGTCCGTGAAAAGCGGAAAGAGGGGCTGACGGGCTTTGGTCTGCAGCACGCTTTCATTGCGGCCTATGTCCGCTGTGTATCTCAGTATCCTCAGGTCAACCGGTTCATCTCCGGCCGCGAGGTCTACAGCCGTGGCGATGACATCCAGTACTGCATGACCATCAAAAAGGAAATGAATCTGGAATCACCGGATACCTGTATCAAACTCCATCTGAAGCCCACGGATACGGCTTACGATGTCTATGAAAAATTCGAAGCCGAGGTACGCAAGTACAGAGAAGAAACGGAAGGCGGCAACGATTTTGATAAGACTGCCGGAATCCTTGCCCTGCTGCCCGGTCCGGTGTATGTACTGGCTGTGAAACTGCTGGAAATTCTGGATTACTTCGGCTGGCTGCCCAAGTTCCTGCTGGAAGTCAGCCCGTTCCACGGCTCTGTGTTTTTCACTTCCATGGGTTCTCTGGGCATTCCTGCCATCAACCATCATCTGTATAACTTCGGCAATATGCCGGTGTTCATTGCCTTCGGAAAAAAATACCGCCGCAACGAACTGGGCGATGACGGTGAAGTCATCAGCCGTAAGTATGTGGATATGGGCTTCACGCTGGATGAGCGTATCTGCGACGGCTACTATTACGCCGCCGTGCTCAAGTATCTGAAGCGAATATTCAATGATCCCTACCGTCTGGACAATCCCCCGGAAACCGTAGTGGAAGATATACCGTAACATAAAAAATCCGTCTGCGAAAGCAGACGGATTTTTGTGCTTTTTACATCTTTTCCGGGGCTTCAAAGCCCAGAAGATCGATGCAGCTTTCCAACACCTGACGGGCCAGATCCATCAGGGCCACATAGCCTGCCTGCTTGGCGGCATCGGGCTCTGCGAGGATTCTGGTTTCGTGGTAGAACTTGTTGACGGCACCGGCCAGCTCGTAGATATAAGCACAGATGGCATTGGGTGCATTGTCCCGATAGGCCTGCTGCATGAAATCAGCGAACCGGGTCAGTACCAGCATCAGGTCCTTTGCTTCCTTGGTTTCGGGTGCCTGCAATGCGGAAATATCTGCCTTGCCCGGGTATTTGGCAAGGATGGACTTGATGCGGACGATGGTATAGAGAATATAGGGGCCGGTGTTGCCTTCAAAAGCGGCAAACCGCTCCAGATCAAATACATAGTCCTTAGTGGGCTGGTTGCTCAGATCGCCGTATTTCAGGGCGGCCATGGCGATCAGCCGGGCGGTGGTTTCCACCTCGGCGGTGTCTACTACCTGGTTTTCCGTGATTTTTCTGCGGACGTAATCGGTGATCTCGGAAATGAGCCGCTCCAGACGCATAACGCCGCCTTCCCTGGTTTTGAAAGGCTTGCCGTCCTTGCCGTTCATAGTGCCGAAACCGATGTGCTGCAGTTCCATATCCTGCGGCACGATCTGTCCTTTTTTGGCGGCACGGAATACCTGCTCAAAGTGCAGGGCCTGCCGTTTATCCGTCAGATAAAGGAGTTTTTTCGGCTGATAATCGGCCATTCTCTGGACGATGGTGGCCAAATCTGTGGTGGCGTAGATGGCGGCACCGTCAGACTTGATCAGAATACAGGGCGGTACTTCCTTGGTATCGGCTTCCTCTTGTACGGGAATGACCAATGCGCCGTCGGATACAGCGGTGACGCCTTTGGCTTTCAAGTCCTCGATCATGGCGGGAATGTAGGGCTGTGCATCGCTTTCGCCCAGCCAAACATCGAAGTCCACATTGAGATTGGCATAATTCTTTTTCAGATCGGCTACGGAAAGACGCATAATGTGATCCCACATGGCGCGGTAACCCCGGTCACCATTCTGGAGCTTGAATGTGGCATCGTGGGCTCTGGCGGCAAAGGCTTCATCTTCCTTGCTTTTGGCGCTGGCACAGGGATAGATCTCTTCCAGCTCCGAAATGGTAAAGGGCGCTTCTGCAGGGTATTCACCGGTAAAATCCGGATCGAAATAGGGCAGGTGAGGCTGGCGCTCCCGGACTTCTTCAATGATCAAACCCATCTGCAGTCCCCAGTCGCCCATATGAATATCACCGATAACATGATTGCCGAAATAACGATAGATACGCTTGAGGCTTTCGCCGATAATGGCGGAGCGGAGATGACCCACGTGGAGTGGTTTTGCCACATTGGGGCCGCCGTAGTCTACTACCACAGTTCGGGCATTGGGGTCGTATTCCAGACCGTAGCGTTCCGATTGACCCATCCGGGAAACATAGTTTTGCAGGTAATCGGCGGAAACATTCAGGTTCAAAAAACCCGGTGCCACAGCGGACACCTGACTGAACATGGGTTCTTCTTCCAGTTTTGCGGCTACGGCGTTTGCAATTTGAATAGGGGCGCATTTTGCAGCCTTGGCTGCAGGCATGGCACCGTTGCACTGATATTCGCACAGATCCGGACGATTGGAGACGGTGACTTTTCCAAAGGAACCGTCGTAACCGGCATCGGAAAAGGCCCGGGCGACCCGGGCAGAAATCAAATCAACGAACTTTTCCATAAGAAACATCCTTCGTAAAATTTTTCACTGTATTATAGCAAAATATTGAAAGATTGTACAGCCTAAAATAACAGTTTTGTGATTTGGGCGGCGGCGAAAAAACCGGCCAGATCGGCAATCAGGGCAGCGGGGATGGTGTGGCGTGTGCGCTTGATGCCTGCTGCGCCGTAATAGACACTGATGGTGTAGAAGGTGGTTTCGGTGCTGCCCAGCATGATCGCTGTCGTCCGACCGATGTCAGAGTCCGGCCCGTAGACGGAGATCAGTTCGCTGCCGACCGCCAGTGCGGCACTGCCGGAGATCGGTCGGATGAGAATCAGGGGGGCGGTTTCCGGAGGAATCCCCAAAACCCGGCAGACAGGGGTAAAAAACCTGGTCAGCAGTGCCATGGCTCCGCTGGCACGAAGCATATGGACACAGGATAAAAGTACGATAAGGGCAGGCAAGATCTGCACAACAACGGAAAGCCCGGTCCCGGCTCCGGTCACCAGAAGGGAATAGACATCTCGTTTTCCGGCAAGGGCGGCACAGGAAACAGCCAGAAGCAGCCCCGGCACCACCAGATCCCAGATCAATCCCCCCATTTGGAAAACAGCTGTGCAGCCGCAAGACCGACAGAAACGGAAAACAGGGAACTGAGCCATACGGCAGGGAGAATGTCAAAGGGCGCTGCAGCACCCAGAGAGCTGCGGACGGCGGCTACCGTGGCTGGAATCAACTGTATGGAGGCAGTGTTCATGACGACCAGACGGCACAGCTCATCGCTGGCCTCATCGCCTTTGGCCATTCGTCGGGCGGCACGGATGCCCAGCGGTGTGGCGGCATTGCCTAATCCCAGAAGATTGGCGGACAGATTGCCGCAGAGTGCCTGACGGGACTCCCGGTCGGCCCAAGCGGTGGGAAACAGCCTCCGCAGAAGCGGAGCCATTGCCTTTGCCAAAGTGTCTATCCAGCCGATCTGCTCCAAAACATGGCTTAATCCACTCCACAGGCACATGGGACCTGCCAGAGAAACGGCAAGGGACACACCTGCCGCTGCACCTTCCAGCAGAGCAGGGGCCAAAAAAGAGGTTTTTCCTCCGATCAAAGCGCATATGACGGAAAGCCCCAGAAAAACGGTCCAGACCCATGCCAATAAGACTACCCCCTTGTCCTGTATTTGCTTCATCTTATGAAGCATCCGTGCGGATTATCCCGAACAGGAAAAGGAACAGCCTGGTCTTTTTTGGTTTTATTCTCCTTTTACCGATGCGTCGTATAAGGTGTTTTTGGGGAAGCCGGTTTCCCTGGCTGTTTCTTTGACTGCATCTTTGCGGCTGAGGCCCCCTGCTATTTTTTCATCCACTCGGGCAAGGGCGTCTTCCAGCGTCATTTCCGTGACAGGGGGAGGGACAGAACCCTCCAGCACCAAAACGTATTCTCCGCGGGGAGAAAGCTCCCGATAATAGGCCAACGCTCCTTCCAGCGTGGTGCGGATGACCTCCTCATGGAGTTTGGTCAGTTCCCGGCACAGGCTGATCCGCCGCTGAGGGCCGAAGGCTGCCTGCAGATCCTGCAGGGTATTCAGAAGCTTGTGAGGAGCTTCATAGAAAACCATGGTTCGCTGTTCGGCGGATAGTGCCTGCAGATGGTCCTGCCGGCTTTTTTTATTGGTGGAGAGAAATCCCTCAAAGGTGAAGCGGCCTGTGGGCAGACCGGATATGCTCAGAGCGGTGATGACTGCACAGGGGCCGGGAATGGCGGAAACCACCACACCGGCGGCAGCACACAGAGCCACCAGATCCTCTCCGGGATCGGAGATGGCAGGAGAGCCGGCATCGGAGACCAATGCACAGGTTTCTCCGGAAAGAATTCGCTCCAAAATCCGCCGGCCGCTTTCTGCTCGGTTGTGTTCATAATAACTTACCAACTGCTTTTTAATATTCAAATGGTTCAGGAGCTTCAGAGACACCCGGGTATCTTCGGCGGCAATAAAATCCGCTTGCTCCAATGTTTCCCGGCACCGCTGAGAAATATCTCCCAGATTGCCGATGGGAGTAGGGACCAGATACAACATACCGGCCATAGAATCAGTCCTCCCTGTGATAAAGGGTTTTGTATGCCGCCGTTTCGCGGCCGTCTGCATCGAATAAAATAAGATCCGGTTCGTAGGACAGCCCCGGTTTGCCGCCCTTACGGGCTTCCAGTAAAATGAGGCTAACCGTACTGTCCGGTTTGTGCCGAAGAAATTGGATGTGCTTTGGCTCCAGATGACGGCTGCGAAGGACCCAGATCAGATCCGCCAACCGCTCGGGTCGATGAACCAAAACAAATCTGCCGCCTGTGGGAAGCAGCCATGCCGCTGCATCCGCCAATTCCTCCAGAGAGCAGGTTTCTTCACTTCGTGCCCGACCCAACGCACCTGCGGCCTGCTTGCCGCTGCCAACGGGAAAGTAGGGCGGATTGGAGATGCAGCCATCCATAGAACCGGCCGGCAGCAGGGTGCGGATCTGCCGCAGATCTCCCTGAATAGGGGTGAAATTCACTTGATTATACCGGGCATTTTCCATTGCCAGGAGGGCGGCACGCTCATCCAGTTCTATGCCCGTGACCTGCAAAGTGGGATCCGATGCCAGAAGCATCAGGGAAATGGCACCGCTGCCGCAGCCCAGGTCGGCGATGCGGCTTTTTTGAGGGAACCGGGCAAACCCGGCGCAGGCCACGCTGTCTGTTCCGAGAGGGAAGCTGCCTTCCGGAGTCAGGAAGCGGATGCCGTTCCAAAGTGTTTCTTGTTTCATCATGTCAAATCCTATGCAAAAAGCCTGTGCAGAATTGCACAGGCTTTTTGCTGTGTACAAATTAGCCCTCGACGATCGCTTCGTTGGGGCATTCGCCGGCGCAGGTGCCGCAATCCACGCAGGTATCTGCGTCGATGATGTACTTGCCGTCGCCTTCGGAAATTGCACCCAGGGGGCAAGCTTCAGCGCAAGCACCGCAGGATACACAAGCATCAGTGATCACATATGCCATGTCGGAAACACCTCCATAATGATTTGCGATATCATTCTATCATGTTTTTGGGAAAAAGCAAATGGAAAATAAAGATTTTCGAATTTTGTCGAAAAGACCGGCAGTATAAATTCCTGTCAAAGAGGAAAAAATCACCATGACAGAAGGAGGGGGACGGCAGAATGGGCAGACCGGAACTGAGCAGAGAAGCAGAGCTGACCATTATCCGGGCACGACAGGAAGCGATGAATTTGGGTCATGCACAGGTGGGCAGTGAGCACCTTCTGCTGGCACTTCTGACCGGATCGGGTACGGAAGCTGCGTGGGTCTTGACTGCCTATGGCTGGGAAGCGGAAGGCGTTCGGCGGCTTTTGAATCGGGCGCGAGGTGTGGGTGCACCCGGGTCACCTTTGCTGCAGGGTTTTTCTGAAGGGGTCAGAGCTACTCTGCGCGGAGCGGTTCGGGAAGCGGCTGCCTTGGGAGCAGAGCGTGCCGGTCCGGAGCATTTGCTGCTGTCTCTTTTGCGGCAGAAACAGACCTTGGCTGTTCGGCTGCTGCAGGAAAACGGCACCTGTGCCGATTGTGTTTTTACGGATCTGGTTATGAGTTTACACGCCGGCTTGTATCATAGCCGGCTGGAGGAAAGGAGTGATCCCTTGCGTTTGTTGGAACAGTTTTGTACAGATATGGTTGCGGCCTCCGTTCATACAGAGCCGGTGATCGGCAGAGAGGAGGAGATCGAGACCGTTCTGGGCATTCTTTGCAGAAAGAACAAAAACAACCCGGCGCTCATTGGAGAACCGGGGGTGGGGAAAACCGCCATTGTAGAGGGTTTGGCACAGAGAATGGCGGCGGGAACGGTGCCGGAACAACTGCAGAATAAGCGGCTTTTGTCTGTGGATATGGCCAGCGTTTTGGCAGGCACCAAATACCGGGGCGAATTTGAAGAACGGGTACGGGATCTGATACAGGAAGTACGGCGCAGCGGCAATGTGATCTTGTTTGTAGACGAGATGCACACGCTGGTAGGAGCCGGCTCGGCTGAAGGTGCCATCGATGCGGCAAATCTTCTGAAACCGGCGTTGGGGCGCGGGGAGATCCAGCTCATTGGTGCGACGACGCTGGAAGAATACAGCAAGCACATTGAAAAAGATGCTGCTTTGGAACGAAGGTTCCGTCCTGTTACTATTCGGGAACCGTCCAAACAGGTAGCACTTGCCATGCTGGAAGGTCTGCGGCCGGGATTGGAACAGCATCATCATATCCGCATTACACAGGAGGCGTTGACGGCGGCGGTGGAACTGAGCTGCCGGTATTTGACGGATCGTTTTTTGCCGGATAAGGCGTTGGATATTTTGGATGAAGCTGCCGCACAGACCAGAAACAGGGATAAAAGCGGACAGGCTGCGGAGGAACATCGTCAGCAGTTGGCCGGACAGTTGTCTCAGGCGGTAAGGGACAATCGGTTTGAGCAGGCGGCGTCTATTCGGGACAAACTTCAGCAGCTTTTGCAGCAGCAAAAAGGGCGTCTGCAGAAATTGGCGGTGGAACGGGAAGATGTGGCTGCGGCGATTGCACGACGGACAGGGATTCCGATTGGCCGCGTGAGTCGGTCGGACAAAGAACGGCTGCTGCATCTGCAGGAGGAACTGGAAAAACAGGTCATGGGGCAGACCGAGGCGGCTGAAATTGTGACGAAAGCCGTTTGCCGGGGAAGAATGGGACTGGCGGACAGCAGTCGGCCCATTGCCTCTTTGCTGTTCCTTGGACCCACCGGTGTGGGAAAAACTGCCATGTGCAAGGCTCTTGCAGACTGTGTATTTGGCAGCCGGGATGCCATGGTGCGGCTGGATATGTCTGAGTATATGGAACAGCATGCGGTTTCTCGCCTGTTGGGTGCGCCTCCCGGCTATGTGGGCCACGGGGAAGGCGGCGAGCTGACGGAAAAAGTCCGCCGCCGGCCTTACTGTGTGGTACTGCTGGATGAACTGGAGAAAGCCCATCGGGACGTGACTGCCATTCTCCTGCAAGTGCTGGAAGATGGAGTTCTGACGGATGCCATGGGCCGCCATGTAGACTTTCGCAATACCATTATTGTGATGACCTCCAATCTGGGCAGCGGGTGTACCGGACTGGGACAGATGGGCTTTGGGGAGGGGGCGGAAAGGTCGGACCCCACAGGAAAGGCTCTGTCAGAGCGGTTTAGCCCGGAGTTTCTCGGCAGACTGGATGGAGTTGTGCGGTTTTGCTCCCTTTCTTCTGAGACTATGACGGCCATTGCCCAACGGGAGCTGGCACGGACAGTTCGGCGGGCGGAGAAGGCGGGTGCCTGTCTTCATACGGACGAGACAACAGCCCGGTGGTTGGCTGCTCGGTGTGCCGGAGGCAAAGGAGGGGCAAGAGAGCTGCGGCGGCAGATCCGGAACGAGATTGAGGCACCGTTGGCGCAGAGGCTTCTTACAGCAACCAATCGGCTGTATCTGCAAATTCGGATCGGAGAAAACGGTTTGTATCTGATGGAAGAAGGCGCAAGCGATATCCTGCACCGAAATACGTAGGTGCAGGATATCCTTTTTCAAGACTTATTCTGGAACAAATGTTTTAATATAGACTTTTCGACATTTTAACGGAAAAAAAGTGGATTTTTCGGCAAAAAAATCTTCTTTTGGGGATTGCATTTCTTCTTGATATCCTGTATAGTATAGCTAAGTGGAGCAAAATGGAGCAAAAAAGATGAAAATGGAGCGAGGTGAGACTCTTGGTAGGAAAATTTAATCATACAGTTGACCCCAAGGGTCGTCTGTTTGTTCCCTCCAAATTGCGGGAGGAATTGGGAGACAGCTTCTATGTTACTTTGGGCCTGGATCACTGCCTCAGCGTTTATACCGAAACAGGCTGGCAGGCGATTTTGGACAAATACAACGCCCTTCCCATTTCTCAGGCCAGAAAAATGCGTTTCCTTTTTGCCAATGCCGCCAAGTGTGAGCCGGACAAGCAGGGCCGTTTTCTGATCCCCACCACGCTGCGGGATTACGCCGGACTGAAGCAGGATGTGACCTTTATCGGTCAGGCAGGTCATGCAGAGATTTGGGATACGGAAGCTTACGACCGTCTGGAAGCTGAAATGCTGACACCGGAGAACCTGGCTGCCGTTATGGAGGAACTGGATTTCTGATGGAATTTGCACATCAATCCGTTCTTTTGTGGGAGTGCATCGATGCACTGAATATCAAACCCGATGGAATTTATCTGGACGGTACCTTGGGCGGAGCCGGACATTCCAGCCAGATCGCACAGCGATTGACTACCGGCCGTCTCATTGGTGTGGATCGGGACACCGTGGCACTGGAAGCCGCCGCACAGCGGCTGAAACCATGGATGGATCGAGTGAGTCTGGTACATGATAATTTTGCCAACCTGTCCGCGATTCTGGATTGGTTGGGTCTGGAAAAAATCGATGGAATGCTCTTTGATTTGGGCGTATCCTCTCCGCAGCTGGATGACGGAAGCAGAGGCTTTTCCTATATGGCCGATGCACCGCTGGATATGAGAATGAACCGTACCGACAGCCTGACGGCCTATGATGTGGTAAACAGTTGGCCCCGGGAAGAATTGCGGCGGATCCTTTTTGATTACGGAGAAGAGCGATATGCACCGCTGATCGCTGCAGCCATAGAGCGGCGGCGGGAAGAAACACCCATTGAAACAACGCTGGAATTAGTGGATGTGATTCGAAGTGCGATGCCGGCACAGGCATTGCGGGAAAAACAGCACCCGGCCAAGCGCAGTTTTCAGGCGATCCGCATTGCTGTCAATGATGAGCTGGGCAGCGTGGAACGGATGCTGGCAGATGCGGTGGAACGGCTGAATCCGGGCGGCAGGCTTGCGGTGATCACGTTTCATTCTCTGGAAGACCGAATCGTAAAGAACGCGATGAATCAGGCCTCTAAAGGCTGTACCTGTCCGCCGGAATTTCCCGTGTGTGTCTGCGGAAATCAGCCGAAGGTCAAGGTGCTGACCAGAAAGCCCATCGTCTCCGGCAAAGAAGAATTGGAGAAAAACCCAAGAGCCAGAAGTGCCAAACTTCGTGTGGCGGAAAAAATATAAGAAATCAACAGGGAGGAACCATCATGGCGAAGAAGCTGGAACAGACCGGACTTTATAATGGATCTGCCGCTTATGACCTCTATCGCGGTTCCGCAGCCCCTAAGGTGCAGCCTCAGGGTCTTCCGGAAGAATATGTCTCCCCGCAGCGATATCGGAGAGTAAAAGCCAAAACGGCCATTGCTCCCTTTGCCGTGGTAGGATTGATGGTGGCAGCCTGTATGATGGTTCTGGTGATTTTTGGCTATGTGCAGCTTTACGAAGCCACGGAGCAGGTCGGCAGACTGGAGAATCAGCTGTACTCCCTGCAGGAGGAACAGGCGGTGCTGGAGAGCCTTTATGAAGGAAGCATCGATATGGCAGAAGTGGAAAGAATGGCAGGGGAGATGGGTCTGACCGTCCCCGCCCGGGAACAGACCGTGTATGTGAATCTGGCAGGCAGTGACCGGGCAGAGATTTATGTACCCCATCGGACCAATTTGCTGGAACGGGTTCTTCATGCATTCCGGAGCAGTGCCGGCGGATTGGTGGAATACCTGTCCTGAGACCGCGATAGAATATAGAAAGCAGAACGTAGGGGCGGCCATTGGCCGTCCGAGGGCAGGGTCTACCTGTTAGCCATCGGACGCGCAATGCGTGCCCCTACTGATATTTTCGGGAAAGGAACATCCATGGCCAGAAAATCATTGAAACGGAGCGAAAACAAACAGCGGGAAACAGCACGGGAACGGGCCAACCGAACCATTTTGAAGCGGACCCTGATTTTAATGCTTCTGTGCGGAATCGTTCTTTTTGTCCCACTGATTGCTACCTTGTATAACCTGATGATCGTGGAGCATGACCAGTATGAGGAGTGGGCGATTGAAAACCAGACCAGAAGTACAACGCTGACCGCATCCCGCGGCATGGTCTATGATCGCAACATGAACATTCTTGCATCCTCCTCCACGGTGGAAACCATATTTTTAGACCCCAATGCGCTGGCGCGGGCGATCAAGGAGGAAGACGAGAAACGGGAGGACGGAAAGGCATACAATTCTGCCGTTTCTGTGGATTTTATTGCAAGGAGTCTGGCGGAGTTATTGGACGTGGATCCGGAATTTGTTCGGGAGCAGGCCACAGATACCGCCTATTACTACAAAGTAGTCAAGAGAAAAGTGCCGGAGGAAACAGCCCAGAAGGTTCGGGAATTGATCAATGAACATGATCTTTCCGGAATCATCAACCTGGAGGTGGATTCCCAGAGATATTATCCCTATGGTTCTCTGGCCAGCCAGATCATGGGCTTTGTCCGCTCGGATAATGTGGGCGCGGAAGGGCTGGAGGCTTATTACGACAATGCGCTCACCGGCACCGCCGGGGCAGTCATCACCACCAAAGGAAACGATGGCTCCGAGATGCTTTATACTTACGAAAAATACTACGATGCCACAGATGGCAATTCTTTGGTTCTGACGCTGGATACAACGGTTCAATACTATGTGGAAAAGAATCTGGAAGAAGCCATTGCTAAGTACGATGTGCGAAATGGGGCATGCGGTATCGTCATGGAGGTCGATACGGGCGAGGTATTGGCCATGGCGACGTTGGGCGGCTATGACCCCAACAATTATCTGGAGATTTACGATGATTCCCTTCGGGAAGAGCTGGAAGATCTCTATCAGGATGCCATCCGGTTCGATGAGGACAGCCGTGCCTATCAGAAATCTCTGGAAGAATACAATCAGAGAATTGCGGCAGCCCGTTTGGCACAGTGGAGAAACCGCTGTGTGTCCGATGGTTATGAACCCGGTTCGGTATTCAAACTCATTACTCTGGCGGCAGGCTTGGACAGCGGTGTGGTTACGGAAAACGACCATTTCCACTGCAATGGTTTTGGACATATGTTCTATGGCCGTGAACAGCCGGTGGACTGCTGGAAGACCGTAGGACACGGAGATGTGGATCTCAAGCAGGCATTGGCAGGCTCCTGCAACCCTTCTTTTGCCACCATCGGTATTCGAATGGGCGGCGACTTGTTTTATGAATATGTGAAAGATTTTGGTTTTCTGGAAAAAACGGGGATGGATCTTCCCGGAGAAGCCAACGGTCTGTTCTTTGGAAGAAAGAATTATGTAAACCCGGATTCCACGGCATCCCTGATTTCATCCTCCTTCGGCCAGACCTTCCGTATCACACCCATTCAGCTGATAAGAGCTATCTCCGCTGTGGTCAACGGCGGATATTTGGTACAGCCCCACATTGTTGCACAGGTGCAGGATCCGTCCGGTAATACCGTGCAGAAAACGGAAACCACAGTCTTGCGGCAGGTGATTAGCGAAGAAACCTCTGCGGCCATGCGGGAAATGATGGAGTACGTGGTCAGCGACGGTACCGGCGGCAAGGGCAGCGTACCCGGCTACCGGGTCGGCGGCAAGACCGGCACTTCGGAAAAGATCGACGTGTTCGATGAAAACGGTGAACGGACCGAAGACAAGATTTGTTCCTTCGTGGGTGTGGCACCGATTGATGATCCCAAATATGCGGTTCTGGTCGTTTTGGATTCTCCCAGCCGGGAGACGGGGCTGATGATCGGCGGCGGTGCGATGGCTGCACCGACGGTATCTCATATTATGACAGATATTCTGCCCTATCTGGGCATTGAACCGGATGTGTCCGATGAAGACCTGAACCTGATCACCCTGGCAGTTCCTGATCTTACCGGCATGACCGAGGCAGAGGCTGCAACGGCTCTGCAGGAAAAGAGCTTTACCTACCGCCGGGTGGGAGAGGGCGCTGTGGTCATGGGACAGATTCCCGCACCCCACGCGTTGATTCCCGGCAAGTCGGAAGTGATCATCTATTTCAGCCAGGAAGCACCCAACGAGAAGGTTACTGTGCCGGATTTCTCCGGTATGACACTGGTATCGGCCAATCAGCTGGCGGCTCGGGAAGGGCTTTATATGCTCATTACAGGTGTCAATCAGGCTGCCTACAATGTTACTGCTACCTATCAATCCCCCGAAGCAGGAGAACAGGTGAAGCCGGGCACCACGGTGACTGTGGAATTCACGGATTTCACCGCACAGGATTGATCCGTTTTATGCCAAAGGAGGCTTTTTGTGAAACTGAAAGATGTGCTGCAGGGTATTTCCTTGCTGGAATACAGGGCAGACATGGATATGGAGATCACGGGTATTTCCTATGATTCCAGATCGGTGCGCCCCGGAAATCTGTTTGTGGCGGTTTCCGGCTTTGCTGCAGACGGACACAGATATATTCCCATGGCGATGGAAAAGGGTGCTGCTGCCGTGTTATGTGAGCAGGCGCCTGCACAGGGTGCGTTTATACGCATTGCCGATACCCGTTTGGGTCTGGCACAGGCCAGCAGCAACTGGTTTGGACACCCTGCTGACCATATGACCATGATCGGAATCACCGGCACCAACGGCAAAACCACCAGTACCTATCTGCTGAAACATATTCTGGAAGATGCACTTGGGGTCAAGGTGGGTCTGGTGGGGACCATTCAGAACATGATCGGAGATACGGTGCTTCATACAGAGCGCACCACACCGGAGAGTTATGAGCTGCAGGAACTGTTCCGAAAGATGCTGGATGCCGGCTGTACGCATGTGATCATGGAGGTTTCGTCTCATGCACTTTGCCTGCACCGGGTGGCAGGTGTGCATTTTCATACCGGTGTATTTACCAACCTTACTCAGGACCATCTGGATTTTCATAAGACAATGGAGGAATACCGCAAAGCGAAAGCTATGCTGTTTTCCATTTGTGACCACGGCGTCATCAATTTGGATGATCCGGCGGCAGAAGCGATGATTCGGGATGCCAAATGTTCCGTTATGACCTATTCCGCTGCTGGCAAACAGGCGGATCTGGATGCCGGACATGTGCAGCTCAGTGCCAATAAGGTGGATTTTGATGCCACCTATAAAAACTGGACGGTTTCCGCTGAACTGCAGATTCCCGGTGCTTTTTCTGTGTACAATGCCCTGGGCGTTATAGGTGCAGCACTGAGTCTGGGGCTGACCCTGCCGCAGATCGCTGAGTCTCTTGCAACGGCACAGGGGGTCAACGGCAGAGCGGAAGTGGTTCCCACTCCGGGTAAGGATTATACGGTGCTCATTGACTATTCCCATACACCGGACAGTTTGGAAAACATTTTGAAAACCGTTCGGGGTTTCTGCAAAGGCCGTGTAATTGCCGTTTTTGGCTGTGGTGGAGACAGAGACCCCATCAAGCGACCCATTATGGGCCGTATCGGAGCACAGCTCTCGGATCTGGTGGTGGTTACTTCCGATAACCCCCGCACGGAGGATCCCATGAAAATCATCGATCAGATCATGGTGGGCGTAAAAGAGTACGAAACGCCCTGTACGGTCATTGAAAACCGCCGTCAGGCCATACGCTGGGCGATGGACCATGCTTTGCCCGGTGATGTGATCGTTCTGGCGGGAAAGGGTCATGAAACCTATCAGGAGATCGGTTATGAGAAATTCCATCTGGATGAGCGGGAAGAAGTCGCCGCACATTTGCTGGGGAATTGAGGTAATATATGAAAGAACTGACATTAAAGCAGTTGAGTCAATGGAGTGAGGGCGATCTGCAGCCTGCTGATTCTGTAGGGACTATTACGGGCATGCAGCATGATTCCCGCAAAGTAAAGGCCGGAGATCTCTTTGTTGCACTTCCCGGCAGTCGGGCAGATGGTCATGATTTCGTGGAAAGCGCATGGAAAGCCGGGGCTGTGGCGGCATTGGTCTGCCGACCGGTGCCCTGTGGGATTCCGCAGATCGTGGTGGATGACACTCTAAAGGCCTACGGAAGAATTGCCAAGGAATACCGGGCACAGACGGATGTCTCTGTGGTGGCCATTACGGGTTCTGTGGGCAAAACTACAACCAAAGAAATGATCTCCTGCATTCTGTCGGGTAAATACCGGGTTTCCAAAACTCGGGATAATCACAACAATGATCTGGGTTTGCCCATTACGATCATGGATATGCCTGCGGACACGCAGATGGCGGTGCTGGAGCTGGGCATGAACCATTTTGGGGAAATGGCGTATCTGACTTCCATTGCCCGCCCCAATCTGGTGGTCATCACCAACATTGGCACGATGCATATTGAACACTTGGGTACCCGGGAAGGAATCCTCCGGGCCAAGCTGGAGATCATGGAAGGGATCCATCCCGATGGTGTTGCCGTGTTTAACGGCGATGAGCCGCTGCTTTGGAATTTGCGCGAGGGCACTCACCGACGGGTTTATTTCGGCATTGAAAATGAACGCTGCGATGTAATTGCGGAGGATTTGCGTCAAATCGACGGCGGCGTGTACTTTACGGTTCGGGGACTGGACCGGAAGTTCCAGATCTTTGTCCCTCAGGAAGGGCGCCACATGGTCTATAATGCATTGGCAGCCGTTACAGTCGGCCTGCTCAGCGGCGTCAGCCCGGAAAGCATCCAGTATCAGCTGGGACTGTTCCGCAACACCGGCATGCGGCAGAATATTTTTGAGGATAAGGGCTTTACGGTGATCGAGGATTGCTATAACGCAGGACCGGAGTCTATGGAGGCTGCACTGCGGGTGCTGGGAGAACACAAGACACAGGGCCATCGAATTGCCGTGCTGGGAGATATGTTGGAATTGGGCAGTCGAGCCATGGCGGAGCATTACCGTATCGGACGGCTGGCTGCCGGCGTGTCTGATTTGATCTTGGCCTATGGCGAACACTCAGTGCGTATCATTACCGGTGCCATTACCGGCGGAATGAATCCCAAGCGGACGCTGCATTTTGACAATCAGGAAGATATGCTCAAGACCCTCAAGCGAATGGCAAAGCCCGGTGATGTTCTTTTGTTCAAAGGAAGCCGGGGGATGCATATGGAAGAAGTATTGCATCAATTTTTGGAATCTAAGGAAAATGATTGACATCTTCTGGGAAATCTTTCATAATATGTTGATTTGAATTCTGCAGAAACGATCGGAAAGGGAACTCTCCATGCCTGTTCTTATTACGATGCTTTTTTCCTTTGCCATAAGTGCGCTCCTTGGACTGATCGTCATTCCTGCACTCCGGGCGATGAAGGCGGGACAGTCGATCCGCGAAATCGGCCCCCAATGGCACAGCACCAAAGCCGGAACCCCAACCATGGGCGGGGTCATATTCATTGCTGCGGCAGCGATCTGCGTGGTTGCAGGGGGCTGGACAGCCATGACAGCCGGCACTTACGAACACTTGATGGTATTGGGATTTTCGATGATTTTCGGGATCATCGGCTTTGCGGATGATTTTGTTAAGGTCAAACTGAAACGGAATTTGGGACTGACTGCCCTGCAGAAGCTGGTTTTGCAGTTGGCTGCGGCTCTGGCTTATCTGGCGCTGCTCCGCCTAAACGGCAATCTCAGCAGCGAGCTGTTCATTCCTTTCACTTCCTGTACGATCCGTGTTCATTGGGTGGTTTATTTGCTTTTTGCTACCTTTGTGGTCGTGGGGTGTGTCAATGCAGTAAACCTGACAGACGGTGTGGATGGGCTGGCTTCCGGCGTGACTTTGCCTGTGATGGTATTCTTTGCTGTAACGGCCTATGCCCGGGGCAGTCATACGCTGGCGCTGTTTCCGGCCGCTCTGGTGGGCGGACTTTTGGGATTTTTGTGTTACAATTTTCATCCTGCCAAGGTGTTCATGGGTGATACGGGATCGCTGTTTTTAGGCGGTGCTGTGTGTGGTATGGCCTTTGCTCTGGATCTGCCTTTGGTACTTTTGCTTATTGGCATCATTTATATTGCAGAGGCGCTGTCTGTAATTTTGCAGGTGGGCTATTTTAAGTTGACCCACGGTAAGCGTATTTTCCGCATGACCCCTATCCATCACCATTTTGAAATGGGCGGCTGGAGCGAAGTGAAAATTTTCTGTGTATTCACCGGAATCACAGTTGTTATGTGTGTTCTTGCATGGTTGGGAGTAACATCCCAATTTTAATGAGGAAAGGAGGCGCCCATGGGTAAATCGGTTCAATTTTCAACATCCCGGCAGGAGCGCCTGCCTCAGGGGGAACAGCAGAGCGAACCCCGGGAGAAAATCATTCTGGATGAGCGCGGTATGCTGGATATGCCGTTTCTGATCCTGACTGTTCTGCTGGTACTCATCGGTATCATTATGATGTTTTCTGCCAGTTATGCTTCGGCCTATGCCACCCAGGGAAGCTCCACCTATTATTTTGCCCGTCAGGGGTTCTTTGCTCTGGTGGGTATCGGCATTATGCTGTTTGTCAGTCGGGTGAACTATCAGCTTTGGCGGAGGTTGGCACTTCCCATTCTGTTGGGTACCGGCGTGCTGATGCTTTTGACCCCGCTGATCGGTCTGACCGGCGGCGGTGCTACCCGGTGGATTCAGGTGGCAGGTATTCGGTTCCAGCCGTCTGAAGTGGCAAAACTTGCCGTGATCATGAGCTTTGCGGCTATGATCTCCCGTTATCGGGATAAAATGAAGGATGTTCATACACTGATTCCCTTTGTTGGCATTCTGGGATTTCTGGTTTTGACATTGGTGCTGCAAAAGCATCTGTCCGGCATTATCATTTTGTGCTGTGTGGCGGCTGCCATGCTGTTTCTCGGCGGTGTTCAGATGAAATGGTTTGCCATTGGCCTGGGTGCTGTGGCGCTGCTGGGCATTTTATATCTCAGCACCATGGGTTACGCGGCAGACCGTATTGTTGCATGGCGGGATCCGTGGTCGGATCCCCGTGGTGCAGGTTATCAGATCATTCAGTCTCTTTATGCAATCGGGTCCGGCGGCCTCATGGGCCTGGGCCTTGGTCGTGGACGGCAGAAATATTTATACCTGCCGGAAGAACATAACGACTATATTTTCCCCGTAGTCTGTGAAGAACTGGGCTTTGTTGGTGCCGTGGTCATCATATTGCTGTTTATGATGCTTATCCTTCGCGGTTACTGGATCGCCCTCCACGCCAAGGATCGGTTTGGCGCATTGTTGGCCGCCGGCATTTCCACACTCCTCGCTTTGCAGGTGTTTTTCAATGTGGGTGTGGTCACCAATTTTCTGCCTGCAACGGGCATCTCCCTGCCGTTTTTCTCTTACGGCGTTACGGCACTTTTGATGCAGTTGTTTGAAATGGGGCTGATTCTCAGCGTGTCCCGGCAAAGCGACAATCAACTGCTGACATCTACTTAACAGCAAAAGGGCGGCTTTGCCGCCCTTTTTTCGAGAGGAGAGGGTATTTTGCGAATACTGTTTACCTGCGGCGGCACCGGCGGCCACATCAACCCGGCTGTCGCTGTGGCACGACTGTGCATGGAACGGGAGAGGAACTGTGAAATTCTCTTTGTCGGGGCAGAAGACGGCATGGAAACGGAGCTGATTCCTCGGGAAGGTTTCCGGCTGGAGACATTGAAAATTTCCAATTTTCAGAGAAAACTGACCCCGGCAGGGATTTGGCATAATATCACCACAGCAGTGCATATGGCAGGTTCTATGAAAAAGGCCGGGAAGATCATTCGTGAATTTCAGCCGGATGTCATTGTGGGTACCGGCGGCTATGCCAGCTTTCCGGCACTGAAAATGGGTGCAAAGCTGGGCATCCCCACGGCAGTCCATGAATCCAATGCCGTTCCCGGTCTGACTACCCGATTGGTGGCAGGAGCGGTGGATCAGGTCATGGTGTCCTTTGAGGAAAGCCGGGCGCAGTATCCCCATCCGGAAAAGGTGCTGGTCACCGGAACGCCCGTGCGCGGCGACTTCCTGTACGGTGACCGGCAGCAGGCACGCAGGGCACTGGGAATCGAGGATGACCGCCCGCTGATCGTCTCGGCATGGGGCAGTCTCGGTGCCC
>JAZRTT010000040.1:0-8511 GCA_045652125.1 Candidatus Avilachnospira sp. | reverse complement strand
GGTTCGATTCCCATCACCCGCTCCATTTTTTTGTAAATTTCATATTTGCGCTTGTAGCTCAGATGGATAGACCAACTGCCTTCTAAGCAGTGGGTCAGAGGTTCGAGTCCCTTCAAGCGCACCATCGAAAAAGTCGCTTTTGTCTACCGACAAAGGTGACTTTTTTCAATGATATCCGTTTCTGTCGGAACGGGTGATATATCTTCGATATGATATCCACCTACGGTGGATGATATATGCCTTCGGCATATGAAGGAATGGATATTATATCATGCTTGCGAAGCAAGTATATCATACGGCATAGCCGTATATCATATCGCAAAGCGATATATCATTGATAAGTATTTTCGTTCATCAGAAACGCCTCAGTATACATATCAACCTGTTTCAGGTTGAAAATCAATAATCTGTTTCAGGTTATAGTAAGCTGTATTTTGAGGTGAAGTAGCTGCTTTTTTTAAGTTATCTGCATAATATTTACGCTTTCATCAAACACCTGTCTAGCACAGAGACTTGTTTTTTTGTAACTACCGGGCATCCTACCAAAAAGGAGAGATTTTATGAATGCAAAAAGTTTTTTGGAAGAAGCCGAAGGTTTGACTCCCACTCTGACAGCGCACCGCCGTTTTTTGCACAGTCACGCTGAAACAGCTTTTGACCTGAAAGATACCATAGCTTATGTGAAGCAGCAATTGACCGAACTGGGGTTGGATGCAAAGCTTTGCGGAAAAGCAGGCGTGACTGCTGATATTGTCGGCAAAAAACCCGGCAGGCTCTTTCTTCTTCGTGCCGACATGGATGCACTACCCATTGAAGAGGAAACAGGACTTCCCTATTCCGGAAAAGCCGGTCGTATGCATGCCTGCGGCCACGACCTGCACACTGCTATGCTTCTGGGTGCGGCACAGCTGCTTCTTTCCCATACAGATGAGCTCTGCGGCACCATTCGCCTTATGTTCCAACCGGCAGAGGAAGTTTTTCTGGGTGCGGCAGATATGATTGAAAACGGGATTCTGGAAAATGTAGACCGGGCCATGATGCTCCACGTTCTCACCGGAATTTCTGTTCCCACAGGAACAGTCATTGTCCCTGCTCCCGGTGCCGGTACCCCGGCAGCAGATTATTTTACCCTGCACATCCAAGGTCAAGGCTGTCACGGTTCCATGCCCCATACAGGATCAGATCCCCTGATCCCTGCCAGTCATATCCTTCTGGGATTTCAGCAGATACAAACCCGGGAGGTCTCCCCCGACGAACCGGTCACCCTCACCGTTGGTACGTTTCACGCAGGACAGGCTCCAAACGCCATTGCTCAGGACGCAGTTATGGAAGGAACGCTGCGGACCCGGTCAGAAGAAACACGGACACAGATCAAACATCGAATGGAGCAGCTTTCAACATCTGTAGCAAGTGCCTTTCGGACACAGGCGGCTCTTACATTCGGCCCCGGCTGCCCCACCCTGCTCAATGATGAAGTTCTCTGCGAGCAGGCTTACCATACTTTGCTGGATCTGCTGGGGGCGGAAAAGACATGGTCTGTCTCCCGAATGAAAATCAAACCAAAATCCGGTGGTTCCGAGGACTTCGCCTATGTGAGTCAGAAGGTCCCTTCTTTGATGATCGCTTTGTCTGCAGGGCAAACGGAAAAAGGGCATCACTATCCGGCTCATCACCCCAAAACCACTTTTGACGAAGATGTCCTGCCCATAGGTGCCGCTGTTTATGCATGGACAGCCTTGACCATGTGAGGTCCCATACTGCGTCACCGCCCTGCGGTAAGATCTCATTTTATCCCTGTCCCTGCAAAAAAATCTGCCGCCCTTGCGGGCGGCAGATTTTCATTTGGTTTCTGTTTGTTTCGATGTTTCTTCTGCCTTTGGAATATCCTTGTTGACCCGCTCTTTCATCAGCCGATAGACAGCAGCCACCAGGGGCACACCCAGAAGCATCCCCAAAATTCCCATCACGCCGCCGCCTACTGTAACTGCAGCCAATACCCAAATCCCCGGCAGTCCCAAAGAGTCACCCACCACCTTGGGGTAGATGAGATTGCCTTCCAACTGCTGCAGCACCACAATAAAGATCAGGAAAGTCAGCGCTTGAATGGGCGATACCATCAGAATCAGAAATGCACCCACAATGGCACCGATATAGGCACCGGCAATGGGAACCAATGCCGTAAAGGCGATCAGGGCACCGATCATGGTGGCATAGGGCAGCCGAAGCACACTCATACCGACTGTGCACAGCATTCCCAAAATGACCGCTTCCGTACACTGCCCCACAATATACCGATGGAAACAGTCATGGACCACAGCAGCCACATGTTCAATCGTTCTGCAGACCTTTCCCGGCAGGAAATGAAGCATGGTACGGTGCATCTGTCCCTTGATTCTTTCTTTTCCCATAAGCAAATACAGAGAGAACACCAGACCCAAGAAGCCCGTGATGATTCCGGAAGCCAAAGATGTTACGGTTTTATACACTACATCCACTACGCTGCCCAACCCGGAAGTCACAACCTTCAGAATTTCTCCAATCCGGGACTGCCAGTCTATATTCCGCAGAGAGGAGACCACCTCCGGCGGCACAAAATCCCACTGTGCAATTTTCTCTGTAGTATACCGCAGGAAATCCGGCAGCTCGGCAATGATCAGCTTGAAGCACGAAGTAAGCTGCGGCAGAACCAAACCGATCACCAGAGCAATAATTGCAATCAATGTCACAATCGCCGCTGTCATGCACAAAGGTCTGCGCAGCCGTATCACCCGTTTCTTGCTGCTTTTTGGAAAAAAGTGCCGCTCATAGGCAACCATCAAAATATTCAGCACATAGGCGATCATTGCACCCACAACCAAAGGTGCTGCTGCGCTGAGAAGTGTCCCCAACAGTACAGATGCCGCAGGCCAATAGTATATACACAGATAAAGGGCAAATGCACTGACGGCAATCTTCAGGCATGTTTTCCAGTTCAGCTTCATGAACTCATCCTTTCCCGAATCAACTGTTTTCTTTTATGATAATACAAAACATTCCATTCTACAACCAATTTTTTTACACCCCGGAGAGCAGCAAAACAAAAATCGGTAAATTTTCCTCATACATCCTTGGCAGCATGGATAACGGCAGCGGGTTTTCTCCCCGACCGGCTTCAATGGTAAAGCCGGGTCGATGAAATTCCTGCACAAACCAATCCCGCAACCCCGCATTGGCACTCTCCTCCGGAACAGGAACCCAGTTATAACCGGAATAATATGCCAGCAGCCGGGAAAGGCGGTCATCCCCTTCTGCATAGATTTCCCCGCCCTGTGTGTGCCATGCACCCAAAACATCCGGTTGGATTCTCCGGACCAACTCCGCCAACGCTGCCGTTTCCGGCTGATCCAACGGGGCAAATCCGGGGAAATCTCTCGGTCCTGGACTTTTTGCCTTTTTTTCCCGGGCCAACTCCCAACGGGCCGGATAATTGAGGTTCAGATCCACCCCCTGTAAGTTGGCTTTCCATCCACAGGGAAACGGAATCTGCGGCTGCGCCAATGTTTCTGCCAGCTCCCTTTCCTCTGCCGAAACAGCGCCTGCTGTTAAATCTGCACCATCCGGGTTGACCAAAGGCACCAGATACAATGTGCTGCGCCGAAACAGTCCACGACAGGAAAACCCGTACAAGCTTCCGTTTTTCT
This sequence comes from Candidatus Avilachnospira sp., assembly GCA_045652125.1. Lineage (GTDB taxonomy): Bacteria > Bacillota > Clostridia > Oscillospirales > Oscillospiraceae > Avoscillospira. Next base: position 4,831 of record JAZRTT010000040.1, on the reverse strand, counting down.
CCAATCCTCTGCAATAATCCTCCAGCATACGCCACAGCAGCAAAGAGGTGATGGATTCGTTGGCGTGATGGCCTCCGGTCAGCAAAACCCGCCGCTTTCCATCGCCCAACTGCAGCAATTCCAAAGGACGGCCTCCGGAAGTCCATATCAAAACCTCACTGCTTAGCCAAGGGAATGCCTTCTGCAAACCAAGAGAAAATGTCCGCTGCAAAGCGGATGTCATTGGATGCTCCCAAGTAACCACAGGCATAGGCAGTCCTCCCACATAAAAATCAAGGGGCACAATGCCCCTTGATTTTTATGTTTTCAGCCGCCCAAATATGCCTTTTTAATGGCATCGGATTCAATTAGTTCTGCACCGGTACCGGACAAAGCAACTGTACCGGATTCCAGCACATAGGCACGATCTGCAACCTGCAAGGCCATTTCGGCGTTCTGTTCCACCAGCAAAATGGTGGTGCCGGCCTTGTGAAGCTCCTTGATAATCTCAAAGATCTGTTCCACCAGAATGGGGGCCAGACCCATGGAGGGCTCATCCATCATCAGCAGCTTGGGATGGGAGATGAGAGCCCGGCCCATGGCCAGCATTTGCTGCTCGCCGCCGGACAGAGTACCGGCCACCTGATTTTTTCGCTCCAGCAGTCTGGGGAACCGTTCAAAAATATCATCCAGTTCTTCCTTGGTCGGTTTTTTGTGGATAAACGCGCCCATTTCCAGATTTTCCAAAACGGTCATCTGCTGGAAGATCCGCCGTCCCTCTGGAACGTGGGCAAGCCCCTTGTAAACCAGCTTGTGAGCCTCGGCATGGTTAATATTTTCTCCCATAAATTCTATGGAACCGGTCTTGGTGCGGAGCATACCGGAAACCGTCTTCAGGGTAGTGGATTTACCGGCACCGTTGGCACCGATCAGGGTGACCACTTCGCCCTCATTGACCTCAAAGGAGACGTTTTTGACGGCGTGGATGGCACCGTAGTACACGTTGATGTTATCGACCTTCAGCATGGTGCTCACTGCCATCACTCCTTTCTGCCGCCCAAATAGGCCTTGATGACCTGGGGATCGTTCTGAATCTCAGCAGGCGTTCCCTTGGCAATGGTCTGACCGAAGTCCAGCACGCAGATGCCTTCGCAGATGCCCATGACCAGGCTCATATCATGCTCGATGAGCAAAACGGCAATATTGAAAGTATCGCGGATCTTCACGATGTTTTCCATCAGCTCTGCCGTTTCCGAGGGGTTCATGCCGGCAGCAGGCTCGTCCAGAAGCAGGAGCTTGGGCTCCGTAGCCAGAGCCCGGACGATCACCAGACGGCGCTGGGCACCGTAAGGGAGAGAACCGGCCTTGGCATCAGCCATATCCTGCATATCGAAAATGGACAGAAGCTCCAGCGCCCGCTGGTGGGCCTTCTTTTCTTCCTTCCAATAGGAAGGCAGGCGGAAGATGCCCTCCCACATGCCGTACTTGATGTGGTTGTGCAGACCCAGCTTGACGTTGTCCTCCACAGACAGATTGCTGAACAATCGGATATTTTGGAAGGTACGGGCGATACCGGCCTGATTGACCTGGGTGGTATTCATAGTGTGAGTATCCACGCCGTCCAGCAGAATGGTGCCGCGGGTAGGCTGATACACCTTGGTCAAAAGGTTAAAAACTGTGGTCTTGCCGGCACCGTTGGGTCCGATGAGGCCGGCGATCTCCGTCCGGCCGATGGCCAGATCCAGATCGTTAACAGCCGTCAGGCCGCCGAAGTCAATGCCTAAGTGACGGCACTCCAGAATGGGGTGCTTGTCGACATCACGTTCGGGAATCTTATTTCGACTGGGAACAGGAACCAGCTTGGTGGGCTCTTTTACGGTGTTGCTCATTTCGCTTTGGCTCCTTTCTCCGTATTTTCCTTGGCACGGCCGAAAAGACCGGCGAAGAAGTTCTTCAAAGTGGGGTTATTGGTCAGCAGCATCACAAGGATGAGGACAATGGCATAAACCAGCATCCGGTAATCGGCAAACTCACGCAGGACCTCCGGCAGGACCGTCAGTGCGGCAGCTGCGATAATGGAGCCCCACATCCGACCCTGACCGCCAAGAACCACAAAAACAAGGATCAAAATGGAGGTGTTGAAATCGAACTTGGAAGCGGTGATGGTGTTCTGACCCAGAGCAAACAGGGCACCGGCAGCACCGGCCAACGCCGCAGAGGTCACAAAAGCCATCATTTTATACTTGGTGATGGGGATGCCCACACTTTCGGCAGCAATGCGGTTGTCCCGCAAGGCCATGATGGCTCGGCCGGACCGGCTGTTTACCAGATGGAAGATGACCACCAACGTGACCATAATCAGAACGAAGCCTGCCGTAAAGGTGGAGATCTTCTGGATTCCGGGGATACCCATGGGACCGGAGAGGATCATCCGACCACCCTCGCCCAGGGTGATGGTATTCTGGACAAAGCTGGTGTGCAGGCCGCTGGCATCCACACCGATATAGAAGTTGTTAATGATGGACTTGATGATCTCACCGAAGGCCAGAGTCACAATGGCCAGATAGTCGCCATTGAGCCGCAGAACGGGAATACCGACCACCACGCCGGCCAGACCGGCAAACACAACGCCCACGACCAGCGCAATGACCAGCCGGGCAGGGTCGGAAGTCACGGAATCCCGCAGTGCGGAGGCCACCACAGCGCCGGCGAAGGCACCCACGGACATAAAACCTGCATGACCCAAAGACAGTTCGCCCAACACACCGACACAGAGGTTTAGTGCCAGAGCTACCGTCACGTAGGCACAGATGGGGACCAGCTGGCCCTTCAGAGAGGAGGAGAGCATCCCGCCGTTGCTCATGGTCTGCAAAATCACATAGGCCACGATGACCAGCAGATAGGTCAAATAATTGGTGCGGGAGGTCTTGGTCAGACCCAATGTTTTCTTACCCATACCGTCACCTTACACTTTCTCTCGGATCTGCTTGCCCAAAAGACCCGTAGGCTTGACCAGCAGAACAATGATCAGAACGGCGAACACGATGGCGTCGGAAAGCTGGGTGGAGATATAGGCCTTAGCGAAGATCTCAATGACACCCAGAAGCACACCGCCAAGCAATGCACCGGGAATAGAGCCGATTCCGCCAAAGACGGCGGCGGTAAAGGCTTTGATGCCGGGCATAGAACCGGTAGTAGGCACCAGAATGGGATAGGCGGAGCAGAGCAGAACGCCTGCGATGGCCGCCAGCGCAGAACCGATGGCAAAGGTCACAGAGATGGTGGTATTGACGTTGATGCCCATAAGCTCTGCAGCACCCTTGTCCTCAGAGCAGGCACGCATGGCCTTGCCCATCCGGCTCTTTCCGGTAAACAGAGTCAGTGCCACCATAATGACCACGCAGGCCAGAACCGTTACGACGGTGACCCAGGAGATGTTCAGCTGACCGTCAAAAAGGCTCAGACCGGTCTTGCCGCCGAAATTCATAAAGCTGGGGAACATTTTGTTGTTGGCTGTCCACAGAAGCTGGGCGCCGTTCTGCAGGAAATAGCTGACACCGATGGCGGTGATCAGCACGGCCAGAGAGGGTGCCTGCCGCAAAGGCTTATAGGCCAGCCGCTCGATGACGATGCCCAAAAACGTACAAAGGACCATGGCCAGCAGAATGCCCACCACAGGAGGCAGGTTGAAAGAGGCCACAGCAAAGAAACAGACGTAGGCACCGATCATGATCACATCGCCGTGGGCGAAGTTCAGCATCTTTGCGATGCCGTAGACCATGGTGTAACCCAGCGCGATAATGGCATACACACTGCCCAAGCTGATTCCGTTGATCAGATGGCTTAAGAATGTCATGGAATTCACACCTTTTCCGAAATGAGTCATGGATCGGCGATGAACGCATGGGGCCGAATTTCATCGACCATCCACGACCCATTTATATATTCCGAAGCGGGAGGGCATATTTCAGCCCTCCCGTTTCATTTACAGAGAGTTATGATTGATTTTGGAATTAGTCCAAACCGACATAAACGCCGTTCTCGATGACCATGCCCTTGGGGCTCTTGGAGACAGCGCCGGTCTCGTCCCAGGACATGCCTTCGCCGGTCAGGCCGTTGAAGGAGAAGTCGCTGCTGGTGAACTGGGCGATCAGCAGGTCGCACAGTTCGCTGGCGGACATATCGGCAGTGGCGCCGGCCTTGTTCAGGGCCTCGTAGATGGCATAGACGCAGTCATAGCCGTCAGCGGCGAACTGGTTGGGGATCTCGCCGAACTTCTCCTGGTACTTGGCGACGAAGCTCTTGGTGGCGTCGTCCTCAGCGTCGGCGTTGAAGGGGGTCAGCAGGATGACGCCCTCGGCCAGAGAGGTGTCGAAGCCTTCCACGGTCAGGATGCCGTCCATGCCGTCCACGCCGAAGAACTTGGCGTCGTAGTTGGCGGCGTTGGCCTGGGTCAGGATCAGAGAGGCAGCATCGTAGTACATGGGCAGGAAGACCAGATCAGCGCCGTTGGACTGAGCGTCGGCCAGCTGCACGGAGAAGTCGGTATCGTTGCCGTCGGCGAAGGTGGTGTCGGAGACGATCTCCAGGCCCAGCTCGGCAGCCTTGGCGGCGAAGGTGTCATGGATGCCCTTGGAATAAACGTCGTCATTCTCCCAAATCACGGCAACCTTGGTAGCCAGGGACTTGTCGGAGATGTACTGAGCGGAAGCGGAGCCCTGGTTGGGATCCATGAAGCACATCTGGAAGGTGTTGTCCTTGCCCTCGGTAACAGCGGTGGAAGAAGCGGAGGGAGTCAGGGAGAAGATGCGATCGGCGAATGCCTCAGCAGAGGTAGCCTCGCAGGGCTTGG
>JAZRTT010000039.1:0-1754 GCA_045652125.1 Candidatus Avilachnospira sp. | reverse complement strand
GGTCAATTTCATAGATATGCCCCCGTAGCTCACCTGGATAGAGCGCGCGCCTCCTAAGCGCGAGGTAGTGAGTCCGAGTCTCGCCGGGGGTGCCAAACACCGTGATTTCACCGCAAATCACGGTGTTTTCATAACTATTGGTCCCATTATTAAATTGTTATCTCTTGTCCATTTGGCAGCCCCAGCTCTTACGAGCTGCCAAATGGATTCGAACACTTTTTAAGATTTTTGCTAACAAAATCGCATTTTTGCTAACAGACGGTTTTGAACGGTTTGGAATTATCCGGACACATTTGCATTCGCAAGCCCGTTAAGGAGGGTCAACAGTGCCGGATTTTGCTGCAGCTGAACAAGCAGCTGCACGATGTCCATACCAGGCTGCTGCACGGTTTGCGTACGGAATGACTGCTCCAACCCACGCAGATCAGCTCTGGAATAGAAGCCTGCCTCAAAGCGCTGAGCATTGACCTTGCGGTCCTCATCCAGGATATGGGCATAGACCTCAGTTACCATGTCAGGCTGTGCGTGACCCGTATCGCCCTGTGTTGCTTTAATGTCTCCGTGGTTCAGCTTCAGCTTATATGTCGTGCTGGAGTGCCTGAGAGAGTGAAAAACCACATCCGGAAGGTCTGCGTTCCTTTTCAGCCGGTTAAAAGCATTACCGATCACCCGATCCTCGCAGGGACGACCGTTATCCAGAGTTAGCACCAGATTGTAATCGTAGTAGGCATCCCCTAAGTAAGCCTTTGCCTTGTCCTGGCTTTCCTTCCAGGCTCTCAGCAGCTTGGCAAGGGTCACCGGGATCCACACCTTACGGATACTTGACTCCGTCTTCGGTTTCTTCAGTACCAGCCGGGTCTTGGATTTTCCGGAAACGATAGCCGGGAATGTGAAGAATATGTCATTCTCACCCAAAGCATTCACAGCACCTTCATCCACACGGGCCAATACCTTCTCCACCTTGAGATAGGCATTGCCATTCATGATCGCTGCATCAGAGATATCCAGGCAGTCCCATGTAAGTCCACAGATCTCACCAAAGCGGAGAGAACAAGCAAAGGCAAGATGGATTGCTAAGTACAACCGATCGTCCTCACAGGCATCCAGAGCCCTGCGAATGGTCTCCGCATCCCAAATCGCCCGCTTCTTCTGCTCTCGTTTAGGAAGAGTAGCGCCAATAAAAGGATTTCTTCCGACCATACCCCAACGGATTGCCTGCCCGAAGGCACAGCGCATCAGCTTGCAGATCTTCTCGATGGTGCAGGGTGTTACAAACTCCGTTTTGGCCCTTCTTCCGTTGCAATCCACCGCTTTGGTTTTCTGCAGAGTGGCGATAAACATGTCCACCACCCGGGCATCCACATCCTGGACGTTTACCTCTCCCAAAACAGGATTGATATAATTCCGGATCAGGCCTGTATTGGAGGTGTACATCGACAAGCCCCACTTCCGTTTGCCATACATATCCACAAAATCAATGAGAAAATCTTTGATCTTGATGCTGGCCGGTGGAATAAATGTACCGGTGTCGATTTCATGCTCGACCTCGCTTTTACGCTTTTGGGCTTCCTTCTTGGTCTTAAACGACTCCCATTTTTGCTGGGAATTACCGTTCGCGTCATCATAGCGAAAAACTACATAAAAATTTTTTCCTCGCTTAACAATTGTCGCCATAACATTACTCCTTTACATGATTAGTTACCTCGACCGTCTAACCATGCATCGAAGGGTTCCTTGGGAATCCGGATCAAACT
>JAZRTT010000038.1:0-6169 GCA_045652125.1 Candidatus Avilachnospira sp. | reverse complement strand
ACGGCCACAATGAAAGCACCGGCCCCAACATGGTCATTCAGAACTATGCTGATCTGACTCTGGTAGATGTGGATGTCATCGGCAGAAACGACACCTGGTATGCTGTTTCCAGCAACAGCGGCAACGTTGCCTTCATCGGCGACACTTCCCTGTCTGTCAGCGAAGGCAATGTGGCATTCGATGCCTGCAAGTATGGAGACTATGCTGCACCCACCGTTACTGTCAATACCACCGGTACCATCAACGGTAAGGTCGTGGCAGATGGCGGCTCCATCGCCCTGACTGCCGGCAACATCAACGGCACTCTGGAATACATCTCCGGTACCGTTACCAGGGCTGACGACGTCGCTCTGGACGCTCCCGAGGGCTACGAGTGGGTCAATGGTGTTCTCACAGAGCAGACCGTCGAAGAGTTGAAGAAGTTCTACGGCACCAATGTAACACTGGGCAACGCTCTGGACGTGAACTTCTTCTATGCAAAGGCTTATGCAGAAGAGGGCGCTACTGCTAAGATCGTCAGAACCTATGCTAACGGCACAGCAAACGATGAACAGATAGTGCGTTTGAGTGATTACGATAATGGTGATGCCTACTACAAGGTCGTTTACAAAAACCTGGCAGCAAAGGAAATGTGTGACGAGATCAGCGTTACGATTTACGATGCAGCAGGCAACCAGATCAGTGAAACCAAGACAGACAGCATCAGAAGCTATGCCGGCCGCGTGCTGAATAGTACGGCCTTTGACGCAGTAGACAAGACTCTGATAGTGGATATGCTGAACTACGGTGCAGCCACCCAGGAACACTTTGGCTACAACGCATCTGACTTGGCCAATGCGAACCTGACAGATGAACAAAAGGCATTTGGTACCCAGACGAATCCGGTATGTGAGAACATTCAGGTAAAGGATGAAAACTACTACGGTACCAGCATCGTCATGGAGAGCAATATTTCCGTAAAAATGTTTGTATATAAGTCGGCCATTGGCGAAAACAGTACAGCCGTGGTGACTTACACGGATCATCATGGCATAGACAAGGAAATTAGCATTGACGGCAAAGTGAATGGCGATTATATCGAGTTTGTGCTGAGTGATATCGTGGTGGCAGACGGACGCTACCCGCTGACCGTAGTATTCTACGATGCAGATGGCCAGCAGGTCAGCACCTTGACGGAAAGCATTGAGAGCTATGTGTATCGTGCCTCCGCAAACGACCCGTGGCTGTACGAATTCATGAAGTTCTCCGACTCCGCATACGCTTATCTGCACAAAGACAAGTAAGCAAAAACGCAAAACAACAGAGGGCCCCGGGGTGCATTAGCACCCAAGGCTTTCTATAACGGTATAAAGGAATCATTGGTCATATTACGAAACAACAGAACATACTATTCCTTAGAACGATGTGCAGGGAGTGTTGGCTTTGCAAGAGTTCATGGAAACAAGAGCCTGCGATCTGGCTTTGTACATCATCGAGAACCGGACCACTATTCGTGATGCGGCCAAACATTTTGGAATATCCAAATCAACAGTACATAAAGATCTGACAGAACGGTTGCCGCGATGTAACCATGGACTTTATCTGCAGGTAAAACAAATTATGGAAGTTAACAAAGCAGAACGTCATATCCGCGGCGGAATTGCAACAAGAAATAAGTACAAAAAGGGGTGATGGCTGCTGCCATCATCCTTTTTTGTGCAAGTAATAAAAATTTTTTGAGGAGATTATATGATTATTGTTGTTTTTTCCCATTTCATTTACACTAACGATGTAGTACAATAAAGATGCTTCAAACGCGGACAAATGTATTTGTGAGACGAACCTGAAAATCATTTAGGCAAATAAAAAATTTTTTGAAAAATGATTGATTCTTTGTTGAGAATATCGTATACTGGAATCGGAAGAGAAACAGTTCCGTGATGATGACAGGAGGTTTTAAGCTATGAATTATCAGCGTATTTACAACTTTTCTGCAGGCCCCGCAACAATGCCGGAACCCGTTTTGGAAGAAATCCGTGATGAGATGCTCAACTATCGCGGAACCGGAATGTGTGTCATGGAAATGTCCCATCGATCCAAAGCATTCCAACAGATCGCAGAGGAAGCTCAGCAGGATCTGCGGGATCTTATGGGAATTCCGGACAACTATAAGGTACTGTTTATTCAGGGCGGAGCAACACTCCAATTTTCTATGATTCCCATGAATTTGATGAAGGGTGGAGTTGCCTGCTATGTAGAAACAGGCGCATGGTCCAAAAAGGCCATTGCCGAAGCCAAAAAGGTAGGAGAGGTAAAGGTCGTCGCCTCCAGTAAGGATCAAAACTATTCTTATATCCCTGACTGTTCTGATCTGGATATCCCGGAAAACTGTGACTATGTATATATTTGCGAAAATGAAACGATTCATGGCCTGACATACAATAAATTGCCCAATACCAAGGGACATGTTCTGGTATCTGACCAGAGTTCCATGTTCTTGTCCCGCCCCTGTAATGTAGAGGATTACGGTTTGATCTATGCCGGTGTGCAGAAAAATGTCGGACCTGCCGGTATGGTCGTGGTTATTATTCGGGAGGATCTGATCCGCGATGATTTGGCAGACCTGCCGGTCTATATGCAGTATAAGACCCATGCCGATGCTGATTCCATGTACAATACGCCCAACTGCTGGGCGATATATGTCTGCGGAAAGGTATTCAAGTATCTGAAATCCATTGGCGGTTTGACGGTTATGGAGCAGAGGAATATCGATAAGGCAAAGGTTATGTACGATTTTCTGGATCAGTCGAAGGTGTTCAAGGGAACGGTTGCTGCAGAGGATCGCAGCCTGATGAATGTTCCGTTTGTAACCGGTGATAAGGATCTGGATGCCGAAGTGGTGGCTTATACCAAGGCGGCCGGTTTTGAGAACCTCAAGGGCCATAAGTCTGTGGGAGGTCTGCGGGCTTCCATCTACAATGCCATGCCTAAAGAAGGTGTCGAAGCACTTGTGGCATGCCTGAAAAAGTTTGAGGAGGAGCGGCAATGAAAATTCTGGTTACAGACGGCATGGACAAAGCTGCCATTGCAGCACTGAAAGAAGACGGCCATCAGGTAGATGAGCAGTTTTATGAGCCGGATGTTCTTGGAGATGCCCTGAAGGACTATGATGCAGTGGTGGTTCGCTCCAAGACCAAGGTCCGTGCTGCCCATATCGATGCAGCAAAAGAGGGAAAACTGAAGCTGATCATTCGCGGCGGTGTCGGTGTGGACAATATTGATGTCAAATATGCTGAAAGCTGCGGCATGACGGTTAAAAATACGCCAAAGGCATCTTCTCAGTCCGTTGCGGAGTTGGCCATGTCCCATATGTTCTCCTGTGCACGGTATATTTCTGTTGCCGGTCATACCATGCGGGAAGGAAAATGGGAAAAGAAAGCCTACGGCAAGGGAATTGAACTTTCCGGCAAAACCCTCGGTATCATTGGCTTCGGACGGATCGGTCAGGCACTCTGCCGCATGGCATCTGCCATGGGTATGGATGTGATCGCCTTTGACATTTATCATGTGCCGGGAATTGAAGAAGCTATGGGCATGAGATACGTGGAGATGGATGAGCTGTTTGCCAAGGCAGATTTTATCAGTCTCCATACGCCCTCCATTGACGGTAAGCCGCTCATCAACCAGGAGACTATCGCCAAGATGAAGGATGGCGTCAATTTTATCAACACTTCCCGCGGCAACAATGTGGATGAAGCAGCGCTGTTGGCTGCATTGAACAGTGGTAAGGTGCGCGCTGCCGGTTTGGATGTTTTTGTAGAAGAACCCAGTGCCAATCAAGAACTGTACAGCCATCCCGCTGTGTCCTGTACGCCCCATATTGGTGCAGCCACCGTGGAAGCTCAGAAAAGAATCGGTCAGGAGATCGTGGAGATTATCCGCGGCTTTGTTGGATAATCAGGTGGAAAATATTTCGCCTGTGAAATAAGATGACAGGTTTAACCTAGGAGGTATTTATGAACAGCTATATTGAAAAAGTGATTGAGCAGGTAAAAGAGAAACATGGTCATGAGCCGGAATTTGTCCAGACCGTTGAGGAAGTTTTTTCCTCCATTGAACCTGTCATTGCAGCCCATCCGGAATATGAGAAGTTTGACCTTTTGACCCGTATGGTGGAGCCTGAGCGGATGTTTACCTTCCGTGTCTGCTGGATGGATGATGCCGGACAGTGGCATACCAATATTGGTTACCGCTGCCAGTTCAACGGTGCGATCGGTCCCTATAAGGGCGGTCTTCGCTTCCAGAAGAACGTGAATCCCAGCATCATGAAGTTTTTGGGCTTTGAGCAGACCTTCAAAAACTCCCTGACCGGCCTGCCCATGGGCGGAGCCAAGGGTGGTTCCGATTTTGATCCTGCCGGAAAATCCGATGCAGAAGTCATGCGTTTCTGTCAGAGCTTTATGTCTGCACTGTATCGCTATATCGGGCCGGACATTGATGTTCCTGCCGGTGATATGGGTGTAGGCGGCCGTGAGATCGGTTATCTGTTTGGTCAATATCGTCGCCTGAAGGGTGTCTGGGAGAATGGCGTGCTGACCGGTAAGGGTATGAGCTACGGCGGTTCTTTGATCCGTCCGGAGGCTACCGGCTACGGTGCTGTGTACTATCTGCAGGAAGTTCTGAAGCATGAAGGCGACTCCATCGAGGGTAAGCGTATTGCGATCTCCGGCTACGGCAATGTGGGCTGGGGCATTATGAAGAAAGCAGCACAGTTGGGTGCCAAGGTTACTTATTTTGCAGGTCCTGATGGCTACATCCATGATCCAGACGGTGTTACCGGCGAAAAACTGGATTTTATCCTGGAAATGCGTGCCAAAGATCCGATGCACTGCAAGCCTTATGCTGATAAGTATGGTGTGGAATTTGTACCCGGAGCAAAATGCTGGGGCGTCAAGGATGTGGATATTTATATGCCCGCCGCCACGCAGAACGATGTCACTATGGAGTCGGCAGAAAAGATCGCGGTGTCCGGTGTGAAATATTACATTGAAGTTGCCAATATGCCTACAACCAACGATGCGCTGAACTATCTGCGCAGCCAGAAACATATGATCGTGGCGCCCTCCAAGGCAGTCAATGCCGGCGGCGTTGGCGTTTCCGGACTGGAAATGTCTCAGAATTCCGAGCGTCTGGTCTGGACGGCAGAAGAAGTGGATGCCCAGTTGAAGCAGATGATGATCACCATCCATAAGGCCTCCGCCGAAGCAGCGGAAGAATACGGCCTTGGCTACGATCTGGTAGCAGGCGCAAATATCGCCGGCTTTAAGAAAGTTGCCACAGCCATGATGGAGCAGGGTGCATTCTAATATTACAGCGTAAAGCCCCGCTGCGAAAGCAGCGGGGCTTTTTTTGTGTCCAATAAGGCAGGAAAGTGGACAAAGGGTGTGGGCATAGAGTAGGGCATGGAGGTGATACCATGCTGTCTGCGACGGTGTGGCTGATATTCAGCAGCATGCTCTATACACTGCGTCTAAGTTCCGGAGGATCCTTCCCAAAACCACTGACAGCGGCGGAAGAACAGCATTATCTGGAACTCGCCGGGAAGGGGGATATGGAAGCCAGAAATATTCTAATTGAGCGAAATCTCCGGTTAGTGGCCCATATTATGAAAAAATACTATGCACAGACAGCAGATCAGGAAGATTTGATTTCCATAGGAACCATTGGCCTAATCAAAGGAATTTCAACGTTTGATGCAACCAAAGGGGCTCGGTTAGCCACCTATGCAGCACGTTGCGTAGAAAATGCTATTCTATCGTAACGGCTCAAAAGGTCAACCACACGGCGAATCGTGCTCCCTTGAACGAAAAATGGAGCATATTTGACCGCCTTGGCAGACATTTGATCGTTATGGTGCGCCATGCTCACGAAGCGGTTGCTTATGCACCCATGTATTTGCATGATTTCCGACTTGTCCAACCTCATACCATTGTAGAAGCAGAGAAGTTCAATCTCCGCTATGCAGACCCGGGAATGATCGATCGTATTGCGGACAAGCTTCGCTGGCATCGGTATCATAAGGGGCTTTTGCAGCGGGAGGTGGCGAACCGTATAAATATGTCCTGTAATACCTATTCTGGCTACGAGGAACAGGGGAGGGATTATTATCCCGTTGAGCATATAGAGAAAC
>JAZRTT010000037.1:0-113096 GCA_045652125.1 Candidatus Avilachnospira sp. | reverse complement strand
GTTTTTGCCCCAACCGGAGGCATCGGACTCATAGACATTGTCCAGAGAGATGCCGGCAGCATACAGTTCCATCAGGAAATCCTCAGGCAGCGGGCCCAGGATGTTCTCATTGACAACTGTTTCGCTGCAAAGCGTACATGTCTTTACGTACTTCTTCAAGATTTCGTCAAATTGATAATTTGCGTACTCATGGGAACACTCCGTCTCATTCGCCAGAGCCATGGTGGGCATCATGCCCAGAATCATGATCAAGCTGAGAAGAAGCGCCAATGTACGTTTGACGTTCTTTTTCATTGATTCAAATTTCCCCTTTCATTTTTATCATTATAAAAAATCCATATCAGCGAGATCACGGGTCACCCCATGCCGCGGAATACGCATCGAAAATCTACAGCACCCCTTCTTTCTTTTTGCGTTCACACGATCTCACCTGTATGAAATTTTCTTAAAATAACAATGGTTTGTACCCTGCTGTTAAGCCATTTGCCGCACAGAACAGCAATACAATCCGCTTAACATTATACCATTTTCCATAATTTTCGCAAGCTCTATCTTAATTTTAACAGTTCATTTTCGCTTTTTTTCAAATTTTCGTTAAGGTTATACAAAACCAAGTCCGACCGTTTATTGAAAGTGACAACAGAAAATTTATGCCTGCCGCTCCGTCCCAATTGCCGCCTGTTCCCCTGCCGGATTTTGCGAAATTTGAAGCTTTTATTTGTCCTGCGGCGAAATCTGTGCTATACTATCCGAAAAACAGAAATTTTGACGCAAAGGAGATTCTATTATGGATCACCGCGACTTGTACATACCGGAGCAGGATTGGCGAAAATTGCTGGCTGCCGCCTCTGCCGACGGCGCACTCCTTTATTTATATCTTCGAGCCGGTGGTTCGGCGGAAAATGCCAAACACGACCTGCGTATGACCCTTACCAGAATGGATTGTGCCGCCGCTTCCCTGCGGCAGCTGGGCCTGTGGCCGGAGACTCCGCCAAAAGCCCTGCGTCCTGCACAACCGCCTGTCTATTCTGAAGATGACCTGATCCGTCAGCAGCGGCAGAATACCGACTTTCAACGGCTTGTGGGGGAAACACAGCGGCGGCTCGGAAAACTGCTCAGTACAGAGGAACTGAAAATTCTCCTGTCCCTGTATGACTATCTCGGTATGCCGGTGGAAGTGGTCAGCGTGCTGATCTCCTTTTGTATCCAAAGAGCCCGTACCAAAGGCAGCCTTCGGCTCCCCTCCGTCCGAACCATCGAGCGGGAAGCCTACCATTGGTCGGATTTGGGAATCGAAACGCTGGAAGAAGCAGCAGCCTATATGCAATCGCAGCTGGAACGCCACTCCCAAGCCGGACGAATTCAGAATGTGCTGCAAATATCCGGACGAAAACTTACCCCCGGAGAGGAAAAAATGGTCATGCAATGGCTGGACTGGGGTTTTGACGAACCGGTCATCGCCAAAGCCTACGAAAAAACCTGCCTGAATACAGGCGGACTCAAATGGCCATACCTTCATTCTATTTTGAAAAGCTGGCACGAACAAAATCTGCACACCCTGCAGGCCATAGAGGCCGGAGACATGGCCCCCGGCCGAAAAACCGCTTCCACACAAACAACACCCAGTCAACTGGCCAGAGATGCGGTGGCCAGAATGATGCAATACCGGGAGGATTGATTCATGGCATACAGTGAACAGGTACTCCGCCGCGCTCTGACACGGCTGGAACAGGAGAAAGCAGACTTTGAAGCAGAAACTGCCGCAAAAAAACAATCTGCCTTTGCTCAGGTGCCCCGTCTGGAAGAAATTGAACGTGCCATGCGCCAATCCGTCTCTCAGGCGGTTGCCACCGCCTTCCGCAAAGGAACCGACCCCTCCGCCGCCATCGCCGCCATTAAAGAGGAAAATCTTGCCCTGCAGCGGGAACGAGAATGGCTTTTGGAAGCCAATGACCTGGATGACAGTATTCTCGACCCCGCCCCCTTCTGCCCCAACTGCGGCGGCAGAGGATATGTCGGCGCTGTCATGTGTGAATGCCTGAAAGAACTGTGCAGACAGGAACAGAAAAAGGAACTGTCCAGCCTCCTTTTGGGAAAAGAGACTTTTGAGAGCTTCCGTCTGGACCTCTATCCCACAGAGCAAGACCCTAACTGGGGCGTCAGCCCCAGACAGCTGATGCAGAATACATACCAGCGCTGCCGCTCCTATGCCCGGGACTTCAGCCGCAATTCCCCTTCCCTGCTGTTTACCGGCAGCCCGGGTCTCGGTAAAACCTTTTTATCCGCCTGCATCGCCAGAAGTGTTGCCGACAGCGGTTTCTCCGTGGTCTATGACACCGCAGGCAAACTGTTTTCCGACTTTGAAACCATGAAATTCGGCGGCGACCGCTCCGACCTTTCCAGAAAATATCTGGAGTGCGATCTGCTGATCATCGATGATCTGGGAACAGAGCTGAACACCCAATTCACCCAGTCTGTCCTCTATCAAGTTATCAATTCCAGACTGATGGATAACAAACCGGTCATTATCTCCACCAACCTTTCCGATGAGGCCATTCGTCAGCGCTACTCCGGCCCCATCGCTTCCCGGCTTCTGGGCGCTTATCAGGTCTGCCAATTTATCGGCCGGGATATCCGTCAAATTCATCGTGGGTAAAATTTCCGGAATTACACACCCTATCTGCGTGTCTGATTGGAGGAAGTCTATGCTTTGTCAAACTGTCGATCAACTTTTACCTCTGCTGAACCTGCTGCAGCAGCCGGCGTTCTGTCTGCGGCAGAATGGGCAAATCTCCTGCAACCGCGAGGCACAGCTCCTTGCACCTGCCTCCGCCGACTCCCTGCCGGATTGGTTGGGAGAAAGCGCACCCTCTTATCACAGTTGGAACCATCGCGATGCCCTGACCCTGCCCATCTCTTCGGCTGAACACACGGCCAGCGTAACCATTCTCCCCCTTGCCGACGGCTCTTTGTTCCTCCTGTCCGGCTTCCAGCCGGTCATGGCCGGAAAATATCCCCTGGCAGTAGCCGCCCAAGTCCTGCGCCAGCCCCTTTCCGATCTGCACACCACTGTGCAGCGCCTGTCGGAAGAGTTGGAAGAGATGGAAAATCCGCTGTTTCAGGAACAATCTGCTGCCATAACCCGGCAGGTCTATCGGCTCAGCCGTATCACCGTCAACCTTGCCGATCTGGAACAGATACGAAACGGAACTTATCCGTTCCTGCCCCAAAAAATTCAACTGACAGATTATTTGGAGGAGCTATCCTCGGAACTGGTGGACCTCTGCCGCTGTGAAGGACGGACTTTGATCTGCTCCTTCCCCAAAAAACCCATTGCCATCACCGCCGATCCCATCCTTTTGGACCGGGCTGTTCTGAACCTCCTTTCCAATGCCCTGAAATACGGTGACAAAGCCAAAAATATCCATTTTCAGGTGCAGACTACCCCGTCCGCTGTCCTGCTGAAAATGTGTAATGCCTGCTCCGCCCCAGACAGCGATCTGCTGTCCGCTGCTTTTCAGCGAATGAATCAGCGGGGCGTTCTTCCCGATCCCCAATGGGGTCTCGGTCTGGGCTTGCCTATGGTCCAGCATATCGCCAAGCTTATGGGCGGTACTGTGGCCGTTTCTGTGGATTCCGATCAAACTGCCTCCATCACCATGTCCATCAGCCGCAAAAAGCAGCTTGATACGGTTAAAGCACCCAAGTACCCCCCTATGGACTACACCGGTGGAATGCGCCGCTCACTGGTGGAACTTTCGGATGTACTGCCCAACGAATGTTTTGACAGCGTATCCATATAAAAGCTCCGCACAGCTGACAGAAACCTTCCAACGTGTAGCAAAAAAATCTTTCGATATACTAAAAACTCCGACTCAGACGAGTCGGAGTTTTTTTCTAGTTTTTCCTCCAGGTGGAAGGCATCATCAAAATCAGCATGGGGAATAATTCCAGCCGCCCAAACAGCATATCCGCTGCCAAAACAATTTTGGACAGTGGGGAAAAAAATGCAAAATTCCCCACCGGACCTACCCTTCCCAGACCGGGGCCGATATTATTGATGGTCGCCTCCACCGCCGTAACGGTGGTGACAAAATCATGATTATCCAAAGACACCAACAAAATGGAAATTACAGTGATCGCTGTATAGACCGTTAAATATCCATATACGCCCCGAACCGTCTCACGGCTGATCTGTCTGCCGTCCATGGTCAGTACCCTGATGCTGCGGGGATGCACCAGTTTCCGAACCTCATAGGCCGCCGCTTTCGCCATGATGACAACTCTGGATACCTTAATGCCGCCGCCGGTAGAAGAGGCACAGGCTCCTATAATCATAAGCAAAACCAGTATGATCCGGCTCAGCTCCGGCCACTGATTAAAGTCCACTGTGACAAAACCTGTAGTAGTGATCACAGAAGCAACAGAGAAAAACGAATGATGAAATGCATCACGGATCCCATGGAACATCGGCATTACATTCAGCCCGATGACCAGCGTGCTGACAGTTATGATCCCCAGATAGGTCCAGACTTCCGTATTCCGCATTGCGGTTTTGAACTTCCGCATATACAGGAAAAAATAGACGTTGAAGTTGATGCCGAACAGCACCATAAATATGCCGATAACCGTTTGAAGATAATAGCTGTCGTAATATCCAATTGAAGCTGATTTTACGCCAAATCCGCCGGTGCCTGCAGTACCAAAAGCATGACACAGACTGTCAAACAAAGGCATGCCGCCGGCAACCAGCAGAAGCACCAGGGTGACAGTTAAAAAGATATAAATGCCATAAAGAGCTGCCGAAGATTTTCGCATATTTGGCATGACCTTCTCCACCGTAGGCCCGGGACTTTCTGCCCGAAGCAAATGGTTGGACTGCCCTCCGCCTAAATTGACCACCGCCAGCATGAAAACCAGAATCCCCATGCCCCCCAGCCAATGAGTGAAGCTTCTCCAGAAAGCCATACAGTGGTCCAGCGCTTCTATATCCGTTAATATACTGGATCCGGTTGTGGTAAAACCGGAAACCACCTCAAAAACCGCATCCAGATAGTTGGGAATCTGCCCGGACAGCGTGAAGGGGACGGCACCGATCAGGGATATTATAATCCATGTCAGGGCTGTGACGACAAATCCTTCTTTTGCATAGATCGTCCTGTTTCGGGGCCGCAGTCTCGACAGAGCAAACCCCAAAACGGCAGCACCCAGTATTGTAAACAAAAACCATCGGCCGGAAGGCTCTGCATAAATAAGCGCAACAATCACAGGCGGGATCATAAATGCCGCCAGAATGAGGATAATATTACCCAACAGGTAGGCGATCATACGATAATTCATAGCTGCACCCCATTACTTCTTTGCAGAGAAAATATCATCCAGCGACTGCAGCCCTCCGTGGGTCGTCACAACAATAACGCTGTCACCCACCTCTATGGTATCGCTGCCCCGTGGTGTGATCGTCTGTCCGTTTCTGGAAATACACCCTACCAGCAGACTGTCCTTCAGCATCAACTCCTGCAGAGGAATGCCGCAGAACCATGATGCAGCCGTTACCCGGAATTCCATGGCCTCTGCCTTGCCGTTGGCAATTTTGCAGAGCGTCTCCATGCTGGCATAGGCATCGGAAGCCTCCATGGCACGAACATATCGTACAACATGATCGGCACAGATTCTGCGGGGAAAGAACACCGAACCAAGGTCAAGATGCTCTACAATGCCTTCATAGGAATCCCGGTTGACTTTGGTGATCACCTTTGCCTTGGTAGTCTGATCGGCATAAAGGGCCAGCAGAATGTTTTCTTCATCGATTCCGGTCATGGCAGCCACGGCATCCATGTGTGCCAGCCCTTCTTCCAAAAGCAGCTTGTGATCCGTACCGTCACCCTGAATAATGGATGCGCCGGGTAAAAGCTCACTAAGTTCTTCGCAGCGGGCATTGTCTGCCTCGATGACCTTCACATCCATGCCGGCCTCCAACAGACACTTGGCCAAATAATATCCCATATGCCCGCCGCCGATGATCATTGTCTGACGCACTTTGGTTCTGGCCACACCAATTTGCCGAAAAAAGCGCAATGCTTCCCGAGGATTTGCCACAATGGATATTCTGTCACCGGCCTGCAGCCGGAATTCGCCCGAAGGAATATAGACATCCTGTTCTCCCCGCTCCACCGCACAGATCAGGACTTTTGCCTTGAATTTCTCCATCTCCATCAAGGCCAGCCCATTCAGAGGAGAATCGGCGGCAACATTGAATTTCAGAATTTCCACCTGTCCCTTGGCAAACGTATCCACCTTGATGGCCGACGGAAACCGCAGAACCCGTGCCATTTCCAAAGCACACTGCCGCTCCGGATTGATGGACATACTAAGGCCCAAATCATCTTTGATAAGGGTCAGTTCGTCTACATATTTGGGATTTCGCACACGGGCAATGGTGTGTTTGGTTCCCAGTTTCTTTGCAATCAGGCAGCAAAGCAGATTCAGTTCATCTGCACCTGTACAGGCAATGACCAAATCTGCACGCTCTGCACCTGCTGCTTTCTGCACCAAATGGGAACTGCCATCTCCCTCCACCACCATAATATCTAAATCCTGATTGGATCGATTCAATGGATAGGTGCGGCGGTCAATCAACGTTACCTCGTGAGATTCCAGAGACAACTGCTCAGCCAAAACACTGCCGATTTTTCCGTCTCCAATGATAATGATCTTCATATAAGCCTCTCATTGTTCAGTATTTTCCTTACTCTAGCACATTTTCCGGCAGTTTGCAACAAATCGCACAACCGATATTCTGCCAACGCCCCGCAACTGGTATTTTTTACAAAATTTTATGTTTTTTCTTCCTGATCCAATAAATCACTTGCTCAAACCCCCTTTTATGCAGTATAATTACTTCGTAAATTTACTACCAATGGAGATGTTACTATGGAAAGAAGAATCGGCACGGTTTCCAGAGGTGTCCGCTGCCCCATTATACGCGAGGGCGATAACCTTGTGGATATCGTGGTTGAGAGCGTTTTGAACGCCGCAGAATCAGAAGGGTTTTCTCTGCGCAACCGGGATGTCATCGGTATCACAGAATCTATCGTGGCCCGGGCACAGGGTAATTACGCCTCAGTTGAGCAAATCGCCGCTGATGTAAAGGCGAAGCTGGGCGGTGAAACCGTTGGCGTCATTTTCCCCATTTTGTCCCGAAATCGCTTTGCCATTAACCTCAAGGGCATCGCCATGGGCTGTAAAAAGGTCATACTGATGCTCAGCTATCCCAGCGATGAAGTGGGCAATGCCCTTCTGACTTTCGATCAGTTGGATGAAGCAGGCATCAATCCCTATTCCGACGTGCTTTCTCTGGAAAAATACCGCCAGTTATTCGGCAATAATGTCCACGAATTCACCGGGGTGGACTATATCGATTATTATTCTCAGATTATTCGCGATGCCGGTGCCGAAGTGGAGGTGGTTTTTGCCAATCACCCCAAAACGATCTTGAACTACACCAACTGCATCATCAACTGTGATATTCACACCCGGGCCCGTACCAAGCGCATTCTGCGGGAAAACGGAGCCAAAGTGGTCTGCGGTCTGGATGATTTGCTCACTACTTCTGTAAACGGCAGCGGCTATAACAGCAAGTATGGTCTTTTGGGCTCCAACAAGTCCACAGAAGACAAAATCAAACTCTTCCCCAATGAGTGCAAAGATCTGGTCGTGGAGATCCAGTCCAAACTTTTGAAGCAGACCGGGAAGTTAGTGGAAGTTATGGTCTATGGTGACGGTGCATTTAAGGATCCTCAAGGCAAGATCTGGGAGTTGGCTGACCCTGTCGTCTCCCCTGCCTTTACTGACGGTCTCATCGGCACACCAAACGAATTGAAGCTGAAGTATTTGGCAGACAACGACTTTGCCGACCTTTCCGGCGAAGAATTGAAGGAAGCCATTTCCAATTCCATTAAAACCAAAGACGGTAATCTTGTGGGCAATATGGCCTCTCAGGGGACGACGCCCCGGCAGTTGACCGACCTCATCGGCTCTTTGTGTGATCTGACTTCCGGCTCCGGTGACAAGGGCACTCCCATCATTCTCATTCAGGGTTATTTTGACAACTACACCGCCGAATGATTGCATAATAATAACGCCGCTGCACTTTTTTGTGCAGCGGCGTTTTTTAGAACCTTTTTCGTATTTCCTGTTCTCCGGTCATCAAAATGGCATCGGTCTGCCCTCCAAGGCAGCGGTGCAGCAGCTCATACTCCTCCTGCACCGACTGCCCATGATACACACCATAGGCTCCGGCATCCGTTCCCAACGCGATCTTTGCGCCAAGACGGGCTGCATAAGAGATATTTTCCTGCTGCAATCGCAGCAGCGGTTCCAATACCGCATCCGGGAATCGACCCATTCCGCGAAGGTTCGCAGTCGGTGCAAGCGTAGGGACCCAAACTGCATCACTCTGTGCCAGCATTTGCAAGGTCGGCTGATCCAGATAGGCACCGTGTTCCACGCTGTCCACTCCTGCCCGTAAAGCATTGGTCACCGCCTCTGTGCCATTGGCATGAGCCATGACCGCAAATCCCAGATCATGGGCATAATGGACCATGTCGCGGCACAATTCAAAAGAACAGGGTCTATCCGTAATGGCACCGAAGCAATTGAAATCCATGATACCCGAAACCATGATCTTAATAAAGTGACCGCCCCTGTCTTTTACTTCTTTCACCAAGGCCCGGTATTCGGAAAAATCAGAAAATCCACGTCCAAGAAAACAACCGTAGTGGTTTTTCCTGCAGATATTAAACACAGGCGTACGGTAGACGATGCCGTAGTCCCCTGCCATCTGTGATGCCAGCAGACCAACTCCCCATGCATCTCCCCCGTCACGCAGGTAAGTAATCCCCCGGGACGCATAATCCGCAAGCCGTTTTCCAATCAATTCCTCATCCGGCTGCAGTTTTTGATGATCGATGGCAGCACGATAATACACACCATCCAGTATCATATGAATATGGCAATCTCCCAACATGGCGTTCCCTGCCTCTCCTGCAGAAAAGGCACCCGGTTCGGGTGCCTTTTTATCATTCCTGATCCCAGTTATGCCAGATGTTCTGCACATCATCATCATCTTCCATAATATCGATCATCTTTTCCATATTCTTGATGTCATCGGCATTGTCCAACTTCTGATAATTCTGGGGGACCATTTCAATCTGAGCGGAAGCGAACTTGTATCCCTTGGCTTCCAATTCCTTGGTCACGTCATTGAAGTCGTCTGGCTCGGTATAGATGGTAAATACGGTTTCTTCCGCTTCAAAGTCAGCAGCACCGGCCTCCAGTGCATCTTCCATGACCTTGTCTTCCTCGTAGTCCTCATCCTCGTTGTCGATCACCAAAACACCCTTACGGTCAAAACTCCATGCCACACAACCGGAGGCACCCAAACCTTTGCCGTACTTGTCAAAGTAATGACGCATATTGGAAGCGGTACGGTTACGGGAATCGGTCATGGTCTCCACGATCACGGCAACACCGCTGGGCCCGTAGCCTTCATAAGTGATGGCTTCATAGTTATCTCCGGAACCGGAACCTGCAGCCTTATCCAATGTACGCTTGATATTGTCGTTGGGCATATTGGCAGCTTTGGCCTTGACAATGACCGTTGCCAGACGGGAGTTGTTGTTGGGGTCGGCAGAGCCGCCTTCTTTGACCGCCACGATCATTTCCTTTGCGATTTTCGTGAATATGGCAGAACGTTTGGCATCCTGTGCGCCCTTGGTTTTCTGAATGTTATGCCATTTGGAATGTCCGGACATATATTTTCTTCCCTTCTCGGTGTAAAATTTCTTTGGTTATTCTAGCACATAAGCGGCTGCAATTCAATAGAATTTCATGCAATCAACCTGTTTTTTCGCTATTTCCACTTCAATTTCAGGAAATTGTGCCTGCAATTTGGCCGCCAGCGGAATCATAGCCGGGTTTTCAGTGTAAAAATGTCCGGCATCAATAAGGTTCAGCCCCAAATCATAGGCATTGCGAAACTGATTATATTTTACATCCGCTGTTACCATTGTATCGCATCCGGCAGCCAATGCTGCGCCGTATTCATCGCCGCAGGCTCCTCCACCCACCGCAACCTGACGGACGGGTTTGCCTCCGTCCACATATCGCAGGACCGGAGTGCCCAGCTTTTCCTTCACGTGAGACAAAAAAGCATTCAGAGGCATCTCAGGCAGCGTACCTTTCCGCAAAAGTCCATAGGGTCTGCCGCTGTCGTCCCGGCCCAGGGGATCCACCACCTGAACCTCCTGCAAGCCCAAAGTTTCTGCCAGCACATCATTGACGCCGCCGGGTGCACAATCCAGATTGGTATGGGCATTGACTGCGGCAATCCCGTGCTTTGCCAGAAATAATATACACCGCCCAACAGGATCATCTGTCGTAATACTCTTGGGTGCCTGGAAAATCAAAGGGTGATGGGTCAAAATCATATCTGCACCCACGGCTTCCGCTTCCCGGCAGGCATCCTCAAAGGGATCCAGTGCCACCAGAATTTTATGAATCTCCTGATCCCGGCTGCCACACAGCAGACCTACATTGTCCCACTCATATTTCATGGTTGTGGGAGCCAACGACTGTAAGTAATCAAGAACCGTTTTCAGCTTCATATTGCTTTTTCATCTCCTTCACTTCTTCCAGTGCCTGACGGTAATAATCCAGCCGCTTCGGCCGGGCTTTGCTTTTTTTCATTCCTGCCACAGTACTTTCCAAGGCGCGAAGCACCCGGTCAATATAGGCAGGCAGCAGCGGTGAACCACATTGCAGAAGCTGCGTGGAAAGATATTGCTCTCCGGGACTTAGGGCTCTGCCGCCGCCATACCGCACCACCAGAGTAAAATACAAAAATCCACTATCCTCCACCAGTTCTTCCCGCTCAATGGAGAAACCTTTTTCCCCCAAATAACGCCGCAGATCATTGCCGGAAGTCTGCGGCTGTAAGATCAGGGTGTAAGCGGGATCCCGAATCCAGCACGCCTGTTCCAGAATGTGCGCAATGCAGTCTCCGCCCATACCGGCACAGATGACCGTATCCACCTGCCCCGGTGTGATCGCCTGCAGCCCGTCGGCAACCGCAAAGGTCATTCGGTCATCTGTTCCAAATAACGCTGCATTCTCCTTTGCCTTTTCCAAAGGCAGGGGGCGCAGATCACAGGCAGCCACAGATGCGGCGATTTGTTCTTTCAGCAGCCAGATCCCCAGGTATCCGTGATCACAGCCGATATCTGCCACCCGGGCCCCTTGCGGCACCAGCGCGGCACAGCACAGCAGCCGCTTAGAAATGGGTATTTTCATCATAAGGTCTCTCCTAACACAGCCAAAACGGGAGGCAAACCGCCTCCCGTTGGTCATTACTGCTCCTGTTCGTTCTGCTCAGAAACCTCAATGAAATAATTGACTTGCTTCAGGAACGCTTCGCAATCCACACCGTGTACCATGCAGGCTTCTTCCACCGTTTCACCGCGGGAAGAAGGGCAGCCCAGACAGTGCATACCGATTGCCATAAACAAAGGGGCAGTCTGGGGTGCGATGTCCAAAACATCACCAATGATCGTATCTTTTTCGATTCTCACCATTTTGGTAATCTCCAATCGTTTTTCTTTTATTATACCCAAATTATGCAAAAAATCAAGCCTTGGAAATCAGAGTGGCAGCGGCTGCCACCGGCTCGAAATCCGCCTGCTCCATGAGGCCTGCATCAAACAGACGTGCCATTTCCGGATCAATTGGCAGGCGTGCCAAAACACGCAGGTGATGCATCAGGGCCACAGCATCCAGCTTACTCTCGCCGAAAATAGCATGATTCCTGCCGCAGTCGGGGCACCGGAAATAGCTGTAATTTTCCACAAAGCCATACATGGGCACATGCATCATCTGTGCCATTTTTACCGCCTTTTCCACGATCATGGAAACCAGATCCTGAGGAGATGTTACCAAGACCACACCGTCAATGGGCAGGCTCTGGAAAACGGTCAGTGCTACGTCACCGGTGCCGGGGGGCATATCCACAAACATATAGTCCACATCGCCCCAACATACATCCGTCCAGAACTGCTTTACTGCACCGCCCACCACAGGGCCGCGCCAAAGAACCGGATCCGTTTGCTCCGGCAGCAAAAGGTTAATGGACATGACCTTGATACCGCCCTTTGTCTGTGCCGGGATCATCCCGTCTTCCGTACCGGCGATCTGCTCCGTCAGGCCAAATGCCTTGGGAATAGACGGGCCGGTAATATCGGCATCCAGAATGGCTGTTTTGTACCCCATGCGGGACAAAGCTGCCGCCAGCAAGGACGTTACCGTACTTTTGCCAACACCGCCTTTGCCGGACATAACTGCGATCACTTTTTTTACATTAGAATGGGCATTTGCCTCAGCCAGAAGACTTTCTGCCTTCCGGTCGGAACAGGACTCCCCACAGGAGGAGCAGTTGCCGGAACAGGAACTCATGAGATTTTCTCCTTCATAATATAATTATAGATATTTTATCATTCGTTTCCGGAATGTCAATCAGCCGTCCAATTCCATGGAAAGCGTCTCCCACTGCTCCATCAACGATTCGAGCACCGTTTCCGCTTTTTCTTTTTCTGCCAACAGGCGGCTCAGTTCCTGATATTCGGCAGCGGCGGCCTCGATCAGCGGATCGTAAGAAGCCACTACAGCCTCCTGCTTTTCCACTTCTCTCTCCACAGCACGAAGTTTCTTCTCCAGCTGCTTGTCGTTGTTTTTGGGCTTTTCCTTTTTTTCCTTTTTTTCGGAATAAACCGGCTGGTGCTGCATGGCTTCATGCTCCTTGATGGAGCGGTATTTGGCATAAGGACACTTGAAATCCCGAATTTCTCCGTTTTCCAGCTCCCACACCCGGGTGGCAAACCGGTCTACAAAATACCGGTCGTGTGAAACAAACAACAGCGTCCCCTCGTAATCTTCCACAGCTTCCTCGATCCATTCCCGGGATGCAATATCCAGATGGTTGGTAGGCTCGTCCAAAATCAAAAGATTGATCTTCTCATCCATGAGCATACACAGCCGCAAACGGCTCTGTTCTCCGCCGGAGAGAGCGCTTACCCGTTTGAACACATCTTCTCCCTGAAACAAAAAACTGCCCAACCGGTCACGCGCGGTCTGCGGTGTACAGTTTTTCTCGTAAAGCATGGTGTCGTACAACGTCCGCTCCGGATGCGCAAAGTGGATGATCTGCGGCAGATAGGCAGACTTTACCGTCGGGCCAAAGTGGACCCGGCCCGTAGTGCCGGTTTCTTCCTGCAGCAAAATTTTCAAAAAAGTGGATTTTCCCGTGCCGTTGTCACCCAGAAGGGCAATTCGTTCTCCGCCTTTGACTTCCAGTTCCACATTGGAAAACAAAGTACGTTCTCCGAAGGATTTGGACAGGTTCTTTACGGTAAAAACCTCGTCACCGAAAAAGTCTTTTTCTTCAAAATGCATCCGCAGGTGCTTGTCCTGTTTGGGGCGAGCCGTATGATTCATCCGATCGATTCGGTGCTGGATGGACATGGCTCTGCGGTAAAGGGTACGGTTATTGATGCCCCAGCCCTTCATCCGCTCCACCGTGTAGCCAAGCTGCTTAATCTTGACCTGCTCCTGCTCGTACTGCTTCATCTGCAGTTGAAACCGGGCCTGCTTTTCTTCTACATAGAAAGAATAATTACCGGAGTAGAACTCTGCCTTTCCGTCATGGAGCTCCACGATTCTCTGAACGATCCGATCCAGAAAATACCGGTCATGGGAGATGGCAAGCACCGTGCCGCGGAACCGAAGGATATATTCCTCCAGCCATTCCACGCTCTTCATATCCAAATGGTTGGTCGGCTCGTCCAACAGAAGAATATCCGTTTTTTCCAGAAGCAGCCGCGCCAGATTCACCCTTGTTTTTTCTCCGCCGGACAACTCGCAGAATAATTGGCTTCGCATGGTTTTCGG
This sequence comes from Candidatus Avilachnospira sp., assembly GCA_045652125.1. Taxonomy (GTDB): domain Bacteria; phylum Bacillota; class Clostridia; order Oscillospirales; family Oscillospiraceae; genus Avoscillospira. The sequence goes on along the minus strand of JAZRTT010000037.1, from coordinate 99,098 downwards.
CACATTCAGACCATTGCAGATCTTTTCCAAATCCACATCCATATCGTAGCCGCCATCTACGGAATAACGGTTCATCAGACTGTCATACTGGCTCAGAACCTCCGGTGTGGGATGTTCCCCCATGGAGTGCTCCAGTTTCTCCAGTTTGTTTTTGATCCCCGAAAGCTCCGCAAAGGCAGTCCGCAAGACTTTTTCCACGGTGTAGTCCATTGGATAATTGGGAATCTGAGAGATAAGTCCTACTTTTTTTCCGGGTGCAAATGATATTTCGCCGGTATCATAGCCAATTTCACCGGTGAGAATCTTAAACAAAGTGGTCTTTCCTGCGCCGTTGCGCCCCATGATGCCGACCCGTTCTCCGGCCTGAATATCAAAGCTCAGTCCGTCCAGAATATTTCGATCCGCGTCAAAGGATTTGACCAGCTCTTTTACGGATATATCGATCATAGCACTTCCTCGATAAAAGTATCTTTATCATACAGAACATTCAGCGCCTCCAACATGGCATTGGTGCTCATATGTTCCGGAAAATTTAGTTTTTTCAGCAATTCCAGCCGCTTTATGCGGCTGTCTGCCCTGCCGGTAAGTCCCCATTCATAAAAGTTTGCCTTGGTGATGGGTGTACGGGCTTCCGGCACTTCCCCCGCTTCAAAGGTGGCGCCTGCCTTTCGCAAAACGTCCAGCAGCAGCTCCGGGGGCATGCCTTCCACACCCAGTTTCCCTTCCTTGCCGGGTGTGCTTTTTCGCTTTTCCTTGCCTGCGATATCAGGGATATAGGCGTGACGCACTTGTTCTTTGGGCAAAGCACCCTTGAGATAATTGCGGATCACAAATCCTGCACCGTCAGAGTCTGTCAAAATAATGAGCCCCCGAGTCTCAGCTACCCGGCGCAAAAAAGACAACAGTTCTTTGTTTTTCATCACCCCAAAGCCATCGGTCCGGAACACCGCCGTGTCCACCACCTGACGCAGGGTATTTTTATCATATTTCCCCTCAACCACAATGGCTTCCCTGATCTTAACCATGGCGAGCCTCCTGTGCCAGAGCCAGCAGCAGCAGTTCCAGCGTGCGCTGGCCGGAACCGGAATAAGATTTCAATTTCTCATCTGCTTCCAAACACAATTCCATGGCTCTTTCGCAAAACCGGTCGCTGACCTGCCGAGCTGTGGTCATGGTTTTTTGCACCACATAACTGTGGGGAGGATATCCGGATGCGCTTTTCAGCAGTTCGGATAATGCCCCCTCCCCCTTTCCAGATGCTATACAAACTCTGGCATAGAGCAGGCGCCGCAGACTGCCGCCAATGGCTGCAAGGAGCAATATAGGGTCTTCCTGCATCTGTATCAATGTCCGCAGTTTATTCAGCGCCTTTTCATAGTCACCCACAGCAATGGCATCGGTAATATGGAAAACCTCCGCATCCAACACAGGGATCGTCACAGCATTGATATCCTGCTCCGTTACCGAAGTACCCTGTGCATAGGCGGCAATCTTTCCGATTTCCGATTCCAATGCAGTCATAGTACCACCGGTCACAAAGATAAGATGTTCACATTCCCGGTCACCGATTTCCTTGTTATAAACCTTAAAATGCCGCCTGATCCATGCAGTCAGCTCCCGCTGGCTCTGGCGTGCAAATTCCACAGACAGACCTCGTCCAATGGCTTCTGCAAGCTTTTTATATCGCTTGTCATATTTATACTCCACCGTGTCAAAGACAAATACGATCGTACAATAATCGGGAATGTCAGACAAAATATCGGTCAAAGCATCCCGGTCGCTTTCGTTCAGTTTGCTCAGATCGCAGTCATCTATCTGAATCAGGCTATGCTCCGCAATCATTGGCATGGCTTCCACTGCATTGGCCAATGATTGAAAATCCATATTTTCCTGCGTGAACCGATGGTAGTTAAAGTCCTCTGCCGGACCGCCCAACAACTTCTTTTTCAATTGCTGCAGATAATGGTCGCGAAGATAATGTTCCTCGCCGAAAAACAGATACAAGTTTCCGTAATCTCCGCTTTTTATTTGCTGTTTCAGGACGGATAACCCATCAGGGCCGTCAAATTCCTTCTTCTTTGCCATTGGTTCACCTCCTTCTCAACACGATCGTTCCGGCTTCGTCTGTTCGGATGATCTCTGCACCCGAATGCAAGATTCGCTCCAGCGTCTCCCTGGCAGGATGCCCATAGGGATTGCCTGCGCCCACAGAAATGGCCACATACTGCGGATGTGTAACTTCCAGCAGCGTAGTGCCGGTAGATGTTTTTGCTCCGTGATGTCCGGCTGCCAGCACCTCCACCTCAGGAAGATCCCAATGAGACAAAAGCCGCAGCTCTGCCATTTGGTCCAAATCTCCGGTTATTAGAATATCATATTCTTCCGCCGTTGCCAAGACACAGATGCCCCCATTGTTTTCATCTTCCCGGAAACAGGGCGGATATACTGTAATCTCTCCGCCGCGAAAGCTCATTTTCGTCAGAGACGATATCGCAAGCACACGGCTTCCGGCTTCCTCGGCAGCCTTTTCTATGGCTGCCCGCACCCCTCTTTCATCCGGAACATCCGGCAGCAGAACCATTCCCACAGATACCCGGTGCAGCAGTTGTTCCGCTCCGCCTGCATGATCGGAATCGTAATGAGTCAATGCCAGGATATCCACATGGGTCTGTCCGCCGCTGTGCAGCGTTCTGGCTGCGATTTCGCCTGCTTCCTCGGGATATTCCCCTCCGCAATCCACCACAGCCGTCAGCTCTCCCAACTCCAGAAGAACACACTGCCCCTGCCCTACATCCAGAATCCGATATACGGGAGCATTGTGGCCGTACTCCCACCGTCCCCATAGAATACAGGTCAAAAACGCCGCGGTCATAACCGTCAACGGCCAAAAACTGAGCGGTTTTTCCCTTAAAAGCAGCCAGGTCGCAAGGACGTATGCACATACGCCCCAAACCATCAGCGGCACATTTGACAGGTAAGCTGCCCCATAGGGAAACCGAGCGGCCGTCTCCACCAGCCAAAGGACATAATGGGACAAAACCGTTACCGGCAGTGCCAATACAGTACCCATGCCTCCCAATAAACAGGAGGCCAGTCCCAGTATCAACATGATATTTACCGCCCAAAGGGTCAGCAGGTTCGTCAAAACGGCACAAAGGGACAGAATTCCAAAATAATATGTTGTCAGCGGCAAAGTCGCTACCGTGGCGGAAAGACAGGCCGCAATGCCGGAAACTGCCATGTTCCACAGAAAACCGGGGCGTTTCTTTTGCCCCAGCAATCGTTTTTGCAGCGGAGAAGAAAATAAGAGCAGTCCCGAGACAGCGGCAAAGGAGAGCTGAAAGCCAACATCGGCAATGGACCATGGATTTTCCATTAAGAGCAGCAAAGACGCCGCAGAAAGATTGGTCCATGGGTCATTTTCCCGACGAACCAGCGGTGCCGTTATCATCAAGATCTGCATCACCGCCGCACGGCAGGCAGACGGTGCCGCTCCGGTCATCAGCACAAATGCAAGCAGTACCGGAATCCCAAACAACGCCGTCAGCCTTGGATGATACCCAAAACACATTGCCAATGCCGATAAAAGGACAGCCACGTGAAGGCCGGATACGGAAACCACATGACTGAGCCCGGCCACAGAAAGGTCATTGCGCCGGGCGTATGACAGATTTCTCTGATCGCCGGTGAGCAATGCCAATAAGAGCGGTGAGATCTCCTCCCCATAAAGAGAACAGATCCGCTTCTGAAACCAAAGGCGCAGCGCCGTTGTCCAAGTCGGAGTGCCGGACTGCAGTTCCGGCTCTGACTGGGCATAAAGCAGCAGCATCGTCCCGGCAGACCGGTGATAAAAACGATTCTCTTGGTCCTCTCGGGAAAGACTGGACTTGATCTGGGCCAGACAGCGTACCTGATCGCCCGGTTTTGCAGCCATCAGGTTTTCTTCTCCATAAAGCATGGCACGGTAGTTTTTTTCCTCCAGAGACACTTCCACCACAGCTCTGGAACCATAAGCAGTCTCTTCCGGACTGTCCAAAAGTACAGCACAAATCACCTGTTGGTTCCCACAGGCACGGTCTGCCGGTCCCAATCGAATCTCTCCATAGCCAAAGCACCACAGCAGCCCTGCAGCAAGACCCAAAAGGACCGCACAACAGCGCCCCAAACCCAGACGCAAACAGCAAGGAGACAGCACAAGACATATACCGGCCGGCCAAAGGACCCAACGGCCCCACTGCAGATAAACAAACAGAGCCGCCGCCAAGGCGAACCCTGCCGAAAACAGTGCCAGCTTTCTCATCTATCCTCCTATGTAAATCTCCCCTGTGCCCATAGAGCACAGGGGAACACTTCAAACAAATTTCAAAATATCTTCCGACGCGGCAGCAATATATTCGGCGCCGGCATTCACCAGTTCTTCCCGGCTGCCGTAGCCGTAAAGAACACCGATGCTGTGCAGGCCATTGGCTTTTGCCCCCAAAATATCATGCTCCCGGTCACCCACCATCACCGCAGAGGCACGATCTGCGATTCCGGCCTTTTCCAATGCATAGGCAATGACCGATGTTTTATCTGTGCGCCGCTCATCCATTGTCGCACCCGCTACCACGGAAAAATACCGGGACAGGTCAAAATGCTCTAAAATCCGAATGGCATATTCTTCCGGCTTGGCCGTTGCCAAAATGCAGGTTCTTCCCTGATTTTTCAACGTCTCCAGCATTTTGACCACTCCGTCATAGACTCTGTTTTCAAAAATGCCTTTTACCGCATAGTATTCCCGGTAATCTTCCACAGCCTTGACGGCATCTTCCGCTGTAAAGCCGTAATATTCCATAAAGGAAGTTATCAGCGGCGGGCCTACAAATCGATTGAGCTTTTGGGGGTCCTGTTCTGTGATCCCCCATTTTTGCAGCGCATACGCTACGGATTTGGTAATGCCGATTCCGGATTCGGTCACAGTACCGTCCAAATCAAATAAGATATTCTGGTACATCTCAGTTAAAGCTGCCCAGAGGCTTGCCGGATAAGACATGGAAATGGATGTGACGGACCGTCTGACCGGCCAGTTCTCCTACATTCGTCACTACACGGTACCCATCTGCAAAGCCCAGTTCCTTGGCCAGTTTGGCGATCACGGCATAAATATGACCTACAACAGGGGCATTTTCTTCCGTTACCTCCGCCGCTGAGCCAAAGTGAGCCTTTGGTACCACCAAAAAATGTGTGGGAGCCATGGGTGCAATGTCATGAAAGGCGTAGCAAAGTTCATCTTCATAGACTTTACTGCTGGGAATTTCCCCGGCAATGATCTTACAAAACAGACACTCAGACACGGTTCCGCCTCCTTACTCTTTTACACGCTCTGCCACAAAATTGTCCAGAGCTGCCATCATATCATCCAGCTTCATTACATCGGTGCCGCCGCCCATGGCACTGTCGGGCTTGCCGCCGCCGCGGCCACCGCAGATGGGAGCCAGCGTTTTGATAATATCCCCGGCTTTGATTCCGGCTGCAACGGCATCTTTGCCGCAAACCGCATTGAGGGTGATTTTTCCGTCCTGAACTGCCGCCAGCAATGCGACTACATCCCCTGCCTTATCCTTGAGGAAGTCGCCCATTTTCCGCAGATCGTTGGCATCCATATCGTTCCGGATGACGGTGATGACCTTCAGACCCTTGACCGTCTTGGCACCAAACAATGTTCGCTCGATCTCCCCGGAGAACAGCTTGTCCTTCAGTCGATCCATACCCTGCTTCAGCTCTTTTACCTCGGCAATGAGGCTGTCGGCCCGGTTCAGCAGGTCCTTGGGGGTGGTCTTGAGGTGTTCGGCAGTTTCCAGAATGGTGCGGTTCATCCGATCCATCTGGTTAATGACTTCCTTGCCCGTGTAAGCCTCGATCCGGCGGACACCGGAGGCCACAGAGGCTTCCGACAGAATGCGGAACGGACCGACCTTGGCCGTATTGGTCAGGTGCGTACCACCGCAAAATTCCAAAGAATACTCGCCCATTTTGACCACACGGACTGTATCGCCGTATTTTTCGCCGAACAGTGCCGTTGCACCCAGCTTTTTGGCTTCTTCAATGGGCATTTCCTTCGTATCCACATCGGCACCATCCAAAATCATCTCCATCACGTTCTTGGATACCGTTGCCAGTTCCTCGGCAGTCATGGCGGAGAAGTTGGTAAAGTCAAAGCGCAGGTGGTCAGGTTCTACCAGAGAACCGGCCTGATGGCAGTTCTCGCCCAGAACCTTCATAAGGGCAGACTGGAGCAGATGGGTAGCCGTATGGGCTCTGCCGATGGCAGCCCGACGCTCCGTATCGATGGCAGCGGAAACGGTATCCCCCACCCGGATGGCACCTTTCGTCAGGCGGCCATAGTGCATATACTTACCGCCTTTGTTCTTCTGTACGTCATGAACGGCAAAACCGGCAATGGTGCCATGATCGGCCACCTGTCCGCCCATTTCTGCATAAAAGGGAGTCTTGTCCAGCACCACAATGGCTTCCGCGCCGGAGGCAATTTCATCCCGGAGTTCGCCCTCCACTACAATAGCAAGAACCTTGGCATCGTCGATGGAATTGCAGGTGTAACCCACAAATTCCGTGGCTGCCATTTCCTGCCCCAGATCCACGCCGGCCCAGCCGAGATCTCCCAATGCTTCTCTTGCCTTTCTGGCTCTCTGGCGCTGTTCCTGCATGAGCTGGGTGAATGCCTCCTGATCCACGGTCAGGCCCTCTTCTTCCACCATTTCCATGGTCAGGTCAATGGGGAAGCCATAGGTATCATAAAGCTTGAATGCATCTGCACCGGAGAATACCGTCTCACCGGCAGCCTTGTGCTCTGCCAGCAGTTCAGAGAAAATCTTCATGCCGCCGTCGATGGTCTTGGCGAAGTTCTCTTCCTCCACCTTAATGACTTTGGTGATATAGGTCTGCTTTTCTACCAGATCGGTGTATTGGCCGGCATTTTCCGCAACAACCGTTTCCACAACCTTAAACAAAAACGGTTCATTGACACCCAGCAGCTTGCCGTGACGGGCCGCCCGACGAAGCAGACGGCGCAAAACATATCCACGACCCTCGTTGGAGGGCAAAACGCCGTCACAGATCATAAAGGTGGCAGAGCGGATATGGTCCGTAATGACCCGGAGGCTCACATCCATCCGGGTAGTCTGCCCGTAGGATGCACCGGTCAGTTCTGTGACCCGATTGGTGATTCGCATGACCGTATCCACATCAAACAGAGAGTCTACATCCTGACAAACCACAGCCAGACGCTCCAGACCCATACCTGTGTCAATGTTCTTCTGAGCCAGCTCGGTGTAGTTGCCGGCACCGTCGTTGTCAAACTGGGAGAACACATTGTTCCACACTTCCATATAGCGGTCACAGTCACAGCCAACGGTACAGCCCGGTTCGCCGCAGCCGTACTTTTCGCCGCGGTCATAGTAGACCACAGAGCAGGGGCCGCAGGGACCTGCACCGTGCTCCCAGAAATTGTCGCCTTTGCCGAACCGGAAGATTCGCTCCGGAGAAATGCCGATCTTCTTGTTCCAGATCTCACAGGCTTCTTCGTCGTTTTCGTAAATAGAGGGATACAGGCGGCTTTCGTCCAGACCCACCACCTTGGTCAAGAATTCCCAGCAGAATTCAATGGCTTCTTCCTTGAAATAATCACCGAAGGAGAAGTTGCCCAGCATTTCAAAGTAAGTGCCGTGGCGGGCGGTCTTGCCGATGTTTTCAATATCGCCGGTACGGATGCACTTCTGGCAGGTGCAGACCCGTCTTCTGGGTGGCTCCTGCTCGCCCTTGAAGAAGGGCTTCATGGGCGCCATGCCGGAGTTGATGAGCAGCAAAGAAGCATCATTCTGAGGGACAAGAGAAAAGCTGGGCAGACGCAGATGACCCTTGCTTTCAAAATAGCTGAGGAACATCTCTCTCAGCTCGTTGAGTCCGTACTTTTTCGGTTCCATAGTCAAATCTCCTTAAAAAAATATGCTTCGCCCCAAACATAGGGGCGAAGCAATAAACTTCACGGTACCACCCTAATTGCCGGAAGTCCGGCATCTTAGTCATCCTGTATCGGGGATGGACCGCCCGACTCCTCGCCGGGATGCTCAGAAGCGGCTGCCATGGTCCGGTTCCCAAAAGGCTTGCACCATCCCTTTCTCGCTAAAGGCCGTCACCAAGGCTGACTTCGTCAAAGCAATTGACATATCGGTGTTATTTTACCATGATTTCTACCAATGTCAACGGGTATTTTGAGGAAAAAGGGAGAAAACTTTCCGTTTGCCCGGAACGGACTCGCTTTTCTGCGGAAAAGCCACGGCGGTTGCGACAGTCCACCGGACTGTCGCCAAGAGCCGCCTTTCGAGTCCGTTCCTTTGAACAAAAGAATAAACATCCACCCGTTGGGGTGGATGTTTATTCTTTGGCGACCCGGAACGGACTCGAACCGTCGACCTCCAGCGTGACAGGCTGGCGTGCTAACCGACTGCACCACCGGGCCAAAATGCAGGACAGCTGTCCTTGACCGCTATCATTATAGCGACCAAGGTGCAACTTGTCAATAATCAACTTTTGGAAATGAAAAATTAAGCAAAATCTGCTTCAATCGCTCCAAAAGATCTCCTTGCAGATAGTAAGTCGTTTCAAAGAGAAGATATTCCATAGCGTTTTTGTCCCACAGCAAATGGATCTTCGGTGGAAATTCTTCATCTCCCGACCAGAATTGCAAGACAACGGAAAAGAAATCCGTCACAGGAAACAAACAGGTCACATCTGCTCTCGCCGTCAGGGGCTGCATGATACCGCCCATTTTTTTGCAGGCCATAGGCAAACGCTCCATGTTGCAGTCAAAAAACACAGCATATTCCTTTGTGAAGGTGTCGGCACCGGGAGAGCCGGCAACTGCAAAACCGCCCACAGTCGTCCATTGACCGGAAAGAGGCGGCAGTCGGTCTTCCCTGCCATGACAGAGCAGATCGTAGATGGTCATGACCGTCTCAAAATTGCGGCATTCCACCCACATATCTCCGACCGTTTCATCGATTCGGCCACTTTCGCGGCAGATTCGGAACGGAATACGCAAATAGGACAAATAAAGAAACCGATCATCGGCCGAAAGGCTGTACTTTCGGATCAGTCGCTGTTGGTCATATTGCAGGAAGATCCCTCTGGCAATATCCACCTGTCGATCGTAATTGGATATCCGTATCATGTTCCTCACCTGCCATTGCGATTTTTTGTATTTTAGCACATGAAAAACCGCATAACAAGATAAAAATGAGACCCTGCCATTTTGGTAGATTTATTTGCGCCGCATTGCTATAATCATTTATGCGCAGAGCACCAACCTTTTTTCAAAAAGGCATTGACTCTCACGCTCCGTTATAGTGTATGCTCTGTTTTGTGAGGTGATAAAATTGAACATGCAGATCAAAGAATTTGCCGAATTTACGGGTGTAAGTGTGCGCACGCTTCATTACTACGATGAAATAGGATTGTTGACACCGGCCTTCGTCGACAGGTCTACGGGCTATCGTTATTACGATGAAAAATCCCTCTTTCGTATGCAGGAGATTCTCTTTTACCGTGAACTTGACTTTTCTTTAAGGAGCATCGGAGAAATTTTGTCATCCCCCAATTATGACAAAAACAAGGCGCTGAAAGAGCAAAAGAAACTACTCACACTCAAAAAAGAACGGTTGGAACGACTGATCTCTGCCATTGACGGTGCCGTGAAAGGAGAAAATATAATGAGCGCTTTTGACAACAGTAACTTTGAAAAATACAAAGTTGAAGTCAAAGAAAAATGGGGACAAACTCCTGCATACAAGGAACACGCAGAAAAGACCGGGGATTATTCCAAACAGAAGTGGAATGACCTTGCCGAGGGAATGGACCACATCATGGCAGAGTTTGCTGCGTGCATGAGACGCGGAGAAATGCCTGACTCAGCCGAAGCACAGAACCTTGTGAAGATGCTGCAAAACCATATTACCGAAAATTACTATCGCTGCACAAATGAGATTTTAGCAGGCCTCGGTCAGATGTATACTTTGGATGAACGTTTCAAGAACAATATCGACAGGCACGCTGATGGTACAGCGGCATTTATCTGCGCAGCAATTGAAGTCTATAACAGCAAATAAATTCCGGTTTGTTGATGCATTTGATTTGCTTGCGTTTTTAACGAATATCATACTTACAACGAAGATTTCACAGGTACTCCGCGGCTGCGCCGCTCCAAACGCAACAGGGCACCCGAATGGGTGCCCTGTTGCGTTTGGAGCGGGATACGGGAGTCGAACCCGCCTATGCAGCTTGGGAAGCTGCCGTTCTACCGATGAACTAATCCCGCAGTTTCCGGGTTATTTTACCATATCCACCTGAGAAATGCAAGCACTTTGGGTCGAATACCGCCGGAAGGGGGATCCCCCCGGCGGTATTTCTTACTTACTCAATGGAAATCACCTTGTAATCCTGTGCCTCTACGGCGTTTTTCAGCACTTCGTCGGAAACTGCGGACTTGAGGGTCACAATAGCAGTACCGTTTTCATGGCTGACTTCCGCCAGCTCCACGGCGTCCAGAGCCTCCAGCGCCTTTTTCACCCGGGCTTCACAGTGGCCGCACATGATGCCTTCGATCTTCATGGTCTTAGTCATGGTTTTTCTCTCCTTTTTTCTGCGTTTTTTACGGTCATGGCTTGCATCATGAAGTTTCAGCAGATTGAGCCTTAACGCATTGGAAACTACACAAATACTGGACAGGCTCATGGCCGCCGCACCGAACATAGGGTTCAGTTCCCAGCCAAGCCAATGGACAAAAGCACCGGCAGCCAGGGGGATCCCAATCAGATTATAGAAGAATGCCCAAAACAGGTTCAGACGGATGTTGCCCAATGTAGCCCGACCCAGACGAATAGCTGCCGTCACATCGGACAAATTCCCTTTCATCAGCACCACATCGGCAGCGTCTATCGCCACGTCTGCACCTGCCCCAATGGCGATTCCCACGTGAGCCCGGGTAAGAGCCGGTGCATCGTTGATGCCGTCGCCCACCATGGCGACCTTTCCATGGGTCTTCAGTTCCCGGATCACCTGTTCCTTACCGGCTGGCAGAACATCGGCGATCACCTCATCGACCCCCACCTCATTTCCCACGGCTTTGGCTGTCCGTTCATTGTCTCCGGTTAACATAATTGTGCGAATTCCCATGTTCTGTAACTCTCTTATAGCCTTGGGGCTGTCTTCTTTCATGGTATCTGCTACGGCAATGATACCCAAAACAGAGCCGTTTCGGCTAAAGAACAAGGGAGTTTTTCCCTGTTCGGACAAGGTTTCTGCCTGCTTTCTGACTGCTTTGGGAACTTCGGCCTGTTCCGAGATAAATTTCAGATTGCCACCGCAAAGCCAATCATTTTTCAGCTTGCCCATAAGCCCGTTGCCAGGCAAAGCCTGAAACTCCGTAATGTCCATGGGGGGCTCTTCTGCCTGCTCCAAAACCGCCTTTGCCAGAGGATGTTCACTTTTTGCTTCCAGCGCTGAGGCAGCGCGGAGCAATTCCTCCTGTGAGCAGTTCACAGGCAGGATATCCGTTACCATGGGATGACCCTTGGTGATAGTGCCGGTCTTATCCAACACCACCGTATCGATACGTCCCATTTCTTCCATAGATGCGGCGGTTTTGAACAAGATTCCGTTTCTTGCACCGACTCCGGCAGCCACCATAATGGCCACAGGTGTGGCAAGACCCAGTGCACAGGGACAACTGATGACCAGAACGGAAATCCCCCTGGCCAAGGCATAGCCAAAGGTCTGGCCTGCAAGCAGCCAAATGATTATGGTCACAATGGCGATAGACAAAACTACCGGCACAAAGACCCCGGCGACTTTATCTGCAACTTTTGCGATGGGTGCTTTCGTGGCAGCAGCATCTGAGACCATGGTGATGATCTGAGAAAGGGTGGTATCCTGCCCCACTCTGGTAGCCCGGCAGCGAAGAAAGCCATCTTGATTGATGGTGGCGGCAGAAACTCCGTCCCCCTCCTTTTTGTCCACCGGGATGCTCTCACCTGTCAACGCGGACTCGTTAATTGCACTGTGACCTTCCAAAATCACACCATCCACAGGGATGCTTTCACCGGGACGAACAATAAAAATATCGCCGAGAATCACCTGCTCCACAGGAACTTCCGTTTCTGCACCATCCCGGAAGACAATGGCGGTCTTGGGTGCAAGCTTCATCAGGCTTTGCAGGGCATCGGTGGTTCTTCCCTTGGCTCTCGCCTCCAGCATCCTGCCAAGGGTAATGAGAGTCAGAATCATGGCTGTGGATTCAAAATACAAATGCCGGTCATGGGCTTCGTGTGTTACGATCATAGAGAACAAAGAAGCAATGCTGTATAGAAATCCGGCAGAAGAACCCAGCGCCACAAGGGTATCCATGTTGGGCGTCTTATGCACAACGCCTTTGACGCCATTAATATAAATTTTCTGGTTGATGACCATGACCACGGCTGTCAGCAAAAGCTGAGCCAATGCCAGCGAAACAGGGTCCCGCAAAAATGCCGGGACCGGCCAGTTCCACATGGCGTGACCCATGGAAAGATACATGAGAACCACAAGAAAAACCAAAGATGCCAGCAATCTTCTCTTCATGAGAGGCATTTGCTTATCCTTCAAGGAGGTTTCCTGTTTCTGCAAGGGTTTTCCCTTGAGGGAAGCGCCGTAACCGGCCTGTTCCACAGCGCGGATGATAGCAGAAGTGTCACCGCCTTCCACCGTCATAGAGTTGGTCAAAAGATTGACCGAACAGACACTTACGCCCTCTACGGCAGATACGGCCTTCTCCACACGACCGGAACAGGCGGCACAGGTCATGCCCGTTACCTGAAACTGATTCATTTCATCACCTACTTCATCAATTTCTGCAGGGTCAAGACCAGTTCATCTATGACCTCATCCTGCCCATTTCGCAAATCCCGGGCCACACAGTGATGCATATGCTCCGAAATCAGTTCCCGGTTGAAGGCGTTCAGAGCCGCCGACACTGCCGCAGACTGGACAAGAATATCGTTGCAATAAGCATCGCCCTCCACCATTGTCCGAATACCGCGAATCTGACCTTCGATTCGGTTGAGCCGATTGACCAGTTTTTTCTGTTCCTCCGGGTCCCGTAAAGTCACCTTACAACATTTTTCCATGGTATTGCCTCCTTACTTTATCTGCATTATATACCCCCATAGGGTATATGTCAAGGAGGAAATGAATGATAAAATAAGGCAAATACACGAAGGAGCGATTCCATGGAGTTTCAACCCATTGCCCATATTCACAACGATTATACGGCCAAATTCGGCATCCCACGGCAGAGCGGTCTGGTGGAGCAGGTGGAAAGCACCATTGTTTTTTCACCGCCCTATCGGAATGAAGATGCCCTGCGGGGACTGGAAGGCTGGTCTCATCTTTGGCTTCTGTGGGTCTTTTCAGAGGCCATTCGGGACGGCTGGTCTCCCACCGTTTTGCCTCCCAGATTGGGCGGTAAAACCAGAATGGGTGTCTTTGCCACACGCTCCCCCTTTCGGCCCAATCCCATCGGTCTTTCCTCCGTAAAACTGTTGGACATTGATCTTCACACGCCACAAGGCCCTGTTATCCATGTGGCCGGTGCCGACCTTATGGACGGGACCCCCATTCTGGATATCAAGCCCTACCTTCCATACACAGACAGCCATCCCGACGCCACGGGCGGTTTTGCTGAACCTGTTCGGGAATATTCCTTGCAGGTCGTATTCCCGGAGCCGTGGATGGATATGGTACCGCAGCGGCTTCGGGAACCTATCCTGAAGCTTCTCTCCCAGGATCCCCGCCCCTCTTACCAGAACGACCCGGAACGGGTCTACGGCGTAGCCTTCGGCGGCTATGACTTTCGTTTTCGGGTGCAAAATGGTATCCTGACTGTTTGTGAAGTGGAAAACTTACAGAACGCACCAAAAAATGAATAGACAAAGAGGGTATGTACCTTTGGATACATACCCTCTTTTTTGCTCGGTATTTATTCGGCAGTCAGCATCGCCGTAGTTCCTGAGATCGCAACCGTACGGCCGGCATTTTCATAATAGCGGCGTACATTCCGAAGCCCCAGCTCCAATCCCTCCGTATCGCCGGAACACGTATATTCCGAGGAAAACCAACCGTCATACCCCTGCCGCAGAAGCATCGTAAATACTGTTTCAAAATTGACCGAACCATGCCCCATGGGCACTTCGATCAGATAGTTTCCGCAGGCAGTCACATAGCAGCCCTCCCCGGGATGGGGCATATGGGCCGGACGAACCTGATAATCTTTCAGATGTACGTGTCTCACCAGCGGCAGGAATGTCCCGGCAAACACTTCCGGCATTTCATCCACAAACAGGCAATTGCCCAAATCCAGACACATCCCGGCCGGCCGGTCTATCTGGGACAAAAAGTCTCCAAACCGTACACTGCCATTGCAGTAGAGACCCTGATCTTCGTACAGACACAGGACACCCCGGTCTGCAGCATAGTCAAATACCTCTCTTGCCGCCGGTGTCACCCGATTCTTAATATCCTGAAATGTTACAGGGCCGTAAGACGGGGTCAGGCTCAGGGCTAATGTATGGTGCAGATAGGGACTGCCTGCAGCCACAGCACAGTCTACCCATCTTTTCAATTGGCTCACCCGATCCTTGCCATCTTGGGCAGCCAGATCCACACCGGCAGAAAAGCAGGTGATCTCCAGTCCCTTTTCCCGGGCTTCTTCGGCGATCTGCCGTGCAGTCTCCGGATCCCCCTGTTCCAATTCCATCATCGGAAACAGCTCCAATCCGGGAATTTGGTTTTTTACGCAAAAATCGATTGCCTGTCTGTAAGATGTAAAAGACTTCGGCACCGAAACCAAAGATAATTTCACGCCTTGCCTCCCCTTTTCCTTTGAATTTCACAGTACAAAATACGTTCCTTATCCTGTCCGCTGCATTATCCGCCTGTTATTCCTGATCTGCGGTATAAAATTCCACATCAAAGGTAAATGTGGTTTTTTCGCCGGGTGACAGGAAGTGCAGTTTTCCCTTTTTCCGCAGAATATCCCGGCCCTCCGGCGTGCAGTTTCCGGGCTCCAGACCCAAAACGTAGTCATGGTTTCCCATCATTTTCCACTGGCAGAAACTATCCAGCACCTTCGGGTCAAATGTGATGCTGAGGCCAAGACCGATCTCCGGATTATAGATAGATGCCTTTCCCATGGTATCAAATTCATGGAAAAAACACTCCTCTTCATACCCTTCAGTCGGCAGAAGCATCTGCAAATGGGTCGCAAGCCCCTGGGCAGCATGGTCATTGCGCGGAATGACCCGGTCAGACGGGATGGTCACCTGCGATTTCTCACTCAGCAGGGGATATCCCATATTCATATGATACATGATCATCAAAGGCGTTTCCGTTTCGCCGCAGTTCTTCACAGTATCAGTCAGGGTCAGTTTGTTTTCTTTCGTGGAAAACCGCAGCTGACGATGGAGCATCAGCTTTCGGCCAAAGAGAACCATATCCCGAATATCCGCTTCTACAACCAGCGCATCGCTTTCCCGGTACCACCAGATATGTTCTGCAGGTGTATTGCCTATGGTTCCGTGAAGCGGCAGCACCTCTCCATCATCTACACAGGCACTTCCCACAGATGTAAGACCGCAGGTGGTCAGAAAACCGGCGGTAAAGCTTTTCAAAAACCCGTCTGCATCCTTATCATAGTAGGATGGTGCCACATAACCGCAGGGAGAGAAAAAGCCCATATTCCTGCCCATAAATGTGACCCGCGGCAGATCCGCACAGCGATCGGCAGAAACAGTACACTCCAGTCCAAGCCCATTGCGTACCTCCAGCAGCCGCAGGCCGTCTCCCTTTCCGCCAATCAAGCGATGCTCTTCCACTCCGGAAATCTGCTGTTCATGCCCCAGATAATGACTGTATTGCATAGCAACCTCCTGTTTTTTACTGGATTTGAGTTGAAAATATTCTTTGACTTTCCTTGGTTCCATGGTATAATAACTGGGATTTTTACAGTCTCCCAGCGGCTCTTTTTTTATCATATCACACATAGAGAATTTTTTCACATGATTTTTCCAAAAAATGAAAAATAAAGCCAAAAATCATAGGGATCGCTGTGTACCGGCAGTTACAAAAGCGAAACCGCATTTCTTCGGTTTATCAATTACCGTCAACAGGGAGGGATTTCCGTGAAGATCTTAGTCACCGGCGGTCTGGGCTACATCGGCAGTCACACCTGTGTGGAGCTGCTGCAGGCAGGCCATGAGATCGTGATCGTGGATAATCTCAGCAATTCCAAAGAGGATGTTGTAAATAAAATCAGGACCATCACCGGAACCCAGCCTACCTTCTGCAAAGCGAATGTGGAGGATAAGAACGTTCTGCGTACTGTTTTTTCCCAACATCAGCCCGAAGCCGTGATTCATTTTGCCGGTCTTAAGGCTGTGGGGGAAAGCTGCCGCCTTCCTCTGAAATATTATAAGACCAACCTTGATTCTACTCTGACCTTGTTGGAGGTCATGGACGAGTTTGGATGCACCAAGCTGGTATTCTCCTCCTCTGCCACCGTTTACGGCCCGGACAACCCTGTCCCCTATGTGGAAACGATGCCTGCCCATGCAGCAACCAATCCCTATGGCTGGACCAAGGCCATGATCGAGCAGATTCTGCGGGATTACACCGCTGCAAATCCTGATTTTACCGCAATTCTTCTGCGGTACTTCAACCCCATCGGCGGCCATGAGAGCGGTTTGCTGGGTGACGATCCCAACGGAATCCCCAACAATCTTATGCCTTATATCTGCGGAGTTGCCGCCGGTAATCTGGATCACCTGACCGTATTCGGCGACGACTATGACACTCCCGATGGTACCGGTCTGCGGGACTATCTCCATGTGGTCGATCTGGCCAAGGGGCACCTGAAAGCACTGGAATACGCCCGGTCCCACACAGGTGCGGAAGCCTTTAATCTTGGCACAGGCAGTAGTGTCAGCGTTTTGGAACTGATCCATGCCTTCGAAGCTGCCAACGGCGTTTCTATCCCCTATACCATCGGCCCACGGAGAGACGGTGATTTGGCCCGCTCCTGGGCAGATACATCAAAGGCGAAACAACAGTTGAACTGGACGGCTGAAAAATCCCTTTCCGATATGTGCCGGGACAGTTGGAATTTTGTAAGGAATTTTTAAGGAGGCTCTGTAATGAACCAGAATAAGATCCCGTTTGGTACCCTTCCCGATGGTACATTGGTCGAACAGATCTCCCTGCGCAGCGGCGATATAGCCTGCCAGATTCTCACTTACGGTGCTGCCCTGCAAAGCCTCACGGTCCCCGACGCTTGCGGCAACCCCACCGATGTTGTTCTTGGCTTCTCCAGCCTAAAAGACTATCTGGAGCAGCCTTGCTGTCTCGGTGCCATTATGGGGCGATGCGCCAACCGTATCGGCGGTGCCCAATTTTCACTCAACGGGCAGAAATATGTGCTGTGTGCAAACGATGGAGCAAACCATCTCCACGGCGGAGCCGTTGGCTTTGATAAGCAGGTCTGGTCTGTGGAAGAACTTTCCGAAAGTGCCGTTACCCTGTGCCTGACCAGTCCGGACGGGCAGGAGGGCTATCCCGGCACTTTGCACATTCGGGTGACCTACCAACTGAAAAACAATGCCCTGGAACTGACTTATGAAGCCAGCAGCGACAAGGACACGCTCTGCAACCCCACCAATCATACCTATTTTAACCTTTCCGGTCATGATTCCGGGCCTGCTTATGAGCAGCAGATCCGCATTTTCGCCGACCGTTACACCCCCGTCGGCGACGGGAGCATCCCCACCGGTGAACTGGCTGATGTGACCGGGACACCTATGGATCTTCGTGATTTCGCCCTGATTGCTGGAAGAATGGATCTGGACTTTTCGCAGCTCCACCGCACCGAGGGCAGTTTCGACCACAACTGGGTCATCAACGGCTGGGATACCACCCTTTGTCCGGCAGCCGCAGCCCGGTCTCTCAGTTCCGGTATTTCCATGACCGTGGAAACCACCCTCCCCGGTGTCCAGTTCTGCATCGGGAAACATCTCAACCAAATCACCGCCGCAGGCAAGGACGGTGCCGACTACGGAGGCTGGCAAGGCTTTTGTCTGGAACCCCAGTACTTCCCCGATTCCCCCAATCATCCCCAATTCCCGGAGGCATGGCTCCGGGCAGGAGAAACCTATCGTCAAAAAACCGTCTATCGATTTGACCGTCTGAATCTCTCCGCCTGCCGTTTCCAGGCAGATCCTTCTGCCACGGTACTGAAGGGGAAAAAAATCAACTTCCTTGGTGACAGTATTACCGCCGGTGTTGGCACCAGCCATGTACGCAAGCATTTCGTCTCTCTCATCGCTGAGGCAACCGGAGCTGTCTGCCGCAACTATGGTGTCGGCGGCACCAGAATCGCAAAGCAGAAATCTGTTTCCGAATGGCCCTGCTGGGATCTCGATTTCAATATGCGCAGTGCAGAAATGGATCCGGACGCCGACTATATGGTCATTTTCGGCGGGTCAAATGATTTTGGAACCGGAGATGCTCCCTTCGGCACCTTTGCCGACAGAACAATCGATACGTTCTGCGGCGCACTTCACACGCTGTATACCACGCTCATCTCCCGGTATCCCGGTGCAAAATTTCTGATCATCACGCCTTTGCACAGGATCAATGACGACTGTCCCAAAGAGAATGAAGCTTCACATCCTATTCTGAAGGACTATGTGGACATGATTCGCAAAACCGCAGAATACTACTCTTTGCCGGTTTTGGATCTTTACGTCGCCTCCGGTCTGCAGCCCAACGTGCCTGCTATACAGGAGTCTTTTATCCCGGATGGTGTACACCCCAACGATGCCGGCCACGAGATCATGGCAACAAAAATTCTCCACGCTCTGTGCAATCTGTAATAAAAAAAGCTCCGGGGATGCTTTTATGCATATAAGTGTGCCCCCCCGGTACAAAACAAACAACACCCTGCCTGTCGGACCGTGTGATATCCTGTCCGGCAGGCAGGGTGCTTTTTCTAAAGAAAACCGCTGACCGCAGCCATCCGCCTTTTATATTTTTACTTTGCTTCTTTTCTCCAGTTCCTGTCTGCTTCTGTGATCGGCCGCAGAACACGGCAGGGATTGCCGCAGGCCACCACATGATCCGGAATATCCCGGGTCACCACACTGCCTGCTCCAATGACCACATCGCTGCCGATGGTAACACCGGGCACCACAACTGTATTTCCGCCGATCCAAACATTATCTCCGATCGTAATAGGCCCTGCGTATTCCAAAAGCTGATTGCGCATTTCCGCATCAACCGGATGGTGGGCTGTAAACAGTCCACAGTTTGGTCCCAAAAACACATAATCGCCAATGGTGATCTTACCCGGATCCACAAAGTTGCAGTTATTATTGGCAAAGAAATGGTCACCAACTTCAATATTGAAGCCGAACCCACAGAAGAAGTTGGGTTCAACATAGGGGTCTTTTCCCACCTTGCCAAACAGCTTTTTGATCAGTTCCGTTCTGCGTTCCATATCGGAAGGACGTGTGCGGTTATACTCCCAGCACAGATCCGCTGCCGCCAGATGCATTTCTTCTCTGCCGGGGAACGTTGTGTCATACAGCAAACCGGCATCGCATTTTTCCCGTTCTGTCATATGCTTCTCCTCATAAAATAAAATAAATTGGGCTGTTCATTTCTGCACCAATATAACACAGGATTCGGCAAAAGTCACAGCCAATTTTTTTGTATGGTAAATGTGCCCAATACAGCAAGTTTCTCTTTGTTGATTTTGACGAACTCCATTGCAGAGCAGAAACCTTTTTTATGAATTTTTCAGTTTTCTTGTCCCCAACTCTTGCAAATTATCGCCAAACTATGTATAATGTTTCCAGAGTGCCTTGGTCTATTGCGCCTGTGCAATGTAAGGGGACTACATCAAAAACAAGGAGAAAGTAAAATGAAAAAACTGATTGCGATCCTGCTGGCAATGCTCATGATCTGCTCTGTATTCGTTGGCTGCGGCCCGAAGGAAGAGCCCGTTGTTGAAGAGCCCCCCGTTGCTGACGGTGAGCCCACTGCTATGGAAAAGTACGGCTTTGACGAGCTGGACATTATGGCCTTTGCCGGCGGCAATATCGGCATGTGGGAAGAAATGGTAGAACTGTTCAAGTCCGTTTATCCCGGTGTTGAAGTTACTGCCGACATTTCCTCCGATATCGCCAACCGTATCCGTGCCAGAATGATGACTGACGACATTCCCGACTGGATCGATTCCTCCGGCGGCGAATGGGGCCCCCAGGGCGCTTGCAAGGCTGGTCAGCTTCTGGACCTGACCGATTTCTTTGAAAACGGTATCAACGCTGACGGCGTGCCCATGAACGAAGTTGTCACCTCCGATATGCTGGTTGATGGCCATCTCGCCGGTATCCTCTATGCCGCTCCCATCGCTACCGACTACTTCGGTTGGTGGTACAACGTCAATATGTTCAAGGATCTGGGTATCGAAGCTCCCACCACTTGGGATGAGCTGTATGCTGCCGCTGACGTTCTGAAAGCCAACGACATCATCCCCTATCTGGTTCAGCATTCC
The DNA here is from genome assembly GCA_045652125.1 of Candidatus Avilachnospira sp. Classification (GTDB taxonomy): domain Bacteria; phylum Bacillota; class Clostridia; order Oscillospirales; family Oscillospiraceae; genus Avoscillospira. The sequence goes on along the minus strand of JAZRTT010000037.1, from coordinate 78,406 downwards.
GGTTACACCCTGCTGGCCCTGTCCTATCCCCTTCTGAACAACTTTGGCGGCCGTGAGGCTCATGATGCCTGCTTCATCACCCTGGAAGAAGGTGCTTGGCTCTCCGACGAAGCTCTGACTGCCATCACTGCTTATGACAATCTGCTCAAAGACGGCGTTATGTCCAACCTGTCCGTTGGCGCTGACTTCACTGCAATGCAGGTTGACTTCATCAATGGCCGTATCGGCATCATGCCCAACGGCACTTGGTTTGAAAACGAAATGAAGGAAGTCATGCCCGATGACTTCGACATGGCCTTCATCCCCGTCCCCGCAGCCACCGAAGGCGGCAGACGTTCCATCGTTACCACCAGCACCACCACCTATGTCACCAAGGACGGCAACAATACTGCCGCTCTGGCATGGCTGGGCGTCATCTATTCCGAAGCCGGCCAGCAGCTCCTTGCTAAGTACGGCAAGTTCCCCGTTTCCAAGGTTCTGGAACCCGCTTCCGTTAAGGAATACATGACCGAGATCAACTACACCGCATTCGAAGCTGCTCAGCAGCCCGATGTTGAGTTCCTGACCAATGGTCCTCAGAGCTGGTATCACTACCTGCAGGATGCCATCATCCGTGAGAACGACAATCTGGCTCTGGGTGAAATTACTCCTGAGGAATACTGCGAGCGCATCGAAGCTTCTGCTGAGAAGTGCCGTCAGGATCCTGATGTCGAAATTCATACCTTAAATTAACGAACGAACCTTCAACAACAAGGGGCGGTTTCCCGCCCCTTGTATTTGTGGCGATTTCACTTTTTCTCAGCACTACGCGTGGGGTAGGTTCCGTCCTTCCCGAATCTTGTCTTAGGAGGCGTTCTTCCATTGAAATCCATGTATAAAAGCAGGGTTCTTACTTTTTGCTTGTTTTGCCTGCCCCTTTTAGCAATGTACTTGACCTTCAGCTTTATCCCGCTGATAAAAACCTTTATCTACGCTTTTACCGACTGGACCGGTTATGGTAACGAATACAATTGGATCGGTTTTGAAAACTTCAAAGAAATCTTACATGATGATGTTTTCTGGCCGGCTATGCTTGTAAACATCAGACTGTATCTGATCGGTGGTGTTTGCATTTTAGGTCTTGCCCTGACCTGTGCCGGTCTCATCACCCAGAGCAAACTCAGAGAATCCAAGTATTATCGTATTATTCTCTATATGCCCAACATCATTTCCGGTGTTGTTATTGCTATTATCTGGAAATTTATCTTCTCCCCCACTTTCGGTCTTGTGAATTCAGGTCTGAATGCCATCGGGTTGGGAAGTTTAGCACAAAACTGGTTAGGAAACAAGAGCACCGTTATGGGTGCGATCACCGTCGTGTGGACTTGGGCCGGTTTTGGTTATTATATGCTTTTGATGGTAGCCGCCATTGAAGGTATCCCCTCTACATATCTGGAAGCTGCCGAGATCGACGGCGCCAATGCGGTTCAGCGTTTTATCCGCATCATTCTGCCTCTGGTTGCCAATATGGTCAAAACTTGTCTCGTTTTCTTCACCATGAATGCGTTTACCGGTGTTTACAGCCTGATCAAGTTTATGACGGATGGCGGTCCTGCCGGCTATACCAGAGATATCATTTACGTTATGTATCGCTCCGGTTTCGGCGGTTCCAAATTCGGTTATTCCGCCGCCCTCGGCGTTACGATCTTTATTCTGATCGGTTCTTTGATCGCTGTTATTCTGCGGCTCACCCGAACCGATGATGTTGAGTATTAAGGAGGTGCCGACATGACATTTGGTAAAAGACTTGCCCGATTTGCCGGCCGCACCTTCGCCCGCGTTTTTCTCTGCCTGCTTTGTCTTACGGTTATTTATCCCCTGTTCTGGAACTTGATCAACTCTTTCCGCACCAGTCAGGAATTCTTTATGAGTCCTTGGGGCCTTCCCAATGAGCTTTTTAAGGGATGGAATATTAAGAGCATCTTTGATAACTACATTCGGGTTTGGAATATCACCGGTTTGTCCGTTCCCTTCATGAACTCTATGATCATCTCCCTCAGCTCTCTTTTCGGCGGACTTTTCCTCAATTCCATGAGCTCCTACGGCTGCACCCGTTTGAACCTGCGTGCCGGTGATATGCTGTCTAGGTTCTATCTGTACCTGATGTTTATTCCCGGCGGCATTGGCTTGACCTCCGGCTTCCTGCATATGCGTGCTTTGGGTCTGCTGAATACCCGTTGGGTTCTGATCATAGGCAACGTTTCCGGCTCCGCCATCGGTACCGGCTACATTCTGCGGAACTTCTTCCGCACTCTGCCTCATGAATTGGAAGAAGCTGCCTATATTGACGGAGCCAGTATCCAGCGTACTTTCTGGACGATTATGCTGCCTCTGGCAAAACCCGGTATTGCAACCGTTGCTATTTTCAACTTCCTTGGCTACTGGTCTGAATACGTTAGTTCGTCTGTCATGATCACTGACCCCAGAAAGATCACCCTGCCGGTTGCTCTGTACACCCTGCAGGCTGCCACAACACGTTTGGCTGACTGGACAGGCTTGTTCGCAGGCATGATCCTTGTTATGATCCCCATCATGTTCCTGTACATTTCCTTCCAGAAGTTCATTGTTTCCGGTTTGACCGCCGGTGCCATCAAGGGTTGATCGAAAACAAGATCAATATCAAAAACAGAAGAATGTCCGCCTTATAAGGCGGACATTCTTCTGTTTTTTTACGGAAGCAGGAGTGCATACGATATATTCGATAACATCTGTTCTGCTGTGTACAATTCCAATTCATAGCTCCGGCTCAACTTGATCGCACTGTCTCCGGACGGCAAGGCGAACAATTTTCCCCCTCCGGGAAGAAGCTCCCAATCGCAGCCTTCCAGCTCCTGCAGCAGATCATAAGTCACCACCACGCAGGAGTGGCGTTCCTCTGCCAATAATTGCGGGTCCGTTTCGGCCTTTGCCATCTGTCCGAATACCGTCTCTTCCTCCGGTGCTTCCATCAGGCGCGCCATCTTTGATCCTGTCTCCTCCTGCCCATTCAAAATCGGCAGGCTGCCGTCTCCCAGTCCGATTACCAGTACCAATGCTGCTGCCACTGCCAAAACGGACCACCGATTTCGCCGTTTTATTTTTGCACGCTTTTCTGCCTTTATAGAATGCATTACCTTTTTACTAAGGTCTGCAGGTACTTCCTGCCGCAGTGCAGCGATCCCTGCATGGATCTCCAAAAACGCCTGCATCGTTTCCCGGCATTGGGGACAGATTTCTAAATGCTCCTGCAGCTGTTGTTCTTCTTGTTCGGTGTTTTCCCTGTCCAGACTTCCGCTGATCAATAAAACCGCTTCTTCACAGGTCATATTTCTGCCCCCTTTCTTTATCATTGGACGAAATATTTTCAAAACTGTTCCCTGTTTCCAGAAGGATTTTACGCAGTTTGTTCCTGGCCCGAGCCAAGCGGGATTTTACCGTCCCCACTTTTACGTCGAGGATATGGGCAATTTGCTCATAGGAGAGTTCCTCTACCGTCCGCAAGGTCAAAATCAGCCTGTATTCCTCGTCTAACTGTTCCATAGCACCGGCAATGGTGTTTTGGTCGTCCCGTTGGATCGCCTGTTCCTCAGGTCCCGGCTCAGGATCCGCTATTTGCAGCTCCAAAGCATTGTCCTCATCCGATACTGAGAAAGACATAGCCGATCTTCGTTTCTGCCGCCGCAAAAAATCAATACAGACATTGCTGGTCAGGCGATAAAGCCATGTGGAAAAGCTGGATTCAAATTTATAAAATCGCAGCCCTTTCCATGCCTTCAAAAAGGCTTCCTGAGCCAAATCTTCGGCATCTGCCTGATTTGTCACCATTCGAAGGCACAGGTTATAGACCATTTTTTGATTTCGCTCTATCAAGTCAGCAAACGCATCCAGCTCTCCGGTCAGTACACGCTCTATGAGAATTTTTTCGTCGCTCATCGTCTCACCTCAGATCGCGCTTGATCCCTGCTGTGATTTTATATACATCCTCTGCCGTACAGACAGATGATATCTGCTCTTTATAAAAATTACTGTATGCCACACCGTGCAAATACCATGCAAAATGTTTTCTGGCTTCCAGACAGGCAATGTGTTCTCCTTTGTATTCCATTGCCAGTTCAAACTGGTGCAGAGCCACATCCATACGCTGTGCCAACGGCGGCAGTTCCGGGATCTGCCCACCTGTCAGAGCAGCATTCACCTGACCAAAAATCCATGGATTACCAAAAGCACCGCGGCCGATCATGACCATATCCGCACCTGTACGCTTGATGCATTGCTGTGCCTCCTGCGGACCAAATATATCCCCGTTGGCCAGGATCGGAACGGAAAGTGTCTGTTTCACTTTCCGAATCGTGTCCCAATCTGCTTGGCCGGAATAGAGCATAGACTTGGTTCTGCCGTGAATGGCAAGAGCCGATGCACCGTTATCCTGAAGGATCTTTCCCATTTCTACCGCATTGATACTCCCCCGATCCCAACCGATGCGCATTTTGACCGTTACGGGAACATCTACCGCATCTACGACTGCACGGACGATTTTGCCTGCCAATTCAGGGTTTTTCATCAAAGCACTGCCGTCTCCATTGTTGACGATTTTAGGCATGGGACAGCCCATGTTAATGTCAATAAAGTCACAGCCACTATGCTCCAGAGCCAATTTTGCCCCCTGTGCCATAACCTCGGGATCATTGCCAAATATCTGTGCACCGCAAATACCTTTGGGCGTTTTTTTCAAAAGGCCCAAGCTTTTTTTATCCTGATAGACCAGTGCCCGGGACGAAACCATTTCCGTCACCGTTAAGGCGGCACCCAACTCTCCGCAAACTGTGCGATAAGCCCAGTCTGTCACGCCGGCCATAGGCGCCAGGGCAGTAACTCCGGTCAATTCCAAGCTGCCAATTCGCATTGATGTACTCCATTTCTGTCGGGTTTTTCCTAACTGAATGAATTGTATCACAAATTCCGCAACGAAACAACCGACTTCATTCTTTGCAATAATTTCAAAAATACCTCGCATACTAAAGCAAAAGGAGTGAACGATTTGGGAATTCTTCATCGTGGCAAACAGAGTGTGATTTTTGACCGCCATCCGGCGATTCTTTCTGCCAGTGCCATTGCCGGAAAAAAAGAGAGCCAGGGGCCTCTTGCCTCCTATTATGATTACGTCAGCGAAGATACGACATTCAAACAGCAGTCATGGGAAAAAGCGGAGCGCACCATGCAGTCTTTGGCTTTGGAAACCGCAAAGCGAAAAGCAGGGATTCAGGACAAGGATCTGGATATGCTTTTTGGAGGAGATCTCCTCAACCAGTGCATCAGCCCCAGCTTTGCCCTGCGAAACACCGGCATCCCTTTTCTGGGACTTTACGGTGCCTGTTCTACCCTGGCAGAAGGGCTATGCCTTTCCGCCATGACTGTCAACGGTGGATACGCCAACATCGCTGCCGCCATCAGTTCCTCTCACTTCGCCTCTGCAGAGCGCCAGTACCGCTTTCCGTTGGGTTACGGCGGGCAACGAACACCAACCGCACAATGGACAGTCACCGGAGCCGGCTGCGTTCTTCTGGGTAATCGGGATCACGGGCCCTATATCAACGCAGCCACAACCGGTACTGTGGTAGATTATGGTGTCACCGACGCCAACAACATGGGAGCTGCCATGGCACCTGCTGCCTACGATACCATTCATACTCATTTTGATGACCTGAACCTTTCTCCTTCGGACTATGACCTGATCGTCACCGGCGATCTGGGTGCTGTGGGCAAGGAGATCCTTCTGGACTTCTTCCGAAAAGACGGTATCGGCATAGGCGGCGTATATGATGACTGCGGAACCATGGTCTTTGACCTGCAAACACAGGATGTTCATGCCGGCGGCTCCGGATGCGGCTGCGGGTCCATTGTTCTTTGCGGTTATTTGCTGCAGCAAATGGCAAAGGGAAAATTTAAAAATATTTTATTTTGTGGAACAGGTGCCCTGCTTTCTCCCCTTTCCACCCAGCAGGGAGAGAGTATTCCGGCCATCTGTCATGCCGTTTCCATCGGTTCAGAGAGGAGATAATATGGAATATCTGAAAGCGTTCTTACTGGGCGGTGCTCTGTGTGCTCTGGGTCAGATTCTCATTGACAAGACAAAACTGACACCCGCCCGGATTTTGGTATGTTACGTTGTGGCCGGTGTATTTCTCGGTGCTGTGGGTATCTATGAACCGCTGGCAGACTGGGGTGGAGCAGGTGCAACCATACCGCTGACGGGGTTTGGAAACACTTTGGCAAAAGGTGTTAAGGAAGCGGTCAAAACAGACGGACTTCTCGGCGCTTTCACCGGAGGCTTCAAAGCCGCAGCAGGCGGAATCGCAGCAGCCGTATTTTTTGGTTTTTTTGCAGCAATTTTGTTCAGGCCGAAGGATAAATCCTAAAATACCGGCCATACTAAGGGCGCGGTACCAAACTACAATGATTAGGAGGAAACGGAAATGGAACAGTATCAGAACAACAACCAGAACCGTAGTCAGAACCAGCAGAACAACAACCAGAATCGCAATCAGCAGAACAGCAATCAGAGCAGCAACCAGAACCGCAATCAGAACCAGCAGAACAACAACCAGAATAACCAGAACAGCAGCCAGAACAGACGATAACCAACCGATCCCCCACAGAACCGATCCTTCGGTCCTATGGGGGATCCTCTTTTTCCCGTATCTTGACTGTTTCGCCAAAGGGCAGTAAAATAGAACTGTCTTTCCCCAATCTCTATGGAAAAGGATTTGAATTATGAAAAAGATTGCTGTGGAAAAAGCGATTGGTCTGACCCTGTGCCATGACATTACCGCCATGAAAGATGGATTTAAGGGTGCCGCATTCCGTCGTGGTCATGTCATCACCCCTGAAGATGTGCCTGTCCTGCTGGATCTGGGCAAGCGATTTGTTTTTATCTGGGAAGATCAGGTCGGAGAGATCCACGAAGAAGATGCTGCGCGGAGGCTTTCCGCTATGGCTTATGTCCCCTGTGCCCATTATACAGAACCTTCTGAGGGAAAAGTGCTGCTGATCGCCGATCAACGGGGTATGCTTCGGGTGGATACCGATCTGCTCCGTGAAATCAACGCCATTGGTGATATTACCATTACCTCCCTGCCGGATCACTATCCTGTCGAGATCGGTGATCGGATTTCTTCCATGCGCATTGTGCCTCTGGTTACAAAGGTACAGCAAATCGAAGCTGCAGAAATGCTGTGTAAAGACAAAGCCCTGTTTCGCCTGTTGCCCTATCAGCCGAAAAAGTTAGGCGTGATCATCACGGGTTCTGAGATCTATTCCGGACGGATTCAGGACAAATTTGAGCCTGTGGTGCGAAAGAAAATGCAGCAGTATCCCTGTGAAATACTGGGTGTTAAAATCTGCGACGATCAGGCGGAAATGCTGTTGGATGCCGCAGAAGGCTTTCTGCATGCAGGTGCTGATTTTCTGATTTTCACCGGCGGTATGTCTGTGGATCCCGACGATATTACCCCCACAGCCATTCGTCAGCTTGGTGCTGATGTTGTGAGCCACGGAGTGCCGGCACAGCCGGGAAATATGACATTGGTTGCATATCTCAACAAAATTCCCATTTTGGGTGTGCCGGGTGCCGCCATCAGCCTGCCAACCACAATTTTTGACGTGCTGCTGCCTCAGATCTTTTCGGGAGAACCTCTGACAAAAGAAGATTTGATCCGTCTTGGTGAGGGAGGTTTGTGCCAGCTTTGCAACAGCTGCCATTTTCCCAATTGCACCTTCGGTCGTTACTGATATGTACTTAGATTTTGCACCTATGGAAGGCATTACCGGGGCTGCCTTTCGCCGTCTGCATCATGAGTTTTTCCCCGGTGTGGATCATTATTATGCTCCCTTTCTCTCTCCTACACAGGATCATCGTTTCACACCCAGGGAGATATCCGAAATCTTGCCGGATCATAACGCCGACATTCGGCTGATTCCGCAGTTGATGACCAGAAACCCGGATGATTTTCTCTGGGCAGCCGGGGAACTGCATCAAATGGGCTACGAAGAAGTCAATCTTAACGCAGGCTGTCCCTCCGGTACGGTCACGGCCAAGGGAAAAGGTGCGGGTATGCTGTCCGATGTCAGGGCTCTGGATGAATTTCTCCACGAAATATATTCCCATGCCCCCTGCAGGATCTCTATCAAAACAAGACTTGGTATGTCCGATCCTGAGGAATTCGAGCCAATTCTGGAAGTCTATAACCGCTATCCCATGCCGCAGCTTATCATTCACCCGCGGGTACGGAAGGATTTTTATCGCCACCCTGTTCGGACAGAAGCCTTTGCAGCGTCCTATCGCCGGTGCAAAAATCCCATCAGTTACAACGGCGACATTGTCCGCCCTTCGGACTTCCTCCGGTGTGCACAGGAGTATCCCGGGCTTACCGCCATTATGATAGGGCAGGGTCTGGTTTCCGATCCCTTTCTTGCAGAAAAAATCAAATTCGGCCATCGGGTGGAAAAAGAAAAACTATTGGAATTTCACAATCGCCTGTTTGATGCCTATACCCGGCAGTTTAACAGCCGCAACAACGCCGCACAGCGGATGAAAGAGCTGTGGTTCTACTGGCTCCGATTGTTTGCCGACAGCCGAAAGCTTGGAAAACAACTGCTGAAATCCGGCAATGCAGAGGAATATCTTCTTTCCGTAAACAACATCTTCCGGAATCTGCCCCTGCTGGAGCACAGCACCGGAGACTGGTAAAATGAAAAAACGTATCATTTTGAGATCAATTCCTCAAAATGATACGTTTTTTCGTTTATCATACGATCTTAAATCCGGCTTCCGTAAGTGCCTTATGTATTTCATCGATCTGGGCAAAGTCTCTTGTCTCCATACCGATTCGCAGGAAGCAGCTGGATATGGCCATATTGGGATCAGATCGCTCATGGCGTACAGAAACCACATTGGCTCCACAATTGGAAATGATCTCGCTGACGCCCACCAACTGCCCCGGTTTATCCTCCAGCGCGATCACAAGGTTGGCGTTTCTGCCGGAAGTCACCAGACCGCGGGTGATCACACGGGACAGGATATTCACATCAATATTGCCGCCAGATACAAGACAAACCACTTTTTTCCCTTTCAGAGGCAGCTTGTCAAACATGACCGCAGCAACCGCAACGGCTCCGGCACCCTCTGCAATAAACTTCTGTTTTTCGACCATGGTGAGAATGGCTGCAGCAACCTCATCATCAGAGACTGTGACGATATCATCCACATACTGCTGTACCATCCGGAATGTAATATCTCCCGGATGCTTTACAGCAATACCGTCGGCAAAGGTATTGACTTTCTCCAGAGTAATTTGACTGCCTTTATGATAGCTCTGCTCCATACTGGCCGCATTGGCTGCCTGAACACCATAAACCTTCACCTGCGGCTGCAGTTCTTTGATGGCATAGGCCACACCGGAAATCAGGCCGCCACCGCCAATGGGCACTACCACCGCATCAACATCCCGCATCTGCTCTAATATCTCCAGTCCGATGGTTCCCTGACCGGCAATGACTTCATCGTCGTCAAAGGGATGAATCAGAGTGGCACCGGTTTCCTGTTGGGCTTTCACCGCAGCGGCATAAGCATCATCATAAGCGCCTTTGGTCAGAACCACTTCTGCTCCCAGACGTTTGGTGGCTTCCACCTTGCTGATCGGTGCACTGTCCGGCATATAGACCACACTTCGGACGCCCTGCCGGGTGGAGGCCAGCGCTACACCCTGCGCATGGTTGCCTGCACTACAGGCAATAATACCGGCTTTTTTCTGCTCCTCGCTGAGCTGACTGATTTTATAATAGGCACCCCGAAGTTTGAAGCTGCCGGTCACCTGAAGATTCTCTGTTTTCAGATAGACCTCATTTGCCGCATTGAGATTCTCCGCGTAAATCAGGTCGGTCCTTCTTGCCACCTCTTTCAGTACATAGGCAGCATGATATATTTTATCAAGTGTTACCATCGGAATCTTCGTCCTTTCCTGCCAGATAATTAATGAATTGCTGTGCCGTACGCCCGGATATACCGCCATGACGCAGTTCCCATCGATTTGCCAGCAAAAGCAGCTCTTCCTCCGGAATCTCCCGCTGCATCTGCCGCCGTGCCAAGCCCCTCACAATATCGTGGTATAGCTGCCGATTGGGTGCATTATAATTGATAGCCACGCCAAAACGGGCAGCCAGAGAGAGTTTTTCCTCCATGGTATCAGACCGATGCAGCTCATTTTCAAACTCCATATCCTGCCGGTCATTCCATGTCTCCTTGATCAAATGACGGCGGTTCGACGTGGCATAGATAAGAACATTATCCGGTCTGGTTTCCACGCCGCCTTCTATGACCGCTTTGAGGAATTTATATTCCACCTCATTTTCCTCAAAAGAGAGGTCATCAATATAGATAATAAAGCGGTAGTTTCGATTCTTTATCGCTGCGAGCACTGCAGACAGATCCCGAAACTGGTGCTTGTAGATTTCGATCATCCGCAGACCGGAATCGTAATACTCATTGATCAATGCCTTGACGCTGGAGGATTTTCCCGTACCGGCATCTCCATAAAGCAAGACATTGTTGGCAGGCCGTCCATTGAGAAACGCTTCCGTGTTCTCCACCAACTGCTGTTTCTGCAAATCATAGCCGATCATATCCCGGAGCATGACCTTGTCCGTGTTATTAATAGGCAGAAATTCCACGCCGGCACCACGGTTTTGGATTCGGAAGGCTCGGTTGAGACCGAACATACCTACACCGTAGGCCTTGTAAAATTCTGTGACCAAGCGGAACATTTCTTCGGCATTTTGAGCCTGTGCCAGTTCCCTGCTCAAGGTCTGCACCTTTTCGCTGACGGAGCGATAGTAGTTCTTTTCCTGCTTGGTCAAGGCCGTATATTGGGTCAAAACAGAGAAACAATCGATGCCAAGATCCTGCTCCAGCGGTGAAAAGTCAAAGTGAAACAGCCGTTTGAACACAGAAAAATCCGCAAGGGCAAAATGATTGACGGATCCGTTCCCTGCCCCGACCCGTTCTGCTGTAAGGGAAAAGGAATTCTCGTTGGTCAAAAGGACAAATGTCAGATAATTCTGCCAAAGATTGGTATTAAACCCGTATGTTGTAGACAGGTCCAAAAGCCGCTTCACCTGTCCGTAGATCCGTGAGACCAGTTCCGCCTTTTCCACCTTCTGTTCTTCCCAGTCCCGGTAGATCCTGCCCAGAGAAACCAGAATGGAATCGGCACCCAGATCGCTGTACAGCAAAAGCTTTGCAATTTCCCTGTACATATCAGATCTCCGCCATGATCTTGTCGGTCATTTCCCGGCAGCCCAGAGCAGCTTCACCGCCGCCCAGATCCGCCGTCCGCCAACCGGCATTGAGAACACGGTCAACAGCCGCTTCTATGCAATCGGCCTCTTCCGACAAAGAGAAGGAATACCGCAGCATCATGGCAACCGAGAGAATGGTAGCGATGGGATTGGCTTTGTTTTGACCTGCAATGTCAGGTGCCGAGCCGTGAATGGGCTCATACATGCCGCGGGTACCGTCGCCAAGGGAAGCAGATGCCAAAAGTCCGATGGAACCGGCAATTTGAGATGCTTCATCAGAGAGGATATCACCAAACATATTGCTGGTGACCACCACATCAAACTGGGAAGGATTTCTCACCAACTGCATGGCGGCATTATCCACCAGCATATCCGTACAGGTCACATCCGGGTACTCGGCTGCAATCCGGTGGACCGTCTCACGCCACAGACGGGAGGTTTCCAGCACATTGGCTTTGTCTATGCTGATGACGTTTTTCCGCCGTTTCCGGGCCGTTTCAAACGCCACACGGGCAATTCGCTCCACTTCCATGACGCTGTATGCTTCCGTATCGTAGGCTTCAGGGCCGTATTTACCTTCTCTGCGGCCCCGTTCACCAAAATAGATGCCTCCGGTCAGCTCCCGTACCATCATCAGGTCAAAACCTTTTTCCACAATATCGGCACGCAGAGGGCAGGCATTTGCCATAGCGGGAAACAGCTTGGCGGGACGCAGATTGGTATAGAGCCCCATTGCCTTTCGAAGGCCCAAAAGTGCCTTCTCCGGGCGCAATTCACCGGGATTCTTGTCCCACTTAGGACCACCGACTGCACCCAAAAGCACACTATCAGAAGCCAGACAACCATCCACCGTTTCCTGCGGCAAGGGTTGGCCGCAGGCATCAATGGCACAGCCGCCTGCCAGATAGGGCGTGCAGACAAAGGTATGGCCAAACTTTTTACCGACCTTTTTCAACACTTCCACAGCGCTGTCTACGATCTCAGGGCCAATTCCATCGCCCTTGATCAATGCGATCTTAAATTCCATGGTTATGCCTCCTTGCTGTCCTGTCGGACTTTGAGATATTTCAGAAGTCCCCCGGCAGCGATGATTTTTTCAATAAAAGGCGGAAAGCCCGTAGCCTGATAAACATTGCCGTCAGTCTCGTCCACAATTTTTCCGGAGGCAAAATCCACAGAAACCATATGCCCGTTTTCAATGGCCAGCGCCGCTTCCGGACATTCCAGAATAGGAAAGCCGATGTTGATGGCATTTCTGTAAAAAATCCGGGCAAAGCTGGCTGCAATGACACAGGCTGCACCGCTGGCCTGGATGGCAATGGGTGCGTGTTCCCGGGAGGATCCGCATCCAAAATTCCAGCCGCCAACCACAATATCGCCGGGATTTACCCGGGCAGCATAGGTGGGATCAATATCTTCCATGCAGTGCTGTGCCAGCTCCGCAGGAGAAGGCGCATTGAGATAACGTGCCGGGATGATCACATCCGTATCCACATTGTCACCGTACTTGAAAACAATTCCCTTTGCCATGGCTTATTCTCCCTTCATGATCTCACGGGGGTCAGCCAGACAGCCTGCCACAGCGGAGGCTGCCGCCACAGCGGGACTGGCTAAAACCACTTCACTTTTTACATGACCCATACGGCCTACAAAATTACGATTGGTCGTGGTCACGGCACGCTCACCTTCACACATTACACCCATATGTCCGCCCAGACAGGGCCCGCAGGTGGGTGTGGAAACGGCACAGCCGGCATTTACAAAAATGTCCACCAGCCCTTCATGAATGGCCTGCAGATAGATGGCTTGGGTAGCCGGGATCACGATCGTTCGGACGCCGGCAGCAACCTGACGGTTTCTGAGAATCTCCGCTGCAGCACGCAGATCCGAGATCCGTCCGTTGGTGCAGGAGCCAATGACCACCTGCTGAATGTCTATGCCCTTTACGGCATCAATGGTTCTGGTATTGGAAGGCAGATGGGGCAGAGACACCGTGGGCTTCAAAATATCCAGATCAATGGTGACTGTGCGGGTATATTCCGCATCGGGGTCTGCTTCAAACACCTGGTAAGGACGGTTTACACGGCCCTTGATATAGTCCAGCGTCTTATCATCCACAGGGAAAATGCCGTTTTTGGCACCGGCTTCAATGGCCATATTGGCAATGGTGAACCGGTCATCCATGGACAGGCTGGAAACACCCTCGCCGGTGAACTCCAGAGACTGATACAAGGCTCCATCCACACCGATGAGGCCAATCAGGTGCAGAATCACATCCTTGCCGCTGACATAGGGCTGCAGCTTGCCTTTCAGTTCCACCCGAATGGCGGAGGGGACTTTGAACCAGTTTTCGCCCATGGCCATGCCGGCCGCCATGTCTGTGGAACCGACACCGGTGGAGAAGGCACCCAGCGCACCGTAGGTGCAGGTATGGGAGTCTGCGCCGATGATGACTTCACCGGGGGCAGTCAAGCCCTTTTCCGGCAGCAATGCATGCTCGATGCCCACATTGCCCACATCATACAGATGGGTGATAGAGAACCGCTTGGCAAATTCTCTTGCCCGGAAGCACAGCTCTGCGGATTTGATATCCTTACAGGGTGTGTAGTGATCCAGAACGATGGCAATCTTGTCCTTGTCAAAAATTCTGGAAAAACCGGCCTTGTCAAATTCCGTTATGGCAACGGGGGTGGTAATATCGTTGCCCAATACCAGGTCCAGCTTGGCCTCAATGAGATCGCCGGCCTTGACGCTGGGAAGTCCTGCGTGAGCAGCTAAGATTTTCTGGGTCATGGTCATTCCCATGGCTTATCCCTCCTGTTTGGCAAAATGAGCCTGCATTTTATTGGTTGCATCGATATAGGCCAGAATACTGGCCTCGATAATATCCGTGGAAAGGCCGCGGCCGCTGAAATGACGGCCTCCGGCAGAGAGCTTCACCGTAACACCGCCCAAAGTGTCCTTACCCTGAGAGACGGAGTTGATGGAGAATATCTCAAAGGTATGCTCCACGGGCTTAGTGATCTTATCCACCGCATTGAACGCTGCATCGATGGGGCCGTCACCCAGACAGACCTCTTCGATCTTTTCTTCGCCCTTCACAAGGCTGATGGTACAGGTGGCCGTGGTAAAGTTGCTGGTATGGACAGCAAACCAATCCAGCTTGTAGCCGTCCTCCACCACTTCTTCCCGGATGTTGTGGGAGACGATGGCTTCGATATCTGCATCGTTGATGGTCTTTTTCTTGTCGCAGAGTTTTTTGAACTCTTCGAAGCACCGCAGCAGCTCCTCCTGCTCCAGCTCGTAGCCCAGCTCCTTCAGGCGGCTTTCAAAGGCGTGCTTGCCGGAATGTTTGCCCAGCACCAGATTATTGGTGACGATACCCACAGATTCGGGGGTGAGAATCTCGTAAGTCCGCTTGTTGGCCAGCACACCGTGCTGATGGATTCCGCTTTCGTGGAGGAACGCATTACGGCCAACGATGGGCTTGTTGAGAGGTGCGGTCTGACCGATGATGTCGTAGACCGTCTTACTGGAGCGATAGATCTGGGTGGTCTCGATTCGGGTCTTGGCTTCGTAAAGATCGGGACGGGTGCGCAGAGCCATGACCACCTCTTCCAGAGAGGTGTTGCCTGCCCGTTCACCCAGACCGTTGATGGTACACTCAATTTGTGTTGCACCGCCCATGACACCGGCCAGAGAGTTGGCAACGGCCATGCCCAAGTCATTGTGGCAATGGACAGACAGATCGATGCCCTGTGCCTCCTCCACATGCTCCAGAATATAGGCGATCAGTGCCTGCATTTCCGTAGGCGTGGTATAGCCCACCGTATCCGGCAGGTTCACCGTGGTAGCACCGGCTTTAATGGCGGTGCGGACAACATTGGCAAGGAATTCCCAGTCACTTCTGGTGGCATCTTCCGCAGAAAATTCCACATTGGGCGTATAGGCTTTTGCATAAGACACCATCTCCCCCACTCGCTCCAACACCTGCTCCGGAGTCATCTTCAGTTTGTACTCCATATGCAGGGGCGATGTGGCAAGGAACGTATGGATTCTGGGATCAACAGCACATTTTACTGCTTCCCATGCCGTATCGATGTCCTTTGGGGTAGCTCGGGACAAAGAGGCCACAGAGCAGTCCTTGATGAGCTTTGCCACAGACTGCACGGATTCAAAATCACCGGGAGAGGCAATGGCGAAGCCTGCCTCAATGACATCGACCTTCAGCTTTTCCAGACATTTTGCAACCTCCAGCTTTTCCTGCAGATTCATGCTGCAGCCGGGAGATTGTTCCCCATCCCGAAGGGTGGTATCAAAAATTTTTATCTGTTTCATATGTATCCCTCTTATCCCTGCAAAATTGCGCCCTGATCGGCAGAGGAAACCAACTTGGCATACCGGGCGAGATATCCGGTTTTGATCTTGGGTTCCGGACAGATCCATGCATTTCGGCGGCGGGAGAGTTCTTCTTCCGAAACCTTCAATTGAATGGTGCAATTGGGAATGTCAATGGCGATTCGGTCGCCTTCTTCCACCAGTGCAATGGTACCGCCGGCAGCTGCTTCCGGGCTGATATGGCCGATGGATGCCCCACGGGTGGCACCGGAGAACCGGCCGTCGGTAAGCAGAGCAACGCTTTCGCCCAGCCCCATGCCGCAAATAGCCGACGTGGGATTCAGCATCTCCCGCATACCGGGGCCGCCTTTGGGTCCTTCATAACGGATGACCACTACGTCACCGGGGACAATCTTTCCGGCGTAGATCGCAGTAATCGCCGCTTCTTCAGAATCAAACACCCGGGCAGGTCCTTCATGAACCATCATTTCAGGCGCGACCGCAGACTGCTTGACCACGCAGCCATCTTTGGCCAGATTGCCTTTCAAAACAGCAATGCCGCCGGACCGGGAATAGGGATTCTCCAAAGGCCGGATGATGTCGGGATCCATATTGACCACATTGGCCAGATTTTCTGCCATGGTCTTGCCGGTGACGGTCATGACATCCAGATCCAGCAGATCCTTCTTGGTCAGCTCCTTCATCACGGCATAAACACCGCCGGCCCGATCCAAATCCTCCATAAACGTTTCGCCGGCCGGTGCCAGATGGCATAGATTGGGAGTTTTGGCGCTGATCGCGTTGGCAGTATCCAGGCTCATAGTTACACCGGTCTCATGGGCAATGGCCGGCAGATGGAGCATGGTATTGGTAGAGCAGCCCAGCGCCATATCCACCGTCTCGGCATTATGGAATGCCGCAGGCGTCATGATATCACAAGGACAGATATTTTTTTCGATCAGCTCCATGATCTTCATGCCTGTGCGTTTTGCCAGCCGAAGTCGGGCAGAATACGGTGCGGGAATCGTGCCGTTTCCCGGAAGTGCCATACCGATGGCTTCTGTCAAACAGTTCATGGAGTTGGCTGTGTACATACCGGAACAGGAGCCACAGGATGGGCAGGCATTTTTCTCATAATCCAGAACACCCTTTTCATCCAATGTGCCTGCATGATAGGCACCCACTGCCTCAAACATATGGCTCAGGCAGGTACGGCGGCCATCCTTCAGATGACCTGCCAGCATGGGGCCGCCGGAACAGAAGATCGCAGGAATATTGAGCCGTGCCGCAGCCATAAGCAGACCGGGCACATTCTTATCACAGTTGGGAATCATAACCAGACCGTCAAACTGATGGGCCATAACCATAGCCTCAGTAGAATCGGCAATGAGGTCACGGGTCACAAGGGAATACTTCATGCCCACATGTCCCATGGCAATCCCGTCACATACGGCGATGGCCGGAAACATAATAGGTGTACCGCCTGCTGCCCGAATACCCGCCTTAACAGCCTCTGTGATCTTATCCAGATTCATATGACCCGGAACGATTTCATTATAAGAGCTGACAACACCCACCAACGGACGGGACATTTCCTCCTCCGTCAAGCCAAGGGCAAACAGCAAAGAGCGGTTGGGTGCCCGCTCCACACCGGTTTTAATTTGTTCGGAACGCATAAAATACCTCCTGTTATAAGACACTGGACAACAGAAACCCGGTTCCTGCTCTCCGGTATCCCCTTCCGGGGCATTTGCCTCGGAAGGGATAAGGACTTAGTTGGATGCACTGTCCAGATCGGAATCGTTTTTCCAGAGCATCTTCTCCCGAAGCTCCTGTCCCACGATCTCCATGGGGTGCTTGGCAAGCATTGCACGCTTGGAGTTGAAGAAGCAGCGGCCGTTCTTGTTTTCGGCAATCCACTTGCCTGCAAACGTTCCATCCTGAATATCGGAAAGAACCGCGCGCATATTGGCCTTGGTCTGCTCATAAGGCAGGACTCTGGGGCCGGAAACATATTCGCCGTACTCCGCTGTATCGGAGATCGAATAGTTCATGGCAGCCACACCGCCCTTGTTGATCAGGTCAATGATCAGCTTCATCTCATGGATGCATTCAAAATAGGCATTTTCGGGTGCATAGCCTGCTTCCACCAGAACTTCAAAACCGCAGCGCATAAGATCTACCACGCCGCCGCAGAGCACAGTCTGTTCGCCGAACAGATCCGTCTCCGTTTCTTCATACATGGTGGTTTCCAAAATACCGGCTCTTGCACCGCCAATGCCGGCAATATAAGCCAGAGCAATATCATAGGCCTTACCGGATGCATTCTGCTGTACAGCCACCAGGCAGGGCACGCCCTTTCCTGCAACATACTGGCTGCGAACCGTATGGCCGGGACCCTTGGGGGCAGCCATGAATACGTCCACGTTGGCAGGAGGCACGATCTGCTGATAACGGATGTTGAAGCCGTGGGCAAATGCAATGGCCTTGCCTTCGGTCAGATAGGGGGCAATGTCCTTCTTATACATATCCGCCTGTGCTTCGTCATTGATCAGAATCATGATAATATCGGCAGCCTGGGTAGCCTCTGCCACGGTCATAACCGTAAAGCCGTCCTTTTCCGCCACAGGCCAGGATTTGCCGCCCTTACGCAGGCCGATGATCACATCACAGCCGCTGTCCCGCAGGTTCAAGGCATGGGCATGACCCTGAGAACCATAACCAACGATGGCGATCTTCTTGCCGTCCAGCTTGCCCAGGTCGCAGTCTTTCTCATAATACATTTTTGCCATAATCGAACTCTCCTTTTTCTTTGGTTGCTTCGTAAATTGTATCTGTACCCCGTTCCAGTGCCACCATGCCGGTTCGCACCAGTTCCAGAATTCCAAACTCTTTGACCAGATTCACAATGGCGTCGGCCTTGCTCTCCTCACCGATCATGGCCAGCGTCAGCGTTGTGGGAGACACATCTATGACCGAGGCTCTGAAAATATTGGCAATTTGGATCACCCGGTTGCAGGTCTCGCTGCTGTCGGCATTGACCTTGACCAAGATCAGCTCTCTGCGGATCGAGTTGCCCGGATTCAGCAGCTTTACCGAATGAACCGGTAAAAGCTTCCGAAGCTGATTGCACAAAAGACTTGTGTGTTTTTCATCCGCCAGCACTTCAATGGTAATACGGGAGACGTTGGGGTCATCTGTTGTTCCCACTGCCAGGGATTCAATGTTATAGCCCTTTCGGGAGAACATTCGCGACACCTGAGACAAAACGCCTGCCTCATTGTCCACCAATACGGATAGGGATCTTCTTTCCATGTGCTTTGTCCCTCCTTAATCCACCAGGAAATTGGTAATGCGTCCGCCGCCGGGAACCATGGGGCGCACCATCTCATCCATTTCAATGGCGCAGTCAATCACATACCCGTGGCCGCAGGCAAGGGCCTCTTTCACAGCATCTTCCAATTCGGCAACGGTGCAAACCCGCCTGCCCCCAAGTCCATAGGCCTGCGCCAGCTTTACAAAATCAGGAGCACGATCCAATGTGGTCTGAGAATAGTGGCCGTCATAGATCAATTTCTGCCATTGGCGAACCATACCCAGAACCTGATTGTTATAAATAAAGGTGATAATGGGCAATTTATAATAGGATTCCGTTGCCAGCTCATTGCAGTTCATGCGGAAACTGCCATCACCGGTAATGTGAATCACCGTCTTTTCCGGGTTTCCCACTTTTGCGCCGATGGCTGCACCAAGGCCAAACCCCATGGTGCCAAAACCGCCGGAAGTCAGCAGTTGGCCCGGATAGTCATAATGAAAATGTTGAATGACCCACATCTGATGCTGCCCTACATCGGTAGCCACCATGGTATCCTGCGGGCAAAGGCGGGCAATCACATCGGAGATCTGCTTGGGTGTCAGGCTGTTGCTGCCCTCGTCATACTCCGTCTCCGTTTTGAAGGAGAACACATACTCCTTCCATGCCGTATGTTTCTGCGGCTCCAACCGCTCCAACAGCAGCTGCAGTACCCGTTTGGCATCGCCGATGATGTGATGATCCGTCTCTACATTTTTATTGATCTCGGAGCGATCCACGTCAATATGGACAATCTTGGCCTGACTGGCAAAACTATCCGGATCCAAAGCCACCCGATCAGAAAACCGACAGCCCACCGCGATCAGCAGATCGCAGCTGTCCACCGCCATATTGGATGCCTGAGAACCATGCATACCGATCATCCCGGTGGTAAGAGGATTTCTGCCGCGGAAGCCACCGGCACCCATAACCGTAATGGCAACGGGAGCGTCCATGCGTTCCGCCAGCTGGTTGAATTCCACATCGGCACGGCTTCGCACCACACCGCCGCCGCACAGCAAAAGCGGTTTTTCTGCCTTACGGATCATGTCTGCCAGGATCTCCACATCGCCCAGATCCGGCTCCGGCATTTTCAGGTCATGAGACGCACGCTTTACCAGCTCTCCCAGTTTTCCCTCTTTCACATGATCTTCCCGCCGCAGCGGGACAAACTCGGTCGTTTCGGCTGTGACATTCTTTACAATATCCACCAGCACAGGGCCGGGACGTCCTCCCCGGGCGATGGCAAATGCTTCCCGAAGCACATCTGCCAGCTTGGTCACATCCCGGACAATATAATTGCACTTGGTAATGGGCATGGTAATGCCGGTAATGTCTACCTCCTGAAAAGAGTCCTTTCCAATGAGATTTTCCGCCACATTGCAGGTGATAAATACTACGGGAGAACTATCCATATAAGCCGAAGCGATACCTGTGGTCAGATTGGTGCTGCCGGGACCGGAGGTAGCAAAGCAAACACCTACTTTTCCGGTAGAACGGGCATAGCCATCGGCTGCGTGAGAAGCACCCTGCTCATGGGCTGTAAGAATATGGCGGAACTTGTCCCGATAGCTGTAAAGTTCATCGTAAACATTGAGTATGGTCCCGCCGGGATAGCCGAATATGGTATCCACACCCTGCTCCAGCAGACATTCCATGAGAATTTTTGCACCATTCATTTTCATTTTGGGGTCCTCCTTGTATTGACCTCTGGCTTAAAAAAAAAGCCCCGAAGCCACGCTTGGCTTCAGGGACGAATCATCGCGGTACCACCCTGATTATCGCATCCTTTCGGACGGACGATCACTCTTCGAAGCTCCAATAAGCCTCTAGCCGGTAACGGGGCAGCCGGAACACCCTACTCATGCAACTTTTGGGGCATCCACTCAGGAAGCAGACTGCACAGGATCTTCGGCACCGGTTCACACCAACCACCGGCTCTCTAAAGCACTCTGACCAAGGCATAATTCCTTCATCGCTTTTCGATATATTGGTGCTATCTTATCACAGGGAAATACCCTTGTCAAGCCAGTTTGCGACTTTTTTCTTTAACAATGCAAAGTGATGATTTTAGAGGAGTTTTCCCCGGGATTTTTGTCTATATTTTCATAAATGAATAATCTATAAATATTGTGCGTTATTCTTCTTTTCCATTGCAATTCCATTATTTTCCCGATATAATATCAGCAATCATATTTACAGGAGGAATGTTTCGTTGACACCTCATAGTCAGGAGCAATCACAAGTCATTCAGCAGTTGGAAACCGATATCTCTGCCGGACTGCGTACCGAACAGGTCGCCCGGCTGCAGGAACAGCACGGCCCCAACAAGCTGAAAGAAAAGAAAAAGAAAACCAATCTGCAGCGCTTCGTGGAGCAATTTAAGGATGTCATGATCCTGATCTTGATCGCAGCAGCGATCGTTTCCTTTGTAATTGCCTGTGTGGAGCGTAATCCCAAAGAATTCTTTGAGCCCTTCCTGATTTTGCTTATTGTCATTCTCAACGCCATTATGGGTGTTATGCAGGAGAGCAAAGCCGAAAAAGCATTGGAGGCTTTGAAGAGTATGTCTGCCCCCCATGCCCGTGTCATTCGTGACGGCCGGGAAACTGTCATTGATGCCGCTCAGCTGGTGCCCGGTGACATCATCCGTCTGGAAGCCGGTGACTTTGTTCCTGCAGATGCCCGTTTGATCACCAGCGCCAGTCTGAAAAGTGAAGAATCTGCCCTCACCGGTGAATCCGTTCCCTCAGAAAAGGATGCATCCGTTTTGGTTTCGGAAGATGCCCCTTTGGGTGATCGGTGCAACATGGTGTTTTCCGGCTGCTCCATTACCTATGGTACTGCCACGGCCGTTGTTACCGGTATCGGCATGGATACGGAAATGGGCAAGATCGCCAACCTGCTGGACAGCGAAGGAGAAGGTCAGACCCCGCTGCAGGAAAAACTTACCCAATTGGGCAAGTATCTGGGCATTGTTGCTTTAGCCGCCTGTGCCGTCGTTTTCGTCGTAGGTCTTTCCAATGGCATTCCCGCTCTGGAAATCTTTATGACCGCCGTCTCTCTGGCTGTTTCTGCCATCCCGGAAGGTCTGCCCGCCATCGTGACCATTATCCTTTCCATCGGTGTACAGCGGATGGTTAAGAAAAACGCCATCATCCGCCGCCTTCCCGCAGTAGAAACCCTGGGCAGTGCCTCTGTTATCTGCTCCGATAAGACCGGCACCCTTACCCAGAACCGCATGACTTTGGTCCGAGCCTATACAGACGGGGGTCTCACAGAGGAAATCGGTACCAAAAACAGCCCGGAAATCAAAGAACTTCTGAAATACGGCACCCTTTGCTGTGACGGCAGCGTCATTTTCCATGAGGATCAGGAACAGCATATCGGCGATCCCACGGAAACCGCCATCGTTTTGGCCGCGCACCGAAACGGAATGACAAAGGATGATTTGAACAGGGAATATCCCCGTCTGGGTGAGATCCCGTTCGATTCCGACCGAAAGCTGATGTCCACCATTAACCGTATGGGCGACAGGAACATTGTCATCGTCAAGGGAGCTTTTGATGTTATGGCTTCCCGATGCATTTCCGGCGATTTGGATGCTGCCAGAGCCATGAACGATTCCATGAGCCGCGATGCCCTGCGTGTTCTGGCCGTTGCATGGAAAGAGATCGACGCTGTTCCCGAAACACCGGCTGCCGAAGAACTGGAAAAAGATCTGCACTTCATGGGTCTGGTCGGTATGATCGATCCTCCCAGACCGGAAGCCAAAGATGCGGTTGCCATCTGCCGAAAGGCCGGAATCAAGCCCGTCATGATCACAGGTGACCATGTCGTTACTGCATCCGCCATTGCCAAAGAGCTCGGTATTCTGCAGGACGGAGATGAAGCCATTACCGGCACGGAATTGGATCGCATGACCGATTCTGAATTGGATGCAAGAGTGGAGAATATCTCCGTATATGCCCGCGTGTCTCCGGAAAACAAGATCCGCATCGTCAAAGCATGGCAGCGAAAGAATCATGTAGTTTCCATGACCGGTGACGGTGTCAATGACGCACCTGCTCTGAAAGCTGCCGATATCGGCTGTGCCATGGGTATTACCGGTACCGATGTGGCCAAGGGTGCCGCAGACATGACCCTGACCGATGATAACTTCTCTACCATCGTCCATGCGGTTCGGGAAGGCCGCGGCATCTATGCAAACATTAAAAAAGTGGTGGGCTTCCTGCTCGGCACCAATATCGGCGAGATCATCACCGTCTTTTTTGCCATGCTGCTGTGGCACAAGACCCCGCTGCTCTCCATGCAGCTGCTGTGGATCAATCTCGTCACCGACTCTCTGCCTGCCATTACCTTGGGTATGGAAGCCGTGGAAAACGACATTATGGACCGCAAACCCAAACCCAAGGAAGAAGGTCTCTTTGCCCACGGTTTTGGAATCCGTACCATTCTGCAGGGTGTCATGTTCGGTGTGCTTTCCCTCATTGCCTTTAAGACAGGTGAGGTCCGAACCGGCATTTTGGAAGGTGGGCAAACCTTAGCCTTTATGGTTTTGGCCCTGTCTCAGGTCGTTCAGGCATACAATATGCGTTCTGAACACTCTTTGTTCCGCATTGGTATTTTCTCTAACCACAAGCTGAACTGGGCGGCACTCAGTTCCATCGTTTTGGTGGCTCTGGTTCTGTTCACCCCTCTTGCCGGTATCTTTGGTCTTATGCGGCTGCACTGGGATCTGTACCTTATCGGTCTTGGATTGATTCTGACCCCCTTTGTGATCATGGAACTCTTTAAAGCAGCCGGACTGATCAAGCATCACAAATAAGTACTGTTCTGCAATAAAAAGAAGTCCTCCGCCGGGAGGACTTCTTTTTATTGGATTCAGCCGGCCTGCATGGCATTCAGAATGACCGGTGCAGCATGGTCTCATTTGATTTGTTCAGCCCTTTGCAGTTTGGTCGAAAATTCCATGGTTGTCAAGGGGATCTTTGGCCGTTATAATAGGAAGAAAAACCATGTGAGGGATTGATATATGTCCGATATTATCGCCGCAGTCGCCACCGGTTGGCAGGCCTCAGCCATCGGAATCCTCCGTCTTTCCGGACAGGGCTGTATTTCGTTGGCTCATCAGGTCTTTACTCCCCGATATTCTTCTCAGTCCGAGACCCCGGATCGCAGCCTGATCATGGGATATCTCCACGACAAACAGGGCCGCATCATTGACGAAGTGCTCCTGACCGTTTCTCACGGGCCCAATTCCTATACCGGAGAAGATACGGCGGAATTTCAGTGCCATGGTTCTCCTGCTGTCCTCGCAGCCGGTCTGGAGGCACTATTTGTCAGCGGCGCCCGCCAAGCGGGCCCCGGAGAATTCACAAAGCGCGCCTTCCTCAATGGGCGAATGGATCTGACTCAGGCAGAAGCGGTTATCGACCTGATCGATGCGGAAAGTACCGATGCAGCCGCTAATGCTGTTGGTCAGTTGGGTGGTGCCATCCTGAAGCGAATTGAACCCATTTATGATCGGCTGACAGACCTTATGGCTCACTTCCATGCCGTTCTCGATTTTCCCGATGAGGACATCGACCCCTTTGAGCTTCACCGGTTCCGGGGGCAATTGGAGACCGACTCCAACAATCTTTACCAACTTCTTTCCACTTATAGCCGGGGGCAAGTGCTGAAACACGGTCTCCGGGTGGCCATTCTTGGCCGTCCCAATGCAGGAAAGTCCAGCCTGCTCAATGCTTTGGCAGGGTTTGACCGAGTGATCGTTACCGATATTGCAGGAACTACCCGGGATTCTGTGGAAGAGACCGTTAAGCTGGGACGTCATCTTTTGCGGTTGGTGGATACCGCCGGTATCCGTGACACAGACGATGTGATTGAGCGTATGGGTGTAGAACGGGCAGAAGCCGCCGCAACGCAGGCCGATCTGGCCATATACGTCTGCGACGGCTCTCAGAACTTGACACAAGAGGACTTCCGGGCACAGAAAGCTGCCATGGAAGCCCCCTTATCGATTGCAGTTTTGAACAAACAGGATCTGCCTGCGGTAGTTACGCCCTCCGATCTGCCCTTTGATTGGGTAGTACCGATCTGTGCTAAAACCGGCGATGGTCTTGCACAGTTGGAATACGTTTTGGACTGCCTCTTTGGCGAAGAACTCCCCTGTGACGGTTCTATTCTGACCAACACCCGTCAGGCGGATGCCGTCCGCCGAGCCGGGAAAGCCATAGAGCAGGCACTTTCTTCTCTGGCGGAAAACATGACCCCGGATGCCGTTTTGGTGGACGTAGAGGCTGCTATGGAGGCATTGGGTGAACTCACAGGCAAAACCATGCGGCAGGAGATCACCGACCGGATCTTTGCGCGGTTTTGTGTGGGAAAATAATTTAACGGAAGAAAATCAAAGAAAACCACGTGACCAGATTTCCGTTGAAAAATTCGATTCCAAATCGCTCAAACAACTCCGTGACCAATATTCCGTGGCTCTCCACACAGGGATACATCCGCTCCGGATGGCGGCAGGGTGCATGGGGATAAGAACATTCTTTGCAGACGGAGCAAGCCTCCGTAGACAAGGTCATGGTCTCGCAGCCCTGCGCAGCGACCATTGCCGTCACCTGACGAGTGATGGCCTCATGATCTGCCCGGGCTGCAAGGGTCTGTTCCATATTTTCCACATCTTCCACTTCTGTCACCGTAGCGATCAACAGAAATTCCGGAAAAGAAAGGCACTTTTCCCGGCAGTCCTCTACCTCCCCCACCGCAGGAGGACAGGCCCATGTTTTTCCATACATGGGACATTCCGTTTCACAGATGTGACGCACTCGGTGGGTAAAGGTCAACTCCGTCGTTGAAAAAAAAGCATATTGAAAAAGCGGCAGTTCAGAAAGCTGCTGCTCTAAAATCGTCCGGTCCAACATCACCACTCCTTTTCCTCTTATTTTAGCGTTCCTGCAAACATTCGTCAATCCCCGCAGAGGCAGATTGGAGTTGCTTTCATTTTGGTTTCGTGATATGATTCATACAAATACACAATGGAGGATGAACCATGGATTACAAAAAACTGCAAAACGGCAGCGATATTCGGGGCATTGCACTGGAAGGTGTGGAAGGTCAGCACATCAATCTGACAGAGCAGGCCTGCCGTGACATCGGACGGGGCTTTGCCCTGTGGCTGAAGAACCGACTTGGCAAAGAAGTTCTCACCGTGGCTGTGGGCAGAGATTCCCGCCTGTCCGGCGAAACACTCTGCGCCTGGCTCTGCGATTCCATGAGCAATCAGGGTATTCGGGTCACCGACATTGGCATGGCCTCTACCCCTGCCATGTTTATATCTACCGTTACCGGCAAGACCCCTTATGACGCCTCTGTGATGATCACAGCCAGTCATCTGCCCTTCAACCGCAACGGATTTAAGTTCTTTACCAAAGACGGTGGTCTGGAAAAACAGGACATTGCCGCCATTTTGGCTTATGCCGAAGGGAATGAAACAACCGGTCTGCCTGCCGCACCTGTAACTGCAGGCAGCTTTATGGACGATTACTCTGCCATTCTTGTGGAAAAAGTCCGTGCTGCCACCGGTGCAGAAAAACCATTGGATGGATTTAAGATCGTAGTAGATGCCGGCAACGGTGCAGGCGGGTTTTATGTGGAAAAAGTTCTGCAGCCTCTTGGTGCAGATACCACCGGCAGCCAGTTCCTGAACCCCGACGGTGCTTTCCCCAACCACATCCCCAACCCTGAAGATAAAGATGCCATGGCAGCCATTACCAAGGCCGTTGCAGACAACCACGCCGACTTCGGTATTATTTTTGACACCGATGTGGACCGCGCCGGTGCTGTGCTGGCTGACGGCTCTGAACTGAACCGCAACCGCATCATCGCCATGCTGGCTGCCATTCTTCTGCGGGAGAATCCCGGTACTACCATCGTCACCGATTCTATCACCTCTACCGGATTGGCACAGTTCATCGAAAAGCACGGCGGCATCCACCACCGGTTCAAGCGCGGCTACCGCAATGTTATTAATGAGGCCATCAAGCTGAACAACGCCGGCCAGGACTGCCAGCTTGCCATGGAAACCTCCGGCCACGGCGCTTTCAAGGAAAACTACTTCCTGGATGACGGCGCTTATATTATCACGAAATTGCTCATAGAGCTGGCCCGCGGAAAGAAGGAAGGCTACCGTCTGGAAAGTCTCATTGCCGATCTGGCTGAGCCTGCCGAGAGCAGGGAATTCCGAATGAATATCCTGGTGGATGACTTTAAGCCCTACGGTATGGAGGTTTTGGAAAAGCTGAAAGACTACGCCGCACAGCAGCCCGGCTGGACCATCGCACCAAATAACTACGAGGGTGTTCGGGTCAATTTGGATGCCGATCACGGCAACGGATGGTTCCTGCTCCGCATGAGTCTCCACGATCCCCTGCTGCCCCTGAATATCGAATCCGATTCTGAGGGCGGCGTATTGGCCATTGCCAAAGAATTGGCCTGCTTCCTCTCCGGTTTCGACAAACTGGACACAACCAAGTTTTCCGATTTTATAAAATAACAAAAATGCCGCCCGGAACAGCCGTTCCGGGCGGTTCTTTTATTCATACTGCAAAACAGACGGTTTACATAATTCAACATAGCCGTCGATCACACTCTGCGGAGACAGAATCTTTGCCCGATCGCCAAAGCCTGCCATCCAGCCGAAAAACAAAGGAGATACGGCAATATCCGCAGCAAAGATAAAATGCTCCGGTCCGTCGGGAATCAGCATGGTATCCTGACCGAACCGATCCAGAACCACCCCTGCCAAAGAACAGTGAAACCGCATACGGACAGTTGTAGTATCTCTCCCAAACATTCCAAATACATTCCGGCCGTAGGCTGAGGAATTGAGATTTTTGGCTTCCGCTGCCATATAGCGGGGCTGCCCGGTCATTTCGATTCCTACCATTCTGTCCACACGGTAATGGGTCACACCATGGCGTGGAGAATGTGCGATCAGGTAATAATTCTCATCATCCCAGACAAGACCATAAGGACTGGCCTCATAGGGTCCCGGGCGATCATGCCGCTGCCGATCCATTCCCCACTCCACATAACGGAACTGAATTTGTGAGTTTTGCGCTATGGCTTCATGGAGCCGGTCTACATTGTAGTAAATACTCTCATTCATGGTTTTCACCCGCCCGGAAACCATGATCTGCCGCTTCAAACTGCCTGCCTCATAGCTGCTGGCCAGCCTGCTGAGTTTAGAGATCAACTGCATAGACTTTTTTACAGTCAAAAATCTGGAGGACTGTACGGCATCTACCAGCAATTTCAGCTCCGGCAGTTCAAATTCCCGGGATGCCAAATAATATCCTCCGCTGCGACCGGGCTTGTGAAGAATGTCCATACCGAAATCCTGCAGGCAGGTAATATCGCTGTAAATGGATTTTCGTTCCGCCTTAATGCCATGTTTTTCAAGATAGTCTTGAATTTGCTGGGTATTCAAAGGATGATTTTCATCGGACTGTGTCTCCAACAGATTTTTCAAATACAGAAGTTTCAGTTTTTGTCCTTCCCTTTTTGCCATTCTTCCCACCTCTTTTTTAATGTACAATAAATAGAACACAAAAGCAAGTCAATTCCCGGAAACAACATCAATTTCTATGGTGTTTTTCCTTCCGATATGTTATACTGAACACAGAAAGGGGTGGCTTCCATGGCTAGCTTTGTTTTGAAAGGACATATCTGCCACAGCAAAAACTGCGATCAAATTGCCGTTTTCGAAAACCACTATCTCGTCTGTATCGATAACCACTGTGCCGGCATATTTTCTACCCTGCCGGAACCATATAAAAATCTTCCCCTGACGGATTTCGGTGATCGGATTCTGATCCCCGGTATGTCAGACCTGCACATCCACGCACCCCAGTTTTCTTTCCGCGGTCTTGGTATGGACATGGAGCTGTTGGATTGGCTGAACGTTCATACCTTCCCCGAGGAGAGCAAATATCAAAATCTGGAATATGCCAAACTGGCCTACGGTCAGTTTACTGCCCATCTTCGCCGCAGCGAAACTACCCGGGCAAGCATCTTTGCCACCATTCACCGGCCCGCAACAGAGCTCCTGATGGATCAGCTGGAGGAAAGCGGTCTGATTACCTTTGTCGGCAAGCTGAACATGGATCGCAATTGCCCGGATTATTATCGGGAACAAACCCCGGAGGATTCTATCCGTGAAACCAGAGCATGGCTGGAAGAAAGCAAAAAATATCGGCACACGTTCCCCATCCTCACCCCCCGTTTCTTCCCCTCCTGTACCGATGAGCTCCTGGAACAGCTTGGATGCCTGCAAAAGGAATATGGCATTCCGGTTCAGAGCCATCTTTCCGAAAATCTCAGCGAAATCACATGGGTAAAGGAGCTTGCTCCGCAAGCCAAAAACTATGGTGACGCCTACGATCGGTTTGGTTTGTTTGGCGGAAACTACAAGTGCATCATGGCTCACTGCGTATATTCCGATGAAGACGAAATAAAGAAAATGAAGGAAAACGGAGTCTTTATTGCCCACTCGCCCGAATCCAATATCAACGTTGCATCCGGTGTTGCGCCCATTCGCAAATATTTGGACTACGGTCTTAACGTGGGGCTTGCCACCGATGTGGCAGGCGGAAGCCACGAAAGCATGTTCCGAGCTATGGTTCACGCCATTCAGTCATCCAAGCTCCGGTGGAGGCTGCTGGATCAGAGCGTTCCCTATCTGACCTTTGACACAGCCTTCTATCTGGCCACCAGAGGCGGCGGAGCCTTTTTCGGACAGGTAGGTGCATTCGATCCGGGTTATGAAATGGATGTTGTCGTACTGGATGACAGCAATCTGGATCATCCGCAGCTTTTGACGATCCATGAGCGTCTGGAGCGGATCGCTTATCTGGGAGACGAGCGGAATATTCATGCAAAGTTTGCAGCAGGCAGTCGTTTGTTCTGATTTGAAAATTTCTTTATAATGTGACAATATCACAGATAACCGAAAAGATTCTCGATATACTAAGGTCACAAGATAAAACAAAGGAGGACCATACAATGTCTGCAATCAATGTTAACAAGAACAACTTTCAGCAGGAAGTCATGGAAAGCGATCGTCCCGTTCTTTTGGATTTTTGGGCACCCTGGTGTGGCCCCTGCCGAATGGTCATTCCCATTGTGGAGGAGATCGCTCGGGAGCACCCGGAATACAAAGTAGTGAAGATCAATGTGGATGAACAGCAGGAGCTGGCTGCCCAGTTCGGTGTTATGACCATTCCTTCCCTATTCGTGATGAAAAACGGAAAAATTACCAATCAATCCAAAGGTGCGATGCCCAAGCAGAAAATCTTAAATCTGTTCCGGTAAATGACAAACGCAGGCAATTCATTGCCTGCGTTTCATCATATGTTCCATTTTTCTTCTTCAAGCAGTTCAATGGTTCCTCTTTGGAGCTTTACCATGCCCTCATTCTGAAAGTATTTCAGCATCCGTGTAACCACTTCCCGAGCGGTACCCAGATGGTTGGCAATCGCTTCATGGGTAAGCTTCAGCACCCGAGTGCCCTCAAGTGCACTTTCCTCCAGCAAAAATTCTGCCAGCCGCTTATCCATGCTCTTCCACATAATCTGTTCGATCAACCACATGACCTCCGTAAATCGGGTAGCCATGATTTGGTTGGTATAATTGGCAACCGGTGCAGACCGCTCCATCAGCGCTTTATAGTAGTGGGGCGGAATGACCCAAAAATCCGTCTCTTTTTCGGCTGCAATGACCAATTCAAACTGGATGCTGCTCATGATGCAGGATGCGGAAAACAGGCAAACATCCCGTTCAAACAGCCGGTATAGGGTGATCTCCCGTCCTTCATCGGAGTTGATATAAGCCCGAAGCTGCCCGGATCGGATGATCAGCAGCCCCATGCAGTCCACAGCCCCGTTGTGTACTACCGTCCCCGGAGAAACCGTACGGCGCACAGCCAGCCGCAGAAGTTGTTCCTGTTCCTGCGGCGGCAGCTTATCATATACAGGAAAATACGATTTCAGTTCCACAACTTCACCCCTTCTCTCAGACTTATTATAAAAGGAAGTACCCGTTCTGTCAATGAAGGAACCATTTCCGACAGCTTGACTTATAGGATTACCGCATTATAATAATAGGGAAAATATAAAAGGAGCACATTCTATGATTATTGCAGTTACTTACGACAACGGGGAAATTTTTCAGCATTTTGGACATACAGAGCAGATGAAACTCTATGTGGTGGAAAACGGTGAGGTACGATCTTCGCAGATTCTCTCCACCCAGGGCAGCGGACACGGAGCTTTGGCAGGATTTCTGCAGGAAAAGAGCGTAGACGTGCTGATCTGCGGCGGAATTGGCGGCGGTGCTCAGGCAGCCCTTCGTGATGCCGGCATCAAACTCTATGGCGGATGCCGGGGCAATGCAGATCAGGCCGTGGAAAACCTGCTGCACAACACCCTCATGTACGATCCCAACATTCAATGCAGCCATCACGAAAACGGCCACGATTGCGGCCATGATTGCGGCTCTCATGAAGACCACCCCTGCCGGCATGGTAACTGCGGCAGCGCCCATGACTACGCCGAGCGCACCATTACCCTGACCATTACAGATGACAACGGAAATTCTCAGGACAGCGAATTTGGGGTCATCGCTGTCTATCCGTCAGGAACCCAACAATATATTGCCCTGACCCCCGATCTCGACCACTCCGTTTATGAGGCAGATATTTTTCTTTTCCGTTATCTGGAAGAAAATGACCAGTGCACTGTGGAAGATATCATAGACGATGAAGAATTTGCCGCCGCAGCAGAGGCCTTCCAGCGGTGGCAGCTGCAACAAAGCTGAGCATAAAAGCCATCGGCAGAGCCGATGGCTTTTGTATCATAATGGTTCTATTCTCACCCGGTCGATCAAAGGCAGGATAGCAGACAGCTCCGCCGCTTCCGATCCGCTGCACATGACCTTCGCCGAAGCTGTGGCAACAGCACGCCGTGCTGTCTCTTCCATGGAACAGCCTGCATCTGTATAGTATGCCAAAGCTGCCATCATGGCATCTCCGGCTCCAACGGTACTGCCCACATTGACCTTGGGGCTGTAAGCGCGGATGCACTGATCTTTCGTCGCAAAAACCGCTCCGTCACTGCCCATAGATACAGCCACCAGTTCAATGCCGCCGGCTGCCAGTTCCCGAGCTGCTTCGATAATATCCCGGTCTTTGTCCAGGTCTCTGCCCAGCAGCTCGCACAGCTCCGCTTGATTGGGCTTAATGATATGGGGCTTCTCCGCCAAAGCCAGCCGCATAGGCTCTCCCACCGTATCCACACAGATCCGGATCCCCATAGATTTCAGCTGCCTGATCCATTGTGCCAAACACTCGTCGGCCATACCCGGCGGGTTTTTCCCTGCAAATACCACCGTATCTCCCGGCTGTGCCGACTGCAGCAGTATTTGCCAAATTTTCTGCAGTACCGTCTCATCCAATGGGCTGCCCAATTCGTTGATATCTGTGTTGGTCCCAAAAACAGGGTCCACAATTTTTAAATTGGTTCTGGTGGAGGCTTCTGTGAGAACCATCCGGTTAGAGAGCCCCATTTCGTCCAATGCAGTCTTAATATAGCCACCGGCGGCTCCGCCCAAAACACCGACGGCAAGGGTCTTTCCCCCCAAAGCCAAAATTGTCTTGGAAACATTGATTCCCTTCCCGCCGGGGTCAAGCCGCACAGCCTGAACCCGATTGACTGTATTGACCGCAAAGCCGGGAAGGATAACTGTTTTATCCAGGGCCGGGTTTAATGTTACTGTAATCGTCATAGTATGTCCTCGATACTTTCATTCGGCATAAGCAACAGATTTATCGCCTCTATTTTATCAGTTTGAACCAAATATGTAAAGCACCCCGATGGTCATAGATATCATTTTGTCTTTTTTGATCAGGACAGGTGTATTTCGGGAGAATCATTTGCATTTCCTGAGAAAGTGTGTTAGAATATGTTAGGTATGCGTACTTGTCCCAAACCGGCAAAGCTGCCGGCGAACAGGTACAATCCGGTAATTTCCCATACCACTGTGTTAGACAAAGGAGCATTATGAGCCAAATCAAATTATACGGCACTTCAAAAACAGCTGCACGATTGGCAAAGACCCGGGTCAGACCTTCACCGGCCGCCGTTTCTACTGCCTCTGCCGACCCTGACTCTGCTTCTGCGGTCGCAGTTGCAGTACCTGCAAAGCGTCGAAACCGGTTCAAAGTCATTGCCGTTGTACTGGGCTGTCTCCTCGCCATTGAACTTTGCTACTTTATGTGCGTCTACTCTCAAAACCCTTTCATCACCAAGTGGCGCACCATTTACATCGAAACTGCCATGGATACGCTGAATCACAAGTGGCTGGCAACTTCCATCATCCCCTCCGATATCATTCAGGATGTTCTGGACCAGAGAGCTGAAGCGTTGGCACAGCAGATGAATGCGGCATCCAATTGGACAAAAGAAGATGAAAATGACCTGATTCAGGATGCCCAAAAATTCGAAGTGAATGTTTCTGTTTT
This sequence comes from Candidatus Avilachnospira sp., assembly GCA_045652125.1. GTDB lineage: Bacteria > Bacillota > Clostridia > Oscillospirales > Oscillospiraceae > Avoscillospira. Next base: position 44,762 of record JAZRTT010000037.1, on the reverse strand, counting down.
GGATGAAGAGGAAGCTGCAGAAGAAGCGGCAAAAACCTCCTTCTACAGTCTTTATCACGAACTGGACAGGTCCTCCTTTGAGGAATATCTGGAAGATCACCCTGAAATTCTGGACAATGGTTGGGACAACATCCGCATCAACGAAGCCGGCCTTGATGATGACGGAACCGACATTAAAACGGTTCACGGAGAACAGGTTCTTGCCATCGACGTACCCAACAAGATTCTTTTGGTTCGGGTAAAGGGTGACGGCTACATCGGTGTGCTTGCCATTGCAAAAGACCCTGCTCGTTTGGCTGTTCATCCTTCTTCTCAATTAGGCACTTCCGGCGAAACAGCCGGTGTCATTGCCAAGGCCAACAACGGCATCCTCTCTATGACCGGAAGCGGTTTCATTGATCCCAACGGCAACGGCAACGGCGGTATCCTTGCCGGATATGCCATGTGTGACGGCACGACCTACGGCAGCGCCCATATGGGATGGGGTTATAAGCGCCTGGAACTGCATGAAGACAATCTGATGTACATCAAAGATGCCGGCTCTCCTGTGGGAGAAGGCACAACCGATGCGGTGGAATTTCAGCCCGCTCTGATCATTGACGGAAAAATTATGGTCGATTCCAACTGCGGCTGGACCGGTCTGCACCCCAGAGCCTGCATCGGGCAGTCGAACAAATATGAAATTCTGATGTTGGTCATTGAAGGCCGCATGCCTATGCGTTCTGTGGGTACCCACGTCATTGAGTGTGCAGATATTCTTAAGCGCCATGGCTGCATGCAGGCCATGAATCTGGACGGCGGCACCAGTGCGATTCTTTGGTACGATGGTGAATATGTGACCAAGTGCTCCAACCAGAACCTTCCTGCCGGCCGTCCCCTGCCCACCGCATTTGTCTATCACCGCGCAGAAAATTGAGCAAAACGTGCACAGCAAAAGCTGTGCACGTTTTTTAGGAGGAACTATGACCAGAAAAGAATTTGACCGCATAGATGCTTATATGCAGCAATGTATGTGCGATAGCGCCCATGACAAGGAGCATGTCTATCGTGTGCTTTATACGGCATTGGATATTGCCCAGGCAGAGGAGAATGTGAATTACGATGTTCTCATTGCAGCCGCTCTGCTCCACGATATCGGCCGGCAGGCTCAGATCGAGAACAGCAGTCTGTGTCACGCCATGGTTGGGGCAGATATGGCACAAACCTTTTTAATCCGGTGCGGATATGATAATGATTTTGTCGAGGCAGTTGCCCAATGCATCCGCAGCCACCGTTTCCGCAAGGATCGACCCCCACAGTCTTTGGAGGCGAAGATCCTTTTTGATGCCGACAAGCTGGACGTTACCGGAGCTATGGGCGCTGCTCGGACGCTGCTTTATGCAGGAAAGCTGTCCGGCCCCCTTTATAATTTTGCAGCAGACGGTACGGTTTCAGACGGCACAAATGACACCACCGCTTCCTTTTTTCAGGAGTATAAATTCAAACTGGAACGGCTCTATGATCGCTTTTTTACCGCCCGCGCACAGGAACTTGCCATGGAGCGGCAGGCTGCTGCCCGGGATTTTTATGAAGCACTTCTCAAGGAAGCCCGCAGCGCCTATGCAGGAAAAGAGAAGCTCCCTGATATTTTTAGTGCCTCGCTGCACGGGTGTTCGTAAGACAGGAATTTTATTTACGGCATCTGTCTGAACGGGAAAACGCCGCTTTGGTGCTTAACAGCAATCCCGAAGCCTATCTAAAAACGGAACAGGCATGACCGAAATCATGCCTGTTTCAAAATTTTTGCACATTCCTGTTTTATAACCACCAAGCATTGGCGGAACATTTTTATTTATGTAGTTTACTTTTGAATAAAGCCGCCGGCAACGTCCAACTCCTTCAATACCAGCTTCACAGACTTGATTGCCTCGGAAACTGTGGCAACAGACAGGTCGTTTTTGCCCTGCAAGCCTTCAATAAAGTACTTCAGTTCGTTGTAGTAGCCGCCCAAAGAGGACAGGTTGCCACCGATATCGTTTTCACCCTGGAATTCTTCTTCCATAGCAGGGCGGAACGGCTCTCCCTCGTTGGGATAGACCGTAATGCCGCCGTTATGGATGACGGTTGCCTTTTCAAACTTCACCCAGAAGGTTGCGGTAAAGGGGAAGGTTGCCGGATAGTTCCAGCCCGCCTGCACAGCAATTCCTACGCTTGTGCCATAGCCGTACAGAGCATTGATGTGCTGAATAACGCCTTCCTCATCCCGGTAGGCCTGAGCCTGCACCCGATCCGGCTCGCCCATGATATAGCGGACAAAATCAACATCGTGAATATGCATATCCACAACCACACCGCCGCTGCGGGAAATCGTGTGCAGCCAGTTTTCACTGGCCCACTCCGGACGGGAGCTCATTCTGGTAAATTCACCGGCGAGAACTTTGCCGTAAATCCCGGAATCCACAGTCTCTTTCAGCCATTTGTACTCCGTCCACTGACGAATGACCTGACCGACCTGAACCTTGACGCCGGTTTCTGCTTCGGTTTTCAGCAGCAGTTCCATCTCATCATCGCGGAAGCAGATGGGTTTTTCCACAAAGACATGCTTGCCGGCCTTCATGGCTGCCACAGCATGGGAGGTATGCAGATCTGTGGGCAGGCAGATATCTACCACGTCCACATCAGCCTGTGCAATAAGGTCCATGCCATCTGCATAATAGGCCACACCGTCTTTCATAAGCTTCTCGGCATAGTCCTTTCTGGAATCGGCAACCGCAGTCACCTTGACACCCAGATTTTCCAAAGCAGCATAGCAGGCAGCGTGCATGCCGCCCATAAATCCACAGCCGATCAATCCTACTTTAATCATAATTACAGAACTCCTCTCATAATGCGCTCCATAGAAGCGGACGTATTAAAAATGATCTGGTCGGATCCCTGTGCATACTGGGGGATCATCTCACCGGCCGCCCAGCCTTCATAGCCAACAGCATGAAATGCAGCCATAACAGCCTTCCAGTCCACATCACCTGCAAGCAGATCCACAAAAGCATTGAGGCCACCGGGATTGCGGCGATAGTCCTTAAAATGGACCTTTTTGATCCGCTTGCCGAGAATGGTGATCCAATGCTCCGGATAGCCGGAATAGACCACATTGCCCGTATCGAAGTAGACACCGACCATATCGCTGCCCACAGCATCAATAAACTGACGCATTTCCAGAGGCGACAGAAGCATTTTGTTCCAGACGTTTTCAATGCCGATCTCTACACCATATTCCTCTGCCACAGGAGCCAGTTTCTTGATTTCTTCCAGGGCTCTGTCATAGGCCACATCGTAAGGGATCACAGGACGTTCCGGCACAAACTCTACCGATACGCTGCCGGGAACCACCAAAATCGTCTCCGCACCCAGAGCTTTGGCACACCGAAGCTGATGAACGATCAGATCATGTGCCCGCTGACGTTCTGCAGGATCATCTGATGTCAAAGAATCACCCCAGCACAGGCCATTGGACAGGCTGGGAATCGCCATCCCCAGTTCATCGGCATAAGCCTTCAGAGCTGCCAACTGCTCCTCGGTGGCTTCGGGGCTGATTTCGCCCGTTGCATCCAATGCCAGCTCAATTCCCTCAAAGCCGGCCTCTTTCGCCAATTTAATGGCTTCCCGGTTGGTCTTTCCCACAAATGACCAAATATTTATGGACTTTTTCACTTGTTGTCTCATTCCTTTCCTGTCATCATAATGTCTTTTACATTATTTGTCTATCATTATACGTCTATCGTTATGTTTATTCTTTATAATATATGGTTGATATTTTATATTTTTTGTCCAGATTTGTATTATATGCTTTATAATTTCTGTTGCATATGTTAAAATAATGCCGTATGCTAAGATAACATTGACAGGATAGTTTTGACGACTTGAAAAAACGTAAAGAAACGCAATTTTTACTGCGAGGTGTATCTGCAATGCTGCAATCTCACAAATTTGTTCCCGTTTTCACCATCACGGAATTTGTCAACATCGCCTGCTACCGGCTGCCACCGGGCTATCAATATCCCGGCGATACCGATGACTGCTGGGGTCTGCTCTATATAGATAAAGGAGATTTGATCGTTACCACCGGAGAAAAACAGTATTTGATGAAATCCGGAGAAACGGCATTCCTGTTCCCCCATCAGTTTCGTTCCTACCAGGTCTCTACGCAAGGCGCCGTCAGTATCATTGTCATTTCCTTCCGCTGTGACAGTGCCTATATGAAGGTCTTTGAAAACAAGATCCTCTTCCTCAATTACATGGAAAAGCAGTGTCTTTCCGCCATTGTCAAGGAATCGGAAGCTTCTTTTGTTTATTTTGATCAAACACCTCCCCTCATTGATATGCGGAGGCGGGATAATGCGCCCTTTGGCAGTGAGCAGATTATCTGCAACAATCTCGAGCAGCTTTTTATCTTCATTTACCGCCGAAACGACACGATCCATGTCGAAAATCGAGCCATGCCATCCAAACGGCTGCACCATCATGAAGAGATCGTCCTTCAGGTGCAGGACTATCTCAGCAAGCACTTTCACAAACGCATTACCTTACAGCTTTTAGCGGATAAGTTCAGCATCAGTATCTCCCAGCTGCGGCATATCTACAAGAATCAAACAGATCACTCTATTATCGCCGATCTGTCCGCCATTCGTATTACAGAAGCCAAGCGGATGATTCGGGAGCATAATCTGAGCTTTACTCAGATTGCGGAAGCTACCGGCTACGATAATGTATATTATTTTTCCAACCAGTTCAAAAAGCACACCGGTATGACCCCAACTGAATATTCAAAATCCGTCAGATCATAAAAAAACAGAAAAATCCCCCGAATTTTCTGTAAAATATTCATAAACAGTCAAAATATGCACCAATTCATACATAGTCTACTTGACTTCTCCGGTGCAAAATGATACCTTATACCCGTCCTAATCAACAAATGAAAAGAAAAGAGGAAAATCCAAATGAAAAAAATGATTGCTCTGGCACTGGCTCTGGTACTGGTTCTCGGTCTGACTGCCTGCGGCGCTGCTTCCGGCGGCAAACTCAATACTGCCACCGAAGGTGTGCTGACCATGGCCACCAACGCGCAGTTCCCTCCCTATGAGTACTACGAAGGCGAACAGATCGTCGGCATCGATGCCGAGATCGCCGGCGCCATTGCCGAAGAACTGGGTCTGGAACTGATCATCGAAGACATGGAATTCGACTCCATCATCGAAGCCGTCAAGTCCGGCAAGGCCGACATGGGTCTGGCAGGCATGACCGTTACCCCCGAGCGTCAGGAGACTGTTGACTTCACCGCTTCCTACGCCACCGGCGTGCAGGTGGTCATCGTTGCCGAAGATAATGAAACTATCGCCGGCACCAATGCCGATCTGGCTCTGGTTGACGCTGACGGCAATGTGCTGGAAGGCACCGTCATCGGTGTTCAGAGAAACACTACCGGTGATCTGTACACCACTTGGTACATGGAAGACCTGGGTCTGGCTACCATCGACCGTTATAGCAAGGGTGCTGACGCTGTGCAGGCTCTGCTCACCGGTAAGGTGGACTGCGTGGTTATCGACAATGAGCCCGCCAAGGCTTTCGTTGCAGAAGCCGGGGGTCTGAAGATCCTGGAGACCGAGTACGTTCTGGAAGAGTACGCCGCTGCCATGAGCAAGGACAACACCGAACTGTATGAAGCAGTCAACGTCGCTCTGGAAGAACTGATCGCCGACGGCACCGTTCAGGCTATCATCGACAAGTACATCCCCGCCGAGTAAAAGAAATATACTTTCCATGAGGGTTCAGTATCCTGAGCCCTCATTCTTTTAAGGAGCTGAACCCATGAACAAAGTCACCCCCATGATGCTGTGGCAGGACTCTGCTCCCCTGTGGGTGCAAAATCTGCCTGAGTGGCTGGAAGACATTTTCTTCAACATTTTTAAGTGCTTTCTCTACGAAGACCGATATATGCTTTTCGTCAAAGGTCTGGGCAATACGCTGCTGCTGACCTTTTTTGCCCTGCTGATCGGTATCGTGCTGGGCGTTATCGTCTCTCTGATCCGTGTGACGTGGGATAAAAACCATATGGAAATGAGCGGGCTGCCCAAGTTTATCCTGCGTATCGCCAACGGCATTTCCAAAGTCTATCTGACCGTCATCCGCGGCACGCCCGTTGTGGTGCAGATTCTTCTTTTGAACTTCGTCGTATTCGCCGCCAGCCGAAACAAAATTCTGGTCGGCTGCTTGTGCTTCGGCATCAACTCCGGTGCCTACGTGGCGGAGATCTTCCGCAGCGGCATCATGTCCATCGACATCGGTCAGATGGAAGCCGGCCGTTCTCTGGGCTTTGGCTACATACCTACCATGTGGCACATCATTCTGCCCCAGGCCTTTAAAAACGTCCTGCCTCCCCTGTGCAGCGAATTTATCGTCCTGCTGAAAGAAACTGCCGTGGTCGGCTATATCGGTCTCAGCGATCTGACTTACGCGGCCAGTACCGTCGGCGGTGCCACCTATGAATACCTGTTCCCCCTGCTGCTGGCGGCCATCATCTATCTGATCATGGTCATCCTTTTCACCAATCTGGTGGAGCGTCTGGAAAGGAGGTTGCGTACCAGTGAGCGATAACCGTATCATTCAAGCAATGGAAGTCTGCAAGTACTTCAAAGGCGACGAGATCAAAGCCCTTGACGGCGTATCTCTCGACATTGAAAAAGGCGAAGTGGTCGTGATCATCGGCCCGTCCGGTTCCGGCAAGTCCACCTTCCTGCGCTGCCTCAATCTGCTGGAAGTTCCCACAGACGGTCAGATTCTGTTCAACGGTGTGGACATCACCGATAAGGACGTGAACATCAACATCCATCGCCAGAAAATGGGCATGGTGTTCCAGCATTTTAATCTGTTCCCCCACAAAACCATTCTTCAGAACCTGACATTAGGCCCCATCCAACTGCTGAAAAAATCCAAGGCTGAAGCAGAGGAAAAGGCCATGTCTCTGCTTCAGCGGGTTGGGCTTGCAGACCGTGCCAATGCCTATCCCAGCCAGCTCTCAGGCGGTCAGAAGCAGCGTGTGGCTATCGTCCGGGCATTGGCAATGGAACCGGAGGTCATGCTCTTTGATGAGCCTACTTCCGCCCTGGACCCTGAAATGGTGGGCGAAGTTTTGGATGTCATGAAAGAACTTGCCCGAGAAGGCATGACCATGGTGGTAGTGACCCACGAAATGGGCTTTGCCCGGGAAGTGGGCAACCGGGTGGTATTTATGGATCAGGGCAAGCTGGTGGAACAGGGTACACCCTCTAAGATTTTTGAATCTCCCCGTAACCCCAGACTACAGGATTTTCTGGCAAAGGTTCTTTAATTGGCACAATATACAAAAAGGCCGGGTTAATACCCGGTCTTTTTTGGTTCTTATTGCTTCTTTACATTAGTTCTTTACCATGCTAAAATATCATCGTGCTAAGGCACATAAACCATAATTGTTTTTTGGAGGAAAGAAAAATGAAAAAGCTGTTGGCTCTGCTTCTGGCAGTTCTGATGATCGCTTCCCTGGCCGCCTGTGCCACAAAGGAAGCACCCGTTGAAGAGGAAGCCCCTGTGACCGAGGCTCCCGTGGAAGAAGAAGCTCCTGTGGAAGAAGAAGCCGAATCCGATCTGGCCTACATGACCGAAAATGGCAAGATGCTGGTCGGCATCACCATCTACGAGCCCATGAACTACTACGACGAAGCCGGCGAATTGACCGGTTTTGACACCGAATTCGCTCAGGCTGTCTGCGAGAAGATGGGTCTGGCCGCTGAGTTCGTGGAGATCAACTGGGACACCAAGGAAGTGGAACTGGCCGCCAAGAGCATTGACTGCATTTGGAACGGCATGACCATCACCGAAGAGCGTGCTGCCAACATGAGCATTTCCGCTCCCTATGTCAAGAACGCTCAGGTCATCGTAGTCAAGGCTGACAGCGGTTTGGCTGCTACCGCCGATCTGATCGGCAAGACTGTGGTCGCTGAGATGGGTTCTGCCGGCGAAGCTCAGATCACCGGTGAGGATGCCAATGCCGATCTGGCTCAGGCCAACTATGTCGGTGTTGCAAAGCAGACTGACTGCCTTATGGAAGTCAAGGCCGGCACCGCCGATGCTGCTGTTCTGGACTGGACTTTGGCGAAATCCATGGTTGGCGAAGGCACCGACTTTGCTGATCTGATGATCGTGGAAGGCGTGGAGCTGGCAACCGAGGAATACGGCATTGCCTTCCGTCAGGGCAGCGATGTGACCGCCGCTGTCAACGCCACCATCGCTGAGCTGGTTGCCGACGGCACCCTGCCCGCACTGGCTGAAAAGTACGGCCTGTCTCTGGCTCCCGCCATTGCCGGCTAATAAAGAATTCAACCTCTGGATAGAGGCAGGCAGCATTTGCTGCCTGCCCCTATTTGCCTGTTTAGGAGATATATACATGAATGCAATGGTCATTATAAAACGGCTGCTGGAAAGTTCCGTTATCAATCTGGAGATCTTTTTTGTGACGCTTGCTCTGGGTCTGCCTCTCGGTCTGATCATTTCCTTCGGCACCATGAGCAAGTGGAAGCCTTTCTCTTTCCTCCTTACAAAAAAATATAAACGGTCTTTCTGGAAGAAAGTCCTCTGCTGCATCGGCAAATTCCAGCCCCTGAGAGATATTACTGCTGTCTTTGTCTGGATCATTCGCGGCACACCTTTGATGCTGCAGGTCATTATCGTCTATTACGGCCCCGGTTTGATCTGGGGCGCGGAGGCATTGGGACGACTGGAAGCGGCCCTGGTCGCCTTTGTAATCAACTATGCCTGCTATTTCTCCGTGATCTTCCGCGGCGGTATCCAGAGCATGCCCATCGGTCAGCGGGAAGCCGGTGAAGTTCTTGGCATGACCAAGACCCAGATCTTCTTTAAGGTCACCCTGCTGCAAATGGTCAAGCGCATCGTTCCCCCCATGGGCAACGAATTTATCACTCTTGTCAAAGATACTTCCCTTGCCCGTATCATCGCCAACAAAGAGATCATCATGATGGCACAGGAGTACATCTCCTCCAAAGCTCTGATTTGGCCGCTGTTCTCTACTGCGATCTTCTTCCTGGTCGCCTGCGGCATCCTGACCATCCTGCTCAATTTGGCGGAAAAGAAACTGGATTATTTCAGAATGTAAGGAGGGACGATATCATGGAAATGCTCAAAGTATCTCACATTCAAAAATCCTTCGGTGATGTGGAAGTTTTGAAGGATATTTCGTTTTCGCTGAACAAGGGTCAATCCCTTGCTATTATTGGCTCCTCCGGTTCCGGTAAAACCACCCTCCTGCGGTGTCTGAACTTTCTGGAGACCCCGGATCAGGGCACCATCTGGGTGGACGGCAAGGAAATTTTGAGCGCCTCTGCGGGCAAGAAGCTATCCGAGAAGGAAATTCGTAAAAATCGGCTGAAATTCGGTCTCGTTTTTCAAAATTTTAACCTTTTCCCTCAGTACACGGCACTTCAGAACGTTACCCTTGCCAGTCTACTGCTTGCAAAAGAACGGCCCGACTATAAAACAAACAAAAAAGCCATTGAAGAGGAAATACACCGCAAGGCCATTGAACTGCTGACACAGGTGGGTCTGGCCGACCGCATGGACAACTATCCCCATCAGCTTTCCGGCGGGCAGCAGCAGCGTGTGGCCATTGCCAGAGCCTTGGCCCTGGAGCCGGATATCCTCTGCTTTGACGAACCCACCTCCGCCCTTGACCCGGAACTGACCGGCGAGGTGCTGAAGGTCATTCGCTCCCTGGCGGACAGAAAGATGACCATGATCATCGTCACCCATGAAATGGCCTTTGCCCGGGATGTAGCGGATGAGATCATTTTTATGGACGGCGGCGTTATTGTGGAGCATGGTCCTGCCAAGGAAGTCATTGAACACCCAAAAGAAGAACGTACCCGCCATTTCCTGGCCAGATACAACGAAGATTAAAATCAAACGCAGCGGAGAGTCAAAGTTCTCTCCGCTGCGTTTGATTTTGCAACAGGAAAGGGACAGGATCGTCATCCTGTCCCTTTGGGGCCCCGTTCTTTTATGGAATCAAACCATTAAGAATGTCATGGGACGATAGGACCATCGTTGGGTCCTGTGTTCGTGGGGCCAGAAGTGGTGACAGAAGTGGTGATCACGTCCTCTACTGCAAAAGCAACGACCTCAACACTGGGCTCTTCGAAAAACTTCTTCATTTGGATATCCTCCTTTCCTTTGTCATATCTATGCAAAAAAAGCACATACAAAATCAAAATACGACAGCATCAACTATAATAAAATAATCTTTTACTATAATCTCATTTGTCAGCCGGCTGCACAGCACATTGATAAATATGTAGTGGAGCTGGTAATGTGACTCGAACACACGACCTGCTGATTACGAATCAGCTGCTCTACCGACTGAGCTATACCAGCATACACTTCTTTGCCCATAATACCACAATTCTCCTGTTTCGTCAACAGGCAATTCCGTTTATCAATTTTTTCTGTATGTTTTTATATTTTAAACACACTTATTCTGCATTCAACGCCGCTACGCAGGCATTCAATACCTGCCCCGCAATGGGTGCGCAGGCAGCACTGCCGGAGCCGCCATGTTCCACAATGACCACAAAGGCCAAGGGATATTCCGCATCCCGAATAAAGCCCGCAAACGTGGCATGGGGCGTACTCCCCTCTCTTACCTCTGCAGTACCCGATTTTGCACAGACGTACAAATCCGGGAATTGCCACGCTCCATAGCGATTTTCTACCGCACTGTGCATCATTTCTGCCAATTTATCTGCTGCCTTTGCATCCATGGACCGATCCAGCATTTTTTCTCCGGCTCTGTATCCTGTCAAAAGGCCGCCATCCACTTTTTCCATCAAATAGGGCTGTGCTGCCTGACCGCCGCCGGCAATCATGCCCATGAAGGTCATATACTGGCAGGCGTTGATCAAATTCGTGTATTGACCGATCCCCGCCCAAGCCACCTGACTGTCCGCCGCACCTTCCAAATCAAAATTTCCTTTTGCTGTGGTCAATCCGTCAAATGTCAAAGATTCCGTAATGCCGAACCGCTGGGCATACTCCTGCAGCGTGTCCCGTCCCACCTGCAGTGCCAGTTGGGCAAACGCCACATTGCAGGAAACTTCCAAAGCCAATTGCAGGCTCACATCTCCATGGACGCCATTACAAACGATGGTATCTGCACCAATGTCACAACTGCCATCACAATGGAAGGTCTGATCCTCCACGCCGTCAATGGTCTCCAGAGCTGCCTGTGCCGTCAATACCTTGAAAATAGATCCGGGAACATACGTGTTTTGAAAAAAGCGATTGAGATACACACCGTCATATGCTCCCGTCGTATCATGATCGATATCGGGCATATTGTCGGGATCATAGGTAGGCGCAGTAACGGCACACAGGATCTCCCCTGTCTTGTAGTTATACACACCGATGGTACCTTTTCGTCCCGCTAATGCCGCCTGTGCGGTTTTCTGGACAGATGCCGAGATGGTCAGGTGTGCCGTATTGCCGTTTTCTGCCGCTGTGTACAAGCCATTGACGGCATCATAGCCTATCATTTCGTCTGCATATTCATTGAGAACCGGAGCAAAAATATAGCCATACCGATCCCCCAACAGGTGCATGGTGGCCTGCCGCAGTGCCGCATCCTCGCTGTAAACTCTGCCATTCGTACTATCCAGCAAAAGAACACCGCTTCGGTCAACGATCAGACCTGTGGACAGGTTGCTGCCGGAATAGACATGGGGGCTGCCGGAAAAAGTTACCCATTGCCCTGCGTGGATAACGTATCGGACTGCAAAAAATGTCAGCCCTAACACCAATATTGCCATGAGAACCCGAAGAAAAATCATCCGGTGGGAGATTCGTTTCATGATTTCACATCCTTTTTGGAGGGCAGCTTCACTGCCATACTGGCATTCTGCCGGGTATCGGCAGCTTTCAGGAACGCAAGAAGACCCCAGCAGGCGATCATGCTGCTGCCGCCGTTGGATACAAAGGGAAATGTCACACCTGTAAGGGGCAGCAGGTCCACCGTGCCGAACACGTTCAACACCGTCTGCACCATAAAAATAGCGCCGGCAGCACAAGCGCCGATGGTATAAAAGCTGCTGCGGCCCACAGAGGCCGAGCGAACTACAAACACACCGAAAACAGCAACGGCAAGCACCATGAGCATTGCCATGATCAAACCCCATTCTTCTGCCACAAACGCAAACACAAGGTCTGTATCCGAAGCTGCCACATACTTGAGCCAGCCATTTCCCGCACCCAGTCCGAACAAGCCGCCGGAGGCAATGCACATCATGGCTCTGGTCTGCTGGTATCCGGATGTCAAAGCATTTTCCCATACATGACCCCATGCAGAGAACCTGCTGAGCATATGGGGGCGGAACCGCACTGCCATAACCCCTGCCATTGCCACACCGGTAACGATCAATGCGATGGTTGCCACACTGCCGGAACGCATATAGGCAATGACCAAAAAGCCAGTAAAGAAGATCAGTGCCGTACCAAAGTCATTCATCAAAGCCAAGCAGCCACAGATCACAGCAGAATAGGCAATAAACAGGAACATATTCCGTTTCGTCATGATTCGCTGCAGAGTGGATGCACCTACAAAAATGAAGCAAACTTTCGCCAATTCCGACGGCTGGAAAGAAATCCCACCGATATAGATCCAGTTCTTCGCACCGCCCAGTTCCACACCGAACACCAGATTCACCGCCAGCAGCAAAAGGGAACCTGCCGCCGCCACATAGCGCAGCTGCTTGGCCCGCTCCAGATCCCGAAGTGCCCAGCAAAGAATCAGGAAAACCAAAAGCCCTGCCCCGATGCAGATCAACTGTTTATTCAATTCCGCAGGGCTGTCGGAGGCAATGATTGCCAGCCCCAGCGTTGTCAGGAGGAAGGCAATGGTCTCCACTTCAAAACCCGATCGGCGAAGTGCCCTGGTAAAAAGAAACAAAAACCATTCCATTGCCATTAAAATGCCAAATGCGCAGGCAGGCTGTATGGGCTGTTCCGACTGAAACATCAACTGCAGCGCCGCCAAAATTTGAAACAGACTCAGAAAAAGCAAAGTGGCAGCCGGACGAATCTCGGTGCCTGCCCGGGTGCGGACAGAGGCCTGAATAACTTCCTGCTTTTTTGTAATGGGAACCAGTTCAAAGGGTACACCGCCCAACGAAATGGTATCCCCATAAGACACCACTTCCATTTTCGTGTCCACCCCGTTGACCTGAATGCCGCCCATAGAGCCTACATCCGAAATGGTCCAACTACCGTCATCATATCGGGTCAGAACACCGTGGCTGCGGGATATGGTGGGATAATCCAGTACCACGTCGCAGCTTTTTGCCCGACCCAGAAGCGTCTCCCAATGAGTTACAGGCAGACGATCACCGTTGGGTGCTGTCAACCACGCCCAGATCTCCGGTTCCTTCTGAAACAGAAGAAGAGAACGGGCACAGCGGACCAAAATCAATAATGCCAGCACCGGAAATACATACCGCAGCGCCAACAGATATACCTGCGAAAATTCCAGAGCGGTCTTTAGTTGTTCCACGATTGCAAAAAACTGATCCATGGGTATTCCTCTTATCCTTCATAGCTCTGCCGCAGCAGAGCGATTTCTTCCGCATATCCCGGTAATTCATTGGGGGTCTCCAAAATCATAGGCAGTCCAAGAAGTGCCGGGTGATTGATTATGCGGACAAACGCGTCCAAACCGATAAACCCCTGCCCTAATTTGTCATGTCGGTCTTTTCTTGCACCCCGGGGATTCATGGAATCGTTCAGGTGCAGTGCTTTCAGCTGCTTCAGACCAATTACTTTGTCAAACTCCGTCAGCACACCATCCAGATCATCCACAATGTCATAGCCGGCATCATGGATATGACAGGTGTCCAAACAGATGCCCATATACTGCGGCCGTTCCACACGGTCCAGAATTGCCCGCAGTTCCTCGAAGCGGCTTCCCACCTCGCTGCCCTTGCCTGCCATAGTTTCCAAAAGAACTGTGGTTTTCTGGCCGGGAAAAAGGACGGTGTTTAATGTATGGGAAATGGCCTCTATTCCGGTTTCCATTCCCTGTCCTACATGGGAACCGGGATGAAAGTTATAATAGTTGCCGGGAAGATATTCCATCCGCCGTAAATCGTCCGCCATAGTCTGCAGGGCAAATTCTTTCACTCTGGGATCTGCAGAACAGGGATTGATGGTATAGGGTGCATGTGCCATCACCTGGCCGATCTGCCCAAGCTGCTGCATCAACACCAATTGTTCTGCATCCTTCCCTTCCAGTTTTTTTGCCTTTCCTCCACGGGGATTTCTTGTAAAAAACTGGAAGGTATTGGCAGCTATGGAAAGAGCCGTCTGCCCCATGCCTGCAAATCCCTTGGAAGCGGACAAATGGCACCCCAGAAGCAACATGATACACACCTCAATTTTTTGATACCTTATTGTACCACAGATGGAGAAAAGATACAAATGAAGGATTTCTGAAAACAAAAAGAAACACGCTGCAAATGCAGCGTGTTTCCAGAATGCAATTTCATTATTTCGTCATACCGGCCTGAGCTGCCACTTCTGCGGCAAAGTCATCGACCTTCTTCTCAATGCCTTCGCCCTTTTCAAAGCGGATGGCGTCAACAAACTTGACGGAGCCGCCCAGAGCCTTGGCAGCGGAAGCGATATACTGCTCTACGGACATGCCGCCGTCCTTGACGAAGGCCTGCTGCAGAAGGCAGTTTTCTTCATAGAACTTGTTGATCTTGCCGGCAGCGATCTTTTCCTTGACCTGCTGAGGCTTGGAAGCCATTTTGGGGTCATTGTCCATCTGGGCGACGAGAATCTTCTTCTCTTCTTCCAGAACGGAGTCGGAAACCAGGCTCTTATCCCAGAAACGGGGGTTCAGAGCAGCGATCTGCATAGCAACATCCTTGCCGATCTCGGTAGCGTCGATGCCGCCTTCCACAGCCAGGTTCACCAAAACGCCGATACGGCCGCCGCCATGGACATAAGCCACGGAGGTGTTCTCGGTGAAGCGGGCAAAGCGACGGATCTGGATGTTCTCACCGATGACCAGAACCTTTTCGGGGACCATTTCGCCCACGGTCAGGTCGGAGCCGGGATACTTGACATTCTTCAATGCTTCCACGTCAGCGGCATCGGAGCCGGCAACAGCCTTGGCCACGTCCTTGACGAAGTCCACGAACACGGGAGTCTTGGATGCGAAGTCGGTTTCGGCGTTGACTTCCACGATGACGCCGGTGCCGTTTTCGACAGCAGCATAAGCCATACCTTCGGCGGCAATGCGGTCAGCCTTCTTGGCAGCCTTGGCAAGACCCTTTTCACGCAGGTATTCGACAGCCTTGTCCATATCGCCGTCGGTCTCGGCCAGAGCCTTCTTGCAGTCCATCATGCCGACGTTGGTCATTTCACGCAGTTTCTTAACATCTGCAGCAGTAAAAGCCATAATAAGTTCCTCCTATATTTTTATCAGTTCCGGAATTATTCGGCTGCGGTCTCTTCCACGGGAGCCTCAGTCACTTCTTCGCCCTGCTTGCCTTCAGTCACGGCATTGGCCATGGTGGCAGCGATCAGGCGGATGGCGCGGATAGCGTCATCATTGCCGGGAATGACGTAATCGACTTCATCGGGATCACAGTTGGTATCCACAATAGCGACCACGGGGATGTGCAGCTTGCGGGCTTCAGCAATGGCGTTGCGCTCCTTGCGGGGGTCAACGATAAACAGAGCACCGGGGATCTTCTTCATGTCCTTCACGCCACCCAGGTACTTTTCCAGCTTGGCGATCTCGCCCTGATGCTTGATAACTTCCTTCTTGGGGAGCATAGCGAAGGTGCCGTCTTCTTCCATCTTCTTCAGCTGAGCCAGACGGTCGATACGGGTACGCATGGTCTTGAAGTTGGTGAGCATACCGCCCAGCCAACGAGCGTTGACGTAGTACTGACCAACGCGCTCGGCCTCTTCCTTGATAGCGTCCTGAGCCTGCTTCTTGGTGCCGACGAAGAGAATGTTCTCGCCGTTGGCGGCCAGCTCACGCACGAAAGAATAAGCTTCTTCCAGCTTCTTCACGGTCTTCTGCAGATCGATAATGTAGATGCCGTTACGCTCGGTGTAGATGTAGGTTGCCATTTTGGGGTTCCAGCGGCGGGTCTGGTGACCGAAGTGGACGCCAGCTTCCAACAGCTGCTTCATGGATACGACTGCCATAGTTTTATTTCTCCTTTTTGTTGTTACCTCCACCCCGATCATCTCTTGTCCTTCCACCGTTTCCGGCACAGAAAGGAAAGATCCCCGGGTGTGTGGTTTAGATTTTTATGCGCTTTTCGCACACTCGGTTATTATAGCGGAAAGTTTTCCATTACGCAAGTGTTTTTTTCGAAAAAATCAGGTTTTTTACCATTTGAACCTCTGTTTTTCTCTGGTTCGCCGGCATTCTCCCGGTGCATTATCCACCAGTATGATATCATCGCCTATTTTTCGGATACAATGCCACGGAATCACGTATTCTTCCCTGCTTCCGAAAAAGCCGAAAAAACGACCGGGACACGGCACCACAAGCGCCACCACCCGGCCTGTCTCTAGCTCCAGTTCCAAATCCGATGCATACCCCAGGCGGCAGCCGTCGGACACATTGATCACTTCCCTGCATCGCAGCGCGGAAAACCGTTCACACATATCTACCGCCTCCTGCAGCATATCTATGCGGATTTCCGCCTCTGTATGTCTGTCAGCTGATGGATTTTCGAATACTGCCGATGGCATTTTTCTCCAATCGGGAAACCTGCGCCTGAGAAATTCCGATCTCCCTTGCCACTTCCATCTGCGTTTTGCCGTCATGAAACCGCATGGCAAGAATCTGCCGCTCCCGCTCCCCCAGCCGTCCGATGGCATCCTGCAAAGCGATCCGCTCCAACCACTGTTCGTCGGTATTCTTTGTGTCCTTCACCTGATCAATGACCGCCAACGGGTCTCCCCCATCGGCATAGATCGGTTCGTACAGAGATACGGGAGCCGTAATGGCGTCCATGGCATTTACCACTTCCTGCTCCGGCAGTTCCAGTCTCCCGGCGATCTCGCCCATAGTCGGTTCCCGCCCCAATTCCACCAGCATCAGTTCTTTGCACTGAAGGACCCGGTAGGCAGTATCCCGAACGGAACGACTTACTCGAATGGCGCTGTTATCCCGCAGGTACCGGCGAATCTCACCGGCGATCATGGGCACTCCGTAGGTGGAAAACCGCACTTGTTTGGTTTCATCAAAGTTTTGAACCGCCTTGAGCAATCCAATACACCCCACCTGAAACAAATCGTCCGGATTCTCACCGCGTCCCAAAAATCGTTGAATAACCGAAAGTACCAACCGCAGATTGCCCTCCACCAGCTTGTCGCGGGCTTCCCTGTCTCCCAGCCGACTTCGATGCAGCAATTCTGCCATCTCCTCATTTTTCAAGGTCTTCAGCTTGGACGTATTGACACCGCAGATCTCGACCTTCCCCTGCATCCTGCTTCCTCCCGTTTTGTGAAGTGGTGCAGTCAGTATTTCCCGGGAAAAGCAGTTTCATACGTTGCCATAATACCCTTATAAGATTCAGTTCCGTTAACCTGTATGTTCGCACTTTTTTGCTAAAAAAGTAACCTTTTTACCCTGTGGAAGAAACTGTGCAAAAACTTCCACACCCCTTGCTTTATATGATTTTTCCACAGTTTCCACAGGTTTTTCCACAGTTTTGATTCTGGAACATTTTCACGTTTCCTGTCCCGTTTTTAGTTTACATAATCCAGTTTCTTTTGGTTTCCGTAATCACAATACAAATTTATTTTATGCCTCATCCTACAAAGCAGGAGACATCTTCCACGGTCAATCCTCGATGCAGTCCCAGGCTGATACCATATCCCAAAAAACGGGAAATTCTCCCAATATGTGCATCAATGTCCCGCGGAGTCACCACAAGCGACGGGTCATAATTTATTGCATTTTTCTCCGTATTTTTAACATTTTCGCCGGTTATATCTTCTAAAAGTGCAGAAATTGTCACCACCGTCGGCACACCCACAGCAATGACGGGAACACCCATACTTTCCCGGTCAAAGGCCGCCCGATGATTCCCCACACCGGACCCTGGCGTAATGCCCGTGTCAGCCAGCTGGACCGTCGTGCAGATCCGTTCCATCCGTCCGGCAGCCAATGCATCCACAGCCACCACACAGCAAGGCTCAAACCGTTCTACCACACCACGAACCACCTCAATGCTCTCAAGTCCCGTCACGCCCAACACGCCCGGGGCAATGGCACTCACGGGACGAAGCTGTGGAAAACTGCTGCTCAGATGCCTTGTTACCACCAAGTGCTCCAGCGTTTTGGGACCAACTGCGTCCGGTGTCACAGCTCCATTGCCCAGCCCGACTACCAATACCGGCCCGGTTTTCGGAATCATGGCTGCCAATTCTTTTCCCAGACGAGCCGCTGTGCGGTGAAAACTCACCGGTTCCCGAAGCAAATTCCGCTCCCATTCCAATGTCACATAGGTACCCTCCGGCTTCTCCAGCGCCCGGGCACCCCTCTGATCCAAAATCTCTACCACCGTAGCCGTTACACCCCGGGCTGAATGGCTTCTGGCCCGCACACCGGGCAAAGCCGTAGTCTCCCCTGCATTTTCCTGCCAAAGCTCTCTGGCCTCCATAGCCAAATCGGTCCTTTTCGCCATTTTGGGCACCTCCTTTGAAAAATTCTCTCCTTTCCATGAAAAATATATACAAATTTTTGAAAAAATATAGAAAATCACTCTTGATTTTATTCAGAGTTTTCGCTATAATGTATTTCTGCATGAGACTGAATTAGATTCCCATGTAACGCTATTGGAGGAGGTGTAACAATGCCCAACATTAAGTCTTCTAAGAAAGATGTTCTGCGTATTGCGGTTCGCAACGAAAAGAACAGAGCTGCAAGATCTGTCCTGAAGTCCACCCTGAAGAAGTTCGATGCCGCCCTGGCAGAAGGCAACCGCGAGCAGGCCGATAGCGCTTACAAGGCTGCCGTCAAGACCATTGACGAATCCGTCAAGAAGGGAATTCTGCATAAGAACACCGCTGCCCGCAAAAAGAGCAGCGCTACCCTGAAGCTGAACAAGCTGGCCTAAACTGCACAGCGTTTTAACCCCGGCTGCATCGCAGCCGGGGTTTTGCCTTGTGTTTATAATGGAAAGAAAATAAATACTTACATATTTTCTTTCGCCGTTTTGCAGGAAGTAATCAACAGTCTGCGAATGTTGCCGCATAGCTTCTCTGCATACTGATAGGTAGGTGTATCTATTCTTCCTGTTTCAAACATTAGTTTAAGCCAATAACTGGTTTCGTTTGATTCCTTCAGTGCGATCTCCAATTTTGCCACAAAGTCTTTTTTACTTTGAGCATACTGAGCTTCGTGAATATTGGCACCAACCGAAGTTCCCGCCCGTGCCAGCTGATCTGTCATGTAGGAACTTTTAGGCACATTTACACCATCGACAAGCTTGACAATCGTATTTTGAAAATATGATATAATATCCGTTCCTTCATACGCCGTAGGCGTATATCATTGCACGAAGTGCGATATCATACCGAAGGTATATCCCCCGTTCTGAATGGAACGGATATCATTGAAAAAGAGAACTTTTGTCTGTCAGACAAAAGTTCCCTTTTTCATGGTGCGGGAGATGAGACTCGAACTCACACGCCATAGGACACACGCACCTCAAACGTGCCTGTCTACCATTCCAGCACTCCCGCATATTCAGTTTCCTGAACGCTTGATTATTATATCCAGAGGATTTTCTTTTGTCAACAGATTTTTTACAACATCTGGCCCACTTCCCAACTTTTCCTGTTGCGAATGAGAGATTTGTCTGCTATAATACATGTTGCAGCTGTGTGCTTTTGCAAGTTTATTCCGGGAGGCGTCGGCTTTGCCCAGATTTTTTGTTGACCCCGATGCTCTTCGCAGCGAATTCGTTGTCCTGAGCGGTGAACAGGCTACCCACGCCAAGGTCCTTCGGCTCGCCATTGGCGATTCGGTCACCCTTTGCGATGGCCTGGGCACGGATGCCCATTGCCGGGTAGTATCTTTTTCTCCCGGGCAGCTTCAGCTTCAGATTTTACAGGTTTTCCCTTCCCGCTCGGAACCCAGCCTGCTGTGCAGCATTTATATGGGATTTCCAAAGGCGGACAAATTTGAACATGTGGTTCAGAAAGCCACGGAGCTGGGTGCTTATGAGGTCGTCGTTTTTCCCTGTACCAGAAGCATCTCCCGGCCGGATTCCAAATCCCTTGCAAAGAAGCTGGAACGTTGGCAAAAAATCGCTGCCTCCGCTGCGGAGCAGTCCGGCCGAGGGCGAATCCCCCGGATATTGGCTTTAGACTCTTTTGAACAGGCTGTAAACCGTGCCGCAAAAGCAGATCTTTCCGTACTGTTTTATGAAAACGAGCGTACCCGCTCTTTTCGGGCCGCCATAGAGGACACAGCTTTTTCCTCTGCCGCCCTGATGACCGGCCCCGAAGGTGGTCTGACCGAGCAAGAAGTCGAAACGGCTTTGACTGCCGGGTTATCTGTCTGCTCTCTCGGCCCCCGCATCCTGCGTTGTGAAACAGCACCTTTATGTGCGCTCTCTGCCCTGCTCTATGCGGCAGAGGAGCTGGAATAATTTTTGAGTATAAGGAATGGACAACATATGGCAATAAGAAATCATACAGTAAAGGAAGCGCCGCGAAAAACCAATGATGATGCCGTTGTTTACAAGGTCATGATCGCCCTGGCTGCAGCCTGTGCCTGCTTGTTGGGTCTGCGTGCCCTGCGTAACTACTACACCACATTGTCCGGTTTTTCCGTCCTTTATGACAGAACCAACGCCATTGCACTGGCCGGTTTGATTTTGGCTGCAGTCTCTGCTGCCGCAGGTATCTTCTGGAAAAATAAGATCGTGCGCTCTCTGGCTCCCTGGATTCTTGCGGCCGGCCTTATGGTCGCCGTCACCGCCCGTAATATGCGGGTATCCGGTATTGCCGATTTTGGCTTTTTGTATTTCCTGTGCCTTGCTGCACTGGTCCAGTACATTGTATTTCAGCTTTACCGCTGGGAATTTTTCCTGTTCTCCCTTTCCACAGTTACAGCCGGCGGCGTTTTTTTCTGCTTCAGCCGCGGGCTTCACTGGACTGCCAAGAACATTACGGTTCTCGTTATCCTGGCTTTGGTTCTTGCCGGTACGACCCTGTGCAGTTGGATAGCGCTCCAAAACAAAGGCTTCCTGAGTCTTGGCCGCAGCCGAATCCGCATCTACGCAGTCAAGTCTTCCCCCATTCTTCTTTACATCGCCAATATTCTCTGGCTTGTCTGCGCTGCATGCATTCCCCTGTTGGGCGGTCTGTTCGCTTACTATTGTATGTTCGCCGCCATTGCTGTTGAGTTTGTTGCTGCCGTGTACTACACCTTCCAGCTTAACTGATCGACATCTTTCTTCCCCTGCAGAATTCTTCTGCAGGGGTTTTTCATTTTCCTCATTTGGTCTGCATATCCATGGACAAGGAGGGATGTCCATGGGTGTGCACAATTCTATTGCCCAAAGCACTCTGCTTTTGACCGCAGCCAATCTGGCCATGCGGGGCGTTTCTATGTTATTTCAGGTCTATCTTACCGGTCAGATAGGTGCTGCTGGTATCGGACTGCTGCAGTTGATTCTCACGGTTCATGGTTTTGCCATCACCTTGGGCACATCCGGACTCCGGGTCGCTGCCATGTACCTCTCGGCGGAGGAATACGGTTTGCAGCGTTATGGCGGTATTCGTCTGGCTATGATCTGGTGCATTGGCGCAGGCATCCTCCTCAGCAGCCTTATCGGCGGTCTTATGGCATTTTTTGCCCAGCCCCTGGCACAGACCATAGTAAAAGATCTCCGGGCTGCTCCCAGCCTGCGCCTGCTGGGACTGACTCTGCCTCTCACCTGCCTCAGTACGATTTTGGCAGGATATTTTACTGCAAGCAATCAAGTAAAAAAATTGGTCGCTGTGGAGATCGCAGATCGGATCGTCACCGTCGTTCTCACCGTATGGCTGCTCAATTTGGGAGTTCCGTCAGATCAATCCCATGCCTGCGTGTCTATTGTAGGCGGTGGGGCTCTGGCATCCGTCGGCTCTGTGGCAGTTCTTCTGGGTATGATGTTAGCCGACTTCCGCCGTTACAAATCCCCGGAACAACCCCTGTTTATGGGTTCGCGGTTGGCTCGCATCTGCGTACCCGTGGCGCTCAACGATTACCTGCGTTCCGGGCTTGGTACGATAGAACAGTTTTTGATTCCTTCCGGACTCTCCCGCAGCGGCGGTTCCCGAACCAAAGCCATGAGTGACTACGGCACCATTCAGGGCATGGTCTTTCCGGTGCTGCTGCTGCCCAGTACCGTTCTTTATGCCGTAGCAGACCTTTTGGTACCGGAGTTGGCCCGCTGCCGGGCTCAGAAAAACGATGTCCGAATCCGCCATTTGGCTCAAACCTGTCTCCATATGGGGGTACTGTTCTCCTCTCTGATCGGAGGTCTATTGTATGTTTTGGCAGAACCGCTTGGTTTTTTACTTTATAAAAGTGCTGATGCCGGCCAATATTTGCAGTGGTTTGCACCGCTGGTCCCCATGCTGTATCTGGACTGTATCGTAGACGGCATGCACAAAGGCTTGGGGCAACAGGTTTACTGCGTCCGGGTCAACACCCTTACCAATTTGATGGATGTGATTCTGCTGTTTATCACGCTGCCCCGCTTTGGGATTGTGGGATACTATTTCACCTATCTGTTTACCCATCTGGTCAATTTCTGTCTAAGCCTGCTCCGTCTTATAAAACTCACCGGTGCAGATCCCGGCAGTTTCTTTTTGATAAAAACCACCGCCATTATCTGCTCCTGTGTCTGGTTTACCGGTTACTTTATTCCTTCTTATCCGCGTATGGGCAGCATTCTTGTCAGCGGCGGTATTTTTCTTTCCCTGTGTATCTCTCTTTTGATTTTAGTCGGCTGTTGGCATCCGGGTGACGGGAGGTATTTGGCAGATATGTTTCGCAAAAAACAACCATGATCCCTGGTGCAAAATAAGGCTGCCTTCCCGGCAGGAAGTTTCTCCTATTCGGTAGTAATTTATAGAAAGTTGACATAATTTCAAAAAACCTCTTGCATTTTGGTTTCGATGGGTGTATGATAGGGGCGAACCAAAAAAAGGAGGTGAAAAATATGTATCAGAAGAAACCCGATGTTGACGATATGATCTTTGCAGAAGAAGAAACCCATGTAAGTGAGCGCTGAGCCAATGGAGTTCTCCTGCAGGATGCAGGAGTTTTTATTTTCTTTCCTTGCAGAGAAAGGTAGGTTCTGCCATGTCAGCAGACAAGAACAATTAACGCCCCGAATGGTTTTGCATTCGGGGCGTTTTTATACGTTTAACCGGGCTGCCGCAAATGATCCGCCTCAGGCGGTTTCCGGCAAGCAAGTACCGAAGGATAAACCAGGAGTGCTGCAGAGTTCTTCACTGCGCAGCACTCCTGGTTTATATTTATCGAATTCCCAATTCTTCTGCATCTGCCGGGTGGATTCCGTTGGCTTCCAGCAAGGCACAGAACTTTTCCTCATGGGAAATACGGAACACCATGTAGGCCTTCCCATCCTGATGGGTGAACAGGGAGTACATATACTCGATGTCGATATCGCCCTTCGCCAACAGGGCCAGCACAGGCGCCAGACCGCCGGGGGCATCCGGCACCGCCACCACGACCACAGGGGTCATGGACAGAATATAACCGTTGGACAGGAGCACGCCGGTGGCCTTTTCCGCATCATCCACGATCATACGCAGAACGCCGTAATCGGAGGTCTCCGCAATGGAAATGGCCCGTAAGTCAATGGCATTGTCTGCCAAAACGCCGGTGATCTCTGCCAGCTGTCCGGCACGATTTTCCAGAAATACAGAAATTTGATGGACGTTCATGGTAATACCTCCTTAAATTTTCCGCTTGTCGATAATACGAACCGCCTTGCCCTCGCTTCTGGCGATGGTCTTGGGAGCTACCAGCTTGACCTTGGCGTAGATGCCCAGCATGACCTTCAAGGCGTCCACCAGGCTCTTTTCCATCTCGTGGATCTTGGCCAGAGAGTCAGAGAAGTTCTCCGGGGTCATTTCCACCATGACCTCCAGCGTATCGGAATGGTTGACACGATCCACCACGATCTGATAGTTGGCCTGATAACCCTTCTCCAGCAGAACGGCTTCGATCTGAGAGGGGAACACATTGACGCCCTTAATGATGAGCATATCATCGCTGCGGCCCATGGGCTTGCACATTTTTACATGCGTTCTGCCGCAGGAGCACTTTTTACGGCTCAGCACACAGATATCACGGGTACGGTAACGCAGCAGGGGGAACGCTTCCTTGGTAATAGCCGTAAAGACCAATTCGCCCTTGGAGCCTTCCGGCAAAACCTCACCGGTGTTGGGGTCAATGATCTCGGCAATAAAATGGTCTTCATTGATGTGCATACCGGTTTGCTCTTCGCACTCAAAGGAAACACCCGGGCCGGAGGTCTCGGTAAGACCGTAAATATCATAGGCTTTGATGCCCAGATTCTTTTCGATATCCCGACGCATTTCTTCCGACCATGCCTCTGCACCAAAAATACCGGCCTTCAGCTTGATCTTATCCCGCAGGCCGGCCTCATGGACGGACTCTGCCAAATAAGCTGCATAGGAAGGGGTGCAGCAGAGAATGGTGGATCCCAGATCGGTCATAAACTCCAGCTGCCGCTCCGTGTTGCCGGAGGACATGGGCAGGGTCAGACAGCCCACACGGTGAGAGCCGCCGTTGAGACCTGGGCCGCCGGTAAACAGTCCGTAGCCGTAGCAGACCTGCACCACATCTTCTTTGGTGCCGCCGGCTGCCACGATGGCTCTGGCACAGCAATCCTCCCACAGATCAATATCATGCTGAGTATAGAAGGCAACCACCCGCTTGCCGGTGGTACCGGAGGTGGACTGAATACGGACACAGTCCCTGAGAGGTTTACCCATGAGACCGTAGGGATAGGCTTCCCGCAGGTCATCCTTGGTCAAAAAGGGCAGCTTATGCAGATCGTCAATGGACTGAATATCGGCAGGGGTCACACCGTTTTCTTCCATTTTTTTGCGATAATAAGGTACATTGTCCCAGACATGCTGCACTTGCTTTACCAGACGCTCATTCTGGAGCTTAATCATTTCCTCCCGGGGCATGGTCTCGATTTCAGGCTGATAATACTTGGGCATAGGCTCACTCCTTACGCATCTCTTCCCAAACGGAAGGCTTTTTGATTCAGTTCCAGAAACTTGGCAGGTACACTCTTTTCAATGGCATCCAGCCATTCTTCCATGGTAAAGTCAAAATACCTGGACAGGCGACCCATGAGGACGATATTGACTGCTTTGGCAGAACCGGCTTCCTCTGCCAGTTTCAAAGCATCAAAGGCATCCAGCTTTAACCCGGCAGCTTTGATCTTTTCAGTCAGCTTTTCGGGATATTCCGCAGCACCGATGATAACAGGCATAGGATTGATCTGCTGGGTATTGACGATGATCTTACCATCTTTTTTCAGATATTCCGTCCAGCGGGCAGCTTCCAATAATTCAAAGGACACGATAAAATCCGCCTCTCCCTTGTCAATGACAGGAGAATAGACCTTTTCGCCGTAACGGACATAGGTGACAACGCTGCCGCCTCTCTGGCTCATGCCGTGGACCTCAGACACCTTAATGTCATAACCCCGGGTCAGCAGCAAACGACCCAGCAGCTTGGAGGCCAGCAAACTGCCCTGTCCGCCCACGCCCACGATCATAATATTCTTCGTTTTCATGTTCAGACCTCCTTGGGTGCCTGCAGGGCATCGGATTTACACAGCTGGGCACATACCCCGCAGCCGGTGCAGAGGGTATTATCCACCTTGGCAATGCCGTTTTCCATACTGATGGCAGGACAGCCGATCTTCATGCACATTTTACAGCCTTTGCACTTATGGACATCTACCGTCAAAGGTTTGTTGTGTTTGACATATTTGAGCAGA
Organism: Candidatus Avilachnospira sp.; assembly: GCA_045652125.1. Taxonomy (GTDB): domain Bacteria; phylum Bacillota; class Clostridia; order Oscillospirales; family Oscillospiraceae; genus Avoscillospira. Next base: position 18,582 of record JAZRTT010000037.1, on the reverse strand, counting down.
GCACAGGGTCTTCTGGAAATGATCACAGAGGGCTCCCCTGCCGCCAGTTCTTCCTTCAGAACCGTATCGCACTGCTTCAGATCGTAAGGATCCACCACCCGGACACGCTTGATGCCAATGGCCCTGCACAGGCTCTCCAGATCGATCTTGGAGCAGGGATCACCCTTCAGATTAAAGCCCGTGGTGGGATTCTGCTGATGGCCGGTCATACCGGTAATGGAGTTATCCACAATGATGACCGTAGCGTTGGATTCGTTGTAGGCCATATTGATGAGGCCTGTAACACCGGAGTGCATGAAGGTACTGTCACCAATAACGGCAACGGTTTTATTATCTGCAGCACCATTCTGAGCCTTCACAAAGCCGTGGGCACCGGATATGGAAGCACCCATACAGATGGTGGTATCCAGAGCAGACAGGGGTGGCACCGCACCAAGCGTATAGCAGCCAATATCGCCCAGAGCCGTGACCTTGTTTTTTGCCAAGGTATAGTAAAGACCTCTGTGAGGGCAGCCGGCACACATAACAGGAGGCCGCGGGGGGATATTCTCCTCCAGCTTCACCCCGGCAGGCACATCCATGCCCATCAGCTCTGCGATCTTGTTCTGAGAGAACTCATCCATGCAGGGGAATTTGTCCTTTCCCACCAGGGGCAGGCTCATGCTGCGGCAGTGATCTTCAATGAAGCTGTCCAGTTCCTCCACCACGCACAACAGGCTGACAGATTTGGCGAATTCCTTGATTTTTTCTTCCGGCATGGGCCAGATCATGCCCAGCTTCATAACGGGATACCGATCGCCACAGACTTCCTTCACATACTGATAAGAAGTGGAGGAAGTGATGATACCGATCCGGTGATCCTCACCGGCTTCCACCCGGTTGATCTCAGCAGTTTCTGCCCATTCAACCAGCTTTCTGGTTCGCTCCTCCACCACAGGGTGACGGCGCTTGGCATTGCCGGGCATCATGATGTACTTCTGGGGATTCTTTTCGTATGTCTTGATCGCTTCCACCCGCTCACCGGGCTCCACCACACTCTGAGAGTGGGACACACGGGTACACATCTTCACGAAAACCGGGGTGTCAAACTTCTCAGACAGCTCATAAGCCAGCTTGGTAAAGGCCAATGCCTCAGCAGTGTCCGAAGGCTCCAGCATGGGGATCTTGGCAGCTCTGGCGTAATGACGGGAATCCTGCTCATTCTGGGAGCTGTGCATACCGGCATCATCAGCCACACCGGTGACCATACCGCCGTTGACACCGGTATAGGAAATGGTAAACAGGGGGTCGGCAGCCACATTAAGCCCCACATGCTTCATGCCGCAGAAGCTGCGGCGGCCTGCAAGACTTGCACCAAAGGCCGCTTCCATGGCTACTTTTTCGTTAGGAGCCCATTCGGCATAGACTTCCTTGTATTTTGCCACAGCTTCCGTGATCTCTGTGCTGGGCGTACCGGGATAGCTGGATACAAAGCTGCATCCGGCTTCGTAAAGACCTCTGGCAACGGCTTCGTTGCCAAGCATCAATATTTTCATAGGAAATTCCTCCTTAATATTTACCGGATTTATCGACAGCCTCAATTCTCGTCGCCGATGGAATCCTTGACGGTGACCAGCACCTTCTTGTCATAACAGGAGAAGACCTGATCCACCAGTTCCTGCTCCGGTGCCTTGGTAAACAGGCTCACCAACGGCACGATGACCAGACCTGCCAGCATACAGAAGGCGCCGGCATTGATGGGTGACTGCAGGATCGACGGGAACAGGGGCTTTGCCAGCACATTGGCCAGCATGACCACGGTGGAGAACAGGAAGCTGACCCAGACAGACGCCCCGGACACCCGCTTCCAGTACAGACCGTAGAGGAAAGGAGCCAGGAAGGCGCCGGCCAATGCGCCCCAGGAAACGCCCATAAGCTGAGCAATAAAGGTCACGCTGGACTTATACTGAACGATGGCCAGAACCACGGAAATGGTGATAAACACCACGATGAGCAGCCGCATGATCAAAAGCTGCTTCTTTTCGCTGAGATTCTTGACTATGGAGCCTTTGATAAAATCCAGGGTCAGAGTAGAGCTGGAGGTCAGAACCAAGGAGGACAGAGTGGACATAGACGCTGCCAGCACCAACACCACCACCAGAGCGATCAGCACCGCAGGCAGACCGGAGAGCATGGTGGGAATGACGGAATCATAGCCATTGGCAGCAATGTCGATCTTATGGGAGAACAATCTGCCGAAGCCGCCGAGGAAATAACAGCCGCCTGCCACCACCGCAGCAAAAATGGTGGAAATGATCATACCCTTGTTAATGGATTTTTCAGATTTAATAGCGTAGAACTTCTGCACCATCTGAGGCAAACCCCAAGTACCAAGAGAGGTCAGAATGACCACACCCAAAAGATTGATGGGATCGGGGCCAAAGAAGGAGTTGAACACACCGGGCACATCGGAGACTGCAGGATCATGGACCTTTGCCAAACCGTTCAGCGCCTCCATAAAACCGCCCTGGCTTTTCAGCACAGCGGCAATCACTGCTACAATGCCCACCAGCATGATGACGCCCTGAATAAAATCGTTGATGGCCGTGGCCATATAGCCGCCGGCAATGACGTAGATACCGGTCAGTATGGCCATGACGATGACGCAGATGGAATAATCGATGTCAAAGGCCATGCCAAACAGTCGGCTGAGACCATTGTACAGGGAAGCGGTATAGGGAATGAGAAAAACAAAGATGATGGCGGAGGCTGCCAGCTTCAAAGATTTGCTGCCGAAGCGGCTTTCAAAGAACTGCGGCATGGTGGCGCTGTCCAGATGCTGGGTCATCACTCTGGTACGTCTGCCCAAAATACTCCATGCCATCAAAGAGCCGATGAGGGCGTTGCCAATGCCTGCCCAGGTGGCGGCGATCCCGTACTTCCAGCCGAACTGACCGGCATAACCCACAAAAACAACAGCGGAAAAATAGGAAGTGCCGTAGGCAAACGCCGTGAGCCACGGGCCGACACTTCTGCCGCCCAAAACAAAACCGTTGACGTCGGTGGAATTTTTGCGGCAGTAGAGACCGACTGCAATGGTCACACCAAAAAATACCACCAACATAGCAATCTTAATAAACACATCCATAGAAAAATACCTTCCTTCTTCTATCAACCCGTAATCTGGGCTTCCACCAGTCTGCCCTTGCAGTATTTTTCACGAAGAACAGGCTTTTCGATCTTGCCTGTGGGATTCCTGGGAACCTTGTCAAAGATGACCTTCTTGGGACGCTTGTACCGGGGCATACCCTCGCAGAAGGCATCGATCTCCTCCTCCGTACAGGCAACGCCGTCCTTGATCTCCACAATGGCCGCGGCGATCTCACCCAGGCGGGGATGGGGCAAACCGATCACCGCCACGTCCTTGATCTTGTCAAAGGCGCGCAGATAATCTTCGATCTGTACAGGATAGAGGTTCTCACCGCCGGAAATAATGACATCTTTCTTTCGGTCGACCAGATAGATAAATCCATCCTCATCCTCCCGAGCCATATCACCGGTGTAGAGCCAGTCTCCATGGAGCACTTCGTCTGTGGCCTGCTGATTTTTGTAGTAACAGATCATGACACCGGGGCCTTTGACCGCCAGTTCTCCCACTTCTCCTCTATGTACCTCTTCTCCCTGAGGATCAATGATCTTCGTCTGCCAAAGATAACCGGCCTTGCCGATAGCGCCGACCTTGTGTATATTCTCCACTCCCAGATGGACAGCTCCGGGGCCAATGGACTCGGACAGGCCGTAGTTGGTGTCGTAAGCGTGATGGGGGAAGATTTTTTTCCAGCGATGAATCAGGCTGGGGGGCACCGGCTGGGCACCGATATGCATCAGTCGCCACTGATCCAGATAATAATCGTTGATATCTATGCGGCCATCTTCAATGGCATCGAGCATATCCTGCGCCCATGGCACCAGAAGCCAGACAATGGTGCATTTTTCTTCCGTGACCGCCCGCAGGATCCACTCTGGCTTCACGCCACGGAGCAGTACAGCCTTGGAGCCTGACAGCAGAGAGCCGAACCAGTGCATTTTCGCGCCGGTGTGGTACAGGGGCGGAATGCACAGGAATACATCGTCCCGGGTCTGGCCGTGATGGTTCTGCTCCACCTTGCAGGAGCAGATCAGAGCGCGGTGGTTATGAAGAATGGCCTTGGGAAAGCCCGTAGTACCGGAGGAAAAGTAGATAGCGGCCAGGTCATCCTCCTCCATACAGATGGGAGGGGCACTGGAGGAACAGTAACCCATGAGCCGCAGGCAGTCCTCCGTGTATTCTGGACCGTTTTTTCCGACATAGAACATCTTTACCTGAGGAACATTGTTTACGATGGCATCCATTCTGGTAACAAACTCCGGACCAAAGACCAGAACATCCACATCTGCCAGCTCCAGACAGTACTGGATCTCATCGGAGGCATAACGGAAATTCATAGGAACAGCGATACACCCGGCCTTGAGGATACCGAAATAAATCGGCAGCCATTCCAGGCAGTTCATCAGCAAAATTGCCACTTTTGTCCCCTTTTTCAAACCGCGGCTCAAGAGCAGGTTGGCAAAACGATTGGCACTGCGGTCAAAATCCTTCCAGGTCAGTTCTCTGCGGTAGGGCGCATCGGGATTGGCATTTTCAATCAGATTAAAGTCTCGCCAGGTAACCGCATTATCCCGTTCTTCAGAGGGATTGATCTCTACCAGCGCAGGTTCCGCTCCGAAGAGCCTTGCATTTCGCTCCAATAAATCGGTAATAACCATTTTCTTCTCCTTTTGTATAAAAAGCCGCCTTCTGACGTGCAGAAAGCGGCTTCGATGTCATGTACAGTACCATCAAACAGCACAGTCCAATCGTTTGGCAGGGTCTTTCTTTGTCCTGTTTAGTTTAGCACTTTTAATCGCTAAAGTCAATCATTATTTGCAATTTTCCCTTTTTTCCGCAGTATTCCAGTTCATACGGCCGTAGCGTTTGGTGACAGCCAGAATCTCCCGCTGCAGCAAGCCGGTCGGTGCGTTCTTCTCCATTCGCCAGCTCCAGTTTCCAACCACCGTACCGGGCTGGTTGATTCTGCTTTCATTGCCCAGCCCCAGATAATCCTGCATGGGGACGATACAGGTTGCTGCACAGCAGAACATTGCCAGACGGATCAGATTTTTATACAAATCCTTTCCCGGTGTGGTCTGATCTGCCACATAATCGCGAATCAGCTGCAGTTCTTCTTCAGAACGGCCCTGCAGCCAGCCCACCAAAGGCTCATTGTCATGCGTTCCGGTATAAACAAAGCAGTTTTCACCGTAGTTGTGAGGCAGATGCTCGTTGGAAAAGCCAATATCTTCCAAATCAAATGCGAAGGACAGCACTTTCATATTGGGGTAACCGCTTTCCCGCACCATATTCCGAACCGAATCGGTCATATGCCCCAGATCCTCCGCAACGATCCTGCCGGGTCCGAGACATTCCTCGATCCTGTGAAACAGTTCCATGCCGGGGCCGGGCTGCCATGTACCCTTCGCTGCCGTTTTGCTGCCGGCAGGGATGGAAAAATATTGATCAAAGCCGCGGAAATGATCCAGCCGCACCACATCATAGAGGCGAAAACTCTGCGCCATTCGTGCAACCCACCATTGATAGCCGGTATCTGTGTGATATTCCCACCGATACAGAGGATTGCCCCACAGCTGCCCGTCGGCAGAATAGGCATCCGGCGGACAGCCGGCACCTGCCAACTGCTCTCTGTTTTCATTCAGCTGGAATAATTCCGGGTGTGCCCAGACATCGGCACTATCCGGTGAGACATAAATGGGAATATCTCCCACAATGGAAATATGTTTTTTGTTGGCATACTCCTTCAGCCGCTTCCATTGACGGAAGAACTGAAATTGGAGATACCGATGAAACTCTATTTCAAAATACAGTTCCCGACGATAATGCTCCAGCGCCAAATCCCAATGAAATCGGATATCCTCCGGCCACTGATTCCACGGTACTTCTCCAAAAAACTGTCTTACCGCCATAAACAAAGCGTAATCCTCCAGCCACCATGCATTTTCCTCTATAAACTGCCGGTAGTCGGGGTTTTGACTGATATCGCTTCTGGAATAGGCGCGCTGCAGCAGCACCATTCGGTTTTCATGGAGTTTCTCATAGTCTACCCTGCAGGGATCTGCGCCAAAATCCAATTCTTCACATTCTTCTTTTGTCAGCACCCCATCTTCCATCAAAGTCTCCAGACTGATAAAATAGGGATTGCCGGCAAACGCAGAAAAGGACTGATAGGGAGAATCGGCTGAAGCACCGTATCCGGTGGGTCCCAAAGGAAGAATCTGCCAATAGGTCTGACCGCAATCTGCCAGCCAATCTACAAAATCATATGCCTCTTGAGAAAAACACCCGATTCCATAGGCAGAAGGCAGGCTGAATACGGGCAGCAATATGCCGGCGGAACGTCTCATCGCAGTATCTCCTTTTCTACACAGTCGCTATATTCTACCACGAACCATCTTTTATGACAAGAAGTTTGCATACAAAAAAACGGATTGCTCTGTCTGAAAGCAATCCGTTTTCCCTTATTCCGTAAAGGTGTAGCGGGCCATATTCCCTTTGCCGTCACCGGTCATAAAAACCAGATCTCCGTCGGTATTTTTCCCTACATTCAAAATCGGATACCTTCCGTTTTCCCGAACCCATTTTTCAGGGCTGTCGGTCTCTATGTCCATAAATTCCTTTTGAGCATATTTGTCACCGCCGCAGGGATTTATATACTCCACCAAAACCTCGTACTCTTTCACGCCTGTCTCTCCTTTGTTTTGCAATCCATGGTGCAGCCGGCACAATTACCTCCGCAGCAAGTCTTGTGTGTTTTCATATGACGCAAGGCAAAAAACAGTGCCGCGGCGACAAGAATCAGAATTAAAATTTCCATCATACGACCCCCATCAGCAAACCTGCCGTGCGAACCAACAATGCAGCCACCCAAGCCACAGCACATTGTCCCACGACCACACCCCATGCCCAACGGCCGCCAAGTTCCCGTTTTACGCAGGATACCGCAGCCACGCAGGGTGTATAAAGCAGAGTAAATACCAACAGACCGACTGCCGTCAGCGGTGTCATAAATTCTGCGGGGCTCATGCCGCCCAGAAGGACGCTCAAGGTAGAAACCACACTTTCCTTGGCCATAAAGCCGGTGATCAGAGCCGTGGAGATTTGCCAGTTACCGAAGCCCAGAGGACTGAAAATCGGTGCGATCCATCCGGCCAGGACTGCCAACAGGCTGGATCGGGAATCCGTCACCAAATTCAGCTGCAGATCGAAGCTTTGCAGGAACCAAATCACAATGGTCGCCACAAAGATCACCGTAAAAGCCCGAACCAGAAAATCCTTTGCCTTTTCCCAAAGGAGCATTGCTACGCTCCGGGGGCTGGGCAGCCGATAGTTGGGCAGCTCCATAACAAAGGGAACCGGCTCTCCCCGGAACATTGTGCCCCGCAGAAGCAGAGCCATGAGAATGCCCATCAGAATGCCGCCAAAGTACAGTGCTGTCATGACCAAGGCACCGTGTTCCGGGAAAAATGCAGCCGTGAAGAACGCATAGATCGGCACCTTTGCCGTACAGCTCATAAAAGGCGTGAGCAAAATGGTCATCTTCCGATCCCGCTCCGAAGGCAATGTTCGTGTCGCCATAACACCGGTGACCGTACAGCCAAAGCCAATGAGCATGGGAACGATGCTTCTTCCCGAGAGGCCGATTTTTCTCAGCAGCTTATCCATAACAAATGCCACCCGAGCCATATAGCCGCTGTCCTCCAGAATGGACAGGAAGAAAAACAAAGTGATGATCACAGGCAAAAAGCCGAGAACACTGCCCACACCGTTGAAAATACCGTCAATGATAAGAGACTGGATCACCGGGTTCAGGCCGTAGGCCGTCAATCCCATATCCACCATGCCCGTTACTGCGGCAATGCCCATTTCCAGCAGATTCGAAAGCCAGACACCGATAACACCGAAGGTGAGCCAAAACACCAATGCCATAATGCCAAAAAAGGCAGGAATGGCCGTATATTTCCCCGTTAAGATCCGATCCAGCCGCTGACTTCTGGCATGACCTTTGGATTCTCTTGGCTTTACAACAGTCTCTCGGCAGACACTTTCAATAAACTGATAGCGCATATCCGCCATGGCAGCCGCCCGATCCAGACCACGCTCCTGTTCCATCTGGCAGATAATGTGCTCTAACGCATCTTGTTCATTGTCATCCAGCGAAAGCAGGTCCAAAATCGTCCGGTCTCCCTCTGCCAGCTTGCTGGCGGCAAACCGTTTGGGAAGCCCGGCTCTGCGGGCATGATCTTCGATCAGGTGCATGATTGCATGCAGGCACCGATGAACTGCCCCACCATGGTCCAGCGGGTCGCAAAAATCCTGCCGCCCCGGACGCTCCTGATGCCTTGCCACATGAACGGCATGATCTGCAAGTTCTCCAACACCTTCTCCACGAATGGCCGAAATGGGAATAACGGGTATGCCAAGAATCCGCTCCAGTTCATTCACCCGGATGACACCGCTGTTTGCTTTGACTTCATCCATCATGTTCAGCGCCAGCACCATGGGTACATCCAGTTCCATGAGCTGCATGGTCAGGTAGAGATTTCGTTCAATATTTGTGGCATCTACAATGTTGATAATGGCCTTCGGCTTCTCTTCCAGCAGAAACCTCCGGGTCACCAATTCTTCACCGGAATAGGGGGACATGGAATAAATGCCCGGCAGATCTGTTACCAAAGTATGTTCAAACCCGCGAATTCCACCATCTTTACGATCCACCGTAACACCCGGAAAGTTGCCCACATGTTGATTGGCACCCGTAAGCTGGTTGAACAGCGTGGTCTTGCCGCAGTTTTGATTTCCTGCCAGAGCAAAGGTCAACGTCTCCCCTTCCGGCAGAACAATGCCATCGGACTTGATGTGATAGATCCCATTCTGCCCCAAACCGGGATGGCTTGTTGTCGTCCTGCGGGCGGGCAGGGCCGCTTCCTCTTGCGTTTTATCTACCACAGTCACTTCAATCTGCGCCGCATCATCCAAACGCAGGGTCAATTCATAACCGTGTAGCCGCAGTTCCATGGGATCTCCCATAGGGGCCAGCTTTATAAGCGTTACTTCCGCACCGGGAATGACACCCATATCCAAAAAGTGCTGCCGCAGTATACCGCTGCCGCCTACGGACAGGATCTCGGCACTCTGCCCCACTTGTAAGTCCTTTAGCGTCATATATTTTCCTCCGAAGTTTGTTATGACTAACTATACACGCTCTCCCGAAAAAAGTCAAGATAAATTTTGGAAAAAATGACGCTGCCCATAAAAACAGGCAACGTCATTTTCGCTTTTAGTATTCCATTTCGCCGGTGTAAACCAATCGGGCATTGCCTGCCAGAGAAACACCTTCCTCGGTATAGCGGACGTACAGTTCGCCGCCCTTGACCTGAACGGTGATCTCTTCGTCCATTGGGCAAAAACCGTTTTCCACAGCAGCCACCACAGCCGCACAGGCACCGGTTCCGCAAGCAAGCGTCTCTCCGCTTCCCCGTTCGTAGCACCGCATTTTCAGGGTGTTCCGGTTGACCACCCGGACGAATTCCGTGTTGGTGCGTTCCGGGAAAATGGGAGCATTTTCAAACTGCGGGCCCAGCACCTCCAAGTCCAGAGAACCTATCTCGGGGCAGAACACCACACAATGGGGGTTGCCCATGCTGACACAGGTGATCTCCCATTTTCTGCCGCCGATAACTGCCGGATAACTGACCAATTTTTTCTCCGGGATGGTACAGGGCAGACTCATGGGATTCAAGTCGGGCTGTCCCATGCCGACATCCACAGTAGAGACTTTCCCGTTGGTGACATACAGCTTCAGTTGTCGGATCCCCACAGGGGTCTCCAGCGAGATCTCATCCCGGGTCACAATGCCGTTGTCATACAGGAATTTACCGGCAAAGCGGAGGCAGTTGCCTGCCATAGCACCGCGGCTGCCATCCCGATTGAAGAAGATCAGTTTGGCATCGGCAACCTCGGAATTTTCAATGAGACAAATGCCATCGGCACCGATTCCGTAATTTCGGTCGCATTCGGAAATGCACAGAGATTCGGGGCAATTGATGATTCCCTCCCGATTGTCAAAAAGGATAAAGTCATTGCCGGCGCCTTCCATTTTATAGAACTTCAGTTGGGTATGACTGGCACGCATATGGTTGATATCCACCAGTTCCGTATTGTCCTGCGTAAATCGGCTGGCCATAATATCGGCCAATGCATTGGCTGTATCCAAAGAGGTCAGGCAGGGAATGGACAGCTGCATGGCTCTGCGGTGCAGGACGCGGAAATGGTCATACATGGAAACCACCAGGTCGCCGGTATAGACAATGAAGTTCACATCGCCGCTTTCCAGTACATCGAAAATATGATCGGATTCCTTGATGGATTTGACCTGATGGACCTGAATACCCAACTTTTCGATAGCCAAAGCCGTCTTGGGGGTAGCATACATAGCCACGCCCAGGTCGTCCAGCTTTTTGGCAAGACCGACCACTTCCAGCAGATCATGGTCATCCACGGAGATCAATGCACCCAGCCGCTCACCGGGCTGAACAGAAGCCACACGGATACCGGAAGAAGTCAGCCCCTTGAACAGAGCCTCTGTCATGGTGCGGCCCAGACCCAGCGCTTCACCGGTGGACTTCATCTCGGGGCCAAGCCGGGAGTTGGCATCGGAGAGTTTTTCAAAAGAGAACACGGGAACTTTTACGCAGTAATATGGGGGCGTGGGATACAGTCCGGTACCGTAGCCCAGATCCTTCAGAGCCTGGCCCATCATGACCCGGGTGGCCAGATCGACCATGGGCACGCCGGTAACCTTGGAAATATAGGGAATGGTGCGGGACGCTCTGGGGTTCACTTCGATCACATAGAGTTTTCCGTTGTAGAACAAATACTGAATATTCAACAGACCCTTGGTCTTCATAGCCAAAGCCAGCTCTGTGGATACACTGACCACATTTTCGATCATGCGGTCGGTCATGCCATAGGGCGGATAAACAGCAATTGAGTCACCGGAGTGAACACCGGCTCGCTCCACATGACGCATGATACCGGGAATCAGTACATCCACACCGTCGGAGATCACATCCACTTCCAGTTCTATGCCGGACATATACTTATCCACCAGCACCGGATTCTCGATTCCCTGCGCCAGAATCATTTCCATATAAACCCGGACATCTTCATCATTGTGGGCAATGACCATATTCTGACCGCCGATGACGTAAGAGGGACGGAGCAGAACCGGATATTCCAGCGTTTTGGCAGCATTGAGGGCATCTTCCAAAGACTGAACGCCCATACCCTTGGGACGACGGATGCTAAATTCCTCCAAAAGGGCATCAAACCGTTCCCGATCCTCTGCCAAGTCGATGGAATCCTGACTGGTGCCCAGAATCTGCACACCGTTTTTGTCCAGAAATTCCGTCAGCTTAATGGCGGTCTGGCCACCAAAGGCAACCACGACGCCTACGGGCTTTTCCACCTCAATGATATTCATCACATCTTCGGGACAAAGGGGTTCAAAGTACAGCCGGTCAGCGGTGTCATAGTCCGTGGAAACGGTTTCCGGGTTATTATTGACAATGACCACGTCATAGCCCAACTCTTTCAGCGTCCAAACACAGTGGACGGAGGAATAGTCAAACTCGATGCCCTGACCAATGCGGATGGGGCCGGAGCCCAGGACCATGACCACAGGACGGCCGGAACGGCGGAATCTGCGGGCTTCACAGAAATTGTCAAAGGTAGAATAAAAATACGGGGTAGTTGCATTGTACTCGGCAGCACAGGTATCCACCATCTTATAGTAAGCCCACTTTTTGGGGGGCAGTTCGTGCCCGGTGATTCGCTCCAATGCCTTATCGGGATAGCCCATTTTTTTGGCTTTCATGTATTCCTTTTTGTCCAGAGGAACACCGGCAATGGATTGTTCGAATTCTGCCAAATTGAGGAGCTTGCTCAAAAACCACTCGTCGATCATGGTAATGCTGTGAATATCATCAACACTCCAACCGGCCTTCAATGCTTCAAAGACTGTGAACAGACGGCGATCATCCTGATGCTCCAACCGCTGTGCCAGAGGTTCATCGGAAACCGGCTTGGCATTGAGGGTATCCAGCCCGATCTCGGCACCCCGAACAGCTTTCATAATGGCCATCTCAAAACTGGGTGCGATGGACATGACCTCTCCGGTGGCCTTCATCTGGGTACCAAGCTCTCGACTGGAACCATAGAACTTGTCAAAAGGCCATTTGGGGAATTTGACCACCACATAGTCCACGGCAGGCTCAAAGCATGCGCAGGTTTTTCCGGTAATGTCATTGGTGATCTCGTCCAGCGTGTAGCCAAGGGCGACTTTGGTGGTGATTTTTGCAATGGGATAGCCGGTAGCCTTGGAAGCCAACGCGGAGGATCTGGAAACACGGGGGTTGACCTCGATCACGGCATATTCAAAGCTCTCAGGGTTCAAAGCAAATTGGCAGTTACAGCCACCTACGATCTGCAGCGCTTCTACAATATCCAATGCGGCCTTGCGGAGCATCTGATACTCTTTCTGTGCCAGCGTCAGCGCCGGAGCCACAACGATGGAATCACCGGTGTGGACACCCACAGGGTCAAAGTTCTCCATGGAGCAAACCGCAATGGCGTTTCCGGCAGCATCCCGCATGGTTTCAAACTCTACTTCTTTCCAGCCTTTGATGTAGCGTTCCACCAAAATCTGCGTAATGGGCGAAACATCCAGTCCGGTGCGAGCCACGATCCGCAGCTCTTCTTCCGTATAGGCTACGCCGCCGCCTGCACCGCCAAGGGTAAACGCAGGACGAACAATGACAGGATAGCCGATTCGGGCAGCGACTGCCAGGGCGTCTTCCAGCGTCTGTGCAATATCGGAAGCGATGGTCGGCTGTCCGATCTCATCCATGGTATCCTTGAACAGCTGCCGATCCTCTGCTCTGGAGATGGAATCGGCATTGGTGCCCAGAAGCCGGACATTGTGGCGTTGGAGGAAGCCCTCCTGGTTCAGTTCCATGGCAATGGTCAAACCCACCTGACCGCCAAGACCGGCCAGCATGGAATCGGGCTTTTCTTTTTCGATAATCCGCTTGATGGTCTGAGAGGTCAGGGGCTCCAGATAGATCTCATCAGCCATGGCGTTGTCTGTCATAATGGTAGCGGGATTGGAGTTCACCAGTACCACATCCAGGCCCGCCTCTTTCAGCACACGGCAGGCCTGAGCACCGGCATAATCAAATTCCGCGGCCTGCCCGATGACAATAGGGCCGGAGCCGATAACAAGCACTTTTTTGATTTGGGGATTCAGCGGCATGGTTCAGCCCTCCTTTATCATAGTCAGAAACCGATCGTACAGGACGTTGGTATTTTTTGCACCGGTGGTACAGCCATCGGGATGGAACTGCACCGAAAACGCCTTGTGTTCGGGATAGATCAGCCCCTCGCAGGAGCCGTCATTGGTATTGCGGAAGTATTCCTCGCTGTGCGGCACGGTCTGCGTCAAGACTTTATAGCCATGGTTTTGGCTTGTGATATAGGTTCGCATGCCGGTCAGATCCCGGCAAGGTTGGTTGCAGCCCCTGTGACCGTATTTCATCTTTTGCGTCCGTCCGCCCATGGCGATCGCCAGCATTTGGTGACCCAATCCTACTGCCATGATCGGCTTTTTGCCTGCCAAATCGGCAATGACGGCAATGCAGTCTTTGTTTTCCGCCGGATCGCCGGGTCCTCCGGAAAGAACAATGCCATCCGGCTCATAAGCAAGAATCTCTGCCGCCGTTGTTTGGGCAGGCACTACCGTAACCTTGCAGCCCCGATGACACAGTGACCGAATCAGGCTCTGCTGTACGCCGTAGTCCACCAATACCACATGCCCCTGCTGCTCTGCTTCTGCTTCACAGGTGTACGGTGCGGCACAGGTCGCCTTTGTCACCGCCCCGGTAACCGCAAAGGATGCGATCTCCTCAAAGACCTCCGGCAGCTTTTCCGTAATCATCGCGTTGACAACACCGTATTCCCGGATGCGGTTGGTCAGCTCACGGGTGTCCACACCGCAAAGGCCCGGAATATCGTGGTTTTTCAGAAATGTATCCAGATCGTACTGGCAGCGGAAATTGCTGGGATTTGGGCAAAATTCCTTCGCCACAAAACCGGAAAGCAAAGGCTTTCCTTCAAAATCTTCTTCCATGATTCCGTAATTTCCGGCCATCGGGAAAGTCTGCATCAGGATCTGACCGCAGTAGCGGGGATCTGTCAGATTCTCCACATAGCCCACCACGCCGGTGTGGAATACCAGCTCGCCTATCACGGCCTTGTCAGCTCCAAAAGCCCAACCCTGAAAAATGGTACCGTCTTCCAAAATCAAATATCTCTTCTTCATGCTGTCACATCCTTTTCAGCTTAAAAAAAACGGTTCTTCCGAAAGCAGCAACCACGAAAGGAAGCTAACTCATCGAAAAAACCGAAACGGAAACAGAAATACCTGTCTGACCGGGATCGAAAAAAGAGGACGCAGCCAATACGCTCGCCATAGACTTCATCATAATCACTGCAACCTCCTTTTCTCTTTTTCGTCCTATATTCTACCTTAATCGTTCGGAATAGTCAAGTTTCCTCTTGGTAGAGGGATGTAAAAAAACTGTGCCGTCTCGACACAGTTTTTGTGTATTTTGTTTTCATTCAGGCTTCCGGTCCCGGTTCCTAAGCTGTTGGGGCGGCAATTTCTATTTTCTTTTCGCCCGGAAACGTGGTCAAACCCCGGCAGGAACATATGGCAAGTATGATTACATCCAAAAACAGACTGTGCCGCTTATTTTGCGGCACGGTCTGCATTGACAAAACGATATCTCTTGGAAAAATAAGAAATCCGAACCCTTGACGGTTCGGATTATCTTGCATTGGTGGACGATATCGGGATCGAACCGACGACCTTACGGATGCGAACCGTACGCTCTCCCAGCTGAGCTAATCGCCCAAGTCACGTGCCGGGGGGGGATAACCCGGCACGGAATCCCTATCAAATTGATGGTGCGCAACCCGTGGGCAAACACGGAAAGCTTGCGCTTTCAATTGTGCTGCAGGCTCATAAGGTCATGGCATCCCATAGCGTTATTTGTAAATCAGTCTTCTATCTCGTCAGCGTCAAATTCCAGCTCTTCCCCGCAGTCAGGGCACTCGATAGAGCCGGCCAACAGCATATCCTCGTCCAGATTGATCACGGTGTTGCAGACAGGACACTTGACTTCGTAAATCGTCTCATCATCGAAGTCATACTCGTCGTCCTCATCATCGTATTCGTCGTCATCTTCTTCGTCCAGGAGATATTCCTCGATGGCGTCCAGATCCTCATCCACAGAATCCAACTCGTCGCAAACAGCGTCCACAACTTCTTCCACGTCGGTGACAGTCAGTGCCAGATCATCCAAGGTTTCAATGATGGCCTTGAACAGCTTGCCCTCGTTGGTGTTCATGTCGATCTGCATGCCTTCCATCAGACCTCTGAGATAAGCGGTTCTTTCAGTGAGTGTCATAATAAATTCTCCTTTCAAAAACAGAGTCGGCTATTAACCTTTGGCGCGACCCATGTATTCGCCGGTACGGGTATCGATAGAGATCTTGTCGCCCTCGTTGATGAACAGAGGCACCTTGATTTCTGCACCGGTCTCGGTGACGGCAGGCTTGGTAACGTTGGTGGCGGTATCGCCCTTCACGCCGGGCTCAGTCTGAGCAATGACCAGCTCCACAAAGTTGGGAGCTTCCACGCTGAACACATTGCCCTTGTAGGACAAAACGGTGCAGGTGTCATTTTCTTTGACAAACTTGAAGCTGTCATCCAAAGTTGCGCCATCGACGGGAATCATATCAAAGGTCTCGCCATCCATAAAGTAGTACAGATTGCCATCGTTGTAGGAGTACTCCATCTTCTTTCTCTCGATGTAAGCAGTGGGGTACTTATCGCTGGGATTGAAAGTAGTCTCCGTCACGCCGCCGGTGATAACATTCTTCATTTTTACACGGACAAAAGCAGCACCCTTACCGGGCTTTACGTGCTGGAATTCCACGATCTGCATGACTTTGCCGTCCATTTCGAAGGTAACACCGTTTCTGAAATCGCTAACATTGATCATAATAATCCTCCTAAGCTTGTCTGCAGGGCAGACGCTCTTAATATACTTAAATAGACAAAGGAATTATACTAGATACAGGTGACTTTTTCAAGAGGAAATTGAATGTTTTCTCAAATAATCAATAAATTCTTGGGGCTTTCCGTCAAATCTATGCAGCCGTCCTCCGTAATGACCACCACATCCTCGATGCGTACACCGAATTTACCGGGCAGATAAATCCCGGGCTCGGCGGAGCACACAGCTCCCGCAGGCAAGGGCCGATCATTGGATGGGCTGCAGTTGGGCGCTTCGTGGATCTCCAGCCCCAGACCATGACCATACCCGTGGCCAAAATATGGCCCGTAGCCGGCTTCTTCGATCACACGCCGTGCAGCACCATCCACCATCTGCCCCGTCACGCCTGCTTTTGCAGCAGCAATTCCAGCCTCCTGTGCCCGCAAAACTGTCTCGTAGACCCTGGCCATCTCCTCTGAAACAAAGCCTATCGCTACTGTTCGGGTCATGTCGGAGCAATAACCGTCCACCATACAGCCGAAGTCCATCGTGACAAAATCCCCATATTGCAGCTTCCGCTCTCCGGGAACGCCATGGGGCAGGCTGGTATTGGGCCCGGAGACAACAATGGGCGGAAAAGACAAGGCATCGGCACCGTTTCGGTAGAGACGATAAATCAGCTCCGCCGCCAGCTCCTTTTCTGTCATCCCCGGTTTGATCAACTTCAGCAGTTCCCGGAATGTCTGATCGGTGATCTTCTGTGCCCGCCGCATGATCTCTATTTCCCAATCCTCTTTCACATGGCGGAAAGAAGATATCTTTTGTTGACAGGGTATCAGCGTTGCATGAAGCGTTTTTTCATAATGGAGAAATTCCCCGTGGGTCAAAAAATCCTCCTCCACACCGAGGGTCTTTGCATTCAATATTTCTAGTGCGGCATTGATTGCAGCCAAATAGGAATTGTCCCGGTTGACCTCCTGAACCGAAAAGCCCTTTAACCGGGTTTGTGCAGCCTCTATATACCGGCTATCCGTAAAATAGAAGTTCTGCTCCTTTCCGATCAACACCACACCTTCGGAAATATCATAACCGGCAGCGTACAGGCGGCTGACCTGACCTGTAAGCAGCAAGGCATCCACCTGTGTGAGCAGACTTTTCAGTTTGTGAAGATTGTTCATTTTATTCTCCTTTTTGCCATGGCAATAAGCGGCAATTCCAGCCAATGCCGCAGCCGAAGCCATATATTATGCAGATGGATCGGCCGAACCAATATAGACATCGTGCCTGCACAGTTTGCACCCAGAACATCGGTGTAGATCTGATCTCCCGCCAGCGCCGTATGGCACAGGTCCAAACCGAATAAATCTCTGCATTGAAAAATACCTTTGGAAAACGGCTTTCGGGCATGGGTGATGCAGGGGATCTCTCTAGCCGCGCAAAAATCCTTTACCCGATTTCGCTTGCTGTTGGATACCACACACAGTCCCACAGGCGACTGCTTCATTTCCAAAAGCCACTGCTCCATCTCCGGAGCAGGCAGGTCTGCGGTATAGGGAACGATCGTATTGTCAAAATCCAGCATCAGGAAGTGGATATCACGGGCAAGAAGCATCTGCGGCGTGAGATCGGTGAGCTTTTCCACCAAAAGCTCGGGTATCAAAGAAAGGGACATAAAAAAACCTACTTTATCATAGATTGTTTTAAGTATATCACAAGGACGGTGGAAAGTCCAATGGTGCACAGAACCATTTATGATAATACGGGAAAGGAATTTTCCTGTCTCTGGCTTCCGGAACCTGTCCCGCCGGGACAGATTCGATCTGCCATGACAAATGCAGATTATCTGGCTGCTGTCTGGCAGGATCGGACGGCGGAAGTCCCCCTGTCGGTTCTGGAAAAAGAATATGGCAGCCATCTGCTGGTGTCGGAATGTTGGCGGCAGCTACTGTCTCATGCAGGCATTCTGATTTCCTCTTCCATCTCCGGCGGAGACTTGCGGCAGCGGTTTCGTCAGGCAGCAGAAGCGGCTCCCAATCGCTGCTGGCTGCTGCTGGAACGGCTGTCCATGCGGTTTCCGCTCCCCTGTCCTGACGGACAGGGGCAGCCAGCGGAACAGCCGGAAGAAGCAGGCTTTTTTGCGGAAAGTCTTGGCTGCCGCTATGTTCACCAACCGGGGAAGGTCATTTTGTTCGATACCGATGAGACGCTGGCTCAAAAACGGCAAATGGCGATATCTGCCGGTTTCTTGGGCTGGATCACAAGGATGGAATGACACAAAAACGATGCAGGAGTAAAGGTGGCGGGTCCTGTGTGGGGTGTTTTCGAGAGGGG
>JAZRTT010000036.1:0-25426 GCA_045652125.1 Candidatus Avilachnospira sp. | reverse complement strand
CGATAACAGAGGACTGGCCGATGGCAATGTTTGCAAAGGGACCGGCGTGGATCAGAACAGGCTGATGCTCCACGGAGTAGCACATAGTGGGGTTGATGGCGTTACGCATCCATGCGGTCATAGCACCGGCAACATCCAGATCCTCACAGGTAACAGGTGCACCGGACTTGGAGTAAGCAACGACGATCTTGCCGATACGCTCACGCAGATCCTTCAGGTCCTTAGCAACAGCCAGGATACCCATCAGCTCGGAACCAACAGCGATGCCGAACTTAGACTCCATCATGAAGCCATCCAGACGGCCGCCGATGCCGATGATGATGTTACGCAGGGACTGAGCACAGAAGTCGATGATCCAGCCCATTTCCACACGCTTGGGATCGATGTCCAGACGCTTCAGGCCCTTCTTGGCCAGCCACTCGTCATCGTTGTTGCGCTCGTGCTGCATACGGGCAGTCAGGGCCACCATAGCCAGGTTGTGAGCGTTCATAATATCGTTAATATCACCGGTCAGACCCAGGGAGAACTCGGTCATGGGCATGAGCAGAGCGTTGCCGCCGCCGGCAGCAGTGCCCTTAACGTTCATGGTGGGGCCGCCGGAAGGCTGACGCAGAGCGCCGCCGGCATTCTTGCCGATGTAGCCCAGACCTTCGATCAGGCCCAGAGAAACGGTGGACTTGCCTTCACCGAAGGGGGTGGGGGTAACAGCAGTAACTTCGATAAACTTGCCGTCGGGCTTATCCTTCAGGCGGTTCATGACTTTGATAAAGTCGATCTTGGGGGTCTTGCCGTAGGGGATGATCTCCTCGGGCAGCAGGCCCAGCTTCTCGCGGAAATAATCCACGGAGGGGAGGGTCTTTTCGGCTTCCTCTGCGATCTGCCAATCCTTATAAACAGTAGGATCGAGGACCAGAGTGCCGTTTTCGCGTACATACTTGCCGTCAACAAAATTGATAGCCATTGGGGTTTCCTCCTTGTTATTTTCTGTGACTGTCGATGCAGCCATCAGTGAAATATAAATACCCGTCAATGCGAGTATTTGACAAAATTATTCTGCCTCTGTGATATCGGCAGCTTCCCGGATGAGACTCATTGCCTTGCTGCGAAGAATGTTTTGCATCACCGCAGCTTCAAAGACACCGTCAATGTGGGGTTTCAAGTCCTCCAGGGTCATACGATTCTGGCGGCAAATGAGGGTATAGGCCTCCGCCAGTTCTTCCTTGGTAGCTGTCAGTCCTTCCAGATCTACGATCTGTTCAACGGCAGCTTTCATGCGGATGCTCTGTTCGGCATCGGCCCGGGAATCCTCCCGGAGCTGTTCTTTGGTGGTCTGCATGAACTGGCAGTAGGCATCCAGCGAAAGACCCTGCTGCGCCAGCTGTGCTTCCATATTCTGCTGGAGATTATCCAGCTCTGCTTCCAGCTGAGCGGCAGAAGGGGTGAAATTCAATGTTTCAGCGGCCTGGCGAAGAAGCCGATCCTGCAGGTCCATCTCGCCCCGCTCGTCCACATAGGCCTGCAGACTTTCACTCATTTTTGTCCGCATTTCCTCCATGGTCTCACAGCCGCCCACCTCTTTGGCAAAGGTGTCGTCCAACTCATAGGGAGTCTTGATACGGATGGCATGGAGCTTGCAGCGGAACTCCGCTTCCTTGCCTGCCAGCTCCGGGGCATGGTACTGCTCCGGGAATGTCACCTTGACGGTAACTTCCTCACCGGGGACTTTGTCCAGAAGCTGTTCTTCAAAACCGGGAATGAACATTCCGCTTCCCAAAGTAAGGGTCTGCTTTTCGGCGGTGCCGCCGGGGAACTGCACGCCATCGCAGTAGCCGGCGTAGTCCAGAACCACCTCGTCCCCATTCTCCGTGGGACGGTCCAGAACTTCGGCAATGCGGAAATTTTGCTGCTGCAGCCGCAGGAGATTATGCTCGATCTCTTCTTCCGTGACGATATGTCTATCTAAGGTGGCCTTCAGGCCTCGATAAGTAAAACTCATGGCAACTCCTAACAAAAAAAGCGATTCAGCTGTCACTGAATCGCCCAGACGGTCGGCATTTAAGAAACCATACTCCCCCGCGGTATCCCGCGTTATCCGTCAGTCGTACGGCTCGACTTAAATATAGCACCGCACCGCCAAAAAGTCAACTCAGCATTTTTGACAATTTATATCGATATTTTTGTATAAAATACGCTTTGTCCGACAAAGTTTTCCAAAACCAATTCGCTGCTCACATTTTGCTCTTGACCACAGAAATCAGGATATCGCCGGAAACGACACGATCTTCTGCTGCAAAACCCTCTGCAAAGTTGTCAGAATACAGAATTTGGCTGTTCGGCGGGAACTCCTCATCTCCTGCCCAGACGATCAGCCGCATGGTGTAGCCGGGCAGCAATTCCAGTTCATAGCCTGCATCGCCATGGGGCAGCTTCTTTGCACCCAGCTTCTCCATGGCAGCTGCAAAATTGGCTACACGAGTGCCGAAGGTGAAGGCCGCTCTGGTCAGGCAGCGACCGGTGAAGGGCTGGATGTACAATTCGCCCCAGGGCATTTCACGAAAAGTCTTGAATTCGCCTTTGGCTGCCACAGCCTTGCCCTCCAGCAGCCAGCGCAGCAAAAAGGTCTGGGTGGGCAGGCTTTTCAAAGCAAAAGCATCTTGACGATCGGCGGAAATGGTGTATTCCGGCCAGGTTATGGTATATTCTGCATCCACCAAACGGATGGTGAAGGCGTTTCCATCAAAAGCAGTGCCGGTTCGGGTCACTGCTTCTGCCGGGTCAAGGTTCTTGAATAAGTTTACATAATGTTCGAAAGGCACGCCTTCCTTATGGTTTTCCACTTGCATGGTTTGCTCCTTTATCGTTCGGGGATGCTGTCGGGGAAGCGCCAGCTGTCCGTATGGGGCAGGAAACAAGCTGCCACAAAGCTATCCATATAGCCGGGATGGGTGGAAAGCTCCACATACGTCATATTGCGGGCCAGTTCTTCCACCTTTTCATTGGCGGGGTCAGACAGTACCATGGCATAGGCACCTGCCAGAGAAGAGTTGCCCACATATTTATACTTTTCCAGTTCCACAGAGGGGAACATGCCGATATAGATGGCATTTTTCATGTTGATACCGCTGCCGATGCCGCCGGCGACATAGATATGCTCCAGAACGGAGGCATCCATATCCATAGAGGATAGGAGCGTATCGATGGCAGAATAGATAGCACCTTTGGCACGGACGAAGCTGTCAATATCCACTTCTGTCAGAGAGATTTCTCTGCCGGTGGCGGATTCTTCGGCGGTTGCCAGAATGTAGCGGCCGGTGCCGTGCTGGTCACGGGCGACCCGCTTGCCCTCCCGGACAAAGAGACCCTTGGCGTTGATGATACCGCAGCGGAACAGTTCAGAGATCATATCGATAATGCCGGAACCGCACAGGCCAACAGGCTTCTGGCCTCCATCGCCTACGATGGTATAGGTGGGTTCCATGGTGTCGGCATCCAAACTGACCGCTTCAATGGCACCATCGGTGGCACGCATACCGCAGGAAATATCGCCGCCTTCAAAGGCAGGACCTGCTGAACAGGCACAGGACATCATGAAGTCACGGTTGCCGAAAACGATCTCGCCATTGGTACCCAGGTCCACAAAGAGGCTGAATTCGTCCTTATTCCACAAGAGGGTCGCCAGAGTACCGGCGGTGATATCGCCGCCCACATAAGAGCCAATATTGGGTGCGATCCGCAGATCGGCAGAGGGGTTCACCGGCAGGCCAAGGTCGGCGGCTTTCAGGTCGTGGGCATAGAAGAAAGAGGGAATGTAAGGCTCCATGCGGACAGGTCCGGCGTCCACACCCAAAAGCAGATGGTTCATGGTGGTATTGGAGGCCACGCAGACCCGGAGAATTTGAGTTGCCTTAATGTCGGCTCCTGCACACAGTCCGGCAATCAAAGGCCGGAGAGTATCCTTGACAATGGCATCCTGCAGACGCTTGATGCCGTTTTCCTTGCCCTGTTCCACGATTCGGTTGATGACATCGGCACCATAGCGAATCTGGCCGTTGCCTGTGGAAGCCTTGGCCAGAAGTTTGCCGGTTTGCAGATCTACCAAAACAGCCGCCACGGTGGTGGTACCGATGTCCACAGCCATGCCCACCATGGGGGTCTCGTCGGAAGCAGGCCGAACATCGCAGACCTTCAGCAGGTCTCCCAGATGCTCGCCGATGACCTTGACGGAGAAATCGGATTCCCGCAGAATTTTAGCCAGTTTTTTCATAACGAAATAGGGCAGTTCCACCCGTTCTACTTCAAAGGCAGCCTGAATGCCCCAAATGAGGCGCTCATTGTCGGGCATAGTATCGTCCAGGGTGGGCTCTTCCATAGTCACATCCAGGCAGATGAAGTTATTATCAAAGGCGATACCGGCATTTTTGATGTCGGACTGGATTTTTTCAAAAACCGCCACTTCCTCACCGGAAGAAAGGTCTGCCGTTTTCATGCGGCTCTGGTAGGCAGAGGCGATATCCGGAACCAGAACGGTCACATCAGAAAGAATTTTACTGCCGCAGCTCAGACGCCAGCCGTCGGCATACTCTTCATCGGTAATATGACCGGTCTGAGGAGAGAGCAGTTCGCCCTCCAGCAGCTTGACCTTGCACTTGCCGCAGGAACCGTTGCCGGAACAGGGTGCATCAATGGCCACATTGGCCTCACGAGCTACCTGCAGAAGGTTGGAATCGGGAGCAGCCGAGACGATGACAGGGCTCCGGTCTTCAAATTGAAATGTTACCTGAAACATAGTTTTTTCCTTTCTGGTCCAAACTTGACCTCTAAAGATCAGAAATCCTCACAGGTCAGGTTTGGTGCTCCGGGGCGGCGATGCCGCCCCGGAGGTTTGATTATTACATGAGAGGCTCCATGGTCAGAACGGGATGGTTCTTTTCCGTCAGGAAGCTCATCAGCTCGTCCACTTCGGTGCAGATGGTCTCATCTGCCACCATGTCGATGAAGTTTTCGATGCCGTACAGTTCCTTGGCAGTGGCGTTGAGTCTTGCGCCCACATCGTCCTTCAGTTCCTTGGGCATCCAGACGATTCTTTGAATGCCGCCTTCGGCATAGACGAACTTCTTGGAGGAGATGAAGTGACGGCCGTGACCCATATAGCCGGGGGTCTGAACACCGCCGCCGGTGCAGGATGCCAGTTCGCCAAAGGTCATGCCGGCAGGGGTCATGCCCTTGAATTCCCGGTTGACCACGATGACACCGTTGGAGGCAGGCTCGATACCGCAGATGCACTCGAAGCAGCCGCAGGAAGTCATGGGGTCTTCCAGAATGGAGTACAGCGTGACTTCTTCCACAGCGCCGTGGGTGGCTTCTGCCACCATCTGGTTGACGGTTTCATATCGACCGGTACGCTCATCGATGCAGCCTTCCTTCATAATAGGCTGGCAGGGACCATTGGGGTTCAGCTCATTGGTCGCCTTGGCATCCAGCCAGGACACAGCACCGCACAGACCCAGACGCTCGGGAGTGACCACGCAGCAATGGGCAGGGGCGAAGCTCTGGCACAGGATGCAGGTATAGAAACGGCCTACGGACTCGCCGGTCATGGAGGACAGGCGATCATCGCGGGCATTGTACCGGGGCATAGCCACTTCGTCCAGGAACTTCTGCACCTGGGCAGTATCGGTCATCAGGGTGACCTGGCACTTATCCACAACGGCGTCAAACTCGTCCATGATCATATGGTAGAGGACCTCTGCGAAGTCCTTCAGCCGCAGACCGGCCTCAAAGGCGGCATTGGATACACGGATGCGGATCTGGTTTCTCTGGCCGGTATGCATGACACCTTCCATGTAGTTGAGCCAAGCGTGGATCTTACGCTCAATGACGGATTCGAAGTCAGCCTGCATCTTCTTGCCGGCGACCTCAACATATGTAGCCAGAGCAAAGTCGGTTCCGGCATCGATATCGTCACCGATAATAGTGATCTTATGATCTTCCACTTCTGCCAGGTCCTTCATCATGACCAGCTCAGCGGTGGGGTTCTTGCCGGACCAGAATTCGGCCTTCATATCGGCCTTGCGGATGATCTCGCCCTCAAAGGCTGCGGCAAATGCCACAGGAATGGGCAGTTCCTTGGACTTGATCTTGATATTCCGCAGTTCCAGAGACTTTTTGACGGTCTCGCTGTGGTCACAGACACTTTCCAGAGCGCCGGGGACCTGATTTTCGCCCAGATCGATATCCACCACCACAGGGAAGCCCAGAGCGATGGCACCGGCACCGGCAGAGACTACCACGGCATCAATGGCACCGAAGGTGTTGACAAACGCAGGAACACGGTTCTTGGTATAATCCAGCAGACCTGCCAGATCACCGGGCTGTACATTACCGAAGATCAGCGCTGCACGGACTGCAACGGTGACAACATGGATGACGGAAGTCACATCGTGACCCAGAGGCACGATACGGAATTCCAGACCCATTTTTACACCGGCTTCGGCGCATTGCTCGATGACATCGCCTACCAGGAAGGTCAAAATGCCTTTGGATTGATAGTCCTTGACTACATTGGCCACATCTGCACCGTTTTCTGCCTTACCCAGAACAACAGCGACACCGGGGATATCGCCGGTGACCAGCGGCACGCCCAGAGAACGAATGATGGGGTCGGGCACGAAGCCGATACCGGAATCTTCGGCATAAGGGTCACCGCCATCCACATACTTGAGGCCCTCCAGAATTTCAGCACCAACAGCCGTGGCAAGGCCGGCATTGAGGGCCTGACCCAGGTCTTCCTGGTTGGTGATGAGGCTCTTGAGAACGCCTACGCAGGCAGTCAGGTCGCCCAGAGTCTTCACCTTCACGCCGGTGGCGGCGTAGATGGTGGGGAAAAAGTAGGCCGTATCGGGGAAGGTCACTGCTTTATCCGCGCCATACTTGGCGATGGCATCGTTGACAGCACCTTCTGTCAAACCGGCCACTGCATTGGAACCGCCATAGATCAAATCAGTCAATACACTCATGTTTGTGAAACCTCCTGTTCTATATCCCCCCGTGGGGGTATTACCTATATACAATATACCAAATTTCCATCCCGTTGTACAGGGCTTTTTAGTAAAAAATCCCCACTGCCTTGGCAGTGGGGATTTGATTTGCACTTAGCCTTCCAGGTAGGAATCGGAGTACAGTTCGTTGTTCTTGAAAATGTCGCAGGACTTGATGGTTTCCATCAGGCGCAGGTCGTTGGGGTTGACGATGGCAGAGGTCAGACCCTGCATCATGCACATAGCGACCAGAGCGGAGTCCATGATGGGACGGACGTTCTTGGGTGCACCGTTGGAGTTGTTGGACAAACCGCCGGTGGACTTCAGACCCTCGTCGGAGAACAGCTTGATGGCGTTGAGGACGTCCATCTGCTTGTCCTGCATGCCCTTGACCACCAGGAACAGGGGGTCGAACCACAGGTCGGAAGCTTCCATGCCCAGGGCCATACCACGGTCCAGCATGTTGTGGCAGTGCATCATGCGCTCTTCGTTGTCCTTAGCAATGCCGTCGGCGGAGCAAAGGGCGATAACGATGGCGTCATTGGCAGCAGCCAGGTCGATGTAGGAAATACGGGAGCCGGCGTCAGCAGAATTGACGATGGGCTTGCCGTTGGTGCGGTTGTACACAGCGATACCGGCTTCGATGGCCTTCTTGTTGGCGGTGTCGAGAGCCAGAGGCACGTTGTTGAAGTTCTCCTGCAGCAGTTTGACAGCCCAGGTCATCAGTTCAGGTCCGTTGGATTCAGCAGGACCGATGTTGACATCCAGATAGGTGGCGCCGGCCTTGATCTGCTCGGCAGCACGCTTCAGGATGGGTTCGGGATTCATGGTCTCCATAGCCTCGCGGATGACGGGGCTGATGCAGTGGATCCGTTCGCCGATGGTGACGAACTTGTTGCTCTCCACATTTCTCTGCTTGTAGGTCACGCCCATATCCACCACTTCGATGGCGGGGATGGAAGCAGCGATCTTGGCGAAGTCCAGAGGAGCGTCAGCAGCCTCGGTCTTCTTCTCGGTAACGACCTTGGTGGCGGCAACAGCTTCGGCAGCAGCCTTGTACTCGCCGTCCTTCAGGTATTTGACGATCTCAACAGCCTCGCGGGTACCCACAACAATGTTCCACTCAGGCAGCTTGTCCTGAATTTCGCCCTTCATCACGGCGACCTTGCCGGGGATGATGACGGTGCGGTTGTTGATCTTGTTGATGAGATCGAAATCGTCGAAGGTCTTCTTCACGGAGGTGGAAGACAGCTTGCCGGCGGCCCATGCAGTCAGAACGGACATGCCGGAAGCATCGGTGATGATCAGATTGACGGGAACCTTGGAACGTTCGATCTCGCCGGTGACCAGGAAGTAGGTCAGAGCGAAGTCGACGGTCAGCATGCAGGGATCGTCGGGGCCTGCACCGTTGAGAGGATACACGCCGGGAGCGACCTTCATGGGCTTCTGGGGATCGGTGTAGATGTTCTGACGCAGGCCGTACAGAGGCAGAGCCTCGGCCATGGTCATGTTCTCCATAACGATGATGGAGCCGTACTTGACGGTGAACAGAGCAGCCAAAGCGGCCTGCAGGTGCAGATCGCCCTTGGCGATTTTGGCAACATTGACGATGGAAGGATAACCGAAGGTGCGGTCACCATCCTTCAGAGCGGTGCGGCGGACCAGAACGGCATTGGCCATAGTTTCCTTGGCATCGGCACCGGTCACATCGATGACCAGGTTCTTGTTGCCGGCCTTTTCCAGAGCGGCAACGGTGTCATACAGCTCTTCGAGGGAAGCACCCTTGACACCCAGAGCGGCGCCGGTGGCCTTTGCCACTTCGTTCATGGCTTCCCAGTTGTCCTTGTTGGCGCCGTTGATGATGGGCTTGGAGTCCTTGACGGCCTCGGCAGCAGCCTTGGCAGAATCGGCGTTGTCGCAGTCGATAATGACGCTGCGGCCGGCAGCAACAGCAGCCTTGCACAGTTCAACCAGACGGTCAGCCTTGTTTTCACAATCGATGACCATAACGGCTTCCACGTATTCACGCTCGCCGATACGCTCGTAGTCGACCTTTGCCATTTCAGCCAGTTTGGCTTCGGCAACACCGGCTTCCATGCAGGTGCAGACGGGAACGGCAAACAGGTTGTGAGAAACGAAAGTCTTTTCATGACGGAACAGAACGGTTTCGCCGCCCAGCTTATGCTCGCCGAAGGCGATGGTCTTCATGGGAGGTGCAGTGGCTTCGCTGAGCAGAGCCTTAGCCTCGTCAGACATATGGGGGCACTTATCAATGGAAACAGCACCCTGAGCGACCTTCATGCAGAAAGCCATACAGGTGGGGCTGCCGCATTCTTTACAGTTGGTTTTGGGGGACAGCTTGAAAATGTCCAGACCTTTGACTGCCATAGTATGTATTCCCTCCTTTTAAATCAGTGCGTCGATCATCTTGGAGATGGTCTCGACAGCAGCGGGGTGACGCAGGATAACTGCATCGGAGCCGCCGGCCAGACAAGCGGAAGCGGTAACAACTTCCATTTCGATGGCACGCTCTTCCCGGCTGCCCCATTCGGGCATTTCTTCTTCTGCGGCGGTGGCTTCCTTCACGCCCCAAGCGTCGGTGGAGACAGGGGTCATGATGGGCATCTGCAGCTGAGCATCGCCCTGCTGGAGAGCGGCAGCCTTGATGCGGTCCAGAGTGGAGGCGACATATTCATAGCCGTAACCGGCAGCGGCGGAACCGGCGTTCATGACGATAGACTGAGCGTTGACGCCCAACTGGGTCATAACGGTGTTCAGCTGCTTGGCGAGGTTGATGTCCACAGCGGACTCAGCGCCGACTTTCTGATTGTAAGCCAGACCTGCGGAAGCACCGACGGTCTTGTAGTTTTCTTCACGGGCAGACAGGACGAGAATGTTCTTGCCGGCCAGAGCTTCGGACACTTTGCCAAACAATTCGGCGTCCTTGTCCACATTCTTGCAGCCCATAATAACGATGGGCAGATCGGTGGCGGCGGCAACAGCCTTGGCCACTTCCACGCACTCCTCAACGGATTTGTTTTCACCGTTGGGGTCAGCGCCTTCCAGGTTCAGAGCGATGAAGGAAGCGCCGGGCATGGTTTCGGCCTTCTTTGCCATATCGGCAACGGTCTCACAGCCGGCATAGAAGGCTTTCAGGCCTTCGGTAGTGCACATGGCCATACCGGCATCGGTCAGTTCCACGCCGACCTTGGGCTTGTTTTCGATGGGTGCATCGAAAGTGTAGAACGGCAGAACATTCTGGCCGCCAAGAACAATGGCCTTGTCACCGGTACCGAGGGTGACGGCGTTGATCTTCGCATTGAACGCCTGCTTCTTGGGTGCGAAAGACATAATAGATATCCCCCTTAAAAAATTTACAGATTAAGATTGCGCATGATCTCATGAAGGGCGACCTTCACCGGAGTGCTGTCGGGCACCTGAGAACTGGGCTTGCCGTCACAGTCATACTGGAACACAAGCTCGTCCTGGGGCAGAACGCCCAGCAGCGGCAGATCATGCTTTTTGATTTCCTCCAACACGCCGGGGTTTAATTCACCGCCGGGTGCACGGTTGACAATAAGATAGAGGTTCTGGGGCTTCAGCTCCAGTTCGCGGATCATCTGAGCAATGCGGGCCACAGCCTGGATGCCCCTTCTGGAGCAGTCAGATACCAGCAGCATGGTGTCCACATGAGGCAGAGTGCCCCGGCTGATATGTTCCAGACCGGCTTCATTGTCGATGACAATGTAACGGTAATTTTTTGCGTACTTATCCACCTGGGATTTCAGCACACCGTTGACAAAGCAGTAGCAGCCCTTGCCCTGGGTGCGGCCCATGACCAGCATGTCGAAATCGTCCTCTTCCACCAGCGCATCGGAGAACTTCATTTCTGCATAATCGGCCTTGGTCATGTTCTTGGGCACCGTACCCTTCAGCTCCGCCTGGGCCATCTCTTCCCGGATGGAACCAAGGGTGGTTTCGATCTCCACGCCCAACACTTCATTGAGGTTGGAGTTGGCATCGGCATCCACCACCAGAACGGGGCCCTGCTTCTTTTTGCAAAGATAATCGATCATCATGCCGCAGGTCGTGGTTTTACCCACGCCGCCTTTACCGGCCACGGCAATGGTATGAGTAGGCATATAGAACTCCTTTACGATAAACGGGCCAAATGGACGCACGAATCCCATACGTCACCACCTGTTATCCTAACATAATTTTTCTGTAAATACAAGCAAAACTCCTGACAAAAACGGAGAAAATCTTTCATTTTTTGCAGTAATTTTTATACAATTACCTGTTTACAGTTGGGTAAACAGAAATTTTTGGGTCAGGCCGGCTGTAACGGCATAGATATTGATTCGGCGGGAATCCAAAACATCCACCGTCAGCTCCACTTCCTTGTCCTTCAGCAGATTGCGGACATAGGCCTCCGGGTCATGGGTCTGCACTTCTTCGATGAAGACATCCCGCATCTGATTGTTGCCGCAGAGGTTTTCGATTTCCCGAACCACTTCGTATTCCATGGTCACAGCTCCCGGACGATAGCCACGCCGCCCACCAGATCCACACTGACAAGGCTTCCGACGATGACCACTTCCCGGTCCATCAGGTCCGTCAGCAAAACCTGCCCGTCCTGAACGTCGATTTTCTGAACATTGGACATAATAATGTTCTGAGGGCTCTTTTCGCCCTTATACACTGTCGATAAGCACATAATTTACTCCTTATTCTGTCATTGCAGCCAGAATGGTGCTCAGGCGCAGGTTGCCCTTTTCAAAATCAGAAACGGCCAGCATGACCTGCTCGTAGGCAGTCCTGTCGCCCATATCTCCCAGCTTCTTGGCCAGTTCTGCCAGTTCATTGGCATGGGCGGTGTTGTGATTGACCATGTATTTCATCAGGGCCATCAGTTCTTCCTTGGGGGTATGCTCGCCGCAGCCGCCGCAGGATGCACAGGCCGCCGTATCGCAATGGCTGTGGCTGTGGTTATGATCGCCGTGGTCATGGCCGTGGTCATGGTCATGGGAATCGTGTGCGTGAGAATGAATATGTTCATGGGGATGGCTGTGGGTATGACCATCGTGGCTGTGCTCATGGGTGTGAGAGTGGGTATGTTCGTGATCCAGATGCATTTTGATCGTTCCTTTCTGCTGTATCTTTGGTTCTATTATATCGCAAAATCTCCCGGTTGTCATCCCGAAATTAAAGGAAAAACCCACCGGAGATGATGTCTTTGCAGATGATGTGCCTCATCAAAGCCTCCCTCGTCAGAGGGAGCCTTGGGTACATCGCAAAGAACAAGACTGCCCTATGAACATATCACAGGGCAGTCTTACTGTTTTATATCTTTGCAATTACTGCTTTTCGTGCTCGATGAGCTTCCATGTGGCCTCAATGAGGTTTTTGAACATGGGATTTTCCATGGCGCGGATGATGAAGCTCTGACGGGGGGTGTTAATGTCCTCGCCGGAGATCTGGAACATCCCATACTGATCGCACAGGCCGCGAAGCCGCTCCAGCTGCTCCATGGTGTTCCGGGTGGGCATATAGGTGACGGCTTTGATGCCTTCTTCCTTCAGGCATTCAAAGACATCTTCCAGATAGTCATCTTCAAACTTCTGAGCCTTCTTGTCGCCGGTGACGGAAGCCGTCACATCACCCAGATAGGCGTAGCAGAGGTATGCGTCCACTTCCTTGCACAGAGCCACCAGGTCCTTGACCTTGGGGCACTCATCGGTAGCTTCCACGTAAATCTTGGGAACGAAAGCGCCCTTGAGCATACCCAGCAGGTCGTACTCATAGAAGGGGTACTCCAGATCCAGCATCTGAGCCTTCTGCTTGTCATTGAGGTTCATGCCCAGAGTGGTCAGATAGTCCACCATGGCCTGACCCTTGCCCACCTTTTTGACCATTTCTCTGGCCAGGGCATACATGAGGTGACGCTCGGTGACACCACCGCCTGCATGACCCATGGACAGGGGCAGAACGTCCCGGTCATAGTCCAGGCTGAAGCCCAGCAGGTCGTTGATGTTGGCGATCATCTTGCGATTGCGGACATCCCGGGCGGCCCGATAAGGGGCGAAGAACTCGGTCAGTCTGCCGATCTTGTCGTGGGGAACAGACTGGATAGTCATGTAGCTGCAGCCCACCTGATCGGGGTTGTTGGTGCGGCGACCTTCCAGACGAGTGCCATTCATAGTGGCACGGCATTCCATGCCGATGGTCACGGGGATATCCACAATGGCAGCTGCCTCCAGAAATTCTTCTGCACCGGAAATGCTGTCATGGTCAATGATACCGGCAGTGCAAAGACCCTCCATGCGGGCGGCATAGACAGCCGCTGTGGGAGAATAGGGGGAGAAGGAATAGGTGGTGTGGATATGATTGTTGATATACTCCGGCACCATGGGAGGGAACTGGGTGGTCTTGAGGACTTCCTTCAAATTAGCCAGACGCTCTTCCTTGGTGGGGGCATTGAGTTTGTTGAGAACAGAAATGTCGATCATAGGGAATTCTCCTTAGTTCAGCATGACCTGACCGCCGGTGACGGGGATGGCCTGACCGGTCTCATACTTCTGCTCCACGCAGTACATGACTGCACGGGCCACATCGATAGGCAGGCAGCCGCGGTTCATGGGAACCTTGGACTCGTAGAAACGGCGGACATCGTCCACAGTCTTGGCACCGGGGACCTTGCCGGCTTCCAGATACTGAACGAACAGACCACGGACGGGGTCGGACCACAGAGGACCGTCCAGATAGTTGCCGGGGCAGATGGCGTTGACCTTAATGTTATACTCGCACAGTTCCAGCGCCCAGCTCTGCACCAGACCGATGGCACCGAACTTGGAGCCTGCGTAGGCAAAGTTTTTGTTGGAGCCTTCCAGACCGGACTTGGAGCTCATGGCGATAATATCAAACATGGCGGTGGGGTCAGCCTCGTGCTGTGCCTGCATGATGATGGAGGCATACTTGGCGCACAGGAACAGCCCGGTGTAGTTGATGGCGGTGACGAACTCCATATCCTTCTTTTCAAAAGTAGCAATGGGGCCGGAACGGACGACACCGGCATTGGCGACCATCATATCCAGTCCGCCGAACTTCTCCACGGTCTGAGCCACCAGATTGGCAACAGAATCTTCATCGGAAACGTTGACGGCGATGGCGCAGGCACGCTCACCCATTTCCGTGGCAACCGATTCAGCCAGTTCCTGATTCATATCGGCAATGATAATGGTGGCACCTTCCTTGTACAGTTCCTCGGCAATCCCTTTGCCGAAACCCTGTGCAGCACCGGTGACGATGGTGATCTTACCGGCCAGACGGCCCTGCCCGGCGGGACGATTGTGGATGTTTTCCTTGGCAATGGCCTGCCATTTGGTCATATCGACGCTCATGTTCAAACACTCCTTATGTAAAATCTTTATTTGCGTTGTTTCTATTGTATTATAGCTTGTTTATCTAAAAATGCAATGGGCAACAGAAAAGACAAGGCGCAAAAACGCCTTGTTTTTCCTTTATTTACGGATGAACAGCACACCGATGGTATCCGGGCCGCAATGGCTGGAAATGGTGCAGCCGGCACGGGTCACGCAGACTTCCTTAAAAGGCTGCAGCTCCCTGACCGTGGCCACAGCCATATCCAGAAGCTCCTGAGAAATGCCGGAATGGGTCACAAAAATGCGGTCCAGTTCCAGATCTTTCCGGCCGCCAATGCGGTCGGTGATGTATTCCTTCAGGCATTTGGAGAAAGCACCTCTGTACTTCTTGCCAACACCCATCTTGCCGTCTGTTACCTCAATGCAGGGCTTCAGCTTCAGCAAATTGGCACCCAACACGGCAACAGCAGAGCAGCGCCCACCCTTTTTCAGGTACTCCAGCTGGTCAAGAATGAAGCTGGCATCCACACGATCGGCCGTTTCCCGAAGGGTTTGGGCGATGGCAGCAGCATCCATGCCGCTTTCCGCCAATTCTGCTGCCTTCAATACCAGCAGGCCGTGGCCTGTGGAAAGGTTGCGGCTGTCCACCACATGGACATTGTCAAATTCCTCTGCCGCCAGGCAGGCGTTTTGATAGCAGGAGCTGAAATCCGAGCTGATGTTCAGGTGAATCACAGCATCGTATTCCTTTGCATACCGGGCAAAATCTTTCTCGTAGGCGGCAATATTGTTGGCGGCAGTTTTGGGTAAATCGCCGCCGCCGTTCACATGGGCGTAGATTTCATCCGGTGCAAGATCCACACCGTCATGATAATCTTTGCCACCCATGGCAACTGCCAGGGGGAAAATATGGATATCATGCTGGGCGATCTGTTCTTTGCTCAGATCGCAGGTCGAATCCGAAGTGATCTTGATTTTCATTACAAGTTCCAGCCTCCTTGGTTTGGGAACAGGCACACACCTTTTGCCTATGATCCTTTAATTTGCATTATATCAGGAAAAAGAAACGATTGCAACTGCTCATATCGATCCCCTTTGTCCCATATGTTGTCTTGAGGTGATGGTATGGAAGAAAAAAAGCAGATCAGACGATCCGTTTTGTGTTTTATGCTGTTGTTTGCCGCCTGTACGGCGGTCTGCGCCGTTTGGAATGAAACTGCTTCCGTAACCGTCGGTTCGTGGGGGCTGAAATTTCAGGAAAACGGGCAGCCGCCGGTTGGCAATGCCGGTATCTCGGCTTTGGCTGCCTACGATGCCGTTTATGTGGGCGATCCCGATGAGAAAACGTTATATCTCACCTTTGACGCCGGGTATGAAAACGGCTGTGTCCCTCAAATACTGGATACATTGAACGCCCATCAAGTCCCTGCTGCATTTTTTCTGGTGGGGGACTATCTGGAAATGCGGCCGGATCTGGTGCTGCGTATGGCACAGGAGGGCCATACTGTAGCCAACCACACATGGACCCACGGAAACATGTCCAAGCTGACGGATAAGGAGGCTTTTCGGCAGGAACTGGAACAAGTGGAAGCACTGTATAAGGAGATCACCGGCCGGGAGATGAAAAAATTCTATCGTCCGCCTAAGGGAGAATACAGCCAGGAGAACCTGGAGCTGGCCAAAGAACTGGGCTATAAAACAGTATTCTGGAGTTTGAGCTATGTAGACTGGGACAACAATGCTCAGCCCACGGCAGATACTGCCTTTGAAAAACTCCTGCCCCGCACCCATAACGGTGCGATCATCCTGCTTCATGCGACCTCTAAAACCAATGCTGCCATTCTGGATGAACTTCTGACCCGTTGGGAGGACATGGGATATACGTTTGCCCCCATTGAAACGCTGTTTGAAAAATGACTGCCTGTTGGAACCAAAACCGCTGCCATACATATCATGGAATGAACGGGGCACGCCCCAATTTCTTTCAGGAGGTCATTTCTATGAATTGCAATTCCAATGGTCTTTGTGGTTTTGGCGGCAGCAACAACTGGTGGTGGATCATCATCCTGATCCTGCTGGTGTTCTGCAACAACGGCAATTACGGCGGCAATAACTGCTGCGACAACAACTGCGGCTGCTGCTGAGGCGGTACATGAAAAACTCCGGGGTGACCCGGAGTTTTTTTGTTGATGGTCTTTGCATTTTGCATTTTGCACTTTGCATGGTATAATAAAGAAAAACTGCGGAGGTCGTTGTATGAGGATGGTACTTCTCACAGCGCTTGGTGTTGGCGGTGCAACCGTTATAGGTGCTTTGCTGGGCTTTGCATTCAAAAAAATCTCTCATCGATTCAGTGATATCGTACTTGCCTTTGCTGCAGGGGTTATGCTGGCTGCCGCTGTCATCGGGCTGGTGCTGCCTGCACTGGAATACACCGGCAATCTGCTTGTGATTATAATCGGTATTTTCTGCGGTGCGTTTTGCCTGAACCTGATGGACCGCCTGGTGCCGCATCTTCACCGCTTGTCCGGTGTAGATCAGGAGTCCCATACCGAGCAGACCCGGATCCTCAACAAAGTCCTTTTGTTTGTCATGGCCATCGCCATCCATAACCTGCCGGAAGGGATTGCCGCCGGTGTTGGCTTTGGCACCGGAAATACCGGAGAAGCCATGACCATTGCTGCCGGTATTGCCCTGCAGAACATTCCTGAGGGCATGGTCATCATTGCACCCATGCTTTCTGCCGGAATGAAACCCGGACGTACATTTGCCATTGCCCTGATGACCGGTTTGGTGGAAGTGTTCGGCACTTTACTGGGTTACTTTGCCGTGACCCTTTCCGCTTCCGTTCTGCCATTTGCTCTGGCCTTTGCAGGCGGTACGATGCTCTATGTTATCAGCGATGAAATGATCCCGGAGACCCACGCCCACGGCAGTGAACGGGGTGCGACCTACGCATTGCTGGGAGGCTTCTGCCTGATGCTGCTCATGAGCCATTATCTGGGATAATACTTAGCCGCCGGGACATGCAGTCATGTTGAACAGCACCCCATTTGTTAGACAGTATGATATACTATCTAACAAGTGGGGTGTTTTGTTATGCCAAAAGGAATTCCAAACAAACGGTATACACCGGAATTCAAGAAACTGGTTGTGGAAACCATGATAAACGAAAAATTAAGCTACAGTGAAACAGAGCGAAGATTTGATGTGGTAAGAAGCCGGATCACGGCATGGGAACGGATCTATCTGACTGAAGGACCAGAAGGATTTGCCATTGAACGGAGAGGGCGCGGTAGCACAGGTAGGCCAAAGAAGCTCCCGAAAGAGGTAGAAGAAGATCTTTTGGTCGAGGTTCAGCGGCTTCGGGCAGAGAATGCATACCTAAAAAACTTGCAAGCCTTGGTTTTGGAAAACGAGCGACACCAGCAGAAAAAACACAGGTGATCCAAAAACTGAGGCAAGAATTTTCTCTGGCAATCCTGCTAGAGATCGCTCAACTGCCAAGAGCAACCTTCTACTACCATCTAGGACGACAGAACAGGCCAGATAAGTACGAAGTTGCCAAGGCGGAAATCGTAGCCATTTATTACGAAAACAAAGGCAGATATGGTTATCGACGGATCACAACGGAACTGCATAACCGAAAGATCCTTCTGAACCACAAAACTGTCCAGAAACTCATGAAAGAACTGGGATTGATTTGTCGTGTCCGGATGAAGAAATATCGGTCGTATAAAGGAGAGATTGGAAGGGTCGCCCCTAATTTACTAAACAGAGATTTTGTTACTGAAAGACCGAATCAAAAATGGGTCACGGATGTAACAGAATTCAATCTATTTGGAGAAAAACTATATTTATCTCCCATCCTTGATCTTCATAGCAGTGATCTGGTTAGTTACACAATTTCAGGCCGTCCTGTTCTGAGCATGGTAACAACTATGCTGGACAAGGCTTTTGCCCAGCTTCCAGATGGAACAAATCTCATTCTTCATTCAGACCAGGGGTGGCAGTACCAACACAAGCAGTACCAAAGAATGCTCAGCAAAAAGGGGATTCGGCAAAGTATGAGCAGGAAGGGTAACTGCCTGGACAATGCCGTGATGGAAAACTTCTTTGGATTGTTGAAAAGCGAGCTTCTTTATCTACAAGAGTTTGACTCAATGGAGCACTTCAAATTTGAGTTAATTGATTATCTGGATTACTACAACAACAGGCGGATCAAAGCAAAGCTAAAGGGCTTGCCGCCTGCTTTACACAGACAACAAGCCCTTTAGCTGTTTGAACAATTTTTACTTTAAAATATTGTCTAACTTTTTGGGGTCACTTCATGTCCCGGCGGCTGGTTTTTTTATTCTTTCACAGGGGGATATTCGTTGCACAAAAGACGGTAAGGCGGTTCGTCCTCCTCAATGGCAGGGAACCTGCCTGCAGGAGGGTTGAACCGGTTATCCGTATTGTCATCGTTGCACTGGCTGACTTCACCCAGCAAAACCGCACCGGTACCCGGTTCCACAGAAAAATCGTGGTACATCCGCTGACGGATGTAAATACTTTCGCCGGGAGTCAGTCGAATCTGGGTTCCGGCCGGCACATAACGCTCATAGCCATCGGTGTTCACCAATACATCGCTTTCATAGTCGATCTCTTCATTGGGCAGGGAATTATAGACCCGAATCAGCACATTTCCGCCGCCGCGGTTGATAATGTCCTCTGTTTTATACCAATGAAAGTGATTCAGAGCATACTGACCCTCTTTCAGATACAGGAGTTTTTCTGCATAGACCTTGGGATACTTCTCCGACATCTTATGGTTTCCGTTGCGGATGGTGATCAGGGAAAAACCGATCTTTTCAAAATCACCCATGCCATAATCCGTAATATCCCAGCCGAGCATACAGTCCCGAATCTCGTCATAAGCGTGGCCTTTGTCCTGCCACTGCTCCGGTGTGAAATGGCAGAAAGGGGGCAGGGAGATCCGATACTCTTGGATCATAGCTTCCAGTTCTTTCAATGCGGCATTGATTTGGCTGCGTTTCATTGCTTCGCACCTCTTTCATTTTTTGAATAATGTATCATAATTTTCCATCCGGGTCAAGCAAGCCATTTCCCCACTGCCCAAAGCAGAAGCAGATGGACAGGGTAGAACAAATAAAAGCTGTATTGGGCAAGCTTCGGGTGTGGGAATGCACGGCCTTTTTCCCCGCGATAAGAGAAAATCAAACCCAGAGAAAACAGACTGCACAAAGACACAATATCCCAACGGCTCACCGTGGGCCAAACCCAGACATTTTTTGACACACCGCGGTACAGGCTAAGCCCCAGAGCCGGAACATAGCTGTAATTCATGGACAGAAACATTCCCACTGCCGTGAGCAGTTTCCCCCGGAGCGCAGCGAAGTCAATAAAATGGAACACCACCGCCAGCAAAATGCCCTTGGCACCGTAATCGGTGCGGAGCCAGCCAACATAGAACAGCAATACCAGAACTGCCGGTGGCAGCCACGCAAAAAAACGAAGAGATTTTCGGCGGAGCATCGTATCCATCGACCATAAGGATAAAAGTGCCAGCAGGAGGGTGAAAAACACATTTCCTTTTTCCCAAAGACCGTATCCGAGAAACAGGCAGAAAGGAATCTGGGAGAGCAGGGCGAACCCTGCCAGCCGCAGGGCATATCGGCCGCGGTTGGAAGTATGGATGTACCCGTTGCAGATCAAAAACACAAAAAGGGGGAAGGCCATTCGCCCGATGCCTCGAAGCACATTGCTATGCAGCAGTATCCCGATATGATCCAGCAGCATACATAAGCAAGCAAATGTACGCAGTTGCAGTGCAGTCATTTCAGCCTCCCAAAACCGTTTTTTTCATTGTAGGACGTTTTTCTGCCTGTGTCAAGGGAACTGCAGCGGAGGTGCAGACAAACCGGGAAAGTGCATCATTGCCGCAGGATTTTCTTGGCTGCGTTGCACCCTCAGGATAACAGGCCTGTGGCTTCCAATAAAAAAACGACAGGTTTTCACCTGTCGTTTTTTGGAGCTGTTAGGCAGATTTGAACTGCCGACCTCGTCATTACCAATGACGCGCTCTACCGACTGAGCTATAACAGCGTTTTTGCAATCAGCCTTGTTATTATACCATGGGTGCTCCAAATGTCAAGTGTAATTTTCAAATAAACACCCGGATTTTGAGACAATGGGGAGAAGAAAGAAAAACATACGGCTGTTACAAATTCTGCCGGAACTGGCGGAAGGCAGTAGGCAGGGCGTAAATATCGTTCAGTTCCGCTTCTGTCGCCCATATGAAGCGGCGGGAGGGATTGGCGCAGCGAATGTGCCAACCGTGCATATTCCACTGAACATGGGTAAAAATATGGATTTTGTCTGAAGATTTTATGATATCTTCCGGAATGATGTCCCACAGTTCCAACTGTTTGAGTACCGCTTTGGCATCCAGCGTCCCCGGTACATGAGGGAATTCCCACAGATCTGCCAGAAGCCCCGTGCTCTGCCGCTTTTTCAGAGCATATTGTCCCGCCCAATCCAGAATAAATACCGTCATATCTTCCTGCCGTCGTGGCTTTTTGGGCGTTTTCACCGGCAATTCTTCCGTCAGATCGTCCCGATGCGCGATACAAATGCGAGAAAGAGGACAGCGATCACAATGGGGTGCCCCATTTGGCACACAGACTGTGGCACCCAATTCCATGAGTGCTTGGGTAAAGTCACCGCATCTGCCTTCAGGATAGATCTCTGCCAGCCGGGCGGTCAGTTCTTTTTTGGTCTGGAGCTTGTCGATGGGAGAATCATCTGCACGCAGGCGGGAACAGACCCTTAGCACATTGCCGTCCACGGCCGGGGTGGGCAGCTCAAAGCAAATGGAGCCGATGGCGCCTGCGGTATACTCTCCGATGCCGGAAAGGGAGAGGATTTCTTTGCGGGTATGGGGGAAAATGCCCCCATATTGCTCCACGATCTGCTTGGCGGCTTTTTGAAGATTGCGTACCCGGCTGTAATACCCCAGCCCTTCCCAGAGCTTGTTCAACACCTCCGGATCGGCTTCGGCCAGCGATTTTATGGTAGGCAGATGCTGCAAAAATCGCTGATAGTAGCCTTTGACCGCTTCTGCCCGGGTCTGCTGCAGCATGACCTCCGACAGCCACACGTGGTACGGCTCCGGGTCCCGGCGCCATGGCAAATCCCGCTTATTTTGTTCATACCATGGCAGCAGCAGCCCCGGCAGGAGAGAAAACAATTCGTTCATAGCTGACCTCACAGATAGGATACATTATTATAATGTATTCATCGATTTCTGTCAAACCGGGTGCAAAACAGGAGGAAATCTGTTATACTGAGAAAAACAGGAGGATGGCTATGAAGAATTTGAAAGAAAAACGATTGTTTTTACTGGATATGGATGGGACCATCTATTTGGATGAGGAATTATTTGATGGTACAAAGGCATTTTTGCACCATGTAAAGGAAATTGGTGGGCGGTATGTGTTTCTGACCAACAATTCCTCCCGGGGCGTGGATGCCTATGTGGATAAAATGGCCCGTCTGGGCATTACAGCCGCAGAGGAGGATTTTCTTACTTCCGTGGATGCAACGATCGTATATTTGCATCAGAATCATCCGGGGAAGCTGTGTTATGTATCGGGTACGGAAACATTTTGCAGGCAGCTGGAAAAAAGTGGGATACCGGTGACAGACCGGCTGCGGGACGATGTGGAAGTTCTGGTGGCAGGCTTTGATACGGAGCTGACCTTTCAAAAACTGGAGGATAGCTGCATATTACTCAACAGGGGCGTGCCGTTTGTGGCTACCAATCCCGATTGGGTCTGCCCTACCCGGTATGGATATGTTCCGGATTGCGGCAGTGTGTGCCGGATGCTGGAAACTGCCACGGGGCGAAGACCCCGATTTATTGGAAAGCCGCAGCCGGAGATGGCACTGCTGGCCATGGAACGGTTTGGGTTTACTAAGGAGCAGACAGTATTGATCGGTGATCGGCTTTATACCGATATTGCCTGCGGAGTGAATGCGGGAATTGATACGGTTTTTGTGTTGTCCGGAGAAGGGACCCTGGCGGATCTGGAGACTTCGGAGGTGCAGCCGACTGTAGTTTTGGAGCATATCCGGGCAGTTCTGGAGCGCATGAAAGAAGAAATTTGTGAATAACATCCAAAATACAGATGATAACAGGTCAGATTTTGAATTTTTTTGTTACTTGACTTTTATGCGGTGAAAGAGTAAACTAATGGAAAGATAATTACTTTAGCAAAACAAATCGAAAGATTACAGAAAGGGGCTGCCGTGATGTTCACTATGAAAGTGAAGCAGATGAATACTTCTGCCGATGCACGGTTTGCACCGGTCTGTCAGTCTGCCGTGTCCTGCGGTACTGCTCTGTCCATTCATGACACCGCTATCGAAGCGGTGTCTTTTTTGCTTCTGGGTGTACGAATTTGCCTGCTGGGCCTGGTTCGAATTATTATGCCTCAACAGCAAGCCTGAACTTCATACCTGCTGCAAATGCGGCGGGGTAAGAGTTACCGGCTTTGCTGCATTGCAAAGCCGATTTTTTATTCTGTTTGTATTTTAGCCGAAGGGCTTAAAATAAATCTCAAGAAGAAAACGAGGTAAAGAAAATGAAAAAATTTATGTGTATGCTTTTGGCCGTTGTCATGGTTCTTTGCTGCCTGACTGCCTGCGGCACAAAGGAAGAAGCTCCTGTTGAGAGCGAAACCGCTGCTGCCTTTAAAATCGGCGGTGCAGGCCCTCTGACCGGCGGTGCCGCTATTTACGGCAATGCTGCCAAGAACGGCGCTCAGATCGCTGTTGACGAAATCAACGCTCTGGGCGGCATCCAGTTCGAACTGAACTATCAGGACGATGCTCACGATGCTGAAAAGTCCGTCAACGCTTACAACACCCTGAAGGACTGGGGCATGCAGATCTTCCTGGGCTCCGTCACTTCCACCCCCGGTGTTGCCACTTCCGTGGAAGCCAATGCCGACAACATGTTCTACCTGACTCCCTCCGCTTCCTCCACCGACGTGCTGGGTGGCGTTGCCAACCCTCTGACCGGCACTGTGGATATCGAGCGTAAGGCCAACGTCTTCCAGCT
The DNA here is from genome assembly GCA_045652125.1 of Candidatus Avilachnospira sp. Lineage (GTDB taxonomy): Bacteria > Bacillota > Clostridia > Oscillospirales > Oscillospiraceae > Avoscillospira. The sequence goes on along the minus strand of JAZRTT010000036.1, from coordinate 1,880 downwards.
GTGCTTCATGGACCCCAACCAGGGTACCGCTTCCGCGCAGTACATCTCCGATAAGGGCCTGGGCGAGAAGGTCGCCGTCATCTACAAGAACGATGACGTTTACTCCACCGGCATTTACAACACCTTCGCTTCCAAGGCTGAAGAGCTGGGCCTGGAGATCGTCTCCACCACCACCTTCACCACCGACAGCCAGACTGACTTCTCCGTCCAGATCGCTGACGCAAAGGACAAGGGCGCTGACCTGATCTTCCTGCCCATGTACTATGATGCAGCTTCTCTGATCCTGACCCAGGCCAATGCCATCGGCTACAACCCCACCTTCTTCGGTGTGGACGGCATGGACGGCATCCTGACCGTGGAAGGCTTTGACACCGCTCTGGCTGAAGGCGTCATTCTGCTGACTCCCTTCTCTGCCGATGCTGAAGACGAAGCCACTAAGAGCTTTGTTGCCAAGTATCAGGAAGTTCACGGCGAAGTGCCCAACCAGTTCGCTGCTGACGGCTATGACTGCGTCTACGCCATCAAGGCCGCTCTGGAAGCCGGCGGTGCTACCCCCGATATGGACGCTTCCGCTCTGTGCGATCTGCTGGTCGCTCAGTTCACTTCCGACTCCTTCTCCGTTGACGGCCTCACCGGCGAAGCTATGACCTGGGATGCCAGCGGTGCTGTTGCCAAGACTCCCAAGGGCATGGTCATCGAGAACGGCGTGTATGTCGGTCTGGACTGATATACAAAATAGAGCTTCCTGAAATCAATGACGGGAGGGCCTAACAGCCCTCCCGCCTTCGGAATTTATCAATGGGTCATGGATGGTCGATGAAATGGCCGCCTGCGATGATCTCATCGCCGATCCATGATCCATTTTAGAGAAAAAGGTGTGAAATTTATGACTTTTTTAAGCCATCTGATCAACGGCATCAGTCTGGGCAGCGTCTATCCCATTATCGCACTGGGCTATACTATGGTCTACGGTATTGCCAAGATGCTGAACTTTGCCCACGGTGATGTCATCATGATCGGCGCATACGTCTGCTATTTTGCCGTTGCGTCCTTCGGACTTCCTCTGGTACCCAGCATCCTGATCGCCATGGTACTGTGTATGGTGCTTGGCATTCTCATTGAGCGGCTGGCCTACAAGCCCCTGCGGCAGGCACCCTCTCTGGCAGTTCTGATCACTGCCATCGGTGTCAGCTATTTTCTGCAGAACGGTGCCCAGCTGCTGTGGACGGCCAGCAACAGAATGTTCCCCACCGACCGGATGAACTTCGGCGGCAAGTCCGGAATCAGCCTCTTTAACGGTCAGCTGAATATCTCCTGGGTCACCATCGTGACGGTTCTGGCCTGCGTGATCATTATGATCGCCCTGACCCTCTTCACCAGCAAGAGCCGTATGGGCAAGGCCATGCGTGCCTGCTCTGAGGACAAGGGTGCAGCCGAACTGATGGGTATCAACGTCAATACCACCATCCCCGTCACCTTTGCCATCGGTTCCGCTCTGGCAGCCGTGGCCGGTGTGCTGCTCTGCTCCGCCTATCCCATTCTGGTGCCTACCACCGGCTCTATGCCCGGTATCAAGGCATTTACTGCTGCGGTCTTTGGCGGCATTGGCTCCATTCCCGGTGCGCTGCTGGGCGGTGTCCTGCTGGGCGTGATCGAGATTTTTGCCAAAGCTTATATCTCCACGCAGCTGTCGGATGCCATCGTGTTTGCTGTTCTGATCATTGTTCTGCTGGTCAAGCCTACGGGCCTTTTGGGCAAGCAGATCCGGGAGAAAGTGTAAGGTGCGAACATGAATAAGACAAAACTGCGTTTGAGCAAAACTTCCCGAAGCAACTATCTGACTTACCTGCTGGTCATCGCCCTGTACGTGGCGATGCAGG
>JAZRTT010000035.1:0-31641 GCA_045652125.1 Candidatus Avilachnospira sp. | reverse complement strand
GAATCGAACCCATGTTACCGCCGTGAAAGGGCGGTGTCTTAACCGCTTGACCAACGGGCCTGGTAGCGGCAATCTGATTTGAACAGATGACACACCGGGTATGAACCGGACGCTCTACCAGCTGAGCTATGCCGCCATATTGCACCCAGTTCATAGGGCGAATATCATTATAGCGACAAGAAGCCAAATTGTCAACCGTTATTTTCAAAAAACCAAAAATTTTATATTTTACTAAAAAGTGCTGTTTGGGACATACTGATTCCGGTGATACGATGAAAATTTTTCGGGAATGGATCATTCTTTGTTTGGGCGGCGGTGCTTATGTGGGTATTGAGCTTCTGTGGCGCGGGCGGAGCCATGTGACCATGTTTTTTCTGGGAGGGCTGTGTTTTTGGCTCATTGGTCGGCTGGATCTTCGGCAGACCGTCCCCATTCCCATACAGGCTTGCCAAGGTGCGATGCTGGTCACCGGACTGGAATTTCTTACCGGTCTGGTGGTAAACCGGTGGCTGGGGCTTGGTGTGTGGGACTATTCAGAGCAACCCTTGAATCTGATGGGACAGATTTGCCTTTTCTATTTCCTAATGTGGATTCCCCTGTCGGCAGCCGGAATATTTCTGGAGGACGGATTCAGATGGCTGTTATTCAGCACACCGTTTCCTGACTACCGGTGGTGGTAGTACGGCGTCAGAGGAGCTCTCCCTTGAGCCCTTCCCGGTAAGGTCCCGTGATGCAAACCTGCCGCACCTGATTTTGAAGCTGCTCCCCTTGGGCATAGACTTTAACATAGTTGGGGGCATGACCGGTAAACAGGCCATCTTCCACCTGTTCAAACAACACAGGGAATGTTTTTCCCAGCATGGTTTCATGGTAATTTGTTTCCAGTTCCGCAGCGGTCTGAGCAGCAGCGGCAGAACGGGCTTCCTTTACGGCGTTGGAGTGCTGACCCGGCATGTTTGCTGCCGGGGTTCCCTCCCGGCGAGAGTAGGGGAATACATGAACCATAGCGAAGCGGCATTGACGCAAAAAGTCCAGACTTTGGGCAAATTCTTCCTCTGTCTCTCCCGGAAAAGCAACGATCAGGTCTGTGGTCACGGCACAGCCGGGGAAATATCGGTTCAGCAGTTTGACGCTTTCAAGATATCGGGCGGTATCATATTTCCGGTGCATCCGCTTCAGCACTGTATCGCTGCCGCTTTGCAGACTCAGGTGAAACTGGGGGCAGAGATTGGGAAAACGGGAAAGAGTTTGGCAAAAATCCTCATCCACGGTTCTGGGTTCCAGAGAACCCAGTCGGATGCGGCATTGGGGCACAGCCTGACACAAAGCGGACAACAGATCAGACAGCTTGCTGCCGTCCTTAAAATCTACACCCCATGAGGAAATTTCAATACCGGTGATGACCAACTCCCGATAGCCTGCTTCGGCGCATTGTCGGGCTTGCTCCAGAGCAATTTCTTGCGGAAGGGAGCGGATGGGGCCTCTGGCGTAGGGGATGATGCAGTAGGTACAGAAATTACAGCAGCCGTCCTGCACTTTGATGAGGGCTCTGGTTCGGGCGGCCATACCGCCGGCAGGCAGCACTTCAAATTCCCGTCGGCGCAGGGCATCATCCACACAGGTATAGCGGGTTTTCTTTACAAACGCTTCCTCCAACTGCCGGAGAAACTCCTCCCGGCCGCTGGTTCCCACCACTACGTCGGCATCCAGAGCCTTCACCGCCTCGGGATCCACCTGTGCATAACAGCCGCATACTCCTACGATGGCGCCGGGGTTGAGTTTTCGTACCCGGCGGATGATGTTCCGTGACTTTTTGTCTGATACAGCAGTAACGGTGCAGGTATTGATAATATAGCAGTCACAGGGACGATCAAACGGACTTTCTTCATGACCGCGGCTGTCCATGAGCTGCTCCATGGCCTGAGTCTCATATTGATTGACCTTACAGCCGAGGGTATAGATAGCATATTTCATAGAAATCACCTGGAAATCTGATATAAAGAAATTATACTCCATAAGCGCCGGAAAGTACAGAGGGAGAAGCGGGACATAGTTTTTCTTTTTCTTTCATACGCTTGTACCAAAGCATATGGAGAGGATGAGGATCATGTGGAAGCGGGTATGTTGTCTTGTTTTGATCATAAACAGTCTGTGTATATGGGCAGCGGCGGCAGAGTTGGAGGTGGCGGCACCATCGGCGATCCTGATGGAAACGGCAACCGGCAAGGTGCTGTTTGAAAAAAATGCCCATGAGCGGTTGGCACCGGCCAGTGTGACCAAGATCATGACGCTTTTGTTGGTCATGGAGGCATTGGAAAGCGGACGGATCGGATGGGATGATACGGTGACGGCCTCGGAAGCGGCAGCCAACAAAGGGGGCAGTCAGGTGTATCTGGAGGCCGGAGAGCAGATGACCATGGATGAAATGATTAAGTCGGTGGTGGTTGCCTCCGCCAATGACTGTGCCACCGCACTGGCGGAACAGATTGCCGGTTCAGAGGCTTCGTTTGTGGCCATGATGAATCGGCGGGCAGAGGAGCTGGGAATGAAGCAGACCCATTTTGTAAACTGCACCGGTCTGGATGATGATGCCGATGCGGCAGAGCATTTGACATCTGCCTATGACATTGCCCTTATGTCTCGGGAACTGCTGAAGCACGATGACATTCGCAAATACACGACCATCTGGATGGATACGGTTCGCAACGGAGAATTCGGCCTGTCCAATACCAATAAGCTGGTGCGGTTTTACAGCGGAGCCACCGGCCTGAAAACCGGCTACACCTCCACGGCAGGTCATTGCCTGGCGGCATCTGCCCGGCGGGACGGGGTGGAGTATGTGGCGGTGGTGCTCCATTGCGGCAGCTCGCAGGAGCGGTTTCAATCCGCCCGTCAACTGCTGGATCATGGCTTTGCCAACTATACCCTTTTGCAGCCGGAACCGGGGGAAGATATTCCTGCTGTTCCGGTGGTGCTGGGAAATACGGACAAAGTGATTCCGGTGGTGTCCGATTCCACGCCTCTGCTCATAGAAAAAGGGCAGGAACGTTCCATTACCACGCAGGTGGAGGTAGCGGCAGAGGTGACGGCACCGGTGGAGGCCGGACAGCGGTTGGGAACGATGACCATCCGCTCAGACGGTGAGCCGCTGGCTGCCATTGCGTTGGTTGCACCGCAGAACATTGCCCGCCGTACTTGGTGGCAGATCACAAAAGAGCTGCTGAAAGCCGTGTGCTACGGATAATCACAAAAGTGCCCGGGTGTTGCTGCCCGGGCACTTTTGTGCTATCATCAAGCCAGAGGAAACCGACACCGGATTTTGTCGTCTTTTATGGTACAAAGGAAGGAGTGAGAGTTTGGAAGATCAGGACATTATTGCTTTATATTGGGAACGAAACGAAAAGGCATTGGAAGAAACTGCCGGGAAATACGGCAGCTATTGCCGCAGCATTGCATGGAATATTCTCAACAGCCGGGAGGATGCAGAGGAGTGTGTCAACGACACATGGTTTCGGGCGTGGAATGCCATGCCGCCCCAGAGACCCAATATTTTGCAGGCATTTTTGGGAAAAATCACACGAAATCTTTCTTTAGACCGATATAAGGCCGGTCATGCCGTCAAACGGGGTGGGGGACAGCTTTCTCTGGCATTGGAGGAGCTGGGAGAGAGTATCCCCACAGGGCAGGATGTAGAGGAGGCAGCGGCATTCCGGGAGCTGAGCCGGCTGCTGGATGCATTTCTTCGGGAACTGCCGGAGCGGGACTGCTGTGTATTTCTGCGGCGGTACTGGTTCGTGGACAGTACAGCCGAGATCGCCCAACGATATCAAATGGCAGAGGGCAGCGTGAAGTCCAGCCTTTATCGTACCCGACAAAAGCTCCGTGCCTGTTTGGAAAAGGAAGGTGTGGCGGTATGAACAAAGAAGATTTGTTTCGGGCATTAAATGATGTGGGCGAAGATTTGATCGAAATGGCGCAAACCAAGAAATTTTCGAATCCATGGAAAAAATGGGTGCCCCTGGCAGCGTGTATGGCATTGACCATGAGCCTGGGTGTACTGGCCCTGCCCTATTTCCCCATGGGCTGCGGTGCCTCGGTGAAAAAGAGCGAAGAAGAGGCACCTACTATGGATTGTGTGGTGGAAGAATCCGCTGCGGAGGACCACGAATATCAATTCAATGCACAGCAAGCCCCTGCGGAAGAAGCTCCTGCCGAACCTCAGGAGGAGGCAGGTGTTTCCGCCATGAGTGAACCGGTGACAGAATTTGTGGTCTGCCATACCCGGTATTATGTGCGGTCAGTTTTGGAGGAAGAACCCCGGGAACTGGGCAGCTATCTGGGAGATATCAACGAGGCCGATAAGGAAAGCCTGCTGGGGTGTCCGGTCTACGAAGAACTGTACTCCGCTCAATTTTCCAACCATGCCGTGGAAGGTCAGATCGTGACTCAGAATGTCTTTGTCAAAACTGCCGACGGCTGGCTCTATGCCATGACGGCCAATGAAAAGACCCTGTCCCGCTACACCCCGTGGGATATCGAAAATGCCCTCTATAACGGTGACGAGCAGTGGATCCTTCGAAACTTTGTGCAGCCTTTGGAAAATCATGATATCCATCTGTTTGAAGGGCGGTGCGATTCCGATTGCTACAACCGTCTGTTCCTTGCCAGTCTGCAGCTGAACACCGGCGTGACGGTGGATTCCCCGTGGCTGCAGGAAGATCTTTCTTTGCTGGTGCATCCGGAGGATGTCCGTCAGCGGCTGAGCCGGTTTGTGGATGAAGTGGTGGATTACGCACCGGAGACCACGGCCAATTACGACCCGGAAACAGGGATGCTCCGCTTTACAGAGGAAGAGCTTTTCCGTTACACCGAGGGGCTGTATCTGAAACGGTCATCGGTGGAGGGGAATCGGGTCTGGCTGTGGGTCGGACTGCCGGAGACAGACGATCTTTACGATGAAAAGATGTATGAGCTTCGGTTTGATGAGGACGGTTGGAGATATATTCATGTTTCCACACCGGGATAACAAAAAAGCTTCCGAAAGGAAGCTTTTTTGTTATAGTATCGTGCCGCCGCCTAAGACCAGATCGCCGTCATAGAACACGGCGGCCTGTCCGAGGGTGACGGCTCTCTGGGGCGTGTCAAATTCCAGAATGACACCATCTTCTGTGGGGAAGATGGTGCAGTCAGCACCTCTGGGGGTATAGCGAAGCTTGGCCTGTGCCCGGATGGGGGCATCCAATCGGTCAAAGGGGATAAAGTTCACATCGTTTACGTTCACCCGGGTGGAAAACAGCTTTGCATTTTCCCCCAGAAGCACGTCTGAGCCCTGTTTGCCTACCACATAAATGCGGCTGCCGTAGGCAATGTCCAGACCCCTTCTCTGGCCAATGGTGTAGGCTTCCAAACCCTTGTGAGGGCCGAAGTTTTCCCCTTTGGGGCCGATAAAAGACCCCGGCTGCAAGGAAACACCGTCCTGCTTCAGAAATTCCAAATAATCCCCATCGGGGATGAAACAGATATCCTGGCTATCGTGCTTGGACGCCACAGGCAGTCCGGCAAGACCGGCCTTTTCCCGGGCCTCTTCTTTGGTGTAATGACCCATAGGGAATAGTACTTTGGATAACTGCGTTTGAGACAGATGATAGAGCATATAGGTCTGATCTTTGGCCTTGTCTTTGGCTGTATAGAGCAGAAACCGTCCGTTTTCTTCTTTCACTTGGGCATAATGCCCTGTGGCGATGCCGTCATAGCCCAAGGCCAGCGCTTCTTCCAGAAATTTTCCGAATTTCAGCTTTTTGTTGCAGAAGATACAGGGATTGGGCGTGCCGCCGGACCGATAGACCTGCTCAAAGGGAGCGATGACATCCCGGCGAAACGCCTCTTCCCAAGAAAACAAATGAAAATCGATGCCCAAACGCTCGGCGCTGGCGGCGGCGTCTTTTGCTTCCCGGGCGCCAAAGGGGTGCAGGCACATATGACCGCCGCCGACGGTATGCCCCTGTGCCTGCAAAAGCAGGACGGACACAGCGGAATCCACACCGCCGGACATTCCTATGAGAATTTTTTTCATGTTCTCACATCCTTTTGTCCAGTTTATCACACAGGTCCACGGTACGCAAGATTTTTACGTTTCCAAATGAACCGGGATGTGGTATGATAGTCTCAGAAAGAAAAAGGAGAACTACCATGCAGCACAGATTTTTTGCCCTGATCTCCCGAATGCGGTACATTGGCCGCTGGGGGCTCATGAGAAATACCTTCCACGAAAACGTGCAGGAGCACAGCCACATGGTGGCGGTGCTGGCCCACGGCCTTGCTATGATACAAAGAGATATTTTGGGTCAGCCGGCAGACCCGGACCGCTGTGCCGCAGCGGCTCTGTTTCACGATGCATCGGAGATTCTGACGGGAGATCTGCCCACACCCATCAAGTATTACAATCCCGATATCAAGCAGGCCTACAAGGAAGTGGAGGCCATTTCCTGCCGGAAGCTTCTTTCCATGCTGCCGCAGGAGCTGCAGGCCGGCTACGCACCTCTTCTGGAGGAATCCGACAAAGACGTGCGCACCATTGTCAAGGCGGCGGATAAGCTGTCTGCCTATATCAAGTGTGTGGAAGAGCTGAAGGCCGGAAATGCGGAATTTGAGTCTGCCGCCCGGCAGACAGAACAGGCCATGAAGAATATGAACCTGCCGTGTTTGGATTGGTTTATGGCTCACTGCCTTGACAGCTTCCGTCTGAATTTGGATGAATTGGAGTAAAACATGGAACGAGTGATCTATAAAAACAATCAGTTGGCAGAAGTGATCTGCCAACTTCGGTTCCCTACCATTTTGGCCATAGGTGCCAGAGAACCGGTGGATTTTCAGGAGGTCATCCGGCAGGAATTTCCCCGGTATCATCTTCGGCAGGATGCCCTGCCGCCCAAAGTGGTGCAGGTGCCGGGGCAGGGGGCAAAGATCGAGCCCCAAAAGCCCATAGCGAACCATCAGTTCCTTACGGCAGACGGCCTTTACCGCATCAATCTGACCCAAAATTTCATTTCCCTGACCTGTGGGAAATATACTTGCTGGGAAGACTTTGCCCGAAGGATGGATCAGCCTTTGGCTGCCTTCATCAAGCTCTATGCCCCGGCGTATTTTGAACGGGTGGGTCTGCGGTATCTCAATGCCTTCTCCCGGCAGGCGCTGGAACTGGAAGACACGCCGTGGAGAGAGTTTTTAGAGCCTGCCTATCTGGGCCTGCTGGCTAAGGAAGATGTGCCGGAACGGGCATTTTCCCGTTGCTCTCAGGATGTGGAAATGGCAGTCGGCGGCGGCTGCCGGATGAAGCTCCACGTGGGACCCGGCATGGTGAAGCGTGGGCCGGAGCAAGACAAAGAAGTCAAGCTGATTTTCGATCTGGACGTGTCTATGGGCGGCAATATCCCCGTGAATATGGCCGCCGGTGCCATGGAAACGGTCCACGTACAGGCAGGAAGCATTTTCCGGGACGCCATTACCGATACCCTTCATGATGCCATGGAGGGGAAATAAAGGCTCTCCTTAACGCCGCCCGCAGGCGGTGTGCGTAGCCCAACCGGGTAAGACCCGGCTCTTGGGGCGGAGAAGGGGAGGCATAAGGAGGTATTGTTATGAAGAAACTGTTGGTTATGATGTTGGCCTTGGTTCTTGTTCTGACAGGTTGTGTTGTAAACACACAGCCGGAGCAGGTTGAAAATCCTAAGGAAGAGCTCTTCGTCTTTACCAGAGAGAATTTCCCCACTTTGGACGGCTCCACTTCCATGAAGCCCCTGGGGCAGGCTGTGGCCTCTGTTCTCCTTGGCGAAACAGCCGAGGAAGTGGCAGATCTGCTGGATTTCCACCGGACCACCGAGGCTTTCCGCTACCTCATGCGCGGGGAAAGCGACCTGCTTTTGGTGGCAGAGCCTAATGCAGTGGTCTTTGAGGAAATGCAGCAGCAGAATTTTGCCTATGAGATGCAGCCCATTGCCAAGGAAGCACTGGTCTTTATCGTCAACTCCGAAAACCCGGTGGATTCTCTGACTGTGGAGCAGTTACAAAAAATTTATACGGGCGAGATCACCAACTGGTCCCAGGTGGGTGGCGAGGATGTGGATATCATCCCTTTCCAGAGAAACGCCACCTCCGGTTCTCAGGTGCTCATGGACAAACTGGTCATGGGGGATCTGGAGATGATGGATGCCCCTGCGGAGTGGATACCCGGCGAGATGGGCGCTTTGATGGAGGGCGTCCGCGGTTATGAGGATTCTGCCGCCGCCATTGGCTATTCGGTCTATTACTATGCCGAGGATATGCGGATGGCCGAGGGCATGAAGATTCTCCATGTGGAAGGCGTGGAGCCCACCGATGAGACCATCGGTGCGGACGCCTATCCCCTCATTAACCCCTATTTTGCAGTCATTTCTGCGGAGGCTGAGGAGCCCACCCGTGTGCTTTACGACTGGCTGGTGAGCCGGGACGGCCAGATGGTTTTGGAGATGCAGGGTTATGTGCCTGTCCATAAGGAGGGGTGAAGATGAAACGGCTGGTCCCGATTTTTCTTGCGGTTTTGCTTTTGACCGCCTGCGGAACCGTCACCGAGCCGGAATTCGTACCCACCTCCGGCGTGCAGATGGACCTTTCCAAGCTGGAAGAATTTACCCCGGTGGAAGAAATTTACACCCGGCGGTTCGCAGAAAAAACTGAGGAGCTGATCCCCGGCGATTACGGCATGCTCCGTCCCTTTGTAGGTTCCCGTGCGGCCTTTGATATGACCATTTACAGTAACTCCGGCTTTTTTAACGGCAGGATGGGCCTCATCGACGATACCGGTGCCATTGTAGTGGACCCGGTCTATACGGATGTGCACCTGATGGCCGACTGGTACAACCAAGGCGCGCCGAAATTCTACAGCCTGAGCAAAGAGATTCCCAAAGACGGCTACATGGATCAGATCTACGGCTTCTGCACCCTGAACGGTTCTGTGGCAGAACCTTGTATCTATGAGAGTATCAGTTACCAGAACGGCTATATGGTGGCGGTAGAAAAAGCCAAAGAGGGTCTGTTCCGCATTTTTGATGAAAAGGGAACGCTTCTTTTGGATTCTGCGGACTGGGAGCAGAAGCTCCCCATCTATTCGGACATGGGCTATTCGCTGGTGGACGTGGCGGAGCATCTGATTCTCCTCGGCGTGACCGACCCGGACATGGAATACGGCATGGAGCATTGGCTCTGCGACTGGGACGGCAATGTGCTCACAAAGGAATATGACTATGTGACCCTCACGGGAGACGCCCCCTACCCCTGCGGCAACTGGGGCGGAGGAGATGGCGGCTATCTGGATGCCTACGGCAATTTGCAGGCTTTCGGGTTTGAATCCGTCTTGGAATACCACTTCGGGCAGGCCATCGTGAAGCGAAACGGACAGGAGCAGGTCATCGACCTCGACGGAAACGTGCTGTGGACCTTTGAAGGGGAATATGTTTCGCCCTGCCTGTCAGATACCGGAGTCTATTATCAGCAGATGGTGGACGACGGCATGGAGACCGTCTCCTATACCTACCGCAGCATGGATTTTGAGCCCATGTACCCGGAAGCCGACCATGTGAGCTGGCTGTATGACGACTGGTTCCTGGTCTGGGAAGACGGGGTCGGCCGTATCGATAATGGAAAGCAGTCTGCGGTGCTGGAAGGTGCTCAATTGGGCAAGGAAGACTATTATTACGGCAACGATGTAGGGGCAGAGGATCTTCTGCTCATCACCACATGGAAGGATTCCGTCCAGGCTTACTGGCTCTTTGATGAAAAACTGGAACTTCTCACAAAGGGCTCTACGGAAGACCCTTATGTACAGATCATGGCAGACCGTTCAGACGGCAGTTCTGTGGCTGTTACATACAAGCGAATGACCTATCCTTACAGTTATGAGGTTTTGGACTATCCCGGCGCACCGGAGCTGAAAAACGTCAAGGTGCTGGACATCCACGGCGGCTGGTATCTGGTGGAGGATGAGTTCTCCGCCGGCTATATGGATGCAGAGGGCAACTGGCTCTTCCGTTACAGCCTGATGACAGATATGGTAGACTGAAAGAAACGCCTCGGACTTACTCCGAGGCGTTTCTTTATAGGCTCCCCTTGAGGGGAGCTGTCGCTGAAAGCGACTGAGAGGTGCCTGCTGGCAATTTCGATACTGCCTGCACACACCTCTCCGTCACAACTTTGTTGTGCCACCTCCCCTCAAGGGGAGGCTTTGTTTTTACATTTCTCTTCGGCCTTCCAGAGCCCGCAGGAGGGTCACTTCGTCGGCATATTCCAGCTGACTGCCCACGGGGATGCCGTAGGCCAAACGGGTGACTTTCACTTCCAGCGGCCGGAGCAGACGGCTCAGATACATAGCTGTGGCTTCACCCTCCGTATCCGGATTGGTGGCCATGATAATCTCCCGGACGTCACCCTTGGCAACTCTGTCCAGCAGTTCCCGGATGCGGAGACTGTCCGGCCCAACATGGTTCAGAGGAGAGATGACCCCGTGAAGCACGTGATAGACGCCCTGATACTCCCGGGAACGTTCCATGGCGATCAAATCTCTTGGTTCAGCCACCACACAAATCAGCCCATGATCCCGCTGCTCATCGCTGCAGACAGCACATGTTTCCCTGTCGGTCAGGTTTTGACAGATCGGGCAGGTGTGGATGCCGGCTCTGGCATCCAGAATGGCCTGAGCAAATTCCTGTGCATCTTCCTGCGGCAGACTCAGCACATGAAAAGCCAGCCGTTGGGCTGTTTTTCCGCCGATTCCGGGAAGTCTTGCAAATTGTTCGGTCAGCCGCTCCAAAGCGGCAGGAAAGTACCGCATCTCAGAACAACCCGCCCAGATTCAGGCCGCCGGTGAGCTTGCTCATGGAAGCGGAAGCATCGGCATCTGCCATTCGCATGGCCTCATTGACGGCTGCAATGACCAGATCCTGCAGCATTTCCACATCATCGGGATCCACGGCTTCGGGATTGATGACCACGCGGAGCAGTTCATGCTTGCCGCTCACTGCTGCTGTGACCATACCGCCGCCGGCAGCGGCTTCATACTCTTTGGTTTCCATTTCCTGCTGCATCTGCATCATCTGCTGCTGCATTTTCTGAGCCTGTTTGACCATATTCATATTCATGCCGCCCATGGGCATACCGCCGCGGTAACCGCCTTTTGCCATTATGATAATCTCCTTTAATCTTTGATGGATATAATGGTTTCGTGTTCCTGACCAAATCGGACCAAATCACTTAATAAATCTTTGCCGCCCTGTGCGGCTTTCAATTTGCTTTTTTCCAGACAGCGCACCCGCATGGGCCTGCCCAACATGGCAGATGCGATCTCCGCTGCCGGGTCCAGCACCTCCGGGATATTCAGCATTTCCTGCACGAAGCTGCTCTCTGCAACCAGGGTCAGGAGATTATCCTCCAGAAGATGATGGAGCGTGCCGGGAACAAATCCCGTTAATTTCATAGGAACGCGGCTTTTGAGTTTGGCCGCAAAATCCGGCCAGAAGCCTGTGGGGGAGGATTCGACCCTGGACTGACGGGGAACCGGCGGCAGATCTTCAAAGTCCGGAGGGGGGGTCTCTTCGTCATTGGGCAGGGGATGGCCGTCCTCTTCCGAAGCAGGCACACAGGCAGGTGCCGTGGCAAACGCACCGGAAGCGATCTTATCCTCCAAACGGCTCAGACGGGCGTTGATGCTCGTGGCATCCAAATCCAGCCCGGGATCGCACAACCGCAGAATGCAAAGCTCTGCGTCCACCCGCCGGTTGGCACTTTTTGCGAAGCCTGAGACAGTTTCCTGCAAAACGGTGGTCAGCCGCAGCAGCTCAGCCGGGGTGAACTGGCTGTAAAGCCCGGCGGCTTCCTGCTCTGTGACCACGCCGGAGAGCATGGTCATACCGCTTTTGGGAGCGGTTTTCAAAATCAGCAGATCCCGGCTCAGGGCGGTCAGCTCGTCCAGCATAGCAGCAATATCCTTGCCGCTTGCGTACAAACCGGAGAATAATTCCAATGCCGTGGCGGAATCATGGTTTGCAACGGCCTGCATTAGCTGCGCCGTACGTTTTTCTCCTGCCAGACCAAGGGTGCTGTATATCAGCTCGGTCGTGACCGTCCCTCCGGCTGCGGAGGCACACTGATCCAGCAGACTGGCACCGTCACGCATAGCACCGTCGGCCAGCCGGGCCAGCAAACGGCAGGCTTCCGGCTCCAAATCGATATGTTCCTGATAAGCGATGAAGTTCAGACGGGCGGCAATATCCTCCTGCAGCAGACGGCGGAAAGAAAACCGCTGGCATCGGGAGAGAATGGTGGCCGGGACCTTATGGAGCTCCGTCGTGGCCAGAATAAATATCAGATGCTCCGGAGGTTCTTCGATGATCTTCAATAGGGCATTGAAAGCAGCAAGAGAGAGCATATGGACTTCGTCAATAATATAAACTCTCTTACGAACCTCCGAGGGCGTATAAATGGCATCATCCCGCAGGGCACGAACCTGATCCACACCATTGTTGGAGGCTGCGTCGATTTCCAATACATCCATACAGGAGCCGGAGTCGATGGATTTGCAGGCAGCACAGCAGTTACAGGGATTGCCGTCCTGAAGATTCGGACAGTTGACCGCCTTGGCCAGAATTTTGGCACAGGAAGTCTTGCCGGTGCCCCGTGTGCCGGTGAACAGGTAGGCGTGGCTGAGCTTACCGGTACGGAGCTGAGTTTTGAGCGTTTGGGTGATGGCATCCTGCCCCACCACATCGTCAAAGGTCCGGGGCCGATATTTCCGATAAAGGGCCTGATACATATCGGCACCTCCTTTGTACAGTTACAATTATTATACACGATTTTGCCAAAGAATCAACCCCGGACGGAAGGAGGTGCGTTCCTGTTTGGGGTGCCGTTTGTTTTTATTTTTCGGAAAAAACGCATGGCTGCGAAACAGACCGCACAGGAACTCTGTGCGGTCTGTTTTATGCTGTTCAGCTATTGCCGGTGGTTTTGTAGCCGGAAGCACAGCCGGTACAGCTTTCAGAAGGCGGGATGCAGGGTTCGTTGCGGCCGGGGAAAAAGGCGTCCACAGGGAAGTCGATGCGGCCAAAGATGTCGCAGGGGCTTTCTGCACCGCCTACATTGCCGGTCTCGCTGCAGATCTTGGTAGGAACGCAGTAGTCAAAGCAGGGGATGAGAAGCTGAGTATCCCGCTCCAGGCGGACGATGGAGAACTGGCCGATGGTCACAAGGAGTCGGCGGCATTCGCCGGAGAGGACCAGATCATCGTCAAACCAGCAGCCCACGCACTCAGGCAGCTCCGGCAGATCCGGGCAGTTGCAGCAGCAATTGCAGTTGCAGTTGCAGGCGTCTACGGTGCTGGAAGCCAGAATCATGGGGTCTACCACTTCCACAACGGCATGAGGCATACTGCAGTTTTTTTGCTTGCAGCTGCACATATTGCTGGTAAAGACTTTGGCGTTTCCGTCGCCGCCGAAAAGCAGAGCCCGTTTGGAGAATACGGCCAGACCGTAAACGGTGGTGGGACGGTTGTTTCCAACGGTGACATCTGCGACTACCCGGTAATAGAAGGTGATGTCCAGGGTGTAAAAACCGGTATTGTAGGGGACGGCTTGCACTTGGATGTTTGTGTGGATCAGTTCGGCACATCTGGCTTGGGCAGATGCACATTGATCCAGAATGGCCTGAGATTCTCTGGTTAAGTACACCCGCAGATCTTCGATACAGTCCTTGTCACGGCAGGCATCGGTGACTTTGCGGGTGTGGATGCACACGGCCTCCCGAATGCCGGACAGATCGCAGGCGGTCATTTGATCGGGCATAGGGTTTTCCTCCTGTTGAAATGGGTAAGCCTTTCGGCTTTCATCACAGTTTATGCCTCAGAGGGTTTTTGTGTTCATTTGTCATCTGTTTGAAAAAATTGACGGCTCGGTCATTGCCTATGAGGATGGGTTGTGGTAAAATAGAACAAACTAGATTGGAAAGGGATCCCTGCCAATGAAAATCGATGTCATGGGCATCCGGTTTGATAATGTCACCATGGATGAAGCCCTCTGTAAAGCGGAGCAAATGCTCCAAACCAAAGAAGCGGATTATGTCGTCACCCCCAATTCCGAAATTGTCTATGAGGCCATGCAAAGCAAGGAGCTGGAAGATCTGCTCAATGGCGGAGCCCTGGTCTTGCCTGATGGAGCCGGTGTGGTGCTGGGCGCCAGGATTCTTGGCACACCCCTGAAGGAGAAGGTAGCAGGTGTGGAATTTGCCGACGGGCTGCTGGGTATTCTGGCGCAGCGGGGCGGCTCGGTCTATCTGCTGGGCAGCAAGCCCGGTGTGGCGGAACTGGCGGCAGAGAAGATGCTGGAAAAGCATCCGGGACTGACGATTGCAGGTATGGCCGATGGATACTTCAAGGACGAAGACGTGGTGGTAGAGAAGATCAATGTGGCAAAGGCAGATGTGCTGTTTGTGTGTCTGGGAGCACCCAAACAGGAGCGGTTCATGGTTAACCACCGGCAGGAATTGAATGTTCGGATCATGGCCGGACTGGGCGGCAGCTTGGACAGCTTTGCCGGAACGGTAAAGCGGGCACCGCGGTGGATGATCAACTGCTCTCTGGAGTGGTTTTATCGGCTGATCAAAGAACCGAGACGGTTCAAGCGAATGCTGCGGCTGCCTAAATTTTTGTGGGCGGTTGTGTGTCGGAAAGTGAGTGGAAAATAATATGGTATATATCATTCTTGGAACGGGATTTGAAGAAATCGAAGCGGTGGCACCCTGTGATATTTTACGAAGAGGCGGTGTGCAGGTGCAGTTTGCCGGCATCGGCGGTCTGGAGATCACCGGCAGCAACGGCATTACCATAAAAGCAGATTGCCTTGTGGAAGAAATGGATCTGGAAGCAATGGAGCTGATCATGCTTCCCGGCGGTATGGGTGGCGTTTATTCCATTCTGGGCAGTGAAGCAGCACAAAATGCGGTGCGTTACGCCTATGAAAACGGGAAGTTCGTCACAGCCATCTGTGCTGCACCTACGATTCTGGCACAGATGGGAATCACCGATCATAAGCAGGCGGTGGTTTATCCCGGCATGGAGGATCAGATGGGCAATGCTGTGATGCAGAAGGCTGATACGGCAAAGGACGGCAAGGTACTTACCGGCCGCGCCCCCGGTGCAGCGCTGGATTTCGGTTATTTGCTATTGGCGGAAATAAAGAACCCGGAGACTGCCGAAAAAGTTCGAGCCGGCATGGTCTACCAACATTAAGGAGCGTCGCTTATGTCCCAACAGGATTTATTTGAGATGGAACCGGAGAATGATGATCTGGATGAACTGCTTCGCAGTATCAAAGCAGAACTGCAGGATGAAACAGATCCCGCAGAGGACTTTCAGCCGGAGCTGCCGGCGGAGTACGCCGATCTGGTCTCTGAGGAACCGGAACCGGAGCCGGAAGATGGGCAGAGCGGCTTGCATTCTGTGCTGAAAGCGGTTTTGTATGTCTGTCTGGTACTGGCGGCATCCGTCGTTCTGGCGGTGCTTGCATGGAAGTGCGCAGATGAGGTCTGCGCCCTGACGGCAGAGGATGAGGCTGTGGTGGTCTCCGTTGCCGAAAACTCCCGTATGGGGGATATTGCCGATATGCTGAAAACGGCAGATCTCATCGGGAACAAGGGTCTGTTCAAATTCTACTGCATGATCTCCGGAGCGGAAGACAAGATCGATCCGGGTACCTACGAACTGAATAAGGTCTATGACTATCGGGCCCTGGTCTACGGCATGATGAAGACCGGCGAGAATCGGGCCACGGCCACCATTACCGTTCCGGAAGGCTATGAGCTGGAAGATATTTTCGCAATATTGGAGGAAAACGGAGTCTGTAATGCAGAAAAACTGAAGGAAGCCTCCGCCAATTATGAATTTGACTATTGGTTTCTGAAGGATCTGGAATACGGCGACTACCGCCGGCTGGAGGGTTATTTATTCCCGGATACCTATGAATTCTATGTAGATGATGATGCAGAAAAGGTTCTGAGCCGCTTCCTGCGGAACTTTGAAAACAAAATATCCGATGATATGCGGATGTCGCTTGTGACGCTCAATGAGGATCTGCGCCGGAAAATGGAAAAGGGCGGATTTACCGAAGATCAGATTCTTGCCAGCGAACTGACATTTCATGATATGATCACCGTCGCTTCTCTGGTGGAAAAAGAGGCGGTCAATGCGACGGAAAGCGGGAAAATTGCCTCTGTTATCTACAATCGCCTGTGCAGTCAGCTCTATCCTTGCCTGAACATTGATGCCACCATCCAGTATGTTCTGCCGGAGCGGAAGGATGTGCTGACCAATGCGGACAAGGCAGTCATCAGTCCCTACAACACCTATACCAATGCCGGTCTGCCTGTTGGCCCCATTGCCAATCCGGGCATCAATTCCCTGCGTGCGGCATTGTATCCCATGAATACCGATTATTACTTCTATGCCCTGGATCCCAGCGGTGTGCATCACTTCTCCGAGACGGTCTACGAGCATCAGGCCTATCTGGACAGCTTGTTAAATGACGGGGAAGATGAGGCGGAAACAGAACCCGCTGAGGAAGAAACACAGGAGAAAGAGAATCAAAATCCATGAATATGAGAAAAAAACCGGAATTGCTTTGCCCTGCCGGGGACTGGGAGCGGCTGCAGTTGGCTGTGGCCTATGGTGCCGATGCCGTGTATTTGGCCGGAACGACCTTCGGGATGCGCGCGTTTGCAGGAAACTTTACGCCGGAGGAATTGCCTAAGGCCGTGGCCTATGCCCATGACCATGGAGTGAAAGTGCATGTGACCGTTAACACCATGCCCCGGAACGAAGAGACAGCACAGCTGCCGGCATGGCTGGAGCTGTTGGACCATGCCCGGGTGGATGCCCTGATTCTGGCGGATCTGGGAGCCTTTCAGCTGGCGGGGAAGTATGCCCCTCATTGTCAGCGCCATATTTCCACCCAACAATCCATCGCCAACTGGGTCTGCGCTCAGGCGTGGTATGATCTGGGCGCCCGGCGGGTGGTGCTGGCACGGGAGCTTTCCCTGCCCGAGATTTTGGAGATTCGGGAAAAAGTCTCGCCGGAGCTGGAATTGGAAACATTCTGCCATGGAGCGATGTGTGTCAGCTACTCCGGGCGGTGCCTGCTGAGCAATTATATGACCGGCAGAGATTCCAACCGCGGCGCCTGCGCCCAGCCTTGCCGTTATCGGTATGCCTTGATGGAAGAAAAACGACCCGGAGAATATTTTCCGGTGTTCGAGGATGAAAAGGGTACTTATATCATGAATTCCCGGGATATGGGCATGATCGACCATCTGGACGATCTTATAGATGCGGGAGTGGACTGTCTGAAAATCGAAGGCAGAGCCAAATCGGCGTACTATGCGGCCATCGTCACAGGTGCCTATCGTCATGTGCTGGATGATGTATATGCCGGCCGTCCGGCAGACCCGATTTGGCGGGACGAGGTGGAGCATGTATCCCATCGGCCTTATACTACGGGCTTTTTTTATGGGGAGCCGGGGCAGCACACGGAAAACGGAAGATATATCCGTCAATGGCAGATTTGTGCGGTAGTAGAGGCCTGCGATGAAAATGGCCTTGCTGTCATGAGCCTGCGGAATAAGTTTGCTGCCGGAGATGTGGTGGAAATCGTCGGACCGGATTGCAGGCCTTTTTCCGTTACCGCTCCGATGATGACGGATATGGAGGGCGGTATGCTGTCAGAGCCGCGAATACCCCAGAGTCGATTCCGGATGCAGCTTCCGAAGGCCGTGCCTGTTGGATCCTTCGTGCGGCACAGGGCAGAACTGTCCGACAAGGATTGATTTGCCCTTGTGCATCTTGACGAAATCGATTGAGAAATGGCTTCGTTTTTTTAACTAATAAATTTTTATCGATACTTGAATACGAAAATAGACAATGGTATAATAAAACCCATGAACAAATAAAAATTGCAAAATATTTGCATGATTTAGGGAGGATTTTTATATGAGCAAAATCACAATTATCGGTGCCGGCAGCGTCGGTTCTGCCATTGCCAACAATATGGTCACAATGGGCATTGCCACGGAAATTGTTATGGTGGATGTAAATAAGGCCAAGGCATTTGGTGAGGCGCTGGATATTTATCAGGGTGTGAGCTTCTGCTCTCCTGCCATCGTTCGAAGCGGTGATTATGAAGATGCAGAAGGTTCCGATATTGTCATTATCACCTCCGGCATTGCCAGAAAACCCGGCCAGACTCGTTTGGAATTGGCCCAGACCAATGTGAATATTATTAAGGACGTTGCCCCCAAGATCGTGGCAGCCGCTCCCAATGCGATCTACGTCATCGTATCCAATCCTGTGGACGTGCTGACTTATGTGTTCCACAAAATTTCCGGCCTGCCGGAAAATCAGATCATCGGCTCCGGTACGGTGCTGGATACGGCTCGTTTGCAGGCGGAACTGGCCAAGCGGTTCCATATCAGCCCCAAGAACGTCCACGCTCATGTTTATGGCGAGCACGGTGATTCCTCCTTTGTGCCCTGGTCCTTGGCTACTATCGCCACCAATCGTGTGGATTATTACAAAAACGCTGTGGCTCCCGATGAGAAGATCAACTGGAGCGGCGAATATGAGGAACTGGAAGAATTTGTGCGCACCTCCGGCGGCAAGGTCATCAAGGCCAAGGGTGCCACTTTCTATGCTGTGGCCATTTCCGTGTGCCATATCTGCAAGTGTATTCAGGCCAATGCCGGTACGGCTCTGACCGTTTCCACCCTGATGCACGGCGAGTACGGCGTAGAGGATGTCTGTCTGTCCACGCTGGCACTGGTGGATAAGTCCGGTGTCCGCAGCAAGATCGTCAGCCCCCTGACGCAGGAGGAAACCGCAAAACTGCAGAACAGTGCCAACAAGCTGAAGGAAGTCATCTCTCAGCTGGAGATCTGAGATAAACAAAGGAGATCAGCCATGAAATTCAGTTATTTCCCCGGTTGCACCCTGAAGACGAAAGCGAAACAACTGGATGCCGATACCAAAGCCTCTGCGGAGGCTCTGGGTTTTATATTGGAAGAACTGCCACAATGGCAGTGCTGCGGTGCCGTTTATCCGCAGGCGAAGGATGAGATCGCCACCAAGCTGTCGGCAGTTCGTGCCTTGGCTCAGGCCAGAGATCTGGGGCAGGAGCTGGTGAGCGTATGCTCTGCCTGCCACCATGTGCTCAAGCGGGTCAACGGCGATATGAAAAACGATGCAGACATGGCTCTGCGTGCGAACAATTATTTGCAGCTGGAACCCCCCTATGGCGGTGAGACCAACGTCCTGCACTTTCTGGAGGTCCTGCGGGATCGTCTGGGATTTGAGGAACTTGCCAAGCGGGTGGTAAAACCGCTTACAGGAAAAAAGATCGGTGCTTATTACGGTTGTCTGCTCCTTCGCCCCGGCAAGGAGATGGGCTTTGATGATCCGGAAAACCCCACCATTCTGGAGGATTTTATCCGGGCATTGGGCGCAGAGCCTGTGATCTATGCTCAGCGCAACGAATGCTGCGGCGGCTACCAGACGCTGGAAAACAAAGACGCTGCGGTCAAACGTGCGACCGCTGTGGCGGAAAACGCCGCCAATCAGGGCGCGGAATGTTTGATCACGGCCTGCCCCCTGTGTATGTACAATCTGGAGCAAAACGCACAAAATGCGTTGCCGGTCTATTATTTCACGGAGCTTCTGGCCGAAGCGCTGGGACTGCGGTAAGGGGGCGGTTATATGAACAACAAAGAAGAACTGACCGCCGTGGTCCGGCGGATCAGCGGTGTCAATCCCAGAAAGTGTATGAAGTGCGGCAAATGCACAGCAGCTTGTCCTGCTTTTGATGAGATGGACTATCATCCCCATCAGTTTGTGGACATGGTGGAAAAAGGCCGCTTGGAGGAACTGATGAACTCCAAGGGCATTTATACCTGCATGAGCTGTTTTGCCTGCATGGAGCGCTGCCCCCGGCAGGTGGAGCCTGCCAAACTCATTGAAGCTGTTCGTCTGGCGGTGATTCGCCAGCAGGGTATGAACCATCTCAAACCTGAACAGATTCCGGGTCTGTTGGATGAAGAGATTCCCCAGCAGGCCGTTACTACGGCATTCCGCAAGTTTGCAAAGTAAGGAGGGGAAGATACATATGCAAAGAATAGGCGTATTTGTCTGCTGGTGCGGCACCAACATTGCCGGCACGGTGGACGTACAGGCAGTGGCAGAAGCCCTGAGCCATGAACCCGGTGTGGTCTTCTCCACCAACTATCAGTATATGTGCTCTCAGGCCGGTCAGGATATGATCGTTGATGCCATTCGGGAGCACAATCTGGGGGGCGTGGTCATCTGCTCCTGCTCTCCCAGAATGCATGAGACCACGTTCCGCAAGACAGCGGAAAAGGCCGGTCTGAACCCCTACATGGTAGAGATCGCCAACATCCGTGAGCAGTGTGCATGGATTCATAAGGATATGCCCTCCGCAACGGAAAAGGCAATCATCTTGGGCAAGGCTGCCATTGCAAAGGTCCATCTCAATGCTCCTCTGCAGGCAGGCGAAAGCCCTGTTGTCAAGCGGGCTCTGGTCATCGGCGGCGGTATCGCCGGTATCCAGACAGCTCTGGACATTGCCGAAGCCGGCTTCCCGGTGGACATTGTGGAAAAAGAGCCCACCATCGGCGGCAAGATGACCCAGATCGACAAGACCTTCCCCACCCTGGACTGTGCAGCCTGTATTCTGACCCCTAAAATGGTGGATGCGGCGCAAAACGAAAATATTCGAATTTTCTCCTATTCCGAAGTGGAGGAAGTCAAGGGTTTCGTAGGCAGCTTTAATGTCAAGATTCGCCGCAAGGCAAGATATGTCAAGGAAGATGTATGTACCGGCTGCGGCCTGTGTACGGAAAAGTGCCCGCAGAAAAAAGTCCCCAACGAATTCAATCTTGGCCTGGATACCCGTCGTGCCATTTACATTCCCTTCGCACAGGCTGTTCCCAAGGTCGCAACCATCGATGCAGACTACTGCACCATGCTGAAGACCGGTAAGTGCGGTATCTGCTCCAAGGTCTGCACCGCCGGCGCCATCGATTATAAGCAGACCGATACCTTTGTGGAAGAGCAGTATGGTGCCATCGTGGTGGCCACCGGCTTTAACCCCATCAAGATGGATAAGTACGATGAATTTGCTTACTCCCAGAGCCCGGATGTGGTCACGTCTCTGGAGTTCGAGCGGCTTATGAACGCTGCCGGCCCTACTGCCGGTACGCTGCTTCGTCCCTCCGATAAGACCCATCCCCATACGCTGGTTTTTGTTCAGTGTGTCGGCTCCCGCTGCGATGATCACCGGGGCAAGCCTTACTGTTCCAAGATCTGCTGTATGTACACAGCCAAGCACGCCATGCTGTGCCGTGAAAAATACCCTGATACAGAGGTCTATGTGTTCTACATTGATGTCCGTACCCCCGGCAAGAACTTCGATGAGTTCTACCGCAGAGCCGTGGAAGAATACGGTGTCCACTACGTCAAAGGTATGGTCGGCAAGGTGACACCGGAAAACGGGAAACTGAAGGTACAGGCATCTGACCTTTTGTCCAACGAGCAGATCCATATCGATGCCGATATGGTCATTTTGGCTGCCGCCATCGAACCGGACAAGAGTGCCCGACCTTTGGCTACCATGCTGACCGCATCCATGGATACCAACGACTTCTTTACGGAAGCTCATCCCAAGCTGCGTCCCGTGGAAAGCCCCACCGCCGGTATTTTCCTGTCCGGTGTCTGCCAGGGTCCCAAGGATATTCCCGAGACTGTCGCTCAGGCCAGTGCCGCTGCCTCTAAGGTCATTGGCCTTTTGGTGAAGGATAAACTGACTTGCAACCCGTGTGTGGCACAGGCAGATGAAATGATGTGCAACGGCTGCTCCGGCTGTGAAAAAGTCTGTCCCTACGGTGCTATTACATATTCTGACAAAGAATTCAGAGGCCCCAACCGCACGACCCTTATCCGTCGGGTAGCATCTGTCAACCCGGCCGTGTGTCAGGGCTGTGGTGCCTGTACCGTGGCTTGCCCCAGCGGTGCCATGGATCTGAAGGGCTTCTCGACCAGCCAGATTATGGCGGAGGTGGATGCCATATGCAAGTAAACAAGGAATTTAAGCCCACCATCGTGGCATTTTGCTGCAACTGGTGCTCCTATGCCGGTGCAGACCTGGCCGGCACCAACCGTCTGGCCTATCCGGCCAACGTGAAGATCATCCGCGTGCCCTGCTCCTGTCGAGTGAACCCCATGTTCATCCTCCGGGCATTCCAAAGAGGTGCTGACGGCGTGATTCTGTGTGGCTGCCACCCCGGTGACTGCCATTATACCACCGGCAACTACTACGCCCGCCGCCGTATGACCCTTTTGTTCTCCATGCTGGATTATCTGGGCATCGAGAAAGAGCGGACCCGTGTGGAATGGGTCTCTGCCGCCGAGGGCAACAAGTTTGCCGCCGTTATGAACGATTTTGTGCAGACCATTACGGCCCTGGGTGAAAACAAGAGATTGGAGGACCTGAGATGCAAGCAATGATCAAGGCGAAAGCCATGGAACTGCTGGAAAAGGGCATTGTGGATCGGGTCCTGGGCTGGAAGGCCGGCGAGTTCTTCTACGATCTGACCCCTGCGGTGTTTACCACCAAAGAGGAAGTGGAAAAGGACTTTGTCTATTCTGTGTTCTCCGGTGCCAACCTCAGCAAGTATTTGGTGAAAGAGAGCCGCAAAGAAGGAAAAGTCGCCGCATTCCTCAAGCCCTGCGATACATATTCCTTCAACCAGCTTCTCAAAGAGCACCGCATCTGGCGGGACAATGTCTATGTGGTAGGTATCGCCTGTGATGGTATGTGCGACATGGAAAAGATTCGTGCCTTTGGTGCCAAAGGCGTTTTGCCCGTGACCCGGGACGGTGACAAACTGAACATGGAAACCATGTATGGCCCTATGACCATGGACAAGGCCGATGCCCACGCCGAGCGGTGCATTAGCTGTAAGAGCCGCAAGCTGGTGGCCTATGATGAAAAGATCGGCCAAGACGGCGACGTTATCGAAGACTCTGGCCGGTTTGACATGGTTGCCAAGCTGGAAGCCATGACGTCGGAAGAACGCTTTGCATTCTGGCGTGGAGAGCTGTCCAAGTGCATCCGCTGCAATGCCTGCCGGGATGTGTGTCCTGCCTGCACTTGTGAAAAATGTGTCTTTGACAATCCCAAGTCCGGAATTGCCCAGAAAGCTGCTGTCAACAGCTTTGAGGAAAATATGTACCATATTATTCGGGCGTTCCATGTGGCGTCCCGCTGTACCGACTGCGGCGAATGCTCCCGTGTCTGCCCCCAGAACATCCCCCTGCACCTGCTGAACCGAAAGTTCATCAAGGATATCAACGAGTTCTACGGCGAGTACCAGTCCGGTGCCGATCTGGAGACCCGTCCTCCTCTCATGAACTTCACCAAGGAGGACTGCGAACCTTCTGTGGTCTATGAAAGAGGGGGGAATTGAACATGAAAAAGATCCATATTTCTCAACTTTCAGACCTGTTTGCTCATATTTCTGCTGAGCAGAAGCTGTACATTCCTGCCGATAACAAGGGTCAGGCACAGTTCCTGCCCTATGTGGAAGGTATGAAGCTCACCGAGAGCCTCAATACCGTCCGCAGCGCCAAGGATCTGTTCTTTCCTCAGACAGAAAATATTGTCGGTTTTGAAGTGGAAGGTAAGAATATCTCCATTGTAGAAAACCGTGACGAAGTGGAACCCTTTGTGATTTTTGGTGTTCGTGCCTGTGATGCAGCCAGCTTCGATATTCTCGATCGCGTATTCCTGTCCGAGCCTGCTGACAGCTTCTATGCACATCGCCGGGAAAACGCTACTGTGGTGACCATGGCCTGCGGCAAACCGGAGGAGACTTGCTTCTGTACCGCTTTTGGCATCGATGCCACAGACCCCAAAGGCGATGTGACCTGTTGGATGGCAGGGGAGGAAGTGTTCTTCCGTGCCAATACGGAAAAGGGTGAAGCCCTGCTTGCCAAGCTGCAGTTGGCAGATGCTTCTGCCGATGCTGCCGATGCCGTGAAGGCAGAGGCAAAGGCTGTGCTGGAGAAGCTGCCGCTGAAGAATCTGGACCTCAAGGATTTCGACGGGGATCATCTCATGCACTGGTTCAACAGCCCTGCCTGGGCCAAGCTCTCTGAGAGCTGCCTTGGCTGCGGCACCTGCACCTTTGTCTGCCCCACCTGCCAATGCT
This sequence comes from Candidatus Avilachnospira sp., assembly GCA_045652125.1. Taxonomy (GTDB): domain Bacteria; phylum Bacillota; class Clostridia; order Oscillospirales; family Oscillospiraceae; genus Avoscillospira. The sequence continues at coordinate 7,296 of JAZRTT010000035.1, read as the reverse complement.
ATGACGTCCGGGACTTTGACACCGGTCACGGTGTCCAGCGTTTCCGCTGCTGGGACAGCTGTATGTATTCTGATTTTACCATGATGGCCCATGGCACAAACCGTCCGACGCAGTTGGAACGGTTCCGTCAGCGGTTTATGCACAAACTGGTGTATTTCCCGGCCAATAACGATGGTGTTTACGGCTGTGTAGGCTGCGGCAGATGTCTTGCCAAGTGCCCCATTTCCATGAACATCGTCAAGGTGGCAAAAACATTGAAGGAGGGGAAGGCATGAATATCAAACACGATCCGCTGATCCCTATGGTTGGCGTTGTGACGGACATTCGTACCGACACTCCGGATGTCAAGACCTTCCGTGTGGTGGGCCCGGACGGCAAAAAGCCATTTGTCCATATCCCCGGCCAATGTGCGATGCTCTCCATGCCCGGTGTGGGCGAGGCTCTGTTTTCCATTACCTCCTCTCCCACCAATGAGGAGTATCTGGAGTTTTCTATTAAAAAGTGCGGCTGCGTTACCACCTGGCTCCACCAGATGGACGTTGGGCAGCAGGTGACCCTCCGCGGTCCTTACGGCAATGGCTTCCCTGTGGAGACTGATTTTAAGGGAAAGGACCTTGTATTCATTGCCGGCGGTATCGGTCTTGCACCTTTGCGTTCTGTCATCAATTATGTTCGTCACTATCGCAGCAACTATGGCACAGTGGATATCGTCTACGGCTCCCGGAGCAAGGAAGATCTGGTGGATTATCAGGAGATTCTTGATGAGTGGTGCAAAGAGGACGGAATTAACGTTCACCTGACCATCGACCGGGAACAGCCGGACTGGGACGGCCATGTGGGCTTCGTTCCCAACTACGTCAAGGAATTGGGCTTCGATACAGGCAAGACTGTGGTCATGTGCGGCCCTCCCATTATGATCAAGTTCACGCTGGCAGGCCTTGAAGAGCTTGGCTTCGGCCGGGATCAGGTCTATACCACCTTTGAACTGAAAATGAAGTGTGCCCTTGGCAAGTGTGGCCGCTGCAACATCGGCGATAAGTACGTCTGCAAGGATGGCCCTGTGTTCCGTCTGGATCAGATGACCGAACTGCCGGACGAATATTAAGGAGAATCGTGCTATGGAAAATATGGTTCGCGTATTCCTGTTTGGAAAGAAATATGAAGTGCCGGAAAGCCTGACCATTATGGAGGCTATGGAATATGCCGGCTATCAGCTGGTCCGGGGCTGCGGCTGCCGCAACGGCTTCTGCGGTGCCTGTGCCACCATCTACCGCATCGCCGGTGACCGGGAACTGAAGGCTTGCCTGGCATGCTCCACCAAGGTGGAGGACAATATGTATGTGGCGACATTGCCTTTCTTCCCCTTGGTAAAAGCAGTTTACGACATGGAGAAGGTCAAGCCCACAGAGCAGATCATGATGCAGCTGTATCCTGAGATCTACGCCTGTGTCGGCTGTAACGCCTGCACCAAGTCCTGCTCCCAAAGCCTTAACGTGATGCAGTATATCGCATACGCCCAGAGAGGCGAATACGAAAAGTGTGCCGAGGAGTCCTTTGACTGCGTTATGTGCGGTATCTGCTCCTCCCGCTGCCCTGCCGGTATCTCCCATCCTCAGGTGGCTATGCTGGCCCGCCGTCTCAACGGCAAGTATCTGGCACCCCACTGCGATCATCTGGATGACCGTATTGCCGAGATCAATGACGGCAAGTTCCAGAGCCTTCTGGAGAGCCTGATGCAGAAGCCTCTGGCAGAGATGAAGGAACTGTACAACACCCGTGAGATCGAGAAATAAGGAGGGCCATTACTATGTATCCTGATCTGAATATGCAGCAATCCATCAAAAAAGTGGAAGCTGCCCGTGCAGAGAACGTAAAACTGGACCCCAGAAGAATGACCGCCGAGGAAAAAGAGACCCTTCTGGCAACCTACCATCCCGACTATAAGCAGGAGGAGTTTGCCGTTTTGCAGATGGGCCCCAACAAGGGCGAAAAAGTGCCTCTGGAGCTGGCTGCTCTGCTGCAGGCCAATTCCCGAATCGCCGGTAAGACCATCGACCTGAGCAAGCCCGACTATGATGTGGACGTGCTGGTCATCGGCGGCGGCGGAGCAGGCACTTCTGCGGCTATCGAGGCTCATAATGCCGGCGCCAATGTTATGGTGGTCACCAAGCTCCGTATGGGCGATGCCAACACCATGATGGCAGAAGGCGGTATTCAGGCTGCCGATAAGCCCAATGACAGCCCTGCCCAGCACTTTATCGATGCCTTCGGCGGTGGCCACTTTGCGGCGCAGAAGGATCTTCTGTATAAACTGGTCACAGAGGCTCCCGATGCCATTCGTTGGCTCAGTGAGCTGGGCGTGGAGTTTGACAAGGCCCCTGACGGCACCATGATCACCACCCACGGCGGTGGTACTTCCCGGAAGCGGATGCACGCCGCTAAGGACTACTCCGGTGCGGAAATTATGCGTACCCTCCGTGATGAGGTCCTGAACCGCCAGATTCCCGTGGTGGACTTTACTGCCGCCATCGAACTCATTAAGGACGAAAACGGCGCCTGCGCCGGTGCGGTCCTCATGAACATGGAAACCCAGGAAATTCTGATTGCCAAGGCCAAGACGGTGGTTATCGCCACCGGCGGTGCAGGCCGGCTCCACTATCAGGGATTCCCCACCTCCAACCACTACGGCGCTACGGCTGACGGCCTGATTCTCGGCTACCGTGCCGGAGCCAGACTGCTCTACGCCGATACCCTCCAGTACCATCCCACCGGTGCGGCATATCCTGCCCAGATTTTCGGTGCGTTGGTCACAGAGAAGGTGCGGTCTTTGGGCGCCATGCTGATCAACGCCAATGGTGAGGCATTTATGAATCCCCTGGAGACCCGTGACGTTTCCGCCGCCTCCATCATTCGGGAATGCTCCGACCGGGGCAACGGCGTCAAGACCCCCGAGGGCTACGCTGTCTGGCTGGATACCCCCATGATCGAAATGAAGAACGGCGAAGGCACCATTGAGAAGCGGATTCCCGCTATGATGCGGATGTTCGGCAAGTATGGTATCGACATCCGCAAAGAGCCCATCCTCATTTATCCCACCCTTCACTATCAGAACGGCGGCCTGAAGATCTCTGATAACGGCGAGACCGATGTAAAGAACCTGTTTGTGGCCGGCGAAGCCGTTGGCGGTATCCATGGCCGGAACCGACTCATGGGCAACAGCCTGCTGGATATCATCGTTTTCGGCCGGAATGCCGGTAAGAGTGCCTCTGCCAGAGCAAAGGACGTGACCGTGGGCAAGCTGACCCTCAGCCATGTGGATGCATTCCAGAAGGAACTGGCAGAAGCCGGTATCTCCACAGAGGAAGTTTCCCCCAAACTTCTGCCCAACTACGCCCGCAGAGCATAAGAAAGAAGGCATATTTCTATGACAGCATATCTGACCGGCGTTGCCGGTGCATTTTTGACAACGCTGTTCTTTGTTTTTATCATTGCCGCCGTCGGCTATCTGGTGGGCGGTATTGAGATCAAGGGCATTTCCCTTGGTACGGCAGGCGTCCTGCTCATGGCGCTGGTCTTTGGCATTTTGGCCAACTACATCCCTTCGTTCCAGTTGGGTGAAAAGACCATTGTTTTGTTCAATGATTCCGTCAAGCCCTTGTATTCTCTGATCTCCAGCCTTGGTACATCCATGTTCGTTACCGCCGTTGGTTTGATCGCAGGGCCTAAATTCTTCCGGGGCATGAACAAGGCCTCTTTGTCCTATGTGTTTATGGGCGTGGTTATCATCGGTGTCGGTGTGCTGACAGCCTGGCTGGTGGTGAAGGTGGGCGGTGTGCCTGCTACCATTACGGCAGGTCTGCTGACCGGCGGTCTGACCACCACTCCCGGCCTGTCTGCTGCCAAGGAGGCAGCCGGTGCCATTTCCGAAGCCGCAGCTGCGGAGGTGACTGCCGGTTATGGTATCGCCTACATCTTCGGCGTTCTGGGCGTTGTGTTCTTCGTCCAGCTGGTGCCCAAGTTCCTGAAGGTCAACATGGAGGAAGAGCGCAAGAGCTTTACCGCCGCCGATACGGTCAAGGTCAAGGTGGTGGATAAGGTCCTGAAGAAGGTGGACGATCTGGACTTCTTCCCCTTCCTGCTGACTGCCGTATTGGGTATGATCTTAGGTGCCATCAAGATCCCCGGCATCAATTTCTCCCTGGGTTCTTCCGGTGGTGCGTTGATCATGGGCCTCATTGTAGGTCACATGGGTCACATCGGCAAGATCGACCTGTCCGTCAGCAAGAATACCCTCAACTTCTTCCGTGAGTTGGGTCTGATGCTGTTTTTGGTGGGCGCAGGCGTCCCCGGCGGTGTCAACTTCATGACCTACGTAAAGCTGTCCTACTTCCTCTACGGTGCCATTTTGACCACGGTGCCTATGATCGTAGGCTACATTCTGGGCAAGTATGTGTTCAAGCTCAGCGTGTTCAACAATCTGGGTTCCATCACCGGTGGCATGACCAGTACCCCTGCATTGGGTACTCTCATCCACACAGCCGGAACCGATGCTGTGACCGCCGCTTACGCTGCTACTTACCCCATGGCCATGGTCCTTGTGGTCCTTGCCGCCAAATTCATCGTCATGTTCTTCTAAAAGAACGAAAAAGAACCTCCCGGAAGGGTGCGGTCCAATAAAACAGTATAATAATGTTTTCGGGAAGGCGGCATGAGTAATCATGCCGCTTTTCCGTTCATAACGTCATAGAGTAAATTGGCGGGGAGTATGCCGATATAGTTGTAGCTGATAGTCACATCCTGCACTCGGTGTCCGCTGGACTTGTCCGGTGCATGAACATATACGGCGTTGACCATATCGTTCAAAATCGTGGGGGTCAGCTTCTCCAAGTACAGGTACTTCTTTGCCTGTCGGATAAACCTATCGACGTTCTCCGCTTGATCTTCTTGATTCTGTATTTCGTTTTCAAGCATTTCAATCTTGGCTCTCAGGTCTGCCTGTTCCTGCTCATAATCATCCGACAACATCTGAAAACGAGCTTCGGACAGTTTTCCGTTGACCATATCCTCATAAATACGCTTGAACAACCTGTCCAGTTCCGCCAGACGGTTTTCGGATTTCTGCAAGGTTCGTTTCTTTGCAGTAAGCTCTTTCTTTGCTTCCTCACTTCGCTTTGCACCCAACGCTCTGCGGAATGCATCCTCACAATCGGCAACACATTGGAACACCATCCTCATGTGTTGGAGTGTACCTTCTTCCAGTACCACAGCACGGATGAAGTGGGTGTCGCAGACATCCTTGCCCTTTTTGCGGGACGTGGAGCATACGAAGTGATCTTGTCTGGTTTCAAAACTGTTGCTGGTGCAGTAGTACAATTTCTCACCGCAATCGGCACAGCGGACGAGACCGGAGAACATATTGGTCTTGCCTGTTCTGGCGGGTCTGCGTTTGTTCTTGCGAAGTTCCTGCACACGGGCAAAGGTTTCTTCGTCAATAATGGCTTCATGGGTGTTCTCGAAAATCTTCCATTGGTCGGGAGGGTTTTCGAGTTTCTTTTTGCTTCTGTACGACTGCTTGCGGGTTTTGAAGTTGACCATATGACCAAGGTATTCCATCTTTTCCAGTATGCCGGTGATGGTGCGTGGTGCCCAATTGTAAGGATTATCGGGTGTCTTTGCAGGAGCATTTCGTCCCATCTTCATCCAATGAACGGTTGGGCAATCCACCTTTGCTTCTTTCAGCTTCTTGGCGATCTGAGAGGGACCGAAGCCCTCCATACACCATGCGAAGATCTGACGGACAACGGCTGCGGCTTCATCGTCCACAATCCAATGTCTCTTTGGATTGTCGGGGTCTTTCATGAAGCCGTAGGGCGGGTTGGTAGTCAGATACTCACCGGATTCGCCTTTCTGCTTCATAACCGCTTTGACCTTTTTACTGCTGTCCTTGACATAGAACTCATTGATGATATTCAAGAACGGAGTAAAATCGTTGTCCTGCTGATTGGCGCTGTCCACACCGCTGTTCACAGCGATGAAACGGACATTGTGTTCGGGGAAAAGCATTTCCGTGTAGAGACCGACTTCCAGATAGTTTCTGCCGATACGGCTCATATCCTTGGCGATGATAACACCGACCTTATCGTTCTCGACCAACTCAATCATTCGTTTCCAGTCGGGTCTGTTGAAGTTGGCACCAGAGTAACCATCATCCACGAAAAACTGGATGTTGCGGAAACCTTGTTCTTGTGCGTATTTTTTGAGAATCGCCTTTTGATTGACAATGCTGTTGCTCTCTCCTGTGAGTTCGTCATCACGACTGAGTCTACAGTAGATCGCAGTAATTTTGTCAGACTGCCTGTTCATGTCTTGTTCCTCCTTAATCGGCGGGCAGTCTGCCAATACAGGATTGCTTGTATCCATTATATCATACATCTGCAAACTTGTCTCCTTTGTCATTCGGCGTCCACCTCCTTTGCCATGTGGTCGAGTAATTTACCGGACAGACTTCGTGTGCCATCGTAGCTACCGCCAAATCGGTAAGTAGTCTGACCGGAACGGATGGTCACGGTGATCTGCGGCAGCTCAGCCGCACAATAGTTGTGAACGACAATACTGCCGTTTTCGTTGATGGTGTAATTTCTGCTTTTCTGTTCGTTCATTTAATTATCCTTTCTTGTTTTGGAATGGAATCGAAGAGAAAGGAATGAATCAGCGTTCCTCTTGCTTTCGGTGATCGTTCTTCTGATGGGTCTGCTCGGCATGGTATCCTTTTTCCACGCAGGAGTGAATGTGGTAAATCTTCTGGTGTTCTTCACGGATGGCTTTGAACTTGGCATAGGTTTCTGCATGAGCCTGTTCAAGCGCTGCATACTCCTTGTCCAAAAGTTTTTGGTCGTGCTTGCCGTCGGGACATACCTCTAAAAGCTTTCGTCTCACGGCGTAATACTGCTTCAATTCCTTTTCGTGCTCAGCCTTGTACTTCGCCTTTGCCTTGTCGAACTTGATTTTCTGCAAACCGTCCACAATCGGTTTCAAATCTCTTAGGATGGAAAGGTATTCGGGAACCTTGCGGATTTCTTTCATGCGGGTAGTCTCTGTATCCATAGTCGCTTTCAATTCATCCACGGTGTCCTGCAAGGTGGATACACGGCTTCCCAAATCCTCGATGGTGTAAATCTCATGGGCTTTGAGATAATTCGCCATAGCATTCAGTTCTTTCAGATTGCTGACCTTGGCTTTCTGCGAATAGGCTTTGGCGTTGCGCATATCAAAATATCGTTGCAGCGGAATGATGAC
>JAZRTT010000034.1:0-7414 GCA_045652125.1 Candidatus Avilachnospira sp. | reverse complement strand
AATATCCAATTATCAAAGAAAGCTGACTCCGGCGGGAATCTGGCACAATGTGACAACGCTGGTGCATATGACCGGCTCTATGCGAAAGGCCGCCAGAATCATCCGATCGTTTCAGCCCGATGTCATTGTGGGAACCGGCGGCTATGCCAGCTTTCCGGCTCTGAAAATGGGTGCAAAGCTGGGGATTCCCACAGCGGTGCATGAATCCAACGCTGTGCCGGGTCTTGCTACACGGATGGTTGCCGACAAGGTGGACCGGATCATGGTCAGTTTTGAGGATTGCCGCGGACGGTATGCCCATCCGGAACGGGTGATTGTTACCGGTACACCGGTAAGAAGCGATTTTCTTTATCATGACAGGGAAACGGCCCGGAAGGCCTTGGGGCTGGGAGAGCAGCCGCTGATCGTCTCGGCATGGGGCAGCCTTGGGGCCAGAGAGATGAATAAAAAAATAGCCCGGTTCATGGTTCGGGAAGCGAAAGACGGCTTGTTTTCCCATGTGCATGCCACCGGCTCTTACGGCTGGCGATGGATGCCGGACTATGTGAAGCAGCAGGGGCTTGATCTGGAGGAACATCCGCAGTTGGATATGCGGGAGTATATTTTCAATATGCCGCAGTTGATGGCGGCGGCGGATCTGGTCATTTGCAGGGCGGGAGCAGCAACCATCAGTGAGGTCTGTGCTTCCGGCACACCCTGCATTATGGTGCCGTCGCCCAATGTTACGGATAATCATCAGGAAAAAAATGCCCGGGTTCTGGAACGCCACGGTGCGGCTGTGGTCGTGCGGGAGGCCGACTGCGACGGCGACAGTCTCTATGAAACGGCCAAACAGCTGCTGATGGATCGGCAGCGGTGCCGGGATATGGGTGTTGCAGCGGGAAAACTGGCGGTGGTGGATGCCGCGGAGCAGATTTTCGGCGTGATCAGAGAATTGGCAGCGAAGAATTGACCATTCTGCCCATTTTTGCATAGGATGGCAAAAATGGGGGAGGGGATGGGATGGAAGCGCTGATTGTGGCCGGGGGTAAGCCCCTGCACGGAGCGGTGGATATCGGCGGCGCGAAAAACGCGGTACTGCCAATTCTGGCTGCCACCATGTTGTATGGCGGTACATATGAGATACATCATTGCCCGAATATTACAGATGTTTCCTTTGCGGTGGAGATCATTTCCGCATTGGGCGGTCGGGCGTCCCGGCAGGGAACCACTCTGCTGGTGGATACCTCCGGGGTGTGCCGTTGGCAGATTCCCGCATTTCTTATGGAAAAAATGCGGGCATCGGTTTTGTTTTTGGGGGCACTTTTGGCCCGGTTCGGTAAAGCAGAACTGACTATGCCCGGAGGCTGCCCCTTGGGGCAGCGCCCCATTGACCTGCATCTGAATGCCCTTACGCAGTTGGGGGCGGAGATCACGCAGTCGGACCGGGAGATTTTTTGCAGTGCGCCGCGGCTTCACGGCGGCACAATTATTTTGCCCTTTCCCAGCGTCGGAGCGACGGAAAATATACTGCTGGCGGCCACAGCCGGTCATGGAATCGTAACTCTGCGGGGTGCTGCCCGGGAGCCGGAGATCACGGATCTGGTAAAGTTTCTTCGTGGGATGGGTGCAGATATAGAGGGTGCGGACGGAGAATGGACGGTTCGGGGTGGAGCAGCCCTGAGAGGAACTTCTCATACGGTTTTGCCCGACCGGATCGAAGCGGCGACCTACCTGTGCGGTACAGCGGGCTGCGGCGGTGCGATTCGGCTGAGGGGCATCCATGGACAATTGCTTCAGCCGGTACTGGAAATGCTGGAGTCTGCCGGCTGCCGCATTGGGATGGAAGCGGATGAGATCACGCTAAATGCACCGCAGAAGCTCCGAAGCCCGGGGGTTGTAAAAACGGCACCTTATCCCGGGTTTCCCACCGATGCCCAGGCATTGCTGATGGCGGCATTGCTGCGAATGGAGGATAGCTGCTGCTTTACAGAGGAAATCTTTGACAGGCGCTTTGGCCATGTGCCGCAGATGTGCAGGCTGGGTGCAGATATTCAGGTAACCGGCCCCTCCGCCTGTGTGACCGGTGTGAAAGCGCTGAAGGGTACATGTTTGAAAGGCAGCGATCTGCGTGCCACGGCAGCATTGGTGCTGGCGGCTATGCAGGCAGAGGGAAAAAGTATGATTTTTGGATTAAAACACCTGAATCGTGGGTATGATAATCTGGAAGAAAACCTCCGGCGGCTGGGTGCGGATATCGTTCATGCACAATTCCATCCGATGAGCAATAATACGACTGGAAATTTCCGTTCATATGTTGTATAATACCTAAAAAACTCATTTCTTATGGAGGGAATCATGCCTAGTCAGAGAAGTTCTGCCCGCCGCAGAACCAAAAGGCGCAGACAGCGGCAAAGTGAATATCGCCGAAGCGGTGTCTTTGCCAGACTGATGGTCATGTTAGCCGTGGTTGCAGCCGTGGTGTTGGGCGTGGCGATTTTTTTCCGTGTCCATACGGTGGAAGTACAGGGCAATAAAATCTACTCTCAGGAGCAGGTGGTGCAGGCATCCGGGCTGGAGTCCGGTGACAATCTGCTTATGGTCAACCGTGCTGCTGTGGCCGGGAGCATTAAGGCCCGTATGCCTTATGTTCGGGATGTGAGTGTCAGCCCGGTCATGCCGGATACGGTCGTTATTCAGGTGAAGGAAAGCGATATTGCGGCATTGGTTCGCTCCGATGTGGGTGCCCGGTGGTATTTGAACACGGAAGGCCGTGTTCTGGGCAGCACCGTGGAGGGTTTCCGCGGTCAGATCGTGGAACTCAGCGGCTTTACCATTACCGCGCCAAAAGCCGGTGAACCGGCTGTGGCGGCCGAAGGGCAGGCAGAAAACATGGAAGCCGCCCTGCAGGTGGTGCATCAGATGGAAGGCACCGGTCTGATCGGCGAGGTCACGGCTTTGGATGCAGGAAAAGCATATGATCTTCTTCTTTACTGCGATAATCGGCTGGAGATTCAACTGGGCGGTTCGGAGCAGTTAGAATACAAGATCCAGTATTTGCAGTTGGTCATGGACGAGTTGGAGCCATACCAAAGCGGTGTGATTGACCTGACTTTCGATGTGAAGCAGGTAGCACGTTTCATTCCCAAAGAGATGGAAACCGATTTCTATGAAGAAGAAAATCGGGAGGAAGCCGAAGAAAAAGTCGAATCTGCGGAATAATTTGTGTTTTTTGGCATTTATCTTCGATTTTCCTATTGACCTGAGACGAATTATTGGATATTATAGATAGGTAAAGTTATGTGAACTGGAATAATCTGGAGACAGTTATACATAGGAGGAACATCCATGCCTGATTTTGAAGAGAAAGTTGTATCCATAAAAGTGATCGGTGTCGGCGGTGCCGGCAACAACGTTGTCAACCGGATGTTGGCAGCCGGTGTGAGCGGTGTTGATTTTGTTGTGGTCAATACCGACAAACAGGATCTGAACAAGTCTAATTGCAAAAATAAGATTCAGATCGGTGAAAAGCTCACCGGTGGTATGGGCGCAGGCTCCAAGCCGGAGATCGGTCAGAAGTCTGCCGAGGAATCCAAAGCTGCCATTGCCAAAATTCTGGAAGGGACCGACATGGTCTTTATCACCGCCGGTATGGGCGGCGGTACCGGTACCGGTGCAGCTCCCATTATTGCGGATCTGGCACATGAAGCCGGTATCCTTACGGTGGGCGTGGTCACAAAGCCCTTTAAATTTGAGGGTGCCAACCGTATGAAGCAGGCAGAGGTGGGCATTGCCAATCTGTCTGACAAGGTGGACAGCCTGATCATCATCCCCAACGACCGCCTGAAGTATGTCACCGATCAGAAGATCACCTTTGCCAATGCATTCGGTATCGCCGATGATGTTCTGAAGCAGTCCGTCCAGTCCATTGCGGAGCTGGTGGGTTACTCCGAACATGTGAATATCAATCTGGATTTTGCCGATGTGTCCGCAATTATGAAGGATGCAGGCCGCGCTCACATGGGTGTCGGCTCCGCAACCGGCCGCGACAAAGCCGAGCAGGCTGCTATGGCTGCGGTGGCCAGTCCTCTGCTGGAAAGTTCTATCAACGGAGCTATGGGCGTGCTCATCAACATCACCGGTTCCTCCGATTTGGGTCTGGACGATGTGGAGACGGCTGCCAGCATTGTGCAGGAAGCTGCCAATCCCGAAGCAAACATCATCTTCGGCTCTGCCTTTGATGACAGCATGCAGGATGAGATGCGTGTTACCGTCATTGCTACCGGTTTTGACGAGAAGAGAACCGGGGCTTCCCGTGTTGGTGCATTCTCCTCTGCTGTGGAGAAGAATAAGTCTGTGGTCGAGGATGACAGCGACATTGACGCGATCTTCAAGATCTTCAACAAAAACTAAAAATAAAAAAAGTCCGCTGATTAAGTCAGCGGACTTTTTTTGTCTTAAATCACAAAGAAAAAAATACTGAAAAAATGCAGAACACTCCCCAAAACCACAAACAGGTGAAAAATGGAATGCATGTATCGTCGGGTTTTGCCCCACCCGTAGAGGATGGCGCCGATGGAGTAAAAAACACCGCCCAACAGCAGCAGCAGAAATCCCCATAGCCCCATGGCCTGAATGACGAGTTTCAGAGCAAAGATGACACACCAGCCCATGCCAATGTAGCAGATCATAGAAAACACGGCGTATTTTTTCAAATCGATGGCTGTCAGTGTGGCAGCCAAAGCTGCACAACCCCAGACGATGCCGAACATGCTCCATGCCGTTACGGGGCTGATGGGCCGGATGGCACAGAATAAGATGGGGGTATAGGTGCCGGCAATGAGGAAATAAATGGTGCAGTGGTCGATCACCTGCAGGACTTTTTTTGCAGTCCCCCGGTGCAGTCCGTGATACACGCTGGACATGGTGTACAGAGCGATGAGGGACACGCCGTAAATACTGCTGCTCACGATTGCCCAGGGATCCCGGTGGAGAGCGGAGAAAATAACGCACAGAGCCAGTGCCGCAATGCCCAGGCCGCCGCCGACAATGTGAGAGACCATATTAAAGACTTCTTCTCCTTTGGTGTAATTCGGAAGTTTCCGGTCGGACAGTCTGGTTCGCTTCATAGAGATACCACCTTTTTTAAGCTGCTTTCATTATAATAAATTGTTTCGCGGGGCGCAATAAAAATGTTGTGGAGAAAACTGCAAAAAAGACTTTACTTTTATTCTTTAGACTGGTAAAATGAGAATGTATTATTACACAGGAGGTAATCGCTTTGAACAATCGTAAGAAGCGTTCCAATCCCGACCACGAACTGTATCAGGCTATTTTGAAGCTGGAAAATCTGGAAGAGTGCTATAACTTTTTTGTAGACCTTTGCACGGTTTCGGAGATGAAGGCGATGGAGCAGCGGTATGAAGTGGCCAAGCTTCTGGATCAGGGCATGATCTACAATGATATTCTGGAGCAGACCGGTGCCAGCAGTGCTACCATCAGCCGCGTGAACCGGAGCCTCAACTATGGCACCGATACCTATCGAATTCTCTTTGATCGGCTGCACAAGAAGGGGGACCGGACATGAACGCCTATGAGGCGTTGGCGTTGTCCTATGATTCTCTGACACAGGATATTCCCTACGAAGAAATGCTTGCTTACATGGAGGCGCTGCTGCAAAACCATGGTATCCGACCTCAAAGTGTGTTGGATCTGGCCTGCGGCACCGGCTCCATGTCTGTATTGCTGGCACGGCGTGGGTATCAGGTTTTGGCTGCAGATCGTTCGGAAGAAATGCTGACCATGGCGTGGGAAAAGGCGGCAGAGCTGGAGCGACCGCCTTATTTTATATGTCAGAGCATGGAGCGGCTTTGTATCCCCTATCAGGTGGACTGGGTGGTCTGCTGTTTGGACAGCATCAATTATATTACACAGCCGGATGCCTGCCGCAATGTCATACAGCGGGTCTATGATGGTCTTTCCTCCGGAGGCGTGTTTATTTTTGATATCAACTCGCAGGAAAAACTTCGTGGTCTGGATGGGCAGGTGTTTTTGGATGAAAACGAAGATGCCTATTGTGTTTGGCGGGCAGAATTTGACCGGAAGGAAAATATCTGCTACTACGGCATGGATATTTTCCGGAGGGAAGGACGCGACCTGTGGAGCCGCAGCTTTGAAGAACACCGGGAATATGCCTACACGGCGGAACAGCTGACGGAATATCTGCACCAGGCAGGATTCTCGTCGGTAGAGCTATACGGCGACCGCCGGTTTGATGCCCCAAAAGATGGGGAACAGCGGATCTATTTTTACGCACAGAAAGGGTAACTATGGGAGAATTGGTACGGGCCATGAGCAAAGACGGTTACGTCAAGGCAGTGGCGGTCATGACAACAGATATGGTGGAACGGGCAAGGCAGATCCATAAAACGCTTCCTACGGCAACGGCGGCGCTGGGGCGGCTTTTGTCTGCGGCATCCATGATGGGCAATATGCAGAAGGTGGAGAATGGCTCCATTACGCTGCAGGTCAAAGGCGGCGGCCCTCTGGGGACGGTGTTGGCTGTGTCCGATGCAGAGGGGAACGTGCGCGGCTATGTACACAACCCGCAGATCAGCCTTCTGGAGAAATACCGGGGCAAGTTGGATGTGGGGGCTGCTGTCGGCACCGACGGTATGCTGACGGTAATTCGGGATCTGCAGATGAAAGAGCCCTATGTGGGCAGTGTGCAGCTGGTCTCCGGTGAAATTGCGGAAGATATCACAGAATACTTTGTCCAGAGCGAGCAGACACCAACGGCCTGTGCGCTGGGCGTGCTGGTGGATACGGACCAGAGTGTCCGGGCAGCCGGCGGCTATCTGATTCAGCTTTTGCCCGGGGCACCGGAGGATATCATTGCCCGGGTCGAAATGGGGATAAATAATTCCGGCACCGTGACCGCTATGCTGGATGGCGGCTGTTCTGCCGAAGAAATGCTGAAAACGGTCATGGAGCATCTGGATGTGGAGATTTTGGAGAAAACTCCCGTGGAATACCGCTGCTATTGTGATCGGGACCGGGTCACTTCCACCTTGATCAGCTTAGGGCGGGAGGAACTGCAGCAAATCGTGGAGGAAGGGGAAACCATTCGCGTCGAATGTCAGTTTTGCGATACAATTTATGAATTTACAGCCGATGAAATTGGCAAAATTCTGGAGAAAATCTAACTAATTACAAAAAACAAAAATTCAGAAAAAATTGATTGACAAAGCAGTGGCATCTGTGTATAATAATACCCGTCGCTGAGTGCGGCATCTGGGAGCATAGCTCAGCTGGGAGAGCACATGCCTTACAAGCATGGGGTCACAGGTTCGAGCCCTGTTGTTCCCACCACCATCTGGCCCGGTGGTGCAGTCGGTTAGCACGCCAGCCTGTCACGCTGGAGGTCGACGGTTCG
>JAZRTT010000033.1:0-28951 GCA_045652125.1 Candidatus Avilachnospira sp. | reverse complement strand
CGCCCTGTCCGGGCGGACCAGCCGCTGCGGTGTATGCATACACCGCGGCGGCTGTTTTATGGGCCGAGGGTAAAATTTTTGTGTCCGCTTGCAAAAAAGATGCTGTTGCAGTATAATAAGTTATACAAATCATACTTAACGCACTGGAGGGCATAAAAATGATAAAGCCAAAAGGAAAATATGCATGGACGGTGACCGTAGGAGAAAAGGGCCAGATCGTGATTCCCAAGCAGGCAAGGGAAGTTTTTGAGATCAAGCCTGGGGATACGCTGATAATGCTGGGCGATACAAAGCGGGGGCTTGCGATTCCGCCCAAGGCGATGTTTGAAATGTTTTCCCACGCCGTGTATGAAACCGAAGAGGACGAAACATGAACACTATGACAGCAATCAAAACCGACGGCCTGCGCAAACAGTACAAAGACCTTGTTGCGGTGGATCGGTTGGAACTTGAAATTGAGGATGGAGAGTTGTTTTCTCTGCTTGGAACCAACGGTGCGGGCAAAACGACCACGATCAAGATGTTATCCTGCCTTATAGAGCCCACCGATGGGGATGCATTTTTATATGGAAAAAGCATTGTATCGCAGGCACAGGCAGCAAAGGAACTGATCGGCATTTCGCCGCAGGAAACGGCCATCGCCATGGGACTGACGGTAAAGGAGAATTTGGAGCTGATGTGCGGTGTACACGGCTTTCAGAAGGAGAAAACTGCCGCAAAGCTCCGGGATTTGACCGAAGAATTCCGACTGTTCGGGGTGCTGGATAAAAGAGCAGGAAAACTGTCGGGCGGATGGCAAAGACGCCTGAGCATCGCCATGGCTCTGATCGGCGAACCGAAGATTTTGTTTCTTGATGAGCCCACGCTGGGTCTGGATGTCATTGCAAGGAGCGAGCTGTGGGATACCATCCGAGCCTTGAAGGGGAGGATGACGGTGATCCTCACGACTCATTACATGGAGGAGGCAGAGGCACTTTCCGACCGGATCGGTATCATGAAAAACGGAAGCCTGATCGCCCTTGGGACGGCGGAGGAACTCAAGCGGCAGGCAGGAAAAGATAAATTTGAAGATGCGTTTATTTCCATTGTAAAGGAGGAAACGTGATGAGAATGCTGTCCTTTGCAAAAAAAACGCGGAAAGAGATCCTGCGGGATCCGCTGACATTGTTTTTCGGCCTCGGTTTCCCCGGTATTTTGATTCTTCTGCTTTCAGCCATTCAGGCCAATATCCCGGTCAGTTTGTTTGAAATTGACCGGCTGGCTCCCGGTATGACCGTATTCGGACTTTCTTTTATGACGCTTTTTTCCGCGAGTCTGATCGCCAAAGACAGAGAAAGTTCCTTTCTTACAAGGCTCTATGCCACGCCTATGAGAGCAGCGGATTTTATTCTGGGCTATACGCTGCCGCTGCTGCCGATCGCCTTGGCGCAAAGTGTGTTTTGCTATCTGATCGGACTTTTGCTTGGAATGCAGGCAAGGATCTATATCCTTTATGCCATCATACTGCTCATTCCAATTTCCCTGTTTTTTATCGGGCTGGGACTGCTGTTCGGCAGCATTCTGAATCAAAAACAGGTCGGTTCGATCTGCGGAGCATTGCTCACCAATCTCACGGCCTGGCTTTCGGGCATATGGTTTGATCTGCAGCTGGTAGGCGGTGCGTTTCAGGCCGTGGCGGATGTACTGCCGTTCTCCCATGCCGTTCAGCTGGAACAGGCGGCTGCGGCAGGAAACTTCGGCAATATCCTGCCCCACTTATTTTGGGTCTGTGGGTATGCGGTTTTTGTGACGGTACTGGCAGTTATATGCTTTCTGAAACAAATGAGAAAGGGATAAGACGAACAAACATGCCAACCTTTCCGCGTAATGAAAAAGATCCTGCCCACAGGGCAGGATCTTTGCTGTTAGTGGTGGAACAGGCGCATACCGGTGAAGGCCATGGTGATGCCGCGGCTGTTGCACTCCTCAATGACCAGATCATCGCGGATGGAGCCGCCGGGCTCAGCAATGTACTTAACGCCGGAAGCGGCAGCACGCTTGATGTTGTCAGAGAAGGGGAAGAATGCATCGGAACCAAGAGCCACATTCTGGCGGGAGGCCAGCCATGCCTTCTTGTCCTCTTCTGTCAGACGCTCGGGCTTCTGGGTGAAGTAGTTCTGCCAGATACCGTCGGCGCAGACGTCCTCTTCGTTGCCGTTGATATAGCCATCGATGACGTTGTCGCGGTTGGGACGGCCCAGATCTTCCCGGAAGGGCAGAGCCAGGGTCTTGGGATGCTGACGCAGGAACCAGGTATCAGCCTTGGAGCCTGCCAGACGGGTGCAATGGATACGGGACTGCTGACCGGCACCGACACCGATAGCCTGACCGTCCACAGCGTAGCAGACGGAATTGGACTGGGTGTACTTCAGGGTGATGAGGGCAACGATCAAATCGATCTTAGCGCTCTGGGGCAGTTCCTTGTTTTCGGTGACGATATTCTGCAGCAGTTCTTCACAGATTTTGAAGTTGTTACGACCCTGCTGGAAGGTGATGCCGTAGACCTGCTTGTTTTCAGCCTCGGCAGGCACATAGTTGGGATCAATGGCGACCACATTGTAAGAGCCCTTCCGCTTGGTCTTGAGAATTTCCAGAGCCTCGTCGGTGTAGCCGGGGGCGATGACACCATCGGAGACTTCCCGAGCGATGAGCTTGGCAGTCAGAGCATCGCAGGTATCGGACAGAGCGACCCAGTCGCCAAAGGAACACATGCGGTCGGTACCGCGGGCGCGGGCGTAGGCACAGGCCAGAGGATTTTCGTCCAGCTCGGGGATATCATCCACAAAGCATGCCTTCTTCAGATCGGCATTCAAAGGTTTGCCAACAGCAGCAGAGGTGGGGGAGACGTGCTTGAAGGAGGTGGCACAAGCCATGCCGGTGGCTTCCTTCAGTTCCTTGACCAGCTGCCAGGAATTCAGAGCGTCCATGAAGTTGATGTAGCCGGGTCGGCCGTTGAGAATGGTAAAGGGCAGCTCGCTGCCGTCATGCATATAGACCTTTGCAGGCTTCTGATTGGGGTTACAGCCATATTTCAGTTCAAATTCTTTCATGGTTCTACACTCCTTACAGCAAATGCTTATTGATCATGCGGCTCTCACACTCTCCCGTGACGGGATCCATATAGCGGACATAGAGGGAGATCTTGTTGTTTTCATTGAGGTTTTCCCAGATGGCAGCAGTAAAGGCATCAATGTCGCTGGGAACGGCCATACGGCGGGGTTCACCCTGGAAGGTGGGGATGGGGCTGCCGTTTTCTTCATAGGTGTGGATCAGATGACCCAGACCGGCCTTGGCGGTATAGGTGTAGTAGTAGCGGCTGCAGGCTTCGCCTTCGGCATCACGGCTCTTGAGGATGCTCAGTTCATAATCGAAGTCTTTCTCTCCCAAATGGAAAATGCCGCTGATTCTGGGCGTCCAGTTGGGACCGTCAGGCTCGAAGCAGCGGGTCTGAAGAGCGGTGTAGAAGTTGCCGCCTTGGTTCAGGTGATCCCGGATCGTGTCGGTCTGGTCGCCGTTGGTGACGATGACTTCCTTTCCTACGACCCGGATAGGGGCATAAATAATGAGGGAAGGGTCCTCCACCTTACTGGCGTCAAAGGGGTGGATGATCACATCGTTGCCATCTTCCGTGAAGATACGGTTGCGGCTGTTCTCACTGCGGCCCATAATGAAATAGGCCAGCACGGCTTTGCCTTCGGGGCTTTTTCCCAGTAAAATGCCGCGGCCGGGGTATTCGTTGCCGCACAGATAGTCGGCGGCATTTTGGATGCTGTAAATATCCATATCCTTCACCTCATAATAAAAATAAGGGCAGTCCTATGGGAATCTCCATAGAACTGCCCAGACGGTCGGCTAATATTGACTTCTGCTCCCCTGTGGTGCTCCACATTCCGTCAGTAACAGAAATCCTCGGTTTCATTTTAGCGGAAAAAGAGATACCTGTCAATGGCGGATTTTCAAATTCTCTGAGGGATATGTAAAATTATACAAAAACCGCACAAAATATATGTTTGATATGACGAAACTTTGGGCAGTATTTTAGCGAAGAATGGAGTATACTGACAACGTTTGAAAATAGAGGAATTGGAGATGCGTTATGTCAACCTTATTGACTGTTTCGGTGGCCATGTTGGCCGGTCTGTTGATGACCCGTGTGTTCAAGCGTTGGAAACTGCCTGCTGTAACGGCTTATCTGGTAGCCGGCGTTCTCATCGGCCCTTACTGTTTGGGTGCGTTGAAGATTGACGGTCTGGGTTTTTCCGGTACCGAATCGGTGCGTCGGTTATCCCTGGTCGCAGAGGTGGCTTTGGCGTTTATTGCATTTTCCATCGGAAATGAATTCCGGGTGGATGACTTGAAAAAGACCGGTCGGCAAGCCGTTGTTATTGGTATATTTCAAGCCTTGGTGGCTACTTTTTTGGTGGATGCGGCTCTGATTGGTCTGCATTACCTGATGCCGGACAAGATCACCATTGCACAGGCATTGACGCTTGGTGCGATCGCAACGGCGACAGCACCTGCTGCGACCCTGATGGTCGTGCGGCAGTACAAAGCCAAAGGCTCTCTGACAAACCTGCTTTTGCCCATCGTTGCTTTGGATGATGCAGTGGGTCTGGTTGTGTTTGCCGTATTCTTTGGTATTGCCAAAACGTTGGTCAGCGGCACGGTGGATCTGATCTCGATTCTGGTCAATCCTCTGGTGGAGATCGCAGTATCGCTGGCTTTGGGTGCTGCCTTGGGCTGGGTACTGACCCAGTTGGAAAAGCTTTTTAACTCCAATACCAACCGCCTGAATATGTCCATTGCATTCGTATTTCTGACAGCGGCATTGTCTATGATGGAGTTCCATATCGGACCGGTCAGCGTACATTTTTCTTCTCTGTTGGTGTGTATGATGCTGGGTACGGTATTCTGCAACATTTGTCCTTTGTCTCATGACCTTATGGAAAAGACCGATAAGTGGACATCTCCATTGTTCGCTTTGTTCTTTGTGATCAGCGGTGCGGAACTGGAACTGAGCGTTTTTACAGACATTGCGATTATTGGAATTGGACTGATGTATATTCTGTTCCGGTCTCTGGGCAAGTACTTCGGCGCCAAGTGGAGTGCTGTCTGGACCAAATGTTCTCCGGAAATCTGCAAATATTTGGGTATTACCCTGCTGCCTCAGGCCGGTGTGGCACTTGGTATGTGCATGACGGCCAAGCAGCTTGGGCCCCAGGGCGATCTGATTCGGAATATTGTTCTGTTCGCAGTTCTGATCTATGAACTCTTTGGACCCATGTGTACCAAGTGGGCTTTGAGCAAAGCCGGAGATATCCAACCCATGACCGAGGAAGTCAAGAACCGCCGCCAGATCAAGCTGGAGGCAGCCAAAGAAAAGAAATGACAAAAAAGGAAGTCTCTCAGAGACTTCCTTTTTTATGAATCCCGGATCAAATTTAAGGTCTGAGTAAACATTCGATCCACCCGCCATCGCAGATAGCTCTGCTCGGAGCTGCCTGCTACGGAGGCCAGTAAAGTTTTGACAGCAGGGGATTTGGAGGCAGTGACCATAGTGTTGGACAAAAAGACGGCACCCGGACTCTCCTCTTGACGCAGAAGCATTCCGCGTTCGGTTTGAATGAGTTTCAAAATTCGGGTACATGGGGTTTCCAGAAATTCGATCTGGATCCGCAGGACCGGATGCTCCTCATCATCGTGAGTAAATCGTGCCTGAACGGCGATTTCAAACACATTGCCGTGGTGTACGATCGTTTGGCGAATGGGGGCTTTGACTCCACAGAGCAGGTGATGCAGCTGATCCTGTTCCTCATAGAGCAGCTCGGGGACCCGCCTGCTTCCGCCGATGGAAATGGCTTTGAGACCACAGGAATAGCTGTTTTCCACCGTTTGCAAAACCAGAGGAAGTAGTCCTGCAGAAGCAGCGTGGGGCTCTGTGGTCCCATAGCGTTTTCCTGCAAACAGGGAAAATGTTTGCCGGGAAGGGCAACGTCCAATTGCAGGGGAAAGGGATTTGATGGTGTGCCGCAGCGTTTGTTCGGCAGAACGGTCCCGGGGTAATTTTTGAGGGAAACTGCCGCCGAAAAAGCGACTGGCGAGGGCATAATAGGCACTGGTTTGAAAGGCCTCATCGTTGCCGGCGTGGGATACCAGAAGGATGCCGCTGTCCCGGAAACCCAGAACATTCTGCCCCAGCATACCGTTGAACAAAAAAGTGTTTTCGTTTCTTCCTACCCAGATTTGCCAACCATAGTTGAAATCACCATAGGATTGGGGTGTTTGGGCATGGGTGGATGTGGCCATGGAAAGAAATTCTGATGAGATCAGCTGCTTTCCCCGCCAAAAACCGCCGTCCATGACAAGCTGCCCGAGCTTTGCAAGATCTTCCGGGGTGATATACAGGCCCCATCCGCCCTTTTCGATCCCCTCCGGGCTGACTTCCCAATAGAAATCTGTAATACCCATGGGGGCAAAGAGACGTTTGGAGAGAAAATCGCTGAGACTCATCCCGGAAAGGCGTGTGACCAAGGCGGAAAGAATATAGGTGTTCAGGCTGTTGTACTGGAATTTTCGGGTGACTTCCAACCCGGGGGAGGAGAAATATCCTCTGATCCAATCCGGTTCCGTCAAGGAACTTGCTTCGTTGAAGGTATTTCCGGTCTGCATGGACAGGACGTGATGCAGCGTCAGATCTTTCATCAATCTGCGGCTCACCGGTCCGCACTCATTGGGGAACAGATCGGTAAGCTTGTCCTCCGGGGACAGAAGTCCGTCATCCATCAAAATGCCGATGGCCAATGCCGTAATGCTTTTACAGGCCGAAAAGGTCATTCGAGGCAGCTCTGTGTCCCGCGAGCCAAAGGCAGCGCGGCAAAGCAGTTCTCCGTTTCGCAGAATCAAAAGACTGTGCATCCGGAGGGTAGGTTCTTCCTCCAAAGCCCGGAGAAAGGCTGCCATGTGCCCGGATGAGATGCCTTGCTGTTCCGGGCGGGACCGAGGCACAGGCTGAGAATTCCGGCTATGGGGAATAGCCGGTTTTTGGGGGCCTGCGTCAAAAAAAGGCTCTGTGGCAGTATCTGTGTCCAACAGATGGGAAATCATCTGCAGAGTTCGGTTGGCAGAGGTCAGACTCATGAACGCTCCTTTTCCGCAAGGTTGGTCAAAAGTGCTTCTTTTTGTGCTTTGTTCAATCGTTTGATGGCGGCTTCCCGCCGCAAAGCTTCGGATTTGTCGCTGCAAATTTCTTCATATACCTTGATCACAGGCAGGCGGCTTTGGGTATATTTTGCCCCTTTTCCGGTGTTGTGAGCAGCCAGCCGCCGTTCCGGATTGTTGGTGCAGCCGGTATAGAGACTGCCGTCCCGGCAGCGGAGCATATAGACATACCAGCTCATATTACGGTCTCCCGAAGCAAGTTGGAAAATGAATCCGCAAAAGCCTTGTCTTGGTCACGGGTGCGGCGGGCAGGGCCTTTGAGCCGTCCGCCGCCGCGGCGGATTTTTTTGGCAGCGGCTCGAAAAAACAGCAAACTGTCAATATTTTCATTGGTATAGACCATGCCGTTGTGATGGATGGCAATGGCTTTTCGACTCAGACACATGGCTGCCAAACCGTAATCCTGCGTTACGACGATATCACCGGGATGCAAAAGGTTCACAAGGGTGAAATCTACGCTGTCTGCACCCTGAGAAACAACAATGGTTCTTGTGCCGGGGTATTGTATCCGGTGGGCGGTGTCACACAGAATGGTGCATGGTATGTGATGGTCGGCGGCCAGTTTAACGACCAGCGCGGTTACAGGGCAGCCATCGGCATCAATGAATATTTCCATCACAAAAACTCCCGAAATTCTTCCTCAAAACAGGTCTCGGCTGCCTTGCGGATCCGCCGGCAGTACCGATCATAAGCAGTCAGCAGTTTTTCTGCTTCTGATGTCAACACGGCACCACCCCCGTGTCGGCCGCCGGTAGTGTAGACCAAAAGGGGGAATCCCAATTCCTGTTCACTGCGGCGCATAACCGTCCAGGCCTTTGAATAAGCCATGCCCAAAGCCATGGCGGCACCACGGAGGGAGTGGGAGATTTGCACCTGCTTCAGCAACTGTGCAACACCGGGGCCGAAACACTTTTCATTTCGAAAGATGCGGATGCTGACAACAGGATGCAGCGTGGTCATGGAAGTACCTCCTGAGGTGCGTGAATCACCCAGTCTATGGCGGGCTCCAGATTTTGTGCAGCACCGCGGGTGGTGTAGATGGTATAGCTTTTGAACAAAACGGGACAAAGATACCCCTGATCCATCACTCGCTTGTGGAGATCATAGGCATTGCCGGAATTTTCCAACAGACCGGCACAAAGGTCCACAGCAGAACCGCTTTCCATGCCTCCGTAGGCAACAGAGCCTCCGCTTCGGAAAAACGAGCCCAGATCAAAGTTGGAAGAAAGGCGAATCTCACCAAAGTACAGATCATAATTGCCGTAACGCAGGGCACTGGTGAAGGCATCCTGATCCAGGACCTTTACGGTAATATCAAAACCAACACGGTTCAGACTGCCGGCGATTCGTTCAGCAGTAAGCCGCCGTTGGGTATTGCCGGCGGTGACGATCATTGTTCCTTCCAAAGGAACGGTATAACCCTTATAGTAAACATCCAGAACACCGTCTGCGGTATAATCACGAATTTGTGCAGCATCCAGAGCGGCCTGAAAATCTTCCATGTCATAGTCGTAGTTGGCGGCAAGGCCGTGGTTATAGCAGGAGGACAGAGGAGATGCGGGCAGGGAAGCTGCAGCAGCAGAACCGCCCATGTCCTCGGCAACAATGGTTTCCCGGTCAATGGCGTAGGTGATACAGGAACGGGCGGCAGAATCGGAAAATGCTTTTTTGTTGCTGTTGAAGCCGATAAACTGCATCACCGTAGTGGGTACATACCAACTTTCCGAGTCGCTGTGGAAAGTGGCATAGGCGGCGGCGTTGGGGTCGGTCCAGACCAGATTGATTTTTCCGTATTCAAATTGGTCACGAATGTCCGCAGAGGTGGTACAGGGTGTCAGTTGGGCATATTGACAGGGAATGGGAAAGGCTTCCTGCCACCATTGGTCATAGGGTTCCAGACGATAGCTTTCGTCGTAGACGAAAGGTCCGGTACCCATAGGAACGGCTTGATCGCCGGAGCCGAATTGTACAACAGGAAAATCCAGAAGCAGTGCCACAGATTCGCAGGCGGTATCGGTTTTCACGATCACCCTGCGGTCGTTCTCTGCCGTTACTTCATCAATGTGATAAAAACGGTTTCCGTAGTAAGGGCTTTTCTTTGCCGTTTCATAGGAGTAAACCACATCCTGAGCCGTAAGGCTTTTTCCGTTGTGGAAGGTCACACCGCGCCGCAGGGTGATGGTCGTGGTACGACCATCTTCCGAGACCTCCGTAGTTTCTGCCAATACCGGTTCTGCTTCAAATCGGCTGTTGACCAGATACAGCGGTTCGTATAACAGGTTTGTAATGGCTCGGTTGCAAAGACTTTCCGTGGTGAAGGGATTGAGTCCGTATTCCTCCTGATAGCCCAGATGAAGAACCTCCAAAGCTTTTACATCCTGCAAAACAGTATCGGCAGCCATTTCCGGAATCGGTTCTTCTTCCATCGGCTTTTCGGGGATATCTGCCTGTGTTTCTGTTCCCGTAATAAAGTCCTTGAGATGATCGGAGGACAGACCGGAACAGCCGCACAGCAGGCATAGGATCGGTAAAAGGAAAAGAAAAGCGTAAAAACGCTGTTTCATGGGTGCTACCTCATTTCAACATGATAATTCCGGCAAGAGAGCCGCGGGCATCTCCTGCAGCCCGATGGGACCAGTAACGATCCGGGGAGCAGCGGGTACATTGGGGAGCGATGTCCAGTTCTCCGATCCCGGCCCGCTGCAGCCAAAGGGCATTGAGAAATTTATTATCCACAAAGTATTTGTCATTTCTTTGCGTAATACCCGTCAGGGCTTTGGGACCGAGGGCATCCAACATGGCCTGCGGCACATCCCAATCGGTTTCAAAGCAGCATTTGCTGATACAGGGGCCGATGGCGGCCCGAATGTTTTCGGGCTTGCAGCCAAATTCCTGTACCATGGCACGGACAGCTTTGGCGGCGATGCCTTTGGCAGTTCCACGCCATCCGGAATGGACGGCACCGATGGCTTTTCGTACCGGGTCAAAGAGCAAAATAGGCGTGCAGTCAGCAGAAAAAGTCACCAAAGCCACACCGGGGCGATCGGTGATCTGGCCGTCACAGGGTTCGGGAACATCCCGATACAGACCCTCGCCGCAATGCTGTTCCGTGACCACCCGAATGATGTCGGTATGCCGCTGCATGGGAAAGACGGTCTGCATTGGGGAAAAGCCCACGGCAGAACCGAGAATCTCATAGTTTTTCACTACATTTTCATAGTTATCTCCCCGGTGAACACCCAGATTGAGGGAAGACAGGAACCCTTCACTGACGCCGCCCAATCGGGTGGAGAAGCAGTGAACGGCTCCATCCAGAACATCGGCAGTGTGATATTCCAATGCACCTAAGCGAATAGTTTGCAGGGACATGGCACTCCTTACTTGCTGTTCAGATCCTTGTCCAGACAGCAGTTTTTGTATTTTTTTCCGCTGCCGCAGGGGCAGGGGTCATTGCGGCCTACTTTTACTTTTTTTACCACAGGCTGTCGTTTGACCGTCTGATCGCCGGTACCGGCAGAAGTGACCTTTGCAACCTTTTCCCGCTTCAGTTCTGCATGGGGCCTGATCTGGGCAAGGAATACCCGGCGGACGATCTCTTCCCGGATGGAATCGATCATAGCCTCGAACATTTCATAACCTTCCCGCTTGTATTCCACCACGGGATCCATCTGTCCGTAGGAGCGAAGGCCAATACCCTGCCGGAGGTCGGTCATGGCATCCAGATGATCCATCCAGTACTCATCTACCACCCGGAGGGTGACAATTCGTTCCACTTCCCGCAGAACCGGAGCGGTAAGTGCCGCTTCTTTTGCGTTGTAGGTGCGTTCCAGCAGGGACAGGAGCGTTTCGGACATGGTCTGTGCGGTCATGGCAGCCAATTCCTCATCAGACAGGATGAAAGCACCCTTTGGGAAACAAATATTTTCAAATTTGGAACACAAGGCGGTAAAAGTGTCCCGGTCGATCTGAGACTGTTCGCCGTAAGCGGCGGAAACATGGCCATTTACCACAGAGGCCATCATCCCGGAAATGGTCTTTTTCAGATCTTCTCCGTCCAGAACCTGACCGCGCTGGGTATAAATGACCTGACGCTGTGTGTTCATGACGTTGTCATATTCCAGAACGCTCTTTCTGGATTGATAGTGACGGCTTTCCACGGTTCTCTGGGCATTTTCAATGGCACCGGACAGGATTTTGGCATCAATTGGCGTATCCTCATCCAAGCCCATTGCATCCATCATGTTTTTGATCCGTTCAGAGCCGAACAGACGCATGATGTCATCTTCCATAGACAGATAGAACCGGGTCATGCCGGGGTCACCCTGACGGCCGGAGCGGCCGCGGAGCTGATTGTCGATTCGGCGGGATTCATGCCGCTCGGTGCCAATGATAAACAAACCGCCTGCGGCCCGGACAGCTTCCGCTTCCTTCTGAATGATATCCTTATGGCGTTTATATGCCTGTGCGTAGTCGGCGCGGGCCTGCAAAATGGCAGGGTCCCGGGTCTCGGCGTAGGAAGTGCATTCCACGATGAGCGTTTCCTCCATACCGGATTTACGCAGGTCATTCAGTGCCAGAAATTCCGGGTTGCCGCCAAGCATAATATCCGTGCCGCGTCCTGCCATATTGGTGGCAATGGTCACTGCACCCAGCTTGCCGGCCTGGGCAACGATCTCTGCTTCTTTTTCATGGTGCTTGGCATTGAGCACATTGTGGGGCACGCCTTCTTTTTTCAGAAGCTTGCTGAGAAATTCTGATTTTTCAATGGAAATGGTACCAACCAGAACCGGCTGGCCTTTTTCGTGGCACTCCTTGATCTGCCGAATCACAGCCCGATACTTGCCGGCCTCGGTTTTATAGACCACATCGGGTTCATCCAACCGGGCGACAGGCTTATTGGTGGGAATCTCAATGACGTCCAATTCATAGATGCCCCGGAATTCTTCTTCTTCTGTCAGGGCGGTACCGGTCATACCGGAGAGTTTTTGGTACAAGCGGAAGAAGTTCTGGAAGGTGATGGTGGCAAGGGTCTTGGATTCGTTGGCAACGGCAACACCCTCCTTGGCCTCGATGGCCTGATGGAGTCCTTCGTTATATCTGCGTCCATACATGAGACGTCCGGTGAATTCGTCTACGATAATAACCTGATCGTCCTTGACCACATAGTCAATATCTTTTTTCATCAGCCCCCGGGCTTTCATCGCCTGATTCAGATGGTGAGCCAGAGTTGCATTTTCCGGATCAGAGAGATTTTCGACAGAGAAATATTGCTCTGCCTTTGCGATTCCCTTCTGTGTTAGGGAAACGGAGCGGGACTTTTCATCTACGATGTAGTCACAGTCATATTGATCCTGATATTCTTTTTCATCGGTGGTGGCAAAAACCTGCCGCTGCAGGCGGGAGACAAAAAGATCTGTCATCTCGTAGAGCTTGGTAGATTCTTCTCCTTTGCCGGATATGATCAAAGGCGTCCGGGCTTCGTCAATGAGAATAGAGTCTACTTCGTCCACGATGACAAAGTTATGACCCCGCTGGACCATTTCCTGTTTGTAAATGGCCATATTATCCCGCAGATAGTCAAAGCCCAGTTCGTTATTGGTGCAGTAGGTGATGTCGGCAGCGTAAGAGGCACGGCGTTCATTGGCGCTCATCCCATTGATGATCAGCCCCACGGAGAGCCCCATATAACGATAGACCTTTCCCATCCATTCAGAGTCACGCTTGGCAAGGTAATCGTTGACCGTGACAATGTGAACGCCCTTGCCACTGAGTGCATTGAGATAGGCAGGAAGAATGGCCACCAGGGTTTTGCCTTCGCCGGTTTTCATTTCAGCAATACGGCCTTGATGCAGAACGATGCCGCCGATGATCTGCACCCGATAAGGACGCATACCCAGCACACGGGAAGCGGCTTCCCGAATAGCGGCAAAAGCATCTACCAGAATGTCATCCGGTGTTTCGCCCTGCTCCAAGCGGGCTTTCAGCTCCGGTGTTTTGGCCTTTAATTGATCATCGGTAAGCGCTTTGTATTGTTCCTCCAGAGCCAGAATGGCATCCACCTGACTGTTGAATTTTTTAATCTCCCGTTGGGAGTGAGTTCCGAAGATTTTGTCTAAAATTGCCATCTATATTGGTTCCTTTCAAGGGAATAAATTCATTTTGATTATTCTATCACAAACCCGGTCACAAGAAAAGGATAATTTATGAACAATTCCCTCGGGTCTTTACAAAAAGACGGAGTTATGTTAACATAAAGCATCAAAACGAAGGAGAAGGAGTATCCTTATGAAAGATAAATGGTTCAGACGGGGAGCGGCTGCCGGAATGGCAGTTTGCTTGCTGACGCAAAGTGCGGCGGCGGTATTGCACCACAGCAGCCTGCTGCTGACTGACGAGCTGTCTCTTTCCGGTACATATGCCCAATATGAAGAGCAGACTGTTCGGGAAAAGATATTTTCTTATACCCCCGGAAGTGAGCTTCAGCCTATGGTGGTCTACGGCGATACCCTTTACGGCCGCAGTACCATGGATTACATCGAAACCTATCTGAAAGAGAACAACCGGGAGGCAAAGGGAGCCATCAATGCCGCTTTTTTTGATATGAACACCGGAGTTCCCTATGGCATGGTGGTCACAGAGGGAATCCTCCGCAGCAGCGGAGAAGGTCCCACGGTTTGTATTTGGGAAAACGGCAGGGTGGAGATCGGTGATCCCATGCTGCAGACGGAACTGGTCTGGAACGATCAGGGCATTTCGTTTAATTATAACAAAGCCCTGTCGAAGCAGAACGGATACTGCCTGTATTCCCGGGACTATGATACCAAAACCAAAAACAGCATCTCTGCCTATAATCTGATTTTGCAGGCAGAGCGAAGCCAACTGAAGGTTTCCGATCAGCTTCAGGCCACGGTAAAGCAGATCGTTCCCGATACAGCGTCGTGCCAGATTCCGGAGGGTTGTTTTGTCCTTTCGCTGGCGACACAGACGGATTACGGGACTGCCATGGAGCAGATGAAGCAGATCGCTGTGGGAGATACTATAACGATCTTCACCGGCGTCAAACGGGGAAGCGAGAGCATCAAGTATGCCGTCGGCGGCGGAGACCTGCTGGTGGATAACGGTCAGACAATGACGGAATTTAAGCTGGAAAGTGCCAGACGGCCTGCGGCAAGAACGGCTTTGGGAACGAAATCCGACGGCAGCCTCATTTGTTATACGGTGGATAAGAGCAGCGTCTCGGACGGCTTGACCCTGCTGCAGCTTGCAGATCGGATGAAAGAGCTGGGCTGTGAGAAAGCGATCAATCTGGATGGAGGCGGCTCCACCACCATCGGTGCAGTCCTGCCGGGAGATCAGGATTTCTCTTTGGTAAATGATCCGGCAGACGGGGCACAGCGTCCCTGTGCCAACTTCCTGTTTTTTGTCCGTGAACCTCAGCCTTCCGGCCCGGCAGCCAAGCTGCATCTGTATCCCTACGATGCGGCGGTTCTGCCCGGTGGACAGGTGGAGCTGACGGTAAAAGCCACAGACAACAGCTATCGGGCAGCTCTGGTGCCGGAGGGCCTGACCATGACTGCCGAAGGCGGCACGATGTCCGGCAGGGTCTTTACGGCAGGGCAGGCCGGTACAGCCGAAGTTACAGCCGAAGCCGGCGGAATTACCGGTTCTGTCCAGATCCGGGTGGTTCAAACGCCCTCGACCATAACGGTTCTCGATTCCGTATCCGGGAAAAGACTGGAAGCATTGGTGCTGGAAGTGGGCGGCTCTATGGATCTGACCGCACAGGCGGCGTATATGGGCATGGATCTTGCAGCACAGGATACCTCGTTTGAATGGCGTATGGACGAGGCTCTCGGTACCGTAACGGAGGATGGGACCCTTACAGCATCTTCCTTGGGAACGGGAAAACTTATCGTTAGCTGCGGCGGACTTTCGGAAATTCTGGATGTGGAAGTAAAGGAAAATCCCTTTGCCGACACGGAAAACCATTGGGCGAAAACCCCTGTTGCACAGATGTACTTCCGCGGTGTGGTGCAGGGTTCGGGTGCAGAGGACGGTCCTTTGTATTATCGGCCGGATGATTCCATGACCAGACAGGAATTTGTGGTCTCCATGGTTCGGGCCTCCGGCGTGGACAGCAAGACCTACAAAGACATGGAACTGCCCTTTGAAGACAAGGATGACATTGCGGACTGGGCACAGGATTCCATGAAAACGGCGTATGCTTTGGGATGGTTCACGGGCAGCGGTATCGGGGATAAAATTTATGCCCAGCCGACGGCCACCATCACCCGGGAGGCCGCTATGACGATAC
Organism: Candidatus Avilachnospira sp.; assembly: GCA_045652125.1. Classification (GTDB taxonomy): domain Bacteria; phylum Bacillota; class Clostridia; order Oscillospirales; family Oscillospiraceae; genus Avoscillospira. The sequence goes on along the minus strand of JAZRTT010000033.1, from coordinate 13,380 downwards.
TGGCAAGAAGTATCTCCGTTTCATCCAAATCGGAGGCACTCAGCGCGTTCGCCGATGCCGGACGTGTTTCTGACTGGGCGAAAGAAAGTCTGACTGCCATGGTGGAAAAGGGAATCATCAACGGTATTGACGGAAAACTTCAGCCTCAGGGCAATGTGACCAGAGCGCAAGTAGCAGTGATGCTCTATCGAATGGGTTAAAGACAGGGGATAAATATGGATCTTTGCAATATCAGCGATATTAAGGATTTGTTGGGGCGGCATGGATTTCACTTTTCCAAGGCCAAGGGGCAGAATTTTCTGACTCAGCGTTGGGTGCCTGAAAACATTGCGGAGGAAGCCGGAGTGGATGAAACCTGCGGTGTGCTGGAAATCGGTCCCGGTATGGGACCACTGACGCAGCAGCTGTGTATTCGGGCAGGGAAAGTGGTGGCGGTGGAAGTGGATCAGAAGCTGAAACCGGTGCTGGCAGAGACAATGGCACCTTATGATAATCTGGAGATCATTTTTGCGGATATTTTGAAACAGGATATTGCTGCATTGGTCAAAGAAAAGTTTGCCGGGCTCCGCCCCAAGGCCTGTGCCAATCTGCCCTATTATATTACGTCCGACATTCTGGCTGCCCTTTTGGAGGCCAAATGCTTTGAAACGGTCACGGTTATGGTGCAGAAGGAAGTAGCCCAGCGAATTTGTGCAAAGCCCGGGACGGCTGCCTATGGAGCATTCACCGTGTTCTGCCGGTATTATACTGACCCGGAAATTCTTTTTGATGTACCGCCCCATTGCTTTCTTCCGCAGCCAAAAGTTACTTCAGCCGTGCTGCATCTTCGGGTGCGGAAAGAGCCTGCCTGTCAGGTAGAGGATGAGGCCATGTTTTTTCGGGTGGTCCGTGCCAGTTTCGCACAGAGGCGAAAAACGCTGGTAAACGGATTGTCTGCAGTATTTGGGAATCTGGGCAAGGAACAGCTGGCACAGATTTTGTCAGACTGCGGTTTTGCACCCACAGTTCGGGGTGAGACGCTTTCCCTGGATGCCTTTGCCCGTTTGTCCAATGCAATTGGTGCGGCTTGTTCCAATCGCCCATGATTTTTCCCAGAAAAAAAGCAAATATTTGTTCAAAAGTGCCTTGGAAAAATTGAAAAATTCCTGTTACAATGTAGTCAGTTGACGGTTGCCTTGGGAACAGGAGGGAAATATGTTTCAGATCGGACAGATGGTAGCTTACGGAATCATGGGTGTTTGCACCATAGAGGACATTCGGTGGGAATCTCTTTCCCGATCCGGTACAAAAAAGCAGGAATACTATGTTCTGCGACCGATGGCGGCACCGACCTGTACGACCTTTGTACCAACAGCCAACGAGAAGCTCACAGCAAAGATGCGAAGCATTATGGATCGGGCGCAGATCGATGACCTGTGCCGCAACGTAGGCCATGAACCCCTTCCGTGGATCGAAGATGCGCGCCGGCGGTCAGAGGCTTATCAGCAGGTGATTTCCGGCGGTATCAGCGCAGAGCTGCTGAAACTGATCGCCTGCCTGTATCTGGAGAAGAAAAGCCGGACAGAAAACGGAAAGAAATTTCCTGCCGCAGATGAAAAGCTGCTGGCTTCCGCAGAGCGGCTGGTCAGCGAAGAATTTGCCTATGCCCTGCAGATTTCAGAAAAAGAGGTCTCGGCCTACATTGCCGAGAGGATCAGAAAATAAGAAAAACTCGCCTTTGCGAGTTTTTCTTATTTTCTGAGCTTATTCCGTATAGTTTCCATGTAATCCGGCAGGGGGCAGGAGACGGTCATGGTCTCGCCGGTTCTGGGATGGCGGAAGGTCAGTTCTTTCGCGTGAAGGCATTGGCTAGTTTGACCAAACTCCGGCTTTTTGCTGCCGTAGACCATGTCCCCCAAAATGGGATGATTGCGCCATGCCAGATGCACACGGATCTGATGAGTCCTGCCGGTTTCCAGCCGGCACTGTACCATGGTGTAGCCGGAAAAACGTTCCAAAACTTTCCAATGCGTCACGGCATGTTTGCTGTTTTTCTCTGTGACAGCCATTTTTTTTCGGTCTGTGGGATGGCGACCAATGGGGGCATCAATGGTACCCTGATCCTCTTTTATACCACCCACTACGATGCAGACATAGGTACGGGAGAGGGAATGATCCTCCAGCTGCCGGGCCAGAGACAGGTGTGCAAAATCATTTTTTGCCACGATCAAAAGCCCGGAGGTGTCCATGTCGATTCGGTGAACGATTCCGGGGCGTAATTCCCCGTTAATTCCGGAAAGACGGTCTTTGCAGTGGTACATCAGCCCATTGACCAGAGTGCCGGACCAGTGACCGGCGGCAGGGTGGACCACCAACCCTTTGGGTTTGTTGATGACCAAAACATCATCATCTTCATAGACGATATCCAGAGGGATGTTTTCCGGGCGGATGTCTGCTTCCTGAACTTCCGGCAGTTCCACCTCCAAAATATCCCCTTGGGTGAGCTTGTCATTCTTTTTTAGTGGGATTCCGCCGCAGGTGACCAGACCGTGCTCCAGTAGCTTCTGGGCTGCACTGCGGCTCAGCTCCGGGTACAGCCGTGCCAGAGCCGCATCGGCTCGTTCCCCGGTGCGGTCAGCAATCAGAATCATGTTTTTTTGCCTCCTTTGGCCTGTCAAAGAAGAATACATAAATCACAAGTAAAACTGCACCGCCCACAACAAAGCAGTCGGCTACATTGAACACGGCGAATTCCATAAAAGTCACATCGATCATGTCGATGACATAGCCCAGCCGCACCCGGTCTATGAGATTGCCGATGGCTCCGCCGCCGATGGCTGCCAAAGCCCACAGACCGGTGGGATGGTTGACCCATTTGTTTTTGATGGCGACGATCAGGAGGGAAAGAGCGATCACGGTTGCCGCAAAAAAGAACCAGCGCCCGCCTTGAAACAGGGAAAAGGCCATGCCTGTATTCTGCACATAGGTCAGCTGAAACAGCCGGGGAATGGCATCCATCGTGGTGCCCAAAGGAATGTTTGCAACGGTGAGATATTTGGTAAATTGATCTGCCGCCACAATCAGAACAGCAAATACAGACAATGCAGTATAGAGCATACGGACCTCCCGAAGAATACTTTTCCACATTATACCATAGGCGGGAGCCCTTTACAAACAGTTTTGAGAAATTCCTGTTTGTAACGAATTGACATAGAATTGACTCCCAAATGTTGTTGCAAAATAGGTCGGCTGTGGGATATACTGAATATGATCCGACAGAAAAGGAGGGATCTTTATCAGCAGCGGTGAACGCAAATCGAACAAAGTACTGTTGATCACCGGGATTGCCGTGGCAGCATTGGCTCTGATGGTGTTTCTCGGTGTTTTCTTTTGGGGCCTGCAGCTGAAGCGGGCTGATACGGTGTTTCCCAATGTATGTGTCTCCGGTGTGAATATCGGCGGTATGGATGCAGAGGAAGCAGTTGCGGTGCTGGAAAACAGTCTGGCGGATACCCATGCGACCCGCACATTGACCATACACCTTCCGGATCGGAAGATGGTTTTTGACCCGGATCTGGCAAATTCTCCCTTGGATACGTCTGCCATGGTGGATGCTGCTTTGGCCTATGGCCGGGAAGGAGGCCCGTTTCAGGTAATTTCTGCCTATGTGGACTGTAAAAAATCGGCCTATATATTGGATATGGGCGATTTTCTTCAGGTGGATACGGAGTATGTGGAGAAACTGATCGAAAAGACGGCTGCCGATGTAAATCGGCAGATGGTTCAATCGGAAGTGACCATGGATGAAGAAGCGGAAAAGATCATCATTCAGCTGGGCTACAACGGGCGCAGTCTGGATACAGACGAACTTTACGAACAGGTTATAGAGGCATACCGATCCGGAAATCTATCGGACATTGAGTTTTCCTATGATCTTGTGCCCTATGATATTGTGGATTTGCAGAGCTATTATAATCAATACTGCACCTCCGCCAGAAATGCGTATTATGACGAGGCTACCAAAAGCCTGGTTCCGGAAGTGGTGGGCTATGGGTTTGATCTGGCAGCTACCAATCAACAGTTGGCACTGGCACAGGAGGGTTCTGTGATCGAGATTCCCCTGCAGGTTCTGGAGCCGGAGATCACCTTGAAGGCCTACAAAGAAAAGTACTATCACGACATTCTCGGAGAATACTCTATCCGCTACACAGGCAATGCCAGCCGGACGACCAATCTGAAGCTGGCCTGTGAGGCGATCAACGGAACGGTTCTGGAGCCGGGAGAGATTTTTTCCTTCAACGAGATCGTAGGGGAGCGGACAGCGGAAAAAGGGTATAAAGAGGGTATTATTTATGCTGACGGAGGTGCCAGCGAATCGGAAGTGGGCGGCGGAATCTGCCAGATCGCTTCCATGATTTACTATTGCACCCTGCTGGCAGACCTTCAGATCGTGGAGCGGGAGCCTCATATGTATGTGGTGACCTATGTGGATCCGGGTATGGATGCCACAGTCTATTGGGGTTCGCTGGATTTTCAGTTCCGCAATACCAATGAGACTCCGATCATGGTCAATACCACGGTGGAAAACGGGCTGGTCAGCGTCAGTCTGGTGGGTACCATGGAGCATGACTACAAGGTGAAAATGACCTATGAGCTGACTGCCACGACTCCCTATGAGGAAATTGAAGAGGTAGATCAGACCAAGCCGGTGGGATATCGGGAACAGGTGCAGGCACCCCATACGGGTTATACCTACTGGAGCTACAAGAACTTCTATGATTTGGAAGGAAACTTCCTGCGGAAAGAAAAGTGCGATATCAGCGTCTATGAAAAGTACGATGCTAAGTATATCGTCGGACCGGAGCCGGAACCGGAACCGGAGCCGGAGCCGCCGGTGGAAGAATACCCGGAAGATCCTTTCGGAGAACCGCCTGATTGGGACGATCTCGTGAATGGAGAACTGTATGAATAAGGAATCCGTCCCCAAAACAGGGGACGGGTTTTCTTCTAAGAAAAGGGTGTCGAGGGTTTTTGCCGGGAAATACGGCTTGTATTTTTTTCTGATTATGATAAAATGACTATGATTTTGCGTAGAGGAGCGTTTGTGTGAGAATCAAGAACCTATTTACTGCACGGGATATGACGCAGGGAACACCATGGAAGCGGATCATGGAGTTTGCACTGCCCATGCTGTTGGGGAATCTGGCTCAGCAGTTATACAACACAGCCGATAGTGTCATTGTAGGGCGCTATGTGGGCGACAATGCCCTGGCTGCGGTGGGAAGTGCATTCCCTATTCTAAATTTGCTGCTGGCGCTGTTTGTCGGTGTGGCTACCGGTGCAGGGATTGTGATTTCTCAATGCTATGGTGCAGGAGATCGGGAAAGCCTGTCAAAAAACATAGGAAACTGTATTTCCCTGGCCGCCATTACCACGGTGATCATTATGGTCGCAGGACCGATGATGACACGGCCCTTGCTGGAATTGCTGGATACTCCACTGGCGATCATTGACTGGTGTACCCAGTATTTGAATATCTATTTTATTGGGATTGTGGGTTTCTTTTTTTATAATATGCTGTCGGGCGTCCTTCGGGGATTGGGAGATTCCCTGTCGGCGCTTCTGTTCCTGCTGGTATCGGCAGCCTTGAATATAGGACTGGATATTCTTTTTGTGGCGGAATTCCAAATGGGCGTTCCCGGTGTGGCACTGGCTACGGCCATTGCGCAGGCGATCTCTGCCGTTTTGTGTTACTGGAAACTGATGACAATGAAAAATGTGTTTGATTTGAACTGGGAACAGTTGAAAATCAGCCGGGAACACAGCATGCGTATTTTGCAGCTTGGTGTGCCTTCCGGTATTACGCAGGCGATCATGGCAGGTGCAGGTATGGTCGTTCAGTCTCTGACCAACTCCATGGGAGAAATGGTTATTGCCTGCAGCGTCATCGTTATGCGGGTGGATGGCTTTGCCATGCTGCCCAACATGACCTTTGGCCAGGCAATGAGCGTCTATACCGGGCAAAACGTAGGTGCCAGAAAATATGACCGGGTAAAACAAGGCGTGAAGCAGGGAAGCGTTTTGGCATTGCTTTTTGCGGCAGTGATCACGGTAATTTTACTGTTTTTTGGCAGATATCTTTTTGCGATTTTTACCACAACCGATGCATTGATCGAGTTGGCGGTTCGCATGATGCGGATTTTGGCTTTTGGATATCTGGCCATTTCTGTCACCCAGGTGTTGGGCGGTATTATGCGTGGTGCGGGAGATACCATGACCCCCATGTGGATATCCGTGATCTCCACCATTGGGCTGCGGGTCCCCATTGCTTATGTCCTGGCCCGGATGACTGTTTCGGCGGAATTCCCTCAAGGTCACCCCAAAGCCTTGTTTTTCTCTTTGCTGATTTCATGGAGTCTGGGTGCTGTTGTGTCAATTATTGCATTTCGTTGGGGAAAGTGGAAGAAAACTATGACCATCTCGGCGGGGAAAGTCCGGCAGGACCCGTGGGATACCTGAATAACAAACATCGCCTCCCCAAGGGAGGCGATGTTTGTGTTATTGGATATGGGTATGATCGTTGATGTGTTCCAGGCAATAGCAGTAATATCCGCTGCAGCGGGAACAGTAGCGGAATTCCAGTTCCGGATTGGTGGTATCCGTTCTGCCGCATACGGTGCATTTATGGCGATAGGACGGTTCACCGGAAGGACTGCGGTATTCTTTGGCCCAGTTGGGATTGGGCTTCTTCTTTTTCCCGAAGTCGCCGAATGACTTATGCCCGTTCTGCCGAATCTGCATGAAATCCGGCAGAATGTGGAGCACGTCGGAACCGAAGAATAAGAAGTAATTGAGAAGTGCAAGTACGGGGAACAGATTAAAGGGGAAGGGATAAGCAATCAGTTCGTAGATGGTCAGGCCGAAGTAGAACCAAGCCAAATACTTCATTTTGATAGGAATGATATAGAACAGGAGAACTCTGCTTTCCGGAAACATGGTGGCAAAAGCCAGAAGCAGGCTCAGGTTCAGCGATCCGATGGATGCATTGATACCCAACAAAAGGGCTGCCACATCGGTGATCAGCACACCGGAAAAGTAAAACAGGTTGAAACGGAATGTCCCCCAACTGTTTTCCATCAGCTTGCCGATGTAGTAGTAAAAATACAGAGAAATTGCTGTGACCAGAATGTTTCCGCCGCTTGGCAGAAAAATGTATGTGACCAGCCGCCAGATCTGTCCATGCAAAATAGCGCTGCGGTCAAAACGGAAAAAGTTGTACAGCATTGTGCTGGGATCAACTAAAGTGAATACATACATGACAGCGGTTCCGATAGAAATATAGAGCATAAGATTGGGAATGCCCTTGCTGTAATGCCGGTAACAGAACCGTTCAAAATCGCGTCTTAAATTCTTCAAAGAGGACCCTCCTTTGCCATGGCCTTATTGTATCTTACCCAATGGGAAAAGTCCATAAACGAATTGTGAATAAATGGAAAAAACGAAAAAATCACTTGACAAACAGGAACGTACATATATAATTAAGGAGATAATCAAATATGCCTTATCAAGAGTGGTGGAGGGACCGGCCCTATGAAACCCGGCAACCTGCGTTTGCAAGGTGCCAAATCCGGCGGTGGAAATCGAAAGATGAGGGAGTTGCAAATGTTTGTGCGCCGTCATCGTGACGGTGCATTTTTTGTTTCCCCGGTACAGAGAAAGGAAAGTTAGAATGAGCATGAAACGAATTTTTACATCCGAATCCGTAACAGAAGGTCATCCCGATAAAGTTTGCGACCAGATCTCCGACGGCGTTCTGGACGCCATTCTGGCCCGGGACCCCAAGGCCCGTGTAGCCTGCGAATGTGCCGCCACCACCGGCATGGTGATGGTCATGGGCGAGATATCCACCGATTGCTATGTGGACATTCCCGCAGTGGCCCGAAAAACGCTGTGTGATATCGGCTACAACAGCCCGGAAGCCGGGTTCAACGGCAACACCTGTGCCGTCCTGACTGCCATTGACGAACAGTCCGGAGATATCGCCATGGGCGTGGACAGCTCCTACGATCTGGCCGGTGATACCGGTGCCGGTGATCAGGGCATGATGTTCGGCTTTGCCTGCGATGAGACGGAAGTTCTGATGCCTGCTCCCATCGAGTATGCCCACGAACTGAGCCGTGCCCTGTCTGCCGCCCGGAAGAGCGGAAAGCTGAGCTGGCTCCGTCCCGACGGCAAGAGCCAAGTTTCCGTTCAGTACGATGAAAACGGAAAAGTGGAGAGATTTGACACCGTTGTCATCTCTACCCAGCATAGCGAGGACATTGCCATTGGGACCCTCCGGGAAGCGGTGATCGAAGAAGTTATTAAGCCCACGCTGCCCTCCGGGCTGATAGACGGCAGCACCCGTTTTCTGGTGAACCCCACTGGTCGGTTCGTTATCGGCGGTCCCGTGGGCGATACGGGTCTGACGGGCAGGAAAATCATCGTGGATACCTATGGCGGTTATGCCAGCCACGGCGGTGGTGCGTTCTCCGGCAAGGACCCCACCAAGGTAGACCGCAGTGCTGCCTATATGGCCCGGTACGTGGCGAAGAACATTGTGGCTGCCGGTCTTGCCAAAAAGTGTCAGATCGAACTGGCCTACGCCATTGGTGTGGCGAAGCCCGTGTCTGTGTTGGTGGAGACGTTTGGCACAGGCAGGTTGGGTGATGAACAACTGAGTGCCCTTGTGAACCGCTGCTTCGACCTGCGTCCTGCCGCTATCATCGAAACCCTTGGCCTGCGCCGCCCCATCTATGCCCAGACGGCTGCTTATGGGCATTTTGGCCGTGCCGATCTGGATCTGCCTTGGGAAAAGACAGATAAAGTGGAAGAATTGCTTGCAAAAGCATAAAATATAGGATAAGATATGGGGTGGAGAGGAGTTTTCTCCACCCTATGTTGTTTACAGGAGCATTTTTCATGAAGAAAATTGAAATCATGGGTTGTGGCTATATTGGCCTGCCTACAGCCGTGACTTTCACCCTTGCCGGGTATGAGGTCTGCGGGTTTGATATCAATGAAAACGTTGTGGCCCAGCTCAATGACGGTCATATTCATATTGTAGAACCGGGAATGCAGGAAGCCCTGACTCAGGCTCTTGCCACGGGACGGCTTCACTTCACCACGACTGCCGAGCCTGCAGATGTATTTATCATCTGCGTCCAGACCCCTCACCGGGATACGGAAGAAGGCAAGCGGGTTTCCGATTTGCGGTTCGTGGAATCTGCTTCCAGAACAGTCGGCAGCGTTTTGAAAAAGGGAGATTTGTGTGTGCTGGAGTCCACATCTCCTCCCTATACGACTCAGCTGGTGGAAGAAATCGTATCGAAGGTCAGCGGCGTGCCGGCAGAGGACTTTATGACGGCCCATTGCCCGGAGCGAATCATTCCCGGCCGGATGCTCATTGAGCTTCGGGAAAATGACCGGATCATCGGTGCCACCCGACCTGAGGCGGCGGAGTACGCCAAAGAGATCTATACCCCTGTGGTGACCAAAGGCACTATCCGCACCACCGATGATTTGACTGCAGAAATGTGCAAACTGGTGGAAAATACCTTCCGCGATATCAATATTGCCTATGCCAACGAACTGAGCAAGGTTTGTGACCGGCTGGGAATCGATGTGTTCCGGCTGATCGGACTGGCAAACTGTCATCCCCGGGTCAATGTCCACACCCCCGGTGTCGGTGTGGGTGGCCACTGTATTGCGGTGGATCCATGGTTTATCCATGAAAAATTTGAAGATATTACGCCGCTGATCTGTGAAGCCCGTCTCATCAACGACGGAAAGCCTGCATGGGTGGCAGACCGCATTGGGCAGGATATAAAACCGGGGAGCAAAATTGCGGTATTGGGAATGAGCTTCAAGCCCAATATCGATGACACCCGGGAAAGTCCTTCTGTGGCTTTGGCACGCATACTGCAGCAGCGGGGCTATGAGGTCCTGGCCTGCGAACCGTTTGTGCAGGGAGAGGTCGCCGGATTTGCCAACTACGCGATGGAAGATGCCATGGCACAATGTGATTATGCTGTGGTCACCCTGGCCCATGACCCGTTCAAAGCCAATAAGGAACTGATCGCATCCAAGCCTTACTATGACTGTGTGGGTTTGATGCGGTAATGTCTGATGGAAAAGGGAGGCGGTATGGGATGAACCAATGCCCCGAATGTGGTTTTCGGGCAAAAGATACTATCTGTCCTTTGTGCGGTGTGCGGATGCGGCCTTTTGTAAAAAGACCCGATACCCATATCCACAGCCAACGGGGGGAGAAATGCGCCCTGCCCCGTCAGGAGAGAACAATTAAAATGCCCACGGCCCGGGAAGTAAACCGTCAGACCAAAGGAAAAACCAACTGGGTGTCCATCCTTGCGGTCATTGTCATTGCGATCCTCCTGCATTCCTGTTCTGCATAAAACAAAAAGTGTGTCATCCGAGGATGACACACTTTTCTCTTTTATCAGCCGATAAACCACTGGGTCCAGTAGCCATCCACGTGGCCGATTCCCATGGATGTATAATTGGAGGAGAGAATGTTTGCGCGGTGGTCGGGAGAGTTCATCCACGCATTCACGACTGCCTCTGCGGTTTTATATCCCATGGCAATGTTCTCTGCAGCGGAGCGATAAGTAATGCCAAGGGCGTTCATCAGCGTAAAGGGAGAGCCGTAAGTAGGGGAGTTGTGGCTGAAATAGTTGTTCTCCAGCATATCCACAGACTTCACACGGGCTTTTACAGACAGTTCTTCGGAAACCAACAAGGGCTTCAGGCCGTTTTTGACCCGCTGTTCGTTGATCAGTTCACAGGCCGCTTGTTCCGGCCGTGTCATGGCTGTGTTTTCCGTTTCAGGCGTTTCGGGCATTGGGGGCTTGATTTCTGCATCAGGCACATCGGGTGTCTGTTCGGCATCCGGTATTTCGGGCACAGAGGGCTTTTGCTCTACATCAGGCCTATCTGATGGGCAGAAAATACTGCAGGGACGGCACAAGAACAGACATGGCCAACACTTTGCAGTAGCCGCAGAAGCCGGAATGACGGTCGCTGCTGATAATAAAATTGCAGCAATTAAGGGGAAAATCTTTCTTTTCATAGCAATTACCTCCTTGCCTGCCCATTAAACCCCGAAATTTTGATATTTTCAAGAGGAAATGGTTTCCAGAACAGAGATAAAGGTTCTGGAAACACTTGCAGGAACAGGGATCGGTATGATAGAATAGGCGAAGCTAGAAAAGTTTGCCAGGGGGATTTTTATGGATCATCTCGGTTTTATTCACGATATTTTGGACGTAAAGGTCCTGATTTTATATGTGATGAGTTTGGCTGAAACGCCGGTGTCTGCCCAGACCATTTATGAGTTCTGCTATCAGGACGACAGCCTCAGTTATTTTGATGTGCAGGAGGCCATTCCCCAGATGGTTTCCAGCGGGCATCTGCATCAGCAGGAAGATGGGCTGTATGTCATAACGGAAAAGGGACAGGCTGCAGGGGAGATTACTTGGGATGCCATTGCCTTTCCGGTACGGGAGCGGGCACGAATGACGGTGGAGCGTTATAACCATGACCGAAAACGGGATCAGTTTCTGCGATCTTCCATTGAGAAGAAAGAAGATGGGGAATATGTCGTCCATATGGGATTGGATGATATGCACGGTCCGGTGATGGATCTTGCTGTTACGGCTCCGTCTTTGCAGCAGGCCAGACGGTTGGAAAAATCTTACCGCACCAATGCGGAATTGGTCCATCAATCTGTCATGATCGCTCTATTGGGAGAGACCAAACTGCCGGACTCGGAAAAATAATATTCGCTCTTTTCCTGCTGAAATCGGGGAAAAGAAGCCGAAACACGGAATATCAGAAACATATTTAGAAAAAACAAGACCACCGAAACATTTTTTTGGTGGTTTTGTTATTTTTATACTGGACTTTTTTGAAAAATGTGGTACAATATGCACAAGGAACCAAGGTTCCCTGCCCAAAAGAAAGGAGCGACGTTTATGAATTTCCGCTATGCCGAAAAGAAAGTCAGTCTGCCAGCCAATGTTCCTGCCTATGCTGAGAAGAAAGTAACAAAGCTCCAGCGTTATTTCAGGGACGAAGCCGACGCACTGGTCACCTTCAGTGTGGAAAAGAACCGTAATAAAGTAGAAATTACGGTTCAGGGCGCCAATACCTACTTCCGGGCCAGCGAAAGCACTTCCGACATGTTTGCCTCCATCGATGCCTGCATCAGTGCAATCGAGCGGCAGATCCGCAAGAACAAAACGAGACTTGCCAAACGGCTCCGCCAGGACGCATTCGTTCAGGAACCGGAAGCAGTTTCCTCCTTTGTTCCCGAAGAGCCGGAGGACGAGTTCCAGATTGTGCGTACCAAGCGGTTCAATATGAAGTTGATGACCCGGGAAGAGGCCATCCTGCAGATGAACCTGCTGGAACATAGCTTTTTCGCATTCCGTGACGAGGAAGCAGAGGGTGCCTTCGCTGTGGTCTATAAGCGCAATGACGGTGGCTATGGTCTGATTGAAGACGCAGATTGATATATTTTATAGTATCCTTGTAGGACGGCGAATGCCGTCCTACTTTTTTGTCAAAAGATGGCAGGGTTTTCTTTCAATCCTTTGTGCACAATTTTAATGGGAATCCTGTTGACAAAAACCTGAGCTTTTTGGTATGATTATGAGGCGCTCGCGCGATTGAAATTTGTGAAAAAACTTGTAAAAAAGTTCTTGACAAATAAAAATGCCTGTGATAGCATAAACAGGCGCTCGCTTGAGCGATTCGGCCAAAAAGCCGGAGTGTACCTTGTAAATTAAACAACGTAAACATGAACAAGCACCTTGGACAATTTTAAAAAAAGTTGTTCTTGTCAAACAGAAATGTTGAATGCGAGAATAGCCAACGAAAATTCTTGAGTATATTGCTAAGAGCAAATGCTTAATAAAGATTTTAGAAGCTTCGGCTTTTAAGATACCATTTATTGAGAGTTTGATCCTGGCTCAGGACGAACGCTGGCGGCGTGCCTAACACATGCAAGTCGAACGGGGTTCTTTGGATCAAGGCTTCGGCCAAGTGAATTTGAACCTAGTGGCGAACGGGTGAGTAACGCGTGAGCAACCTGCCTTTCAGAGGGGGACAACAGTTGGAAACGACTGCTAATACCGCATAACACATCGAGGGGGCATCCTCTTGATGTCAAAGATTTATCGCTGAAAGATGGGCTCGCGTCTGATTAGATAGTTGGTGAGGTAACGGCTCACCAAGTCGACGATCAGTAGCCGGACTGAGAGGTTGAACGGCCACATTGGGACTGAGATACGGCCCAGACTCCTACGGGAGGCAGCAGTGGGGAATATTGGGCAATGGGGG
>JAZRTT010000032.1:0-6288 GCA_045652125.1 Candidatus Avilachnospira sp. | reverse complement strand
CGACCTTCCTGAACAGCCTTGATGCCGGAACCGGAACCGGTGGGGTTATAGGTAAAGCTGATGCCGGTGTCATTCTGGAACGCCTCGCCCAGAGCGCCAATCACCTTCTCCATAGAGGTGGAACCGTCGGTAGTGACAGAGTCGGTGGTCTTAGTGTTGCCACCGCAACCGGTGAGCATGGACAGGGCCAGAGCAGCGGTCAGCATCATTGTAATAATCTTTTTCATTTCAATGTCTCCTTTCAGACAACTGTTTTTGTTTGGATTTCCTTGGTACAGTTATCATTTTAGGAGCGCCATGTGAAATCAAAAATACAAGGAATGTGAAATCTAAGTCAAATCACAGATGTGCATTAGCCTACACAAAAAGCCCCCTGCTTTTGAAAAGCAGGGGGCTTACATTATACTTGGTGAGTAGCTGTTGCATGGGCTGCGTATTGCATTCCATACTCACCTTTTCCCTCACCCTTTTTGAGAGGAGGTACATAGTTTTATATAGATTTTTGTGAAAAACACATTTCGGAAATTTCAGGAATATAGACATATATAGGCATTTATAGGATTACTCTTCATCAGAAAAGACCTACGATACCTAATTTCATAATTTTTTACAGCTCCTTGTTTTGAAGGGTCCAATATCCTTGATTGTTTGCTTTTGGAAAAAACTTTTGTGATTGCAGAGATTATAACATATTCCGGTGCGTTTCTCAATAGAAACAAGCGGTCTATTTGCAAATCCGGCAAACGGCGTTTCATTTTGGGGTACAGCAGCCCCCCAATATCCGCACTAAGAGCAGGCAGGGAAACCGGCAGCGGTTGAATTTATCCGCAGAAAATGTTCATTTGTGTTTATTGATGTTATTTGCAATGGCGGAAATGTAGAATTACTCTTTTTTTCACCCCAATTGACAAGTGTTGATGTTCAATTGTATAATAAAATGAACAAAGCGACATGTAAAAATGTGTTTTGAACCTACACGATAAAAAGACTCTGAAAGGATGAACGATTATGGATTATGGTCTAAAAGGAAAGCGGGCCCTGGTAACAGGTGCTGCGGATGGCTGCGGTAAGGCAATTGCTTTTCTGCTTGCAAAAGAGGGCGTTCAGGTGGTTCTGCATGATTTGAGCATGAAAGAGGACCTGCTGAAAGCAAATGCTGCGGCCTGTGGAAATGGTGCTACCTACCTCATGGCGGACCTTTCCAAAGAGGAGGAAGTGGAGGCATTGTTTGCCAATGCCGGCGATTTGGATATTCTCGTTAATAATGCAGGCATTTGGCCCACCGCTTATGTAACGGAGATGTCAACGGCCGCATTTAACAAGACCCTGGATATTAACTTGATCGCTCCGTTTATTCTTTGCCGGAATTTTGTCAATCAGTGCAAGGAACAGGGGAAAAAAGGCAAGATCGTCAATATGACCTCTCAGGCCGCCTTCCATGGTTCTACCTCGGGACATGCACATTATGCAGCATCCAAGTCAGGATTGGTGACCTTTACCATTTCTCTCGCCCGCGAAGTCGCACCTCTGGGTATCAATGTGAACTGTGTGGCACCGGGTATGATGCGTACTCCCATGAATAAGGATGCACTTGCAGAGCGGGAAGACAGCTACCTGGAACGGATCCCGCTTCGGAGAATTGCCGACCCCAGCGAGGTTGCAGGCGTGGTGGCATTTTTGTGCAGCAATCAGTCTGACTATATGACCGGCACAACCCTCGATGTGACCGGCGGTATGTTAATGCGATAAAAGAAAGGAAAGAAAAAAATGATTGTAACGATGGACACCTTGCTGAAGGATGCACGGGAAAAGCACTATGCAGTTCCCGGCTTTGATGTCAGCAACTATGAAATGATCAAGGCAGTATTGGATGTTTGTGAGGAAGAACGGTCTCCCGCCCTGTTTATGTGCCTGAAGGCAGACTTGGTCAACAAAGGCATCCACTTCCTGGCGGCTATGATGAAGGAAGCTGCAAAGCATTACACCATTCCCATTTGCATTCACCTGGACCATGCTACAGAAATGGCAGACATTCAGGAAGCAATTTCTGTCGGCTTTACTTCTGTCATGTATGACGGCTCCGTATTGCCCTTTGAAGAAAACGCTGCCAATACAAAAGCGGTCGTGGAGTATGCACATGCACACGGCGTCAGCGTTGAGGCAGAGCTTGGCCATGTGGGCGACGGTATCGCCGGCAACAACGATGGCAAGGCAGAGGACGGCAACCAGACAGATCATCCTGAGGACAGCCTGACCGATCCCGATGATGTTGTGCGCTTCATCGATATCACCGATGTGGATTGCCTGGCAGTTGCGGTGGGTACTGTGCACGGCGTTTACCGCGGCACACCCCAGCTCCGCTTTGACCGTCTGGAGGAGATCAACAAGGTTTCCAAGCGCCCGCTGGTTCTTCACGGCGGCAGCGGCACTCCCGATGACCAGATGCAGAAGGCGATCTCTTTGGGTATTTGCAAGATCAACATCTACTCCGAAGTGCTTCATGGCCTGAATGCCGGTTTGAAGGAAAAGCTCAACAACATCAGCAATATGTCTATGTGGCCGTGCTTCGTATATGAAGAAGCCAATAAGCAAATGCGCGAAGTAATTCGCCATAAAATCAGAACGTTTGGGAGTGCAGGCAGAGTATGAAAAAACTAGTTGGTATTGGAGATTTGTTTATCCCCTGCGAATACATTGAAAAAGGCATGGCAATGCTGAAAGAGCATGACGTGGAAGTTTCTACCGTGGAGTGGAAGCTGGAAGGCTTTGATGAGTTGCAGCATATCAATTTGATGGTAGAGCAGGGCGGCCGGGAAGAGATCGAAGTTCCTTCCTATATCGCAGATGCAGTAAAGGATGCCGATATCCTGATCACCCAGTTCTTCCCTGTAGGGAAAGCATTGATCGATGCTTGCCCCAATCTGAAAGTCATCGGCGTGTTAAGAGCCGGCGTGGAAAACGTGAACGTGGAGTATGCACAGAGCAAGGGCATCGAGGTATTTCATGCCATTGGACGAAACGCCCATTCTGTCAGCGATTTTACAGTTGGTGCCATTATTTGTGAGGCACGCAATATTGCCCGCGGTCATGCCGGCATTAAGAACGGTCAATGGATCCGTGATTACTCCAACAATGGTGACATTCCGGACTTGGGAGAAAAAACAGTTGGCATTATCGGCTATGGCGAAATTGGCCGTTTGGTTGCCAAAAAGCTGTCCGGCTTTGATATGAACGTACTGGCTTATGATCCGTTCTATCATGGCGAGGATGTTAAGACTGTTTCGCTGGAAGAGCTCATGGAACAAAGTGACTTTGTTACCCTCCATGCCAGACTAACTCCGGAAAATGAGCATATGCTCAATGCCGAAATGTTGGCAAAAATGAAGCCCACGGCATATCTGATCAACACCTCCCGTTCTGCACTTGTGGACGAAGCCGCACTGGTAGAGGTACTGAAAAACAAGAAAATTGCCGGTGCATTTTTGGATGTGTTTGACCATGAGCCGCCCAGTCTGGATGATCCGCTGGTTCAGTTGGATAATGTAACACTCACACCCCATATGGCCGGCGGCAGCAATGATGCCTTTAAGAATACCCCCAAGCTGCTGGCAAATGCCCTGCTGGAGTACTGGGAGAAGAAAACGTCCCGTTATCTGATTCGGTAAGAATCCATATAAAAATTGCCCCTACCGCGAGGCAGGGGCAATTGCTTACTTATTCATCGGGGTAAATGACGGTTACGTGCTGTGCTTCCAAAAAGGCGAGCCAGCGGTCACTGGGTCTTTTATCGGTAATCAGGCAATCAATGTATTCAAAGCCGAAGAGCTGGCAGGTGGATACCTGGTCAAATTTGGAGGCGTCACACAACAAAACCCGCTTTGTGGCGTGTTCCAGCATGGTGCGGCGCAGACAAGCTTCTTCCTCATACACCCAGCTTAACCCATGGCCCATAGATATGGCCTTGCAGGAGATAAACGCAATATCGGCATGGAAGGAAGAAAAGAAACTGCGGGCAAAGGTGCCGTTGTAGGATCGTGTGGTTTGCTGCAGTAAGCCGCCGGAGCAATAAATGTTAAGGGGTAAAAATTGAATCCGTTCAATCAGTCTCTGCCCCTGTGTTAAAATCGTTAGATTAGAGAATTTGGAAAGCTCCTCGCTGATGCATTGTACTGTGGTGCTGGAATCGAGGGAGATAACATCACCGTTGTTCAGCAGTTGGCTTGCAAGGGTGCAAATGATTTGCTTCGCGGACAGATTGTCCGTTTGCCGTATTTCAATGGGAAGCTCCCGGTCAACGGTATCCCGGCGGACTGCTCCGCCATAGACGCGCCGCAGGTATCCGCCGTTTTCCAGTTTTTTCAAATCCCGTCGAATGGTTGCTTCACCAATGAAAAGCAGCTTGCTCAACTCGGAAACCTTAACGGAGTAGTTCTGATTGAGGTGCTTTAATATTATTTCGCGTCTTTCTAAATCTGTCATCAAAAATTACCTCTTAATTTTATAAAAATGAATGGAGAACACACCTATGATTTTGTGTATCGATTGTGGATTGACAAAAGGAAAGTTATTACTGCTGACACGAGAGGGCATTTGTCGTGGAGAGGTATCCTTTCATACACCGCTGCATCATGAGCAAATTGATACCTTTGCACTTCGTTCTCACCTGTTTGCTGCGATCAGGGAGCTGCTTGCACAGGATGGGTGTGATGCACAGCAGGTGTCCTGCATTACAGTTTCCGGCCATGGCAATGGCTTGTACTTGCTGGGTGAAAAAGACGTGCTGCCGGTGGGCTATTCTTCCATGTTTCGGGATTCCGCACCGTACCTTCCGGAACCGGGAAAAACCTTCCCCATTATCCTTCAGACAGACTGGGCCGGTCAGCCGCTTCCGATTCTGGCATGGGTAAAAGATACAAAGCCGGAAATTTATGAACAGGCAAAAACCATTTTATTCTGCAAAGATCTGCTGCGCTGGTTCCTTACAGGCGTTGCTGCAACAGAGCCTACAGATGCTTCCGCTGCCGGTTTGCTGGATGCCCGCACCGGTGCGTATTCGGTTCCGCTTTTGTCTGTTTACGGATTGGAAGATGCTGCCGAAAAATTACCGGCGATCATCAACAGTGATGCGGTGGGAGGCGTTGTAACAGAAACGGTCAGCACCCTGACGGGCCTGCGGGCAGGGACTCCTGTTCTGGGGGGATTATTTGATGTGATCGGCTGCATGCTGGGAACCGGTGTGATCAATGCCGGGGACTATGCTATGGTTGCCGGTACATGGGGAATTCAGGCCGTTCCGTCAGCAACGCTTGTGGAAACAAAGGAAATCACACAGTGTTGTCAATTTATTGGGAAACTGCCCTATGTGTGCATTGATTCTGCGCCGGTCTCCTGCTCCAATTTGGAGTGGTTCAGTCAAACGGTGCTTCGCCATCAAAATTACGAGGAAGCGAATCAACTGGTTGCCGAAGCACAGATGGATGAAGAACTGCTGTATCTTCCTTTCTTGTATGCCCCTATGGATATGCCAAAGGCAGAGGGCGGATTTGTAAATCTGAGAGCCCATCACACAGCCGCTTCCATGATGCGGGCGGTTTACGAGGGGATCGTGTTTGAGCACTGCCGCCGGTTAGAGAAACTCAAAAAGGAATGCGGAGAATGCAGGCAGGTAATTTTGTCCGGCGGAGGAGCAAAAAGTCCTATCTTGGTGCAGATGCTGGCGGATGTCTGCGGAATCAATGTTTTGATCCCAAAGCAGATGCAGGCAGGTGCCATGGGTGGAGCAATTATGGCGCTGTCGGCAATGGGAGAATATCCTGATTTGCAATCTGCGGTGAAAAATCTGGTGCAGTATCAAGAAATCTATCGTCCGAATCCGGAGAATCAAGCGTACTATGCAGGAAAATATCAGGCCTATCTGGCAGCGCTTCGCCGCTGGCAATAAAGGAACTACCGTCAGTTTTCGGCGACTTTAGTATATTGTATGCTGCGATAAAAATCAATGTTTGATTCCGCATAAGCCGATACAGGACATTTGATCGATGAAGCGGAAAAAAGCATTCCAACAAAAGATACAGGAGGATTATTATGAACAGAATCGTTTTGATCACAGGCGCATCCAGCGGCTACGGAAAGGCAACCGCAAAGGCATTCAAAGACAGCGGCGATACCGTTGTGATGGCTGCCCGCAATTACGATGCTTTGGAAGCAGCCAGAGCAGAAGTAAACGGAGATCTGGCCCTTGCAATGGATGTCACAATTGCCTCGGATTGGGAAAAGGCCTTAAATACG
>JAZRTT010000031.1:0-81883 GCA_045652125.1 Candidatus Avilachnospira sp. | reverse complement strand
TCACAGACAAATTCCTCTGTCAAGAACTTTTTTCATTTCTTTTTGAGGTTTTTTTCTGTGTCCCGACTCCCCGAAAACGGGTGAGCCTGCATATAATACCAACGATCCTCCCCCTTGTCAACTGCTTTTTTCGCCTTTTTTCTCATTTCCTATCCATTGTGGTTTTCCTTTCTTCTTGTCACAGCAGATAGGACACAAATTGGTATTGCCGCTGAAATAACAACTCCGCCTGCTGCTATTACCGCAATCGGAATATTTTTTGCCATCCCCATCAGCGCACCGGCTGCAATACAGGCAGCCACTCCGCTCCATTTCCACGGGCAGAGCCTGTCCGCCAACGCTCTGCAGGTGCAGGTCATAGCAGAAAGCAGGCAGAATACACCCATGATCATGGCCGCTGATAAAAGCGGCTCGATTCGTTCCACCACGCCAAACAAGCTCACAGACTGGGCAAGGGTGTACAGCGGCGATGGTACGGAGGCCGCCAGCAGCGGGGATAAAACACCTGCCGTTACCGCCGCCAGCACCGCAGATGCCAACGGCAGGAACAAGCCTATTTTTTTTCGTCCTTTGTTATTTCCTGTTTTGCAAGGCAGATACCACACACCCGCCGGCAGCAAAAACAACCCAACTGCCCACATGCCGTTTTTCCATGTTCCCGTAGGTTTTAAATTGTTGATCTGCACATCCGGCACAGCAAATACTGTTATCATGCCATAGAGGATCAATAGAAACAGGCACAAAATGCCGGCACACCGGGCGCAGGCTGCAGAACCCTTTTTACTGCCCCACGCAGCAACGGCCAGCATGGTCCAGCCCAAAGCCGGAAACCCATCAACCATAGGAAAGGCACTATCTGCCAGATTGGCAGACCAAGCCAGTGCCACCACTGTCCACAGGAGTGTCAGCAGCGCAATGGTTTTGGGCAGAACCGCACTCAAACCCGATGCCGGCACAAGCCGCTCTATATTTATATAGTATAACCCTACAAGAAGGCCTCCTGCCAAAACCCACAGCCAGCCCAAGCCACAGGCACAGGCCCCAACAGCCACAGATACTCCGCCGGACAGCCAAGCCCATCTCTGCCGTTCACCCATTCTCTGTTCCATAGAGCCGAAGTCCTCCTTCCGTCTGCACCAGCATAGGCAGCGCCAGCCCCTCTCCCCGAAGCAGCACCGCCTGCACCTTTTGAATGGTCATACCGGTACCATGCGCCGATAGAAATTTTGCCGCTTCTTCCGGCTTCGGCAATTCACCGGAACAGACATAAACTCCCGCTGCCGGACGCAGATCTGTACTGCGCAGCACATCCGGCAGCAAGCAGAGCGCTGCCTCGGATAAAACCACTTGCTCCGCTGTGCCCAGAAACACCGTACCATCCCCGCTGTGTCGGAGATCTGCCAGTGCCGAATCCCAATCTTCTCCATACCCTTGACAGTCTCCACCATCAAGAACCACCTGCCCTTCCCGCAGTTCCACAGTCAGTGTCTCCACAGGCACCAAAGATGCCACATCGCTGCGCACAAAAGGCATCAGCCCGGTCACGGACAGTGCCGCTGTCAGGAATACCGCCCACACAATTTGTTTCATTTACCCTCCCGGTCCTGCTGCAATCGTTTTCTTAAAATCACGCCGCCGGTCTCCGCCCGGTCGAAGGGCCGCAGATAGCTTCGCCCAAAGGACTGCAGCCCACCCAGATGCAGAAGCAATACAATCAGCCCCACAGTAAATCCAAACAATCCTGCTGCCGCTGCACAAACAGTCAATACAAACCGCCACACCCGAAATGCATCCGCCAGTTCCCTGCCAGGAATGGCATAACCGCAGATTCCCGCCACAGATACAACGATCAGAGCTGCCGGAGAAATGAGTTTTGCCTCCACCGCTGCCGTACCCACCACCAATCCGCCGATGATCGATACCGTCTGCCCAAGAGATTGCGGCAGATGGATACCGGCCTCCTGCAAAATTTCAAAAGCGATCAGCAGCCCCATAATTTCAAACAAGGTCGGAAAGGGCACCTGTGCCTTGCTCTCGATAATGGCAAGGAGCAATTTGGTCGGTATCATTTCCTGATGAAACGCCGCCATCGCCGTATAAAGAGCCGGAAGCAGCAGGCTCACCAACAAAGCCGCATAACGCAGGACCCGCACGCAGGAAGCCGAGACGAAATCCATGCCCTGATCTTCGGGAGATGTAAGAAATCCCGCCAGATCCACCGGTGTCAGATACCCCAACGGCAGACCATCCACCAGCAGCCCCACCCGTCCATCCAGAAGTCCCCGGCTGAACTTATCTGTCCGTTCCGTATATTGCAGAAGGGGAAAGGCCGTATTTCTTGATCCGGTAACGTATTCTTCCACGGCAGAAGGGGTCAAAAAGCCGTCTGTTTGGATCTCAGACAATCGGCTTTTCATCTGTTCCACCAAGGAAGGCGCTGTGATCCCCTCCACCCATGCCACCGTTACATTGGTCAGGCTGTGGGTGCCAACCTGCGTTTCATAAAGCCGCAGCCACGGGGTACGAAGGTGCCGCCGCAGAAGGCTGGTATTGGTGCGTACCGTCTCGGTAAATGCGTCCTTTGGCCCTTTGACGGTATTCTCCACTTCAGGTGGTGCAGGGCTGCGTTTCTCCCCTGTTTTTGCTTCAAAAGAAACCGCCTTTCCCAAACCATCAAACACAATCACGCAAAATCCGTTGACCAGTTTTTTGCATAGATCCTCCATGTCCTTTACCGAAGATGCCACAGCAGAGTAGACTGTTCCATCCAAGCACTGATGCAGCATTTCTTCCGGAGTCCCCCGCAGATAGCGAGACATGGGCCGCAGAACAAATTCAGCAATCTCCGATCCGGATGTCAGGCCATCAACAAAAAACGCAGTAACCTCGTTTTGTTCCAACTGCAGAGGCCGAATCACCAGATCTGCCGCGCCCTGAAATACCCGCTGCACATTCGCTGCCGAAATATCTTTGGGATAGACCATCCAATCGCCTCCTTTTTTGGAATAGTTTGTTCGCCTCGATTTGTTTTATTCGTTCACAGATTGTTTTCATTTTTTTCATGGGTCGTTCAACACTTTTCACCTTTTTGCGAGTAAAGTAAATTTATCAGGAAACGTTCCTGGATGTATGTTTAACTCTCTCTCTTTCTTCCCTATTGCAAAACCCCCATGGCCGAAAGCCATGGGGGTTTTGTCCCAAATTCTTCACTTTTTCTATCACTTACCGCCCTACCCCACAGATTTGGTTGCTCCTTTTCCCAAAAAAGGACAGGTCTTTCGGTAATAATCACAAAATATTTCAACCGAGAACAGGTCAACATTGGAAATAACATATAAATTACAGGAATGCCGTAAAAATGGTTGCATTTCCAGACTTTTTGCCCTAAAATATTCGTGTTAAAGAAAGGCGACTGATCGAATATGCTGAATATCGTATTGGTAGAACCGGAAATTCCGGCTAATACCGGCAATATTGCGCGAACCTGTGCCGCAACCGGCTGTACCCTGCATCTGATCAAACCTCTCGGTTTTGATATTTCCGACAAGGCTGTGAAACGGGCCGGTTTGGATTACTGGCAATTGGTGGACATTCATGTGTATGAAAATCTGGATGACTTTTTTCAAAAGACCCATGCCTGTGATTTGTGGCTTTTGACCACTAAGGCACCTCGAAGCTATGCTGAGGCGGCATTTTCTCCGGATTGTTTCCTGCTGTTTGGAAAAGAGACCCGGGGTCTGCCGGAAGATCTTTTGGCAAGTCACCGGGATCGATGCCTGCGTATTCCCATCCGGGAAGAAGCCAGAAGCCTGAATTTAAGTAACGCCGTTGCTGTGGTGGCCTTCGAAGCCCTGCGGCAGCAGGAATTCCCCCACCTGACGGCACGGGGGAAAATGACCCAATGGGACCCGTAAAACCGAATTTACTTTAGGAGGAACCCCAATGAATTATAACAAGAAATCTGTCGAAGACATCCAAGTCGCCGGTAAGCGCGTTCTGTGCCGCTGCGACTTCAACGTACCCACCAAGGGCGGCGTCATCACCAGCGACAAGCGCATCGTGGCAGCTCTGCCCACCATTCAATATCTGGTAAAGGCCGGCGCCAAAGTCATTCTCTGTTCCCATATGGGCAAGCCCAAGGGCGAATACAAACCCGAGCTGAGCCTGCAGGTAGTTGCCGACCGTTTGTCCGAGCTTCTGGGTCAGACCGTTGTTATGGCAAAGGATGTAGCCGGTGAAGATGCACGGGCCAAGGCTGCCAAACTGGAAAACGGTCAGGTCATGCTGCTGGAAAACACCCGCTTTGAAAAAGGTGAGACCAAAAATGACAGCGAACTGAGCAAGCAGTTGGCTTCTCTGGCAGATATTTTTGTCAACGACGCTTTCGGTACTGCCCATCGCGCACACTCCTCCACCGCAGGTGTGGCTGATTATCTGCCCGCTGCCTGTGGCTATCTGATTGAAAAAGAAATCGGTATCATGGGCAAGGCCCTGGCCGATCCCGAGCGTCCCTTTGTTGCCATTCTGGGCGGTGCCAAGGTATCCGATAAGCTGAATGTTATCAACAACCTTCTGGAAAAGGTGGATACTCTGATCATCGGCGGCGGCATGGCTTACACGTTCCTGGCCGCCAAGGGCTACACCGTTGGCAAGTCCCTGCTGGACAGCGAAAAGATCGACTACTGCAAAGAAATGATGGCAAAAGCCGAAGCCAAGGGCATCAGCCTCTTGCTGCCCATCGATACGGTCGTTGCAGACGGCTTCCCCTCTCCCATTGACGGTCCCATCGATGTGACCACCGTTTCTTCCGATTCCATCCCCGATGACAAGGAAGGTCTGGACATCGGCGAAAAGACCCGTGCCCTGTTTGCCGATGCTGCAAAGAACGCCAAGACCGTCGTTTGGAACGGCCCCATGGGCGTGTTTGAGAATCCCACGCTGGCTAAGGGCACCATTGCCGTAGCCGAAGCTTTGGCCGCTTCCGACGCCATTACCATCGTAGGCGGCGGTGACTCCGCTGCAGCCTGCGAGCAGCTTGGCTATGCCGATAAGATCACCCACATTTCCACCGGCGGTGGTGCCTCTCTGGAGTTTTTGGAAGGGCTGGAACTGCCCGGTATCGCCTGCCTGGAAGATAAGTAATTTACCTCGACAGAAACAAGGAGAAATCAGATATGAACAGAAAATATCGTAAAACAGTCATCGCCGCCAACTGGAAAATGAACAAGACCCCCTCTGTGACCAAGGCTTTTATGACGGAATTCAAAGCCATGATGCCCAAGGGCCGTTGGTGTGATGTTGCCATCTGCGTGCCCGCTGTCTGCATCCCCGCTGCCGTCCGTGCTATGCGTGAGACCCGTGTGGGTATCGGTGCAGAAAACTGCAACGCCAATGCTTCCGGTGCATACACCGGTGAGATCGCTACCAATATGTTGGTAGATGCCGGCTGCAAGTACGTCATCATCGGCCACTCCGAGCGCCGCGCCATGGGCGAGACCGATGCCGAAGTCAACGCCAAAGTCAAGGCTGCCCTGGCTGCCGAGCTGATTCCCATTATGTGTGTGGGCGAAACGCTGGAACAGCGTGAGATCGGTATCACCGAAGAGTGGATCACCATGCAGATCAAAGCCGGCCTTTCCGGTGTGGCTGAAGAAAAGATCCGCAAGATCGTCATTGCCTATGAGCCAATCTGGGCCATCGGCACCGGCAAGACTGCCAGCCCCGAGCAGGCTGAGGAAGTCTGCGAGCACATCCGCACCGTCATCCGCAAGCTCTTTGGCGCCAAGATCGCCCGTGCTACCTCCATCCTTTACGGCGGCAGCATGAATGAAAAGAATGCCTTTGAACTGCTGGCACAGCCCGATATCGACGGCGGTCTCATCGGCGGGGCCTCTCTGGTCCCCGAAAAGTTTGTGCAGGTCATCGAAGCTGCCAACCAGCCCACTGCCTAAGCAAAAGTCATCCCTGACGGGTTTCCTTCACACGATTTCCCGTCCCGTTTCCCTGTCCTGTACAGGTTTTCGACAATTTGAAACAAAACTGCCGGATGTTTAAGCATCCGGCAGTTTTTCTTTTGATTTTCGTTGTCAAGTGCCTCATATCGTGGTAAAATATAGTATCGATACCAAGGAGGCCCTGCCATGATCAATGTGGATATTTCCAATGTCTGGACCTGTGTCAGCCTGCCGGAGCTGTTAGGCAGCGAGAAGCTTATCTTCGATGCTCACCAGCTTCTGCGAAACAATCAACCGGATGGACCGGATTTTTTGGGTTGGCTCGGTCTGCCCGACAGCATCAATGCTCGGCTGATTCATGGCATTCGCCGCCGAGCGGAAGCGATCTGCAGCCAGTCTGACCTTTTGATTATCTGCGGCAGCGGAGACAGTTACAACGCCGCTCGCGGAGCCATCTCCGCCTATGGCGGACCACAGCGCAATCATCTGAGCGGGCCGCAGATCTATTTCGCAGGAGAAAGTCTTTCCGGCCGTCAATGGTTGGAGCTGCAGCGGCTATTGGAGGACAAGGACTATTCTCTGCTTATCCTTTCTCCCTCCGACCGGGAGTTGTCTGTGAATGTGACTGTCCGCGGGCTGAGATGGATGCTGGAGCGGAAATACGGTGCCCAAGCCAAGGAGCGAATCAGTGTGGCTACCCCTGTGGGAACTGCCCTGCACAAAATGGGTCAGGATGAGGGCTTCGACCTGTTCCCCATGCCCACCTATATAGGCGGGAACGATTCCGCCCTCAGTGCCGCCGCCCTGCTTCCCATGGCCGTATCCGGCATCGACCCCCTTTCGGTTCTGGAGGGTGCTGCAGAAAGTTACCGCAGTCTGGATATCCGTTCTTTCGAGAACCCGGCTTGGCTTTATACCGCCGCCAGAAGCATTCTGCCTTCCAAGGGCCGAAACCGGGAGCTTTTGTGCTTCTTTGACCACAGCTTCGCGGAGCTGGGCCGGTGGTGGCAGCGATATGTATGGCACCACGAGGGTCGGGCAGGACAGGGTGTGTGTCCGGAAACGCTGCTTTTGCCGGGTGACCTGCAGGCAGCAGAACAAATGATCTGTGCAGACGGCAGCCGGATCTTTGAGACAATGGTGCATTTTGACTCCATTACCAAAAACATCCCAATAGAAATGGACTGGAAGGACTATGACGGCCTGGGTTTCCTGTCCGGCCGGCACCTTGATTTTGTGGAAAATCAGATGTTGACCTCCGCTATGGAGTGTCACAACAACGCCGGCGTTCCTGTTTTGGACATTCATGCAGGAGAATTGTCGGCACAAACGCTGGGAGAATTGCTGTATTTCTTTGAGCTGTCCTCTGCACTCACGGCATGGGTCGGCGGTCAGGACCCCTTCGCCCCCGGGGAAAATCTCACGGCCGAGGCTGCTCTTCGGGCCATGACTTCCAATTGAGAAAATTTCAGCCCTCGTTTTTAGACAAACTGACAATTGTATTTTCCGGCCAAAGCTGATAGAATGTTACAAAGGGAAACGGAATTTCCCTACGGCAAATAAGGAGGAGTTCCTATGGTTAAAGTTATTATGGGTCTGAAGGGTTCCGGCAAGACCAAACAGCTGATCGATGCGATCAATTCTGCAATAAAAAATGAGACCGGCAGCATGGTCTGCATTGAAAAAGGCAATGCTCTGACTTTTGATGTGGATTATCGTGTCCGTTTGGTTAATGCCAGTGAATATGATATCGGCAGTTATGAATTCCTGAAGGGATTTATCAGCGGTCTGCACGCCGGTAATTTTGATATTACCCATATTTTCCTGGACGGTCTGTACAAGCTGTCCTGCACCAAAGACAATGACGAAACTGCTGCCTTCCTGGATTGGTGTGCAGCCTTCGGCAAGGCCAACGGCATGGAATTCACCATGTCCATTTCCGAAGACCCTGCAGCCCTGCCCGAAAGCATCACCAAGTATCAGTAACAAAAGAAAAACCACTTGCTTTACAGCAAGTGGTTTTTTCTTTCCTTTTTTATCCTGCATCATCCATATGCTTGCCAAAAACAAAAAATCTCTGATAAAGAAATTCTGTTATAAAATTCAGCAGCATATTAAGGCCCGTGACCAAATATTCGTTCCACATAAGCTCCTCTGCCAGATAATTGCCCAACAGAGTCGTCACCGGCGTAAAGACTGCATAATAGGCCAGAACCTTTGCCATCGCCAGAGGCACATTGGCCGCGGAGTGGAAGGTAAATTTTCGGTTCAGGGTAAAATTCCAAATCACGCTGAGGAGCAGGGAACTCAGATAGCAAGGCCAATAGGACCACCCGCTCAGTTCATTGAGCAGGGCAAATGCACCCATTTGAATAAGCCCTGCACTAATGGAAAACAAAATAAACTTCACAACACGCCAGAATTCTTTCAAGGTAATCACTCCACAATTTCGTAAATCAATTCACTTCGGTGCGGCTTTGTTTTTCCCCATTGCAGAGCCATTTCCAGTCTGCTCTGTGCCGCCGGAAGCAGCGTTTCGTCGTTTGTATGAAGAACGGCGATGACTTCGCCTGCCCGAACATAGTCTCCGGTTTTCTTTTCCAGGACGATTCCCGCGGCATGGTCGATGGGATCGTCTTTTTTCATGCGGCCTGCCCCCAAAAGAGAGGAAGCCACACCCACTTCTGCCGCGTCCATATGGGTAATATAGCCACTTTTTTCAGCCAAAATCGGCTTCTGCACAACAGCCCGGGGCAATTTGGAAAGATCCGGATCCCCTCCCTGGGCCGCGATCCATCGGGCCAGAGTCTCTCTGGCAAGGCCATTGTCCAACACCTGCTCCACACGCGAGTAGGATTTGTCCGCTGCCCATCCGTGACACAAAGAAAGCAGCTCGGCAGACAGCGCCATGCAAATGTTCCGCAGGTCTCCGGGTTTTCCTTCCAATACCTCTGCTGCTTCCTTTACTTCCAGTGCGTTGCCCACAGCAGATCCCAGAGGAATATCCATGTTGGTCAAAAGAGCGGCGATGTTTCTGCCGCAGGTCTTACCGATATCCACCATAGCCCGGGCCAGAATCCGCCCCTGCTCCTGTGTCTTTATAAACGCACCGGAACCGCATTTTACATCCAAAACCATAGACTTTGCACCGGCTGCCAACTTTTTGGACATGATAGAAGAAGCAATGAGCGGGATAGAATCCACCGTTGCCGTCACATCCCGCAACGCATACAGTTTCTTATCCGCCGGAGTCAGATTGCCCGACTGGCCAATAACCGCTACGCCCACTTCCTCCACTTGCCGGCGAAATGCCTCAGCCGAAAGCGTGGCACGAAAGCCTGAAATGGATTCCAGCTTATCCACAGTGCCGCCTGTGTGACCCAGTCCACGGCCGGACATTTTTGCCACTTTCCCCCCCAATGCCGCTACAATGGGCGCTACGATCAGAGTGGTCTTATCCCCCACGCCGCCGGTAGAATGTTTATCCACCGACAAATCACCAAAGCAGCTCAGGTCCACTGTATCCCCGGAATGCATCATAGCATCTGTGAGGATCGCTGTTTCCTCTTGGGTCATACCCTGATAAAAAACCGCCATTGCCCATGCAGCCATCTGATAATCCGGAATAGAGCCATCGGTATATCCGCTGATGAGAAACCGGATCTCCGCCTCTGTCAAGGCAACTCCATCCCGTTTTTTCGCAATGATATCTACTGTTCGCACAAAACCACGCCTTTCTTACGGCCGGTATTCTTCCAGGGTCTCCGTCTCCTGATAGCCGGAATAATCGGGGTTTTCCATATCTTCCGGCCATTCTTCCGGCCATTCCTCCGGCCATTCTTCCGGCCATTCTTCCCCGGGGATCGGTTCTTCACCGGGACCGACAATGTAGATGTTCGGTCTGCTCTTATAGGTACTGTGCAGTTTTTCCTCTCTGAGTACTTTGCCGTCGCCATCGCAGACCGTTTTGGTCACTACCACCTTGGCTCCGGTATATGCACTTTGCTTCAATTCCTTGAAACCAACGGGCTTCGTCTCATCCACTTCTTCTTCATCCGGATCGGTCCATGTTTCCAGATAGACCGGATCGGATAATTTTACGTAATTGTCATTTTCCTTTACACCCCAGAAGGTGATATTACACTTGCCATCATCGATATTGGCCTGAATCTTAATGGGGTTTTCCCGGTTATTTTTGAATTTATAATCCAAACCGGAGCTCCAAAAAATCGTGGCATCACAACCGGCAGGAACATAAGTTACCGTATACATATGGGGTTCCCGCATCACCGTCGGCAGATCCATGTACAGCGCGGCATAGTAGATGGTGGATGCCACCTGACACACGCCGCCGCCTACGCCGTCTACGCTTTCACCCTCGCCGCCATAAATGGTAGCAGGCTGATAGCCCTTTTCCTCCGTCCGCTCCCCTACCGTCTCATTGAAGGAAAAAACATCGCCCGGATTGAGAATGGTGCCATTAATGGCCTCACAGGCCAGACGAAGGTTTTCTGTCCGCTTGGGGTTGTTTACATAGACGCTGGATCGCTGTTCCAGCTTTTCTCCGAACATTTGGTTGGTCAGCTTGCCGGTGGTCAAGGCCGGTTCCTGTTCTTCCAGCGGAATCTCCAGAGTTTGCCCGTCCCCTGCAGCTTCCAGTTTTGCCTGTGCTGCTTCCAGATCAAAGGTATGACCGTTTATACCGGGCACGATTTTTCGGTTTTCTTCATCGTAATAGGCATCGGCAGTCCGGCTGCCCAACTTTTCATGAAGTGCAGCCAAGTCCACATTCTCATAGGGAATGCTCTCATACTCCCATGTCATGGGCTCCAGATCGCCGTTTTGAAAGGCGCTGTAAACCGCATCATATAAAGCCTGAATATCCAGTTCCCGGCCCTGGACACCCAGATCCACCCGCACGGCAGTCATGTCCGCGTCTATCCCCATAGATGCATTGACCGGCATGGTCTTTATCTCCGCCGCAGTTTGGAAAATCACACGCTCCAAATAAGCCGTATCCAACTGCAGCGCCGTTTTCAGTTCCAAATCCTGTGGGTGCTTCCTGCTTTTCCAATACCGAATGACTGCCGCAAACTTCCCGTCTGAGCGACCCAGATTCATGGCATCTTCTATGGCCATCTGACCATTTACCACTACATTGGTCTGTTTCGGATCAAAAGAAATGGTCCTGTCCGGCAGACGAACTTCCAATGTCCGGGATTGGTACATTTCGGCAACTGTTTCTTCCACCTTTTCCTGTGCCTCAGATGCCGTCAGGCCGCCCACATCCACACCGGCTACCCGGACATTGGGGTAAATGGTCTTTCCATTCTCCAACCGGGCTCCGCAAACATAGACACTCACAGCAAATATCGCTGCCGCGATCACAGGCAGCACCCAAAACACAGTCTGTTTTTTCTTCTGTTTTTTTATTGCAGCACCACCTGTTCTGGGCTGCTGAAATTTTCCTTTTTTTGCCATAGGGATCTCCTTTTCAGGTGATTGGTATTCTCACAACAGGGGGGCACAAGCAAAATGGCAGCTGTGCTCACAGAATCACGGTACCTTTTCGGGGTCTTTCGTGCTTTTTCTGCGGCAAAGCAATAAGATACCGCCCAAAAGAATCAGGCCGGGAACAACCGTCAGCCACAGGGAAAACGGCCGCCGCAGCTGCGTTTCCTGCGGCTGTTCCTCCGCAGCAGGTTCCTGTACAGCAAAAGGTTCTTCTTCCGCCTCCTCCTGCCGGATCGGCACCATCTCCACATCCAAAACCATGCCCTCCGGTTCCGGCTTTGCAGCTTTGGCTGTGGTATATTCCGCTGCCAATTGGGCTACATCCGCCACGACACCTTCCCCATAGACATCCTGCGTATAGACCGCCAGTAAAAAGGGCTGCTCCGTATAGATAATGCCCACGTCATTGACGGCACCGTCATACCAGCCGTATTTGTGTGCCACCTCGTATTCCGTAACACCGGCACAAAAATACTGGTCCTGCTGTGCCTGTTTCATGTAGCCGATCAGTTCCGAAAATGCCTCTTTATTTTCGTAAAGATATTTCAGAGCATCCATCATCATATGGGTGCAGTAATAATTGTCTGCGTAATAAAGATAGTCGATCTCCTCCTCTGCCATCGTAAAATATTTTTTCATTTTTTCCTTGTAGGTAAAGAAGTCACCCAAAGAATAAAGCATCCCGATGGACACCTCATTGTTGGATTCCTCCATACTCAGTTGGTGCGCAGCATCCAGTTTGACCCCTGCCTGCGGCAGATAGGCATCCGGTTGGATCTCTCCGGCCCACTCCATCTCGTAATAATACATATTCAGCGGCAGCTTGAATGTGCTGGCTGCCACCATAAACTTTTTATCGTTGAAGGCATACTGTTCCCCGGTGACTGTATTGTAATAGGACAAGGAAAAGTTTGTTTCGTTCAGTCCCATTTCCTCCATATAGTCCTCCAGCACATCTCCGAATCCCGTTTCCATCGGTTCTGCAGCCATGACCGGACAAACAAGAAGCAAACTCAATAACAAAGAAAACCATCGTTTCATGTCGCCACCTCATTTTTATCATACCACATGAACAAAGCAGGAACAAGTACCCCCTTGCGATTCCATAATGACTTGTGTAAAACAAGAGCTTGACTCTGCCGAAAAACAAAGAACTTTGAGAATCGAATGCAGCTTCACAGCAAGCAGAAAACGCGGCAGCTTCGGGCATGCACATTTTTCCGCTTCCCGGCATAGAATTGGTTGAACCAAATCTCCGGGGAGTGATCGATTTGAGCAACTACTTCTGTACCAACGACCGCTGCGGTCCGTGCCAACAGCCGGGGCCGCCTCAGAAACCCTGCTGCCCCTGCGGTGAGGATCTGCGGAAAGCGCTGGATCTGCTGTGCTGCCCACAGTTGCGGGCGCTGGTGGATTTCGAAACATTTGCCTTTGTGACGGATCACTATATTCTGGGCACGGCACTGATTGCCACCGATGCCGGTACAACGGCTGCCGATAACCTGAGTGAACCTGCCGCCACCTATGTCTGCGGCGGCGACAGCTGTGAGACCCTTACGGTATCCGGCACACTGTATCCGCCGGAAATCGGCGCAGCCGCACTGACCGCCATTGTGACACAGGTCGCCCTGTGCCAGCTGACGGCTATCGCTTTTTCCGCCGCTGCCGTAGACGGCAGCGCAGCCGCCAATTTCCAGACCATCAGTCAGACATTGGGGCAGTTGCTCCGCCCCCAGAAGCCCATGGACTGCTGCTCTGTTGCAGATACTCTGACCACAGCCGCGGCTGTTCGGGCATCCACAGTCACAGCAGGCCCTCTGGTGGTGGAAAACAGCACCATTCTCGGTCAGTTGGGCAATGTTCTTGTCATGGCCAACAGTACCACCAGCCGCTTCTACTTCATTTGCGCCAACGCCATCGATTTTATGGGATAGCCGCAAAAAAGCCTCCGACTTTTGGTCGGAGGCTTTTGTATGGATACGATCAGTTGGTATCGGGAACCAGAGGACCGGCCAGTTCTTCCATAAAGAACAGCTTGCCGGGCAGAGTGGGGATAAAGCTGGAGGTAATGGCCTTACAGGGACCATGACGCAGCGTCATCCAGAAGCTCATGCCCTGCCACTGCATACCGCGGGACAGAACGCCATCTGCGCCGCCGATGGCATAGTCGGAATTGAAGATGACCTTGGGTCCGATGGTATTGGCAAAGCAGGGGATCAGAGGCCAGGAAGACCGGAAAGAAGTAATGGCATTCTGCTCAATAGTCAGAGGGTGCAGACGGGCACCGATACGGTGGGACTGCTCCATCCACTCTTCGGTAGTAGCAAACTCAGAAGCGAAGTGGGGCTCCCAGAATGCAATGTGGCACATACGGCCAATGCCGTAGACCAAAACCTGCTTGGCGCCTTCGGCCTTCAGTGCCTCGATTTTTTCCATGTAGGTGGGGAGGTTTTCCTTGGTTGCAAAGTTTCTCTGATTCTCGGGAACCGTCAGCTCACCGAGAGGGCCGTAAAATGCTTCCGTCATGGCGTTCTGGAATGCTGCGGGATCGGAAGCGGGCAGAGTGTTGCCCTCGGCATCGGACCACTCGTCCATATTGAAGCCGTAAACATGCTTGCAGTCCACATTCCACTCCTTCAGGAAGTAGACAGCCCACTTGTACATACCCATGGGACCGACAGGCAGAATCATGATCAGCTTGCGGCCCTCTTCTTTGGTGATCTTGATCTGCATCGCGATCTCATGACCCATATAGGCGCCGAATTCTTCCAAATTCGTACACTTGACCGGAGCAAAGCCGTCATTCCAGAAGTTCTGACGGTCACAGACCGTTTCGGGGGCATTGCTGACGCACTCATAAATTTTGTTGATGTCCCAACCCTCCGGCACGATTTCGGAGAAATAGGAGCCCTTCAGGGTATCGAGCATATTCATATGTAAAACCTCCTTAATATACAGACGAACCGCCGATCCGTCTCAAAATACATTCCATGTAGACAATAGCACATCCCCCCACCCCTGTCAAACACTTTTCCATGTTTGGGGGCTGCCGGAAACTCATCCCAGCACCATATGTCCGAAGTTTCGGGTCTGGTGAAAATCTTCTTCCGGATACCGGCAGGGACTCCACGACAAATAATGTACCTGTTCTGTCAGGTCGCCGCACTTAAAGCAGTTTCCATAGAGGCTGAGCCCCGGCTTCAGCTCAAAATCCGGAAAAAACACCCGGATAAAGGAAACGGGAATGGTAAAGAAAATCTCCCAGCCATCCGGCAGCCGGTTGATCTTTTTTTGAAAAATATCTTCCCTGTAATCCGGCGCCAAACGGCAGCTCCGGTCCCGGTCATAACAAAGCCCCACATAGGAAACACCCGTGGGATTCATTTCAAAATTAAAATACCGGGGATCTTTCTCGTTGGGCTGGAAGAAAAACTCCATACAGCTGTCATCACAGACAGCCCCCAAGGGATCTGTCACCTCTGCCCGGACATTCTTTTCCCAAGAACGCATATGCAGATAAAGCCCCATTGAATCGTAGCAGATCTGTGCCTCGGCGGCGATATCCACCTTCGGGCGCCAGTTGTGGATATCCACCTGCAAAGTGGGGATTTCCTCCCAATGCGGTTTCCCGCAAACAGACACGATGGTATATTGCTTCATAACCTTTCCTCTTTTCCGTCTGCTCCATAATTTTCTTTGAAAAAGGTCTTTCGCAAGAGAAAAAAATGGTGTATAATGGCTTAGTATACAGTCAATTTCCAGATTTGTAAATATGATCCTCCGGAAAACAAATACAAATATACAAAGGAGATATGGAACATGAGAGTGTTAGGTGTTGGCTGCCATCCCGACGATCTGGAGATCGCCTGCGGCGGTACCATGCGTAAATATGTGGAACAGGGCGCTGAGGTCTATCTGTGCCATGTGGCAAGCGGCGATCTGGGTCATGTGATCATTGAGCCTGATCCTCTGGCTGCCATACGAACCATCGAGGCAGAAAATGCAGGCAAGATCATCGGTGCCAAAGAAGTTTTTAACCTCAATGTCCTCGATATGCAGATCAACAGCCACGATCCGGAAGTCATGGATGCCATGGCCGATATCGTCCGTTTTGTCCGCCCCGATGTTATCATCACCCATAACGATGACGACTATATGATCGACCACACAGAAACCAGCCGCATTGCCACCAACGGCAGCTTCTGCTCCGGTCTGAGCCACCGTCCCAGAAAATATGAGCCTTTTTCCAGCTTCGTTCCTGTATTCTTCATGGATACGCTGGCCGGCGTCAACTTCCAGCCCACCCACTATGTGGATATCACCAACCAAATCGATATCAAGCTGCAGGCGCTGGAATGCCATGAATCTCAGCTGAAGTGGATGCGGGAGCACGACAACATTGACTTTGCCGATATGGTCCGCACCTGCTCCAAGTACCGGGGCTATCAATGCGGTGTCCCCTATGCCGAAGGCTTCCGGCCTTACAACGTCTATCCCAGATACAGCACCCGTAATCTGCTGCCTGATTGAGGAAGAACATATGAACAAGAAAGTTCGTTGGGGCGTTATTGGTGCCGGAGGCATCGCCGATCGCCGCACCATTCCCGGCATGATGCTGTGTGACAATGCCGAGTTAGTTGCCGTTATGGAAATCAATATGGAGCTGGCAGAAAAATGCCGCGCCAAGTGGGGCTGCAAAAAGGCTTACGACAACGAAGCCGACCTGCTGGCAGATCCCGAAATCGATGCCGTTTATATTGCCACGCCCGTATTCCTGCACGCAAAGCAGGCCATGGCCGCTGCCGATGCCGGTAAGCACATCCTTATTGAAAAGCCTCTGGCCATGACCTCCGAAGAAGGTCAGAAGGTCATTGAGTACTGCCAGAGCAAAGGCGTCAAGATCGCCGCCGGCCTCATGATGCGGTTCGGGTCTTATGTACAGGCTATGAAAAAAGCTGTGGCTGACGGCAAGATCGGTAAACCTGTTTCTGCCTACGCCCAGTTTACCTGCTGGTATCCCGATATGCCCGGCAACTGGCGTCAGAGCAAGAAAAACGGCGGCGGCGGTGCCATGATGGATATGGGTGTCCACTGCATCGACCTGTTGCAGTACATTCTGGGCTCCAAAGCCAAGGACGTGGCCGCATTCCACGATACCCTGTCCTTTAAGTATGAAGTGGAAGACTCCTCCACCGTCATGATGCGTCTGGAAAACGGCGCCCAATGTGTGGTTCAGTCCAACTTCAACATTCCCGATGATGCCGCCAAGTGGCGCATCGAGATCTTTGGCGATCAGGGCCGTCTCCTTGGTGACACCGTCATCGGTCAGGTGGACGGCGGCACGCTGAATGCCATGTTCCTTGGCGAGCAGGGCGGCTACAATGCCCAGCAGGACAAGAAGGACGGCGCAAGAGAGAAAATCGAAGTGGAATTCGGCAATATGTATGCCCGCGAAGTGGAAAGTTTCTCCAACTCCATTCTCACCGGTGCATCTTTGGAAATTCCCGCCTCCGATGCTGTTCAGGTGCAAAGGGTCATGGAAGCAGCCTACCGCTCCAACGACGATGCCTGCATCGTGAAGGTTTGATCTTAACACAGTTTTTACCGCAAGAGGGCAGTTTATCGACTGCCCTCTTTTATTTGTATCCGGAACCCCGCACCGGAGCCGCAGACGGGTTCTTGACAGGGACAATACTTCGTGTTATAATGTATTATGCGAAGGGAGGTATTATATGGATATGCAATTGAAACGCGGCCTTTTGGATGTATGCGTGCTGGCAGCCATCAGAAACAAAGATTCCTACGGATATCAGATCATTAAAGACATGAAGCCGTATCTTGTTCTTTCCGAATCGACCCTGTATACCATTCTGAAACGTCTGGAGGCAGCGAATATGCTGACTGTCCGTTCCGCAGAACACGACGGGCGGCTGAGAAAATACTACCGGATCACCGATGCCGGTCTGGACCGCATTGCGGCATTCCAAGACGACTGGCAGGAGATTCTGTCCATATACCGGTTTGTGACCAGGGAGGAACGTACCAATGAATAAACAGGAATTTCTGATGCAATTGGAGCATAGCCTGACCGGCCTGCCTCAGGAGGACCGGGCAGACCGGGTGGCATTTTACAGCGAAATGATTCAAGACCGTATGGAAGAAGGTCTGTCAGAAGCACAAGCGCTGTGTGAGATCGGTCCGGTATCCGCCGTTGTTTCCCAGATTCTGGCAGAAACGCCCCTGACAAAGCTGGTCAAAGAAACGGTTCGGACACACCGGGCCATGAGAGCATGGGAGATCGTACTGCTTGTATTGGGTTCCCCCCTGTGGGTCCCCCTTTTGCTCGCTGCCTTTTCCGTCCTGTTGGCCGTTTCCCTTGTCCTATGGTCCGTTCTGGCCGCATTTTGGTCCGTCGATGCAGCCTTCGCTGCCTGCACCTTGGGCAGTATGGTTTTGGCCGTCATACTTGCCCTCGGAGGCAATGGACCGACAGGAACCGTTACCCTCAGTGCCGGTATCTGCTGTGCCGGCTTGGCCATTCTTCTGTTCTTCGGGTGTAAGGCAGCTACCGCAGGAATGTTCCTGCTGACAAGAAAAGCGGGGCTGGCCGTCAAATCTTTGTTTGTGGGAAAGGACGTGTAATCCATGAGCAAAACGGAAATAAAATGGCTTCTGGCCGGCTTGGCACTCGTTCTTCTTGGTTTGGCTCTTTTTGCAGCCACTATGTCCGTCTTTGGCTGGGATTTTACCAAACTGAATACGGCTTCTTACCGCACCGACACGCATGATGTGTCCGGCGAATTTGACAAGATCAGCATTTTTTCAGATATCACAGATATTGGATTTGTCCCTGCCGAAGATGAGACCTGCCGCATTCTTTGTTATGTGCCTGAACAGATGCAGCATACTGCCGCCGTGGAAAACGGCACCCTGTTGATTCAGGTGGAAGATACCCGGAACTGGTACGAACACATAGGAATTTTTACGAAATCACCGAAGCTGACCCTTTCTCTGCCCCGGGATACTTACACTTCCCTGTTCATAGAAACCGCCACCGGAGATGTGGTCGTTCCAAAGGACTTTGCATTTGAAACGCTGGAGATCCACGGCACAACATCCGATGTGGACTGTTTTGCCTCCGTCTCCGGCGGCATGGAGATTTCCCTGCAGACAGGCGACATCCGGGTAAACACCTCAAAAGCGGGCAGGGTAACCCTTGCCGCATCCAGCGGCGATATTGCCGTAAATACCGTAACGGCCGAGCACGACATAGACATCCAAACAGACACGGGAGAGATCACCCTGAAGGATGTGTCCTGCGGACTCCTGTTTGCTGAAAGCAACACGGGAGAGATCACCCTGACCAATACTGTGGCGGCCGGCAGCCTGTTTGCAGAAAGCAGCACCGGCGATGTGCAGTTGGACGGCAGCGATGCTTCCCAGATCTTCATCAAAACCGATTCCGGAGATGTCTCCGGCACCCTGCTGACCGGGAAGGTGTTTCTGACACAAACCGATACCGGGGATGTCAGCGTGCCAAAGACCATATCCGGCGGAAGGTGTGAGATCACCACATCCTCCGGTGATATTGCGTTCCGCACTCCATAAAACTGAGGGACACCTTCTTACGGAAGGTGTCCCTCAGCTTTACATGGGAATAAACAGGTTTAAAATCACAGAAAACAGGCCGCACACGCCGATGGCAATAGAACTTATGGCGCCCTGCAATTCTCCCATCTCTCTGGCACGGGTCGTACCGAGGGCATGGCTGCAGGCTCCCGTGGCAAGACCCTGTGCCACAGGGTCTTTGATACCGAACCATTTGGCAAACAATGGGGAACACAGGGCCCCGGTGATGCCCGTGACCACCACAGCAAAGGATGCAATGGCAGCAAGGCCACCCCGGCTTTCGGCAATGCTCAGGGCAATGGGTGTGGTACAGCTTTTGGGCATGAGTGCCGCCGTGACCGCCTGATCCAGCCCAAAAAGCCGGCAAAGCCCCAGTACAGACAAAATGCTGGTCAAACTTCCGGCGAAACAGCCGGCCAAAACGGGAGCAAAGTATGCTTTCAGAACGCCCCTTTGGTTATAGATTCCCAGCGCCAGCAAGGCAGTGACCGGTCCCAGCATCAGATGAAACAGGTCCGTCCCCTGTTCGTAATATTCATATGGAATATCCAACAGCAGCAAAAGAGCGATAATCGCAGCAGATGCTATGACCATGGGATTGGCCAGAAGCCAGCCGGTTTTTTTCTGGATGAAGCATCCCAGAAGAAAGGCAGCGACAGTCAGGCTCATACCAAAAAAGGGGGATTGGAGAAGTTCTTCCATTACGGCATTTCCCCTCCCTTTTTCATGATTTTCATGGTCAGCTGCACGACCTGCCCGGTGACAAAATATACCAAAGGTGTGGTCACAATACTGATCAATAGTATGACCCAAAGATTTTCCAGCAGCACCGCTATATACTTCATCACACTCACAGTCACAGGAACAAGAAACAAAGCCATGTTCCCCAGCAGAAAATCAGAAGTCTGCTTTAGCCGGCTTGGTCTTAAAATACGGGAAAACAGCAGGATCAGAAACAGGATCATGCCGATGACAGCCTCGGAAAAGGCAAAAGGCAATACAGCAGAGATCCCCTCTGCCGCCAAAAACACGCCAAAGATCACACCGATCTGGGCAAGAATCGACATTGTGAAGCCACACTTCTTTCTTTTTCTTTTTACAACACTATCTGCTCGTTGATGATCAGTTTGAATTCCAGCCCCAATTTCCGGGCCGCTCTCCGGCACAGGTTCATTCGGGTCAGAAAAATTTCAAAATAATCCATGATGGATCCGTATTTGGTGTCAATATGCATTTTCAGTTTGATATTGGTCTTGTCCTCATTGATCTTTAAGACAGCCTGCTTGACAGAGTAGTTTACACGGTCGTGAATATCAAAGGTGGTCTTATCCTGATTGCGGACACGGGTGCGGCGGACATCGGATTTATCTGCCAAAATCAGTGCCGCGGAAAGGTCGTCCACCGGGACACCCGTTCCCTCGTCATGGTTGCCGATGGCCGTGACGACCGTAGCCAGATCCTGCGGAGAGATATCCATATCATGAAGCAACTGAAATGCCATAACCGCCCCGGATTGCGAGTGATCTGTGCGATTGACCAGATTACCGATGTCATGAAGAAACCCGGCAATTTTCACCAGTTCCACTTCATGGGAGGAGTGCCCGGTAGTTTCCAGAATATATCCTGCCGTCTCGGCCACCTTGGTCACATGGGCAAAGCTATGCTCTGTAAATCCCAATGCCGCCAAAGACTGATCCGCCATTTTGATATACGTTCGAATTTCTTCGTTGTGCTTTAGTTGTTCAAATGTAATCATACGACCCCCTCCTGCTGTGTTTAGTTTATTTGAATTTTTCCGCAAAGTCAAGGTATGCGTGATTTGCCGTTGACTTTATCTTCTGTGCAGACTAAAATATAAGAAACTTTTGCATTTTACCCCATGGGAGGTTTCAATATGACAGAACAAGAGCGAATCCCGGAATTATTCGGCTCTCTGGTTTTTCACGAAGCTGCTATGTCCAAGTATGTGACCGCCGAAGCGCTGGCCGCGTGGAAGCAATGCCTGCAGGACGGTACTCATCTGCGATTGGCAACAGCCAATGCCATTGCCGACGGTATGAAGGCATGGGCGATGGAGCACGGTGCCACGCACTACACCCATTGGTTTCAGCCCATGACCGGCTTTACTGCCGAAAAACACGACAGTTTTTTGTCCCCTGCAGGGCCCGGCAAAATTTTGATGGAATTCAGCGGGAAAAATCTGGTCCGCGGCGAAGCCGA
Organism: Candidatus Avilachnospira sp.; assembly: GCA_045652125.1. Lineage (GTDB taxonomy): Bacteria > Bacillota > Clostridia > Oscillospirales > Oscillospiraceae > Avoscillospira. The sequence goes on along the minus strand of JAZRTT010000031.1, from coordinate 60,566 downwards.
TGCATCTTCTTTCCCCTCCGGCGGTCTGCGTGCCACCTTTGAAGCCAGAGGCTATACTGCATGGGATCCTACCTCTTTTGCCTTTATCAAAGATGGAAGCTTGTGCATTCCCACCGTCATGTGTTCCTGGTCCGGTGAAGCTCTGGACAAGAAAACGCCTCTGCTCCGCTCCATGGAAGCCGTAAACAAGCAGGCGCTTCGCGTTCTGCGGCTTTTTGGCGATAAGGAAACCTGCAAAGTCACGCCTCATGTAGGTGCTGAGCAGGAATATTTTCTTCTGGACAAGGAGCTGTATCTGAAGCGGGAAGACCTGCGGCTGTGCGGCCGTACTCTGTTCGGAGCCAAGCCTCCTAAGGGTCAGGAATTGGACGACCACTATTTCGGTGCGATCAAGCCCAGAGTTGCTGCCTATATGAAGGATCTGGACGAAGAGCTGTGGAAGCTGGGCGTTCTGTCCAAAACCAAGCACAACGAAGTCGCCCCGGCACAGCACGAAATGGCTCCCGTCTACTCCGATGCAAATACCGCCTGTGACCACAATCAGTTGACCATGGAAACTATGAAAAAGGTAGCAGACCGCCATGGGCTGGTGTGTCTGCTCCATGAAAAGCCCTTTGCAGGCGTCAACGGTTCCGGCAAACACAACAACTGGTCCCTTGGCACCGATACCGGAAAAAACCTCTTTGCACCCGGAAAAACCCCCAGCCAGAATGCCCAGTTTTTGCTGTTTTTGGCCGCCTTTCTCAAGGGTGTGGACGAATATCAGGAATTACTGCGCTGTACGGTCACTTCTGCCGGAAATGACCATCGTCTGGGCGCACAGGAAGCACCACCGGCCATCATATCTATTTTTTTGGGCACGGAACTGTGTGCCATTATTGACAGCATCACCGAGGGTACAGACTATGTGGAACTGGGTAAACAGTCCCTCCAGATCGGCGTAGACGTTCTGCCCCATATCCCCCAGGATACCACCGACCGAAACCGTACCTCTCCTCTGGCCTTTACCGGCAACAAGTTCGAACTTCGTATGCCCGGTGCCAGCCAGTCGATTTCCGATTCCAATACCGTCCTCAACGCCATAATGGCCGAAGAACTCCGACAGTTCGCCGATGAGCTGGAAGCCTCCGAGAATTTCCAGAAAGACCTCCAACGGCTGATCCGCCGGGTACTGACGGAACACAAGCATATTATCTTTGAAGGAAACGGTTACGATGAAGCATGGATCGCGGAAGCCGAGGCCCGCGGTCTGAAGAATCTGAAAAATTCCGCTGAGGCGCTGGTCACTTTTACCCTTCCAAAAAATATTGACCTTATGACCCGCCACGGGATCTTCACCCAAGGAGAAATGATGGCCCGCAGCGAGATCCATATGGAGAACTACTGCAAAGTCATCCAAATTGAAGCTCAGACCATGATAGACATGGTGCAGCGGCACATTCTTCACGCTGCCAGCCAGTATGCAGGGCAGTTGTGCCGAACCATTCTCCGAAAACGGGATGCGCTGCCGGGTGTTACCTGCCGGGTGGAAGAAGCCCTTGCCGAAAGCATCAGCCATTTGAACAACGACTTGTTGGAGCAGGTCACAGCACTGAAAACAGCTATCAATACTGTCCCTGCAGATGTGAGCCACGAAGCCCTGCTGCAGTATTATCATGATGTGGTCTTTACCGGTATGACAAAACTCCGGGCTACCATTGACCATCTGGAGACACTTGTAGCTGCCGACTACTGGCCTTTCCCCAACTACTACGATCTTCTGTTCTATGCATAAAAACAAGCCCCCGCCATACGGGCGGGGCTTCGTAAAACAGTTATTTTGAAAAATGCTTGAAAACGACTGTTTTCAAGGGGCGGCGTGACGAAAGTCACGCCGTTTCCTTTTTTGCAAGCTCGTCCAAAGGGATGAAGCCGATGCCGTCATATTTGATGTGGATGCGTTGTGTACGCTTACCGCTGGATTTGTCGGGTGCTTCCACATAAATTGCCTTTATCAGCTCTCGCAGCATACACGGGTCGATTTCCTCGATGTCCACGTATTTGTCTGCCGTTCGGACGAACCTCTCAATATTTTCGTTCTGTCTTTCCTGTACTTCAATTTCCTGCCGCAGAGCGATAACCTCTGCTTCAAGCTGTTTCTGTTCCGCCTCGTAGTTCTGACTCATCATCTCAAAGCGTTCATCACTCAAATTGCCCTTCGTCTTGCTCGTATGCTTCTATACTGCTTGGCTCGAATGAGCAGCCACACAGCAGAAGGAAGCAAAGAATCAAACACAATACTAATTTTTTCATATGCCGAACCTCATATCAAGAAATCTTTGTCCCACACTTGTGGCAGAAGGTACTGTCTTCTGCCAACCTCGTGCCACATTTTCTGCAGAACAACACTTTTTTGGGCGGCTCAGTCGAAGTAGTCTGTACAGTAGAAACGTTGGGTTTAGTAATAATAGGTACGGGTCTGGGTTGGACTGTATTGGTGGCAAAATCTGTTCTATCAACAAACAAATGAGCTCGTTTATTAAAATATTTGACGTTTGCAAACAAGAAAACCAATCCTACAATTAACGTGACAATCGCATTTATCGCAAGAGACTGTCCGGTAATTACAGAAACGATAATCGAGTATAGGAACGGAGCTCCCGCAGAAATAGAATAAAAGATTTTTACAAACTTAGGTGCATCCGGCTCATAATGGGCTAATTTATGACGTAATACAAAAGCCAAGATAGCAAATGCAAGTAAGAAAACGCCGTACAAAATATCAACAACTTGTAATCCTGCCCCGTAAAAAGCATAAACTTGCTCAGCAGAGACTTCACCGTTAGTTTCTACAAAATAAATACCGCCGGAAATATAATTGAAACCGTAAAGAATATTGATGATAGCACCTGCAATAAGAGCGAAATAAATTAGGAACTTATACCACGCCATACCAAGCGGTGTTTCATAAGTAACCGACGCCGTTTTTTTCGTAGCTGCTGTTGGTGGTGCTGGAGTGTTGTTTTGCGGCTTTACACTTGTTTCTTGACGGATTCTTGCATAACGAAATTCGTTAAGAACGCCTTTGTACTCAATTCCGAAGCCATTGTCTATTTTCCGTAGATACCGATAAATACTTGAATTGATTGCATTTGAAACCTGCGTAAATGGTTTGTTCGGGTCAACTTTGAGCTGGATGCTTTCTCCAGCATTATCTTGGCTATTCATTGAATTGGCGATTTGGAGAAACGCCTCAAGTTCTGCCTCTGTTTTGATTGCTGAAAAATCGGACGAAAGATTGCTCCAATAATGTTGTTGCATTTCAGTAACCTTTTGCCGCATTTCTGCATTTTCAGACAGATTTGGAAATACGTTACTGAGAGAACGAATATAGCAATCGACTACCTTTTCCGTTAGGTTATGTTCGTTCAATTCGTTTTTTGCATTTAGAAGGAACGCTGACCAGAAGAATGTAAGCAACATAATATTTTGCTTATATCCAGTTTCTCTGCAAAATTGAATTGTACCGCCCAAGATTTCGTCCGATATATCTTGTGGTGTACTGTATGTAATTTTTACCGAAGGCGCTTCTGATAAACTCATACTAATCTCCTCCATTTATAATCAAATTTATGCTATGTGAGTTAATCACTGATACGGACAGAACCGCTTCCGATTAACTTCCCATCTTCATCATAGAACTTGCACTGAAGGGTTCCTGTGGCTCCGTATTCCGGATATTCATAAAGTCCATCATACCACCCATACCATCCAGTTTCGCCGTCTGTCCACTTATCATCAAATGTGTATTCCCCAGTTTCACCATCGGGATAGTGTGGCTTAACGGTAATACGCATCGAACCATTTGGCTCGCCGCCTGTTAACCTGATATGAAAATATATGGGACTACTTCTACTAATTGAGGTTTTATTTGTCGTCTCGTCATCTTCACTCGAATTCACGGCAATGACAGTAACTTTCCATTCATACAAATCCTCATAAATTTCCGAGCTGTCTTTGTAATCCTGTTTCTTCAATTCCTTCAAATATGTAAATGTAGTTTTGTCATAGTTGTTTTCGTGTTTTAGAACATATTGATATTTCGCTTCCTTGATTTTATCGTCGCTGTTCTTATACCCATCCAATGCTTCAAACATTTCAATAGCCTCAGAATAAGAACCGGCATCTAAAGTCGAGCACGCCTCTCGGTATTTGATTTCTGGAATAGCCAAAGCAACACACGCAAACACAATTGCGGCAACTGCAATAATTGCCACAATAGCAATTATTATAGGCTTTTTCTTGGATTGTTTCTTCGTTGAATTATATGAAGAAAAATCATTGGGGCTTCCGGTGTGTGTATAATTCAAAATATCTACAACGGGAGCATTCGCCTTATCATCTTTTTCAATAGATGCTCCGCAATACTGACAGAACTCGCTATCAGCAGGAACTTCACTCTTGCATTTATTACAAATCATCGTTCACACCTCACTAAATTATTCGGGCAGACAGACTTGGCAGGGTTCATATTCGCCAGAATAATAATCTGCCTCTGTTAATCTTTTCGTATTGGCTTTATCTTTAATTATCATACAATCGCTTTTGTGATACTTGGATCCATTTTCGGTTATATAATATTCTCCATAATAACTGTTTTCCTTGCCAACAAGTATCACAGCAGCTATCGCCAGCGAAACGCAAAGGATAGCTGCCACAATTGTAATTACAAGTTTTTTCCTCTCTAAAGTGGCTATCCACAATTGAGTGAACAGCGGAGGATGGATTAAATAATGTGCTATCTCATTTGCCAAATGTTCTTGTTCCACAGAGCTTCCATTATAAGCAGGCTCTAAATGACCACAAAGAATATGTCCCTCCTCGTGAGCGAGTGCATACAGTTTCTCGTTTGCGGTCATTTCATCACATAAGAACAATAATTTGGTAACCCCATTTTTGTACGCAAAAGCCTTGCCGGAAAGAGCGTATTGTTCTAATTTCAATTGTTTGATAATTTCCCAAGACGCATCATTTACATAATTTTGACTATACTCCACGAATTGGAAACCCTGCTGTTCCATTATGAACATAATATTTTCCAAGGTAATGTGTGAAATCCTGTTTTCTAACAAAAATGTCTTAGCTCTAATTTTTGCTTCACTCTCAATGCTCATTGTTCGTCATCCTCGCTGTTTTGGATTTGTTTGGTTGCAAATGAAATCCCATTGAAAGCTTTAACTGTTTCTTTGCTGTTAGACTTGGAACATCTGTTGTGCTCAATGGTTAACACCGTCCTAACCGTATGAACCCCTTGCTCATCAAGTTCGGAGAGCATATGGCATATATCATAGAATTGTTCGTTAAAAATGGTTAAATCGGCATCGTATATATGTTTTAAGTTTAGCAGATTACAAATCTTTATAACTGTATCGTAAGCAGTTCCGCCAATTCCTTTTGACAGGCAATTTGACAACGTGCTATAAGGAATCCCGCTTTTTTCAGAAAACTGGCGCACGCTCTTATACTGTCTTTTGATTTCTGCTTTGATAAGATTAGTGATGCTATCCATCTCTATCCCACCTTTCGACTATTTATTACATTATAACACCAAATTTGGTTAATTTCAAGACATTTTCATTAAAAATCGGTTAATTTTGATGTTTTTCATAAATTAAGGTGATTTTCTCCCGTCCTAACTTCTACACAACCTGTGTCGAAGTTAACATACAACTTCTCTGCAACCTGCGTAGAAGTGAAAAGGGACTTGTACCCACAATGAGTACAAGTCCCTTTGGTGACGTTAATTATAAATCAGTTCGCTTATGACGATTTCCTCAGCTCTGTTGCGAATGTTGTTCATAGCGCCTATCCAAGCCATCTGCTCGGTCTCTTTCAACCTTTCTGTCACGCCCTCAGCGGCTTTCATTTGCTCGATGATACGTTCAAGGCGGTTCTGTGCCTGCTCGTTCAAATCAGCCAAATAAGTCCAGAGCGTACCGTCAAGGCAAAGAGCATTGAAACGAACGGGATGATGTTCTTTAAGATAATCCTTGTGCATCCGTCCCCAACGCCCTATCGGTCTTGTTTCCTCCGATAAGCGAATATCGGGAATATAATAATCGCCGCAACGAATATAGTTCAGTTCCTGCATCGTATGTACCTCCATATCGTAAATTCAATAGTTTTTTGAGATAAAAATAAGCTATACCTGGTTATCAAACCAAGTATAGCTTACTTTCGTTTTAGCCAACCCCGTCTGACAGATGCCGTAAATAGTTAAATTTTTGGTTTAACTGTTTTACGGACACCCGCCATACGGGGGCTTGTTCTTTTTCATCCAAGGCTTTTGTGACTGGGCAAAAACCTTGGCCTGGGTCGCAACAACATCCTCAAACCTGCCATCCCCACCCTTCAAAACACCCCTATCAGCACCCCTGCCCTGTACCAACCCCCGTTGGTGCGTGCCGGGAGGGGGGTGCAGGGGGAGCGTGGCTTTGTTTGCGGGAGCAAACACACAACGCCCTCCCCCTGCGGTCTTTTTCATCCAAGGCTTTTGTGACCGGACAAAAGCCTTGGCCTGAGTCGCAAATCTCCTACGCTCTTTGCCCCCCATGGCCATATCCGGCGTTCAGGATATAAAAAAGGTGCCATCCTGGAGATGGCACCTTTTTTATGTTGTTCCGAATTCCACCGGTTCGTGTTCCCGCAGCGGGGCGAGAAATCCCAGCTCCCCCAGACGGGTCTGAATCAAATCCAATGTCTCCCGGTCCTCTGCCAGCACCGTGTGGTAGTGGTAGGCATCGGTCACTTCCATAAGCAATGTGGAACTGCCGTCAGCCAGCCGGGCCATAAACTCCCGCACATCTTTCCGGGAGCGGATATTCAATTCGCCTTTGACCACGCCATAGATTCTGTGGTAAACAAATACATCCTCCACCTTGCCGCCAAGGTCCACGATTTCCAGCAGCTCCCGCTCCGTATCCTCCGCTTTGTGCCGCACCTTAAAAACACGGCTGCAGCCGGTATCGGCTTTTGGAATCAGATAGCCCTGATAGGTAGAAACGATTACCTGCTCCCCATGGGTGCGGAGCAGCGCCATATCCTGCACAATGACCTGACGGCTGACCCCGAATTCTGCTGCCAAAGCAGAACCGGATACAGGCGCATCTGCCGTCATGAGCATTTCCAAAATTTTCTGCCGCCGTTGGGCCCCGTTCATCTTCACGGCACTCGCCTTCCTTTTTTACAATCTCTCCAATTCCTTCTGCCACAGGCTGCTGACAGCATCGGCCGGCATTTTCCATTCCCCTCTGGGAGAGAAGCTTACCTCGCTGACTTTCGGGCCATCCGGCAGGCAGTTCCGTTTGAACTGCTGGGCAAAAAACCGGCCATAGAATGTCCTGAGCCATTTGCGAATCGTCTCCCGGTCAAACCGGTCCCCCAACGTCCGCTGTGCCAGACGCAGCACCTTTCCCGGAGCAAACCCCCGAAGAACGATATAATACAGGAAGAAGTCATGAAGGTCATAGGGGCCCACCAGATCTTCCGTCTTTTGGGCAATATTTCCGTCCGTGGCAGGGAGCAGTTCCGGGGAAACCGGAGTGTCCAATATATCTGTCAGCACACGGGCCATGGCCTTGTCGGACGTATATGCCGCAGCATCCCGCACCATATGGCGAACCATCGTTTTGGGAATGGAGCTGTTAACGCTGTACATGCTCATATGGTCGCCGTTGTAAGTAGCCCAGCCGAGAGCCAATTCGCTGAGATCTCCCGTACCGATCACCAATCCGCCGCACATATTGGCAAGGTCCATGAGCACTTGTGTCCGCTCCCGTGCCTGCCCGTTTTCAAACGTCACATCGTGGTTGTCCAAGGGCTGTCCGATATCGGAGAAATGGCTTTTCACCGTATCCCCAATGGCGATGGTCCGGAAGGTACAGCCTGCCTGCTGTGCCAGCAGCTCTGCATTGCTTTTGGTGCGGTTTGTGGTGCCGAAGCAGGGCATGGTCACTGCCAGAATATCCTTCCGGTCTTTGCCCATAAGGTCGAAGGCTTCCAAGATGATCAGCAGCGCCAAGGTGCTGTCCAGACCACCGGACAGGCCAATGACGGCTGTCTTTGCTCCGGTATGGAGCATGCGGCTTTTGAGCCCCAGTGCCGCCAGACGGAACATCTCCCGGCAGCTTTCGTGCAGGGCAGATTCTTCCTTGGGTGCAAAGGGATTTTCCGCCCATGTTCTGGTCAGGTCTGTCTCCTCCGGTGTCCATTCAAATTCCGTCACAGCGATCCCTTCCGCCGGATGGAGATTTTGCCGCCGGCGGCGCTCTCCTTCCAGCAGATCCACATCCACTTCCGTAATGAGCAGATCGGAAGAAAAACGCTGTTCTGCAAGAATTTCATTGTTTTCTGCAATGATGCCGTGACCGGAAAATACACAGTCGGACGTGGATTCTCCCTCGCCGCAGCTGACAAACAGATAAGCAGCTGTCAGTCTGGCAGACTGGCTTTTTACCAAATCTCTCCGCTGACGAGCCTTCCCGGCAAAATCACTGCTGGCAGCCGGATTACACAAAATGGTAACCCCTGCTTCCGCCAACAGGCGGGATGGAGCATCCGGCGCCCACAGATCCTCGCAGACTTCCACACCGACAGCACATTGGGGCAGATTTCTGCACACAAACATCTGCTCTGTGCCAAATGGGACGCTCCGGCCGCAGATGGTGATCGTTTCCACTCCAGCTGTCTTTTTTGCAAACCATCGGCTTTCGCTGTATTCTCCGTAATTGGGCAAATGACTCTTGGGAACAATGCCCAGAATCCTGCCCTTTTGACAAACAGCAGCACAGTTATACAGCCGCCCTTTCACAGCCACAGGCAGTCCCACCACAAATACGAGCTCCAATACCGCTGTCTCTTCCAACAGCTGAAGCAAGGCAGCTTCCGCACCTGACAGCAGAGCAGGCTGCAAAAACAGATCGCCGCAGGTATAGCCTGTGAGCCCCAGTTCCGGCAAAACCAGCAGTTTGACTCCCTGTGCCGCCGCACGCCGGATGCAGGAAAGGGACTGCTGCCCATTATACACGCAATCGGCCACCCGCAGCAGCGGTGCGGCCACAGCCACTTTGATAAATCCGTCCTTCATGGTATTCCCTCCCGGATCCTTACTTGAAATCATCATACTGCAAGTATGCCCAAATTGCAAGAACACCTGACAAGACAAGTCATTTTTTTGAAAAAATATCCCCCCACCGGGCTTGTGACCATAATCAATTTTTGTTAAAGTAGCCATAATCAAAGTGAAAGGAATGGAACATTATGAAGCGAATTGTGATTGTTTTCCTTGCGGTTCTGATAGTATTTGGTCTGGCCGCCTGCGGACAGCAGGGTCAACCGGACGGCAGCACCCTCATTTACGGCTCCGGTGATTATACCTCCATCAATCCCATTATGAATGAACATTGCGAAATCAAGCATCTGCTCTTTGACGGCCTGGTTGCCCGGGACGGCGAAGGTGCATTGATTCCTGCTTTGGCAGAATCTTGGGTCTATGATGATGCTTCCATGACCTATACCTTTACCCTCCGCGAAGGCGTCCAATGGCATGACGGGGAGGCCTTTACCGCCGAGGATGTCAAGTTCACCATTGAGGCCATTATGGACCCCAACAACGGCTCGGAAAACTATCCCAACTATGAAGAGGTGGCAGAGATCCGAATCCTCACGGATCATGAGATCGCCTTTGTCCTTTCCGAACCCAATTTCGCCTTTCCGGACTATATGACCATGTCCATCCTGCCGGAGCATCTTCTTCAGGGTGAGGATATGTGGGAATCCGATTATTTCAAAGCACCCATCGGTACCGGTCCTTACAAGCTGGAAAGCTGGGATGTGGGTCAGTCCATCCATATGGTGAAGAACGAAAACTATTTCGGTGGTGCCGCTCAAATTGACTCCATTATTTTTAAAATTGTGGAAGATGACTCTGCCAAGGCACTGCAGCTGCAGTCCGGTGAACTGGATCTGGCACAGATCACCCCCAAGGATGCCTCTGCTTTCCAGGGCAGCAGCGAGTTTACCGTTTATGCCATGGATACTGCCGATTATCGCGGCATCCTCTACAACTTCCAAAACGAATACTGGCAGAAAAACGCAGATCTGATCCCCGCAATCAGCTATGCCATCGATCGTCAGGCGATTGTAAATGCAGTCCTGCTGGGTTATGGAGAAGTGGCCTATTCTCCCATTCAGCACAATGTGTACAACTACGATGGCGTTGAGCGTTATGACTATAATCCCTCCATGGCTGAGACTAAGCTGGCAGAGGTTGGCTGCGAGAAAAATGCCGATGGTTTCTGGACTCGAGACGGGCAGAAAATCTCCTTCACCATTCACGCAACTCCCGGTGATCAAGTTCGTATCGATATGGCTCAGATCGCTGCACAGCAGCTGCAGCAGATCGGTCTGGATGTTAAAGCCAACGTTCCCGCCGACGGCATCGACTGGGCCGGGCAGGAATGCTGCATCATCGGCTGGGGCTCTCCCTTTGATGCCGATGACCACACCTATAAGGTCTTTGGCACCGGCAACGGCGCCAACTACTCCGGTTATTCCAACAAATTGGTAGACAAGTATCTGACGGAAGCCCGTCAGACCAACGACACCGCCGCCCGTGCAGAAGCCTATAAAAACTTCCAAATTGAAATGGCAAAAGCTCCTGCTTACACCTTTTTTGCCTATATCGATGCGATGTATGCAGCAAATTCTGACTTGAAGGGCATTGCCGCCGATACCGTTCTGGGTCATCACGGTGTAGGCATTTTTTGGAATATCACCCAATGGACCATGGGCTGATTCTGAAGAACATATCAAAAGGGAATCGGCTCTTGCCTATGACAGAACACAGCAAAATCAGATTGGAACGAATGTTATGCGTGAATTATTGGAGATCAAAAATCTGTGCGTGCATATTCGGTCCTCCTCCGGCATGGTGGAAGCGGTACGGGATGTGAGTTTTTCCCTGCAGCCCGGTGAGATTTTGGCAATTGTGGGAGAATCCGGCTGCGGAAAAAGCATTCTGTGCAAGTCCATTATGAAGCTGCTGCCCCAAAGTGCAAAAATCGTCGGCGGGCAAATATTGGTGGAGGGCAAAGATATCACGAACCATACGGAACGTGATATGAGGCGCCTGCGGGGAAAGTTCTTTTCCATGGTATTTCAAGACCCCATGACGGCTCTGGATCCCACCATTCCCATCGGCAAGCAGATTGCGGAAGCAATTCTGGTTCACAATAAAAAGATGTCAAAAGAGCAGCTCCGCGATCGGGCCATTCAATTGATGACTTTGGTGGGAATTCAAAATCCCGAAGAACGATATCATCTGTATCCTTATAATTTTTCCGGCGGTATGCGGCAGCGGAGCGTTATGGCTATGGCATTGGCCTCCGACCCAAAGGTTCTGCTGGCGGATGAGCCGACCACAGCTCTGGATGTGACCATTCAGGCACAGATTTTGGATCTGCTGCGAGATATACAAAAGAAGCTGGGAACGGCAACCATTCTGGTTTCTCACGATTTGGGCGTTGTGGCAAGAGCCGCCGACCGAGTTGCCATTATGTATGCCGGAAAAATCGTGGAGATCGGCACGGCAGAGGAAATTTACTATGATCCCCGCCACCCGTACACATGGGGATTGCTGCAGGCACTCCCTGCATCGGCAAAAGGCAAAAGCAGTCTGAAGGCCATCCCCGGCATGCCCCCCACGCTCATAGCGCCTCCGGCAGGAGATGCCTTTGCCTGCCGCAATGAGTACGCACTGGCAATTGATTACGAAGAGCAGCCGCCTATGTTCCGGATCTCTGAGACTCATTTTGCCGCCACATGGCTTCTGGACCCCAGAGCCCCCCAAATCAACCGGCCTGTGGGAGGTGCCTGCCATGGATGAAATACTGATGGATATTCAGCACTTAACCCATTCTTTCAGGCTAACAAAAAAAATGCGGATCCGGGCGGTGGATGATGTATCCTTTCAGATTCGAAAAGGAGAGATTTTGGGATTGGTAGGAGAATCCGGATCCGGAAAATCCACCATCGCCCGCTGCCTGATGAACATCTGCAGGCCCACAGAAGGCAGCATCACCTTTCAGGGAATCAACATCTGTGATCCTGCTGCATTCAAAGCCAATCAACGAATGCTGGAAGCAAAACGGCAGCTTATTTTTCAGGATTCCACATCTTCCCTCAACCGGAGGATGAAGGTAGTGGATATTATTGCTGAGCCTATGTCCATCCACCGCATAAAGCCCCCCAGAGGGACATACCGAAAGGAGGCAGCATTCCAGCTTCACTATGTCGGGATGGATGAAAGCTATCTGGACAAATACCCGTCGGAACTTTCCGGCGGTATGCGGCAGAGGGTCGCCATCGCCAGAGCCCTTTCCATGGAACCGGAGCTGCTGATCGCCGACGAACCGATCGCTTCTCTGGATGTATCCATTCAGGCACAGATCGTCAATCTGTTTCAGCATTTGCGGCAGGAGCACGGATTCTCCATTCTGTTCATCGCCCATGACCTGTCTATGGTGGAGTATCTCTGTGATCGGGTCGGTGTCATGTATCGCGGAAAACTGGTGGAAATAGCACCCACAAAGGAATTGTACGAACATCCACTTCACCCATACACAAAAGCCCTGCTTTCTGCCATCCTTGTCCCGGATCCGATTCTGGAACGAAACCGGGAACACTTGATTTTTGAAGAACTGGATTTCAGCTGTGAGGGTGTGCTGACCGAGGCAGCCCCCGACCATTTCGTTCTGCAAAAGGAGGGGAAGGCATGAAAAAGAAAGCATTCTACTATGGTAAGAAAGTACTGATCTTCCTGTTCAGCGTAGTTCTTTTGTCAATCTTGGTGTTTTGGCTTTCCCGACTGACTCCTACAGATCCTCTGCTTTCCTATTACGGAGAAAGAGTGGAGAAAATGAGCACAGAGGATCAGGAGCTTGCCCGAGAGAAGCTGGGTCTGGATGCCCCTATCCATATTCAATACGCCCGCTGGGTCAAGAATGCGCTGCACGGAAAGTTTGGCATCTCATTCAAATATAAGCAGAATGTAACGGTTGTAATCGCCCAGCGAATCGGAAATACCCTCCTTCTCGGCGGCATTGGATTTATCCTGACCTTTGGACTGGCGCTGCTTCTTGGAATTCTTTGTGCATGGTTTGAAGATCGGTGGCCGGATCGCATTGTGTGCAAAATCGGCACCCTGAGCAGTTGTATACCGGAATTTTGGATGTCTCTGATCCTGATTTTGGTGTTTAGCGTGATTCTTCGCTGGCTGCCCAGCAGCGGTGCTTATTCTGTGGGAAAAAAAGGAGACATCGCAGACCGTGTGGTTCATCTGATTCTGCCCATAACCATTGTTGTCCTGAACCATTTGTGGTATTATGCCTATTTGATTCGCAATAAACTGCTGGAAGAGATTCGGGCAGACTATGTCCTGATGGGAAAATCTATGGGCCTTTCCAAAAAGCAGATCATGTTTGGCCATTGTTTGCGGAATATCATGCCTTCCTATATCAGCATCATGGCAATTTCCGTCCCCCATATATTGGGCGGAACTTATATTGTGGAAACGGTATTTGGCTATCCCGGCATTGGGACCCTGTCCTACGAAAGCGCCCGCTATGCCGATTACAATCTGCTTATGATCCTGTGTATGATGACCGGCGTGGTGGTCATTTTCTGCAATATTCTCGGTCAGATCATCAATGAACAAATTGACCCTCGAATCAAAGCCGCTGATGTGGCGGAAGCTTCGGAGGTGATGAGAAAATGACGGAGCAGGAACTGTTTACTGTCGTCGGAATCCGGGAACAGGAACATCCAAAACCGGAAAAGCGCAAAACCCGGCCAGGTGTCCCGGTGCTTTCCTTGATCATTTTGGGGCTGATCGTACTTGGCTGTGTGTTTGCCGAGCTGATCATGACCAAGAACCCCACCTATCTCGACCTGATGAACTGCAGCAAAGCACCCGATCGGGAATTTCTCTTCGGCACAGACACTCTGGGGCGGGATATCTTTTCCTGCATTTGGTATGGCGGCCGTATTTCCCTCTTTATCGGATTCTTCGCAACTGCCATTTCTGCTGCAATCGCTGTCATTTACGGCTCCCTCAGCGGTATCGCACCGGACTGGCTGGATACCGTTCTCATGCGGATAACCGAGATCATCCTCAGCGTGCCCACGCTGCTGATCATTTTGTTTATTCAGGCAGTTTTAGGGCCGCCCAATATCCTCTCCATTTCCATTGTGATCGGTATCACTTCCTGGTGCCCCATCGCCAAGGTCGTCCGAACAGAGGTGCGACAGATCCGAAACAGCGAATATGTGATCGCCTCCAAATGCATGGGCGGCAGCTTCTTCCATATTTTATGGAAGCATCTGGCTCCCAATTTCGTCTCCTCCATTATGTTCATGGTCGTAATGAATATCCGCAATGCGATCAGCTCGGAATCCACCCTCAGCTTCATGGGCATGGGATTGCCGTTGGAGATCATCTCATGGGGCAGCATGCTGTCGCTGGCAGAAAAAGCGCTGATGACCAAAAGCTGGTGGATCATTCTCATCCCCGGTGTGTTCCTTGTGGCAGTTTTGCTGTCTATGACCGAGTTGGGCAACTGGCTGAGAAAAAATGTCAACCGAAAAGAACGCAATTTCTGACCGGCATCGTCCCCATGGATCGGCGTTTGGTAGCCAATAGAAAAAGACCGCTCTCCGGAGCGGTCTTTTTGCTGTCATCCATTATTCGCTTTTGGGCCGCCCTCCGGTCTGGGCCCATGGGGACGGCGGTGCTGGTGGGGTTTGGATGCCCCCTCTGCCCGGGGCTGCTGTCCATCCTGCCGGGCCGATTTTTCTTTTTTAGGCTGCCCCTCCTGACGGGAATGCCGGTTTTTCTCCTGTTCTTCTGCTCTGGGAGCGTTTTCCTTGGCTGCAAGCCGCTGACCTGCCGGTTTCTTTTTCCGGCGGCGGTTATTGGAATGACCGCCCTCGGTCTTTTCCGGCCGAACTGCCTTTTCTGCGCTCTCTCGGTCCGTTTCCTCCTTCACAGGCGGCATCTCCCGTCCGGCAATGATCACATCCGGCATAGGCTCGTCGGACAACTCCACAAACTTTCCGGACAAACGCGGCTTGGAGGAGATGGGAGCCACTTCTTTGGGAATGGGAGGATCTGTTTTCTTCCCCTTTCCATTTCGCAGCACACAGATATCGCAATTTTTATAGCAATTGATGGTATCGGGCTGATCTTCCATGCGAACACGAACAGACTGCCGCAGCAGGTTCACGTCCACCACCGTACCGCGGCCGTCCACTGTGTCCACAAAGGACTCATTTTTGGGGCTGGTTTTCAGCAGGTCTTCATATGCTTCCTGTTCATACTTCAGGCAGCACATAAGCCGCCCACAGGTGCCGGATATCTTGGTGGGATTGAGGCTGAGGTTTTGGGTCTTGGCCATTTTGATGGAAACCGGCTGGAAGTCATCCAGAAATTCCTTGCAGCAGAAAGGACGGCCGCAGATTCCCAGACCGCCGACCATTTTCGCCTTATCACGGACACCGATCTGCCGCAGTTCAATGCGTGTACGGAATACAGACGCCAGATTTTTCACCAGATCACGAAAATCCACACGGCCGTCGGCAGTAAAGAAGAAAATGATCTTGCTTTCGTCAAAAGCGCACTCGGCAGATACCAGCTGCATATCCAGTCCGTGTTCCTGAATCTTCTGTTGGCAGACCTCAAATGCCCGTTTTTCTTTCTGGATATTCTCCTCGTTGATCCTCTCATCTTTTTCCGTAGCGATCCGAAGGATCTTCCGCAGGGGCGGAACGATATCACGGGAAGATACCGTGTGATTGCCGCCGGTGCAATAACCAAACTCGTTGCCCCGGGCCGTATCCATGATAACATGGTCACCGGCTTTTAGTTCCAATCTGCCGGGATCGAAATAATAAACCTTGCTTCCGGAACGGAACTGAATATCCACAACGGTAACCGTTTCGGGAATTTCGGTCGCTGCAGGCATTGTTTCCGGGTTCTCCTGCGTGAAAACTTCCGATTCTTCGGAAGGCGTAATGTGATCTGTCATTTCGGTTCTCCTTTTGGATTTGAAATCCATATGATTCTTAACGCAGCCTGACCAAAAGCCAGCCGCAGATATGTCCTGTGCCAACATTTGCCGCACAGTCTTCCTGCGCCTTCTGCAATACACGAAGGGCAGCGCTCAAGTCGGCACCGGTACGGTTTTTTCCTATGGCTGCCGACTCCGATGGTACAGGCAGACCGATCCGTGCCAGCAAGGCATCCGCAAGCAGTTGGCACCATTGTGCCAGAATCTGCTGCAGCTTGGGCCTGGGCAGCTTTTCCATGGTGCTGATCACCTGCGCCAGCATCATGGTCTCTTTTTTTGCATAGGCTGAAGCAAATTCCAATGTCTGAGGTTCATAATTCTCCTTGCGGAGCAGCTCCGCCGACTGCCCTAAAAAACCACCGGAACGGCGGTAGGCTGCCAGCAGTGCAGCCCTGGACCGTTGGGGAAACTGTTCCTCCAGCCAAGGCAAAGCTGTTTCCTGGGGCACCGGCTCCAAACGAAGCTCGGTACAACGGCTTCGAACAGTCGGCAGCAGCTTCCCGGCATTGTCTGTCAAGAGGAGAAACACAGCATAGGCCGGTGGCTCCTCTATCAATTTCAGAAGTGCATTTTGGGCACTCTCCGTCATTTCCATGGCACGGGGTATCAGATAGACTTTCCCGGCACCCTCGTTGGGTCGGATATAGGCATCAGACTGAAGCTGACGGATCAGATCCACCGAGACACTCTTTTTCTCCGGATCATCTATGGTGATCACATCGGGGTGCTGGCCATCCATCGCTTTGCGGCAATTCCGGCACGCCATACACGGGGCATTTTTCTCCGAACACTGGAGTGCTGCAGACAACAGCTTCGCCAGCGTATGTTTACCGGAACCCTTCGGGCCGCAGATCAGATAGCAGTGAGAATGTTTCCCTGCGGCAAAGGAGGCAGTTAACCGCTGCTTCAGGGCAGAATTTCCCAAAAAACCGATAAATTCCATTTCTGACCCCTTTCCACCCCATACTCATCCATAGTACAGGTTCATTATAGCAAACACAAGCGAGAATATCCATAACTTTTTTTGACACAGAGTTTGGAAACTGTTATACTAAGTAAAAAAGATCAGGAGGTGTTCTATGGAACAGGCAAAAGTATATTTTACCGATTTTCGGATGAGAAACGGGCAGAACCACGAGAGCAAGCTCCATCAGCTCATGAAGTCTGCCGGTATGGATCAAATCGACTTCTCCGGAAAGTATGTAGCCATCAAGGTCCACTTTGGTGAATTGGGTAATCTGGCTTTCCTGCGGCCCAATTTTGCCCGCTATGTGGCAGACTATGTCAAGCAGCTGGGCGGCAGGCCCTTCCTGACTGACTGCAATACCCTCTATGTCGGTTCCCGGAAGAATGCTTTGGACCACCTTGATACAGCCAACCTCAACGGGTTCAACCCCATATCCACAGGCTGCCAGATTCTGATCGCTGACGGACTCAAAGGGACCGATGACGTAACGGTTCCCATCAACGGCGGTGTGCTGTGCAAGACCGCCAAAATCGGCAGAGCCATTATGGATGCCGATATTATCATCTCCCTGAACCATTTCAAGGGCCATGAGTGTACCGGTTTTGGCGGCGCCCTGAAGAATTTGGGTATGGGCTGTGGTTCCCGGGCCGGAAAAATGGAAATGCATTCAGCCGGCAAACCTTACGTCTATCAGGTCCTTTGCGTAGGCTGCGGTGCCTGTCACAAAGTCTGTGCTCATGACGGTCCTCAGATCTCCGACGGTAAATGTGAAATCGATCACAAAAAATGTGTCGGCTGCGGCCGGTGTATCGGAATTTGTCCCAAAGATGCCATCCAGCCGGCACAGGATGAGACGTTTTCCAACCTCAACTATAAAATCGCCGAGTACGCCAAAGCCGTTGTGGACGGCCGTCCCAGCTTCCATATCAGCATCGTTAACAACGTCTCTCCCAACTGCGACTGCCATCCCGAATCCGATGCCGCTATTGTAAATGATGTGGGCATGTTTGCTTCTTTTGACCCGGTGGCGCTGGATGTGGCCTGCGCCGATGCGGTGAACCGCCAACCGGCAAACCCCATGAGCATTCTCAAGGCCCGGGCTGATGGGAAAGACCGTTTTTCCGGTACACATCCCTCCACAAACTGGCGTACTGCCACCGAGCATGGCGAAGCCATCGGTTTGGGTGTTCAGGACTATGAGCTGATCACTTTGTAAGGAGCCCATAATGGAGAAAATTACCAGTTTCACAATTGACCATATCCGGCTGCTGCCCGGTGTCTACGTTTCCAGAAAAGACCGCGTTGGTGCAGAAACCGTGACGACATTTGATCTTCGGTTAACTGCCCCCAACCGGGAAGCGGTTATGACCACAGGGCAGCTCCACACCATAGAACATCTGGGCGCCACCTATCTGCGGAATGATTCCGTATGGAAGGATCGGGTCCTCTACTTCGGTCCTATGGGCTGCCGAACCGGTTTCTATCTGCTTCTGGCAGGGGACTTGTCCTCCCGGGACATCATTCCCCTTCTCACCGGGATGTGGGAATTTATCCGGGATTTTCATGGTGAGATTCCCGGTGCAGCCCCAAAGGACTGCGGAAACTACTCCGATATGGATCTGCCTCTGGCCAAAAAAATGGCAGAACATCATCTGGAAACCGTACTCTATGGCATCGGGGATGACCGGCTGGTCTACCCCCGGTAAGGAGGATTTATGAAAAAAATCGGCATTATCGGTGCAATGGAATTGGAAGTGGAGACGCTGAAAGGAAACATGACACAGGTTTCCATTACCAAACGGGCGGGGATGGATTTTTATGAAGGGTCCCTGAACGGCACTTCCGTTGTCGTGGTGCAATGCGGCATCGGCAAAGTCAATGCCGCTTTGTGTGTGCAAATCCTGGCGGATCTGTTTGCCGTAACTCATGTGATCAACACCGGCGTGGCCGGTTCCCTGAATGCCAATCTGAACATTGGCGATATTCTGATCTCTCAAGATGCCATTCACCATGATATGGATGTGCAGGCATTGGGTTATGCCCCCGGTCAAATCCCCGGTATTGAGGCATTCTCTTTCCCGGCGGATGAAGAAATGCGCAAAAAAGCCCTCGCGCTCTGCAGCGAAGAAACTGCCTTCAAAGCAGTTCCGGGGCGAGTTGTCAGCGGCGATCAATTTATTTCCGATCCTGCTGTAAAAAATCGACTCATTCAGGTGTTTTCCGGTGACTGTACCGAAATGGAAGGTGCAGCCATTGCACAAAGCGCATGGCTGAACGGACTCCCTTTCCTGATTCTGCGAGCCATTTCCGATCAGGCAGACGGCTCTGCGAAACAGGATTATCCCACATTTGAACGAGCTGCCGCCCAACACTGTGCGCAACTGGTACAGAAATTGGTTGGGGTACTCTAAAAAGCAAGCCGGGTGAAAATCACCCGGCTTATTTTCTGCTGCCGGGCGATTTTTTATAAAAGGTCTTTCCGGGGCGGTACAAGGTCCCGGCTCACCTTCCATCCCGTCCGTTAGCTGCAAAACCGATCTTCCGTAATCGGCCCCTTGTATGCGTGCCAATGACTGCCGCAATTGCCCAAGAAAATCTTTTTTTCTGCAAATTTTCAAATGATCGCCGGTCCTTCTCCCTTTACAACAGAGAAAAGGACTGTTATAATCAAAATGGATTATTGCGTAAGCATGATTGCTTACATAAGAAAGGGATGGAAACATCATGTACAAGATCGTATGTAAACGGGAACTGAACGCCGCGGTCACCTACATGGAGATCGAAGCGCCTTTTGTTGCAAAAAAGGCCCAGGCCGGTCAGTTTATTATTTTCCGCATCGATGAGCAGGGCGAGCGTGTCCCCTTGACCATTGCCGGTTACGACCGGGAAAAGGGCACCGTCAGCATCATCTTCCAGAAGGTGGGCCTTTCCACCAATATGCTGGGCAAGATGAATGAAGGGGACTATATTCAGGACTTTGTCGGCCCTCTGGGCAAGCCCACTGAGGTCGAAGGCATGAAGCGTGTCTGCGTAGTCGGCGGCGGCGTCGGCTGTGCCATCGCCTACCCCTCTGCCAAGGCTTTCAAGGAAGCCGGTGTGGAAGTGGATGTCATCGTCGGCTTCCGCAGCAAGGACATCGTTATTCTGGAAGAGGAGTTCAAGGCCGCTTCCGACCGCCTGTTCATCATGACCGATGACGGAACTTACGGGGAGCAGGGCTTTGTCACCGCCAAGCTTCAGGAGCTTCTGGAAGCCGGCAATCAGTACGATGAGGTTCTGGCCATCGGGCCTATCCCCATGATGAAATTCGTTTCCAAAACCACCGAGCCTTTCGGTGTCAAAACCATTGTCAGCCTGAACCCCATTATGGTCGACGGCACCGGCATGTGCGGCGGCTGCCGCGTCACCGTAGGCGGAGAAGTGAAATTCGCCTGTGTGGACGGCCCGGATTTTGACGGTCATCAGGTGGATTTCGCCGAGCTGATGAACCGCAACAGCGTCTACCGGGAACGGGAAGCCGATACCAACAAGACCCATATGTGCCGCATGGAAAAGCTGGGTCAAGAACTGATCAAGTAAGGAGGATTTGAACATGGCAAATATGACTTTGACAAAGACTCCCATGCCGGAGCAGGACCCTAACGTCCGTAATCACAATTTCCTGGAAGTGGCCCTGGGCTACACCCCGGAAATGGCCATGGAAGAAGCCAAGCGCTGCCTGGGCTGCAAGAAGCCCAAATGCGTAGACGGCTGCCCCGTAAATATCCGTATTCCCGAATTCATCGGCAAGGTCGCCGAGGGCGACTTTATGGCCGCTTATGAGATCATCACTTCCACCAACGCCCTGCCTGCCCTGTCCGGTCGTGTCTGCCCCCAGGAAAGCCAGTGCGAAGCCCAGTGCGTCCGCGGTGTCAAAGGCGAACCTGTCGCCATCGGCCGTCTGGAACGCTTCGTGGCCGACTGGTACCGGGAAAACGTCAACGCCATGCCCGAAAAGCCCGTTTCCAACGGGATTCCCGTGGCCGTGGTCGGCTCCGGCCCTGCCGGCCTGACCTGCGCCGCAGAGCTGGCCAAACTGGGCTATGAAGTTTCCATTTTCGAGGCTTTGCATACCGCCGGCGGTGTGCTGGTTTACGGCATCCCCGAATTCCGTCTGCCCAAGGCCATTGTAGCAAACGAAGTGAAAAAGCTGGAAGCACAGGGTGTCAAGGTCATGACCAACATGGTCATCGGCAAGGTCCTGTCCATCGATGAGCTGTTTGAAATGGGCTTTAAGGCCATCTTTATCGGTTCCGGCGCCGGCCTGCCCATGTTTATGCACATTCCCGGTGAAGCCCTGAAGGGCGTTTACTCTGCCAATGAATATCTGACCCGTACAAACCTGATGAAAGCCTATGAGGAGCCCAGCGACACCCCCATCATCCAGAGCAGGGCTGCTGCCATCGTCGGCGGCGGCAACGTGGCAATGGATGCCGCCCGGTGTGCCAAGCGTTTAGGTGCCGAAAAGGTCTACATCGTCTACCGCCGCGGCGAGGCTGAAATGCCTGCCCGTCTGGAAGAACAGCACCATGCCAAAGAAGAAGGCATTATCTTTGCCACCCTCACCAACCCCACGGAAATTCTCGGCGACGAGAACGGCCGTGTCTGCGGCATGAAGTGCGTGAAGATGGAGCTGGGTGAGCCCGATGCCTCCGGACGCCGCCGTCCCATCGTCATCGAGGGAAGCGAGTTTGTTCTGGATGTGGATACCGTTATCATGTCCCTGGGCACCTCTCCCAACCCCCTGATCCGCTCCACCACTCCGGGCCTTGACACCAACAAGAAAGGCTGTTTGGTGGTCAACGAAGAAAACATGACCACCCGTGACCATGTCTACGCCGGCGGTGATGCCGTTACCGGCGCTGCCACCGTCATTCTGGCCATGGGCGCCGGCAAGAAGGCCGCCGCATCCATCCATAAGGAACTGCAGGGTAAGTGATCAAGTACATATTGCAGCATGGCTTAGCCATGCTGCAATTTTAATAAGGCTCCCCTTGAGGGGAACTGGCAAAAATCGAAGATTTTTGACTGAGAGGTGTCTGGTATGATTCGTCACGTTATTATGTGGAAATTTCGGGCAGGAGAAGAGGAGAATATGCACAAATTTCTCTCCGGTCTCAAGGCGCTGGACGGTGTGATTCCGGAGATCCTGCGGATGGAAGTGGGCGTCAACTGCAAGGACGGCAACAATTACGATGCCTGTCTCATCGCCGATTTTGCCGATTTTGATGCGTTGGAGCGCTATAAAAACGACCCCCGCCATGTGGCCGTATCTCAACTGTGCAAGTCCATCCGCGAAGCCCGGGGTGCTGTGGATTTCGAAGTATGAAACGTTTTCTCGCGCTGATTCTCCTGTGCGTGCTGCTGACCGGCTGTTCCCCGTCTCCTCAAAAGACGGAGATCATCGTCTTTGCAGCAGCCTCTCTGACCGAGACCCTCACGCAGCTGGGAGATGCATATATGGCAGAAAACGACGGTGTCCGGCTGGTGTTCAATTTCGATTCCTCCGGTACCCTGAAAACCCAAATTCAACAGGGCGCCAACTGCGATATTTTTATCTCTGCCGGTCAGGCACAGATGGATGCATTGCTTCCAATGTTGTTGGACGGCAGTCATTTGAACCTGTTGGAAAACAGGGTTGTACTGACCGTCCCTGAGGGAAATCCCGCACGGATTGAAACTTTTGACCAACTGGCACAGCATTTGATCCGGGGCACGGTTTTGCTTGCCATAGGCAACACCGATGTCCCTGCAGGACAGTACGCCCAAAACATCCTGGCATATTACGGTCTGGATGAAACCTCCGTTTCCTCCTTCCTCACCTACGGTTCCAATGTGAAGGAAGTTACCACCCAAGTAAGCGAAGCCATGGTAGACTGCGGCATCGTCTATGCCACCGATGCATTTTCCGCTGGTCTGACGGTGATCGATACCGCCACAAGTGACATGTGCGGGCAGGTCATTTACCCCGCCGCCATCATCAAGGCCAGCCGGCAGCAAGCTGCGGCGGCAGAATTTTTGGACTATCTTTGCAGCGACACAGCAGATATCGTCTTTGAAACCGTCGGCTTCACACCCTTGGGATAACCCCTGAAAGGAGGCAGCAATATGGACTGGTTCCCCCTGTGGAATTCCCTGCGAATCGCAGGAATCAGCACGGTCATTGTGTTCTTTCTCGGCATATTTGCCGCCTATTACATTGCCAAGGCCCCCGGTTTCCTAAAAGGCATTCTGGATGCGATTCTGACTTTGCCTCTGGTTCTGCCTCCCACGGTGGTGGGGTATCTGCTTCTGCGGCTGCTGGGTCCAAACCGACCCATAGGGGCATGGTTTCTTCAGATGTTTGACCTAAAACTGACCATGGTGTGGTGGTCGGCTATTTTTGCCACCGTTGTGGTGATTTTCCCCCTCATGTACCGCACAGCCAGAGGTGCCTTTGAAGCCTTTGACGAAACGCTGGCTCAGTCTGCCCAGACCCTTGGACTGTCCAATCCCTACATTTTCTGGCGTATTCGCATGCCAAACTGCCGTCAGGGTGTTTTGGCAGGCACTGTTCTTGCCTTTGCAAGAGCCCTTGGCGAGTATGGCGCCACCAGTATGATCGCCGGATATACGCCGGGACGAACTGCCACCGTTTCCACCACCGTCTATCAGCTCTGGCGAACCAATGACGATGCCCTTGCCTTTCGCTGGGTCATGGTAAATCTTGCTATTTCCGCGGCAGTTCTGCTGGCAGTCAACCTGTTGGAAAGGAGGAGCCGCCATGGCACTTCTCGTTGACATCGAAAAACGCCTGAATCCGTTCACCCTTCGGGCCAGATTTGAATCCGAAGGCGGCGTTCTGTCCCTTTTGGGCGCCTCCGGCAGCGGAAAGACCATGATTCTCAAATGTATCGCTGGTCTGGAAAAACCGGATAAAGGCAGAATCGTACTAAACGGAAAAGTTCTGTTCGATTCGGAGAAAAAAATCAATCTGCCGCCCCAAAAACGCCGGGTGGGCTACCTGTTTCAGCAATATGCCCTGTTTCCCCACATGACCGTGGAGCAGAATATCTGTGCCGGTGTCAGAACAAAAGAATCTGCCGCCGTATCCGAAATGCTTCACACCATGGGGCTTTCCTCCGCGGCACATCTGTACCCCCGGCAGCTTTCCGGCGGCGAACAGCAGCGAGTGGCTCTTGCCCGGATTTTGGTCAACGAACCGGATATCCTCTTGTTGGATGAGCCCTTTTCGGCATTGGACACCCACCTTCGCTTTCGCATGGAGCAGGAGGTGCGGCGGATCATTGGCCTTTTGGGCAAACCTGTCATTTTGGTTTCCCACGACCGGGACGAAGTATACCGGTTCAGCGACCGGATCGCAGTCATCCACAACGGCCATCTGGAAACCATAGGCGAAAAAGAGCAGGTATTTCAAAACCCGAAAACCAGAAATGCTGCCATACTGACCGGCTGCAAAAATATTTCAGCTCTGCAGAAACTATCAGAGCGTCGGATTCTGGCCGTGGACTGGAACATAGAATTGGAGACCGCAGAGAATGTGGGCGATGCCCGATATATCGGCATCCGTATGCACAGCATTACACCCGGCAAAGGGGAAAATTCCGTTTTCTGCCGGGTAAAAGAGATCGTGGAAAACCCATTTTCCAGAACCCTGATACTGGAACGGGCTGACTGCCCCGGCAAAATACCTGTAGGCTGGGAAACAGATGAATGTCCCACTAGTTCTGTTTTGGACGTCAGTTTTCCAAAAAGTGGGCTTGTGCTGCTTCTTCCATAAGATATTTCAAAAAACCGCAAAATACCTGTTGACTTTTTCATGCGGCTTGTGTATAATCATCTTTGCTGTCGGACGATTAGCTCAGCTGGCTAGAGCATCCGCTTGACGTGCGGAAGGTCATAGGTTCGAGTCCTATATCGTCCACCATATATGAAAAATCCGAACTTTATTTCCATTGGAAAACAAGTTCGGGTTTTTTATTTTTATTCCAGACTCAAAATTTCCCCTTGCTCCGAAAACACCTCCCACGCCGTACTGACTCCATTTTTTCCTTGCCATTGCCGAAAATTATGTTATAATGAATTTAGAAGCAGCAGGCCGAATGATATCCCCTGCCGCAATTATGAACAAGGGAGTGCGTATTATGAAAACCATCGCCAACAAGGAAATCCTCGTTGCCGCCGATTTTGCCGGCTGTCCTCTGAAAAACGTCGTAAAAGAATATCTGGAAGGCAAAGGCTGGAAGGTCACTGATATTGGTGTTCAGAACCCCGATGACCCGGAAAATCCCGATTTGATGTTCCATCGCATCGGTCTGCGTGCCGGCGCAATGATCACGGAAAAGGAATTTGAAAGAGCACTGCTGTTCTGCGGTACCGGCATGGGTATCCACATTGCTGCCAGCAAATGTCCCGGCGTTCACGCCGGTGTGGTGGAAAGTGTCCCCGCCGCCCTGCGTGCCATTACCGGCAACGGTGTCAATGTTTTGGCCATGGGTGCTTTCTATGTAGCACCTGCCATGGCAAAAGATATCGTAGATGCTTATTTGGGTGCCTCCCTGGGCAGCGGCTATGAATGGTGGCCCAACTTCTATGAGTTCCATAAACTGGCCTGCGATGAGCTGGATGCCTTTGACTATGAAGAATACAAGGCCAACAACTTCCAGTACAAATCTCTCGGCTATTATCCCCTGTCTCTTATGGACAAGCCTGAATAATACATATCAAAAATGGTGTGCCTTCCAAAAAGGCACACCATTTTTTATTGCTCATGATACTTTGCAAGCCCAAGGCCCAGCAGTTCAATGGCTCGTTCCAACCGTTCCTTCTGCAGCACATAGGCGATCCGGATCTCGTTTTTGCCTTTACCCGGTGTCCCATAAAAAGAGGTGCCGGGTGCAAACATGACTGTTTGACCATTGTCCTCAAATTCCTGAAGCAGCCATTTTTGAAAATCATCTGCATCCTCTACGGGAAGTGCAGCCATCAGGTAAAACGCACCTTCCGGGCAGGCAACGGTAACACCGGGGATCTTTTTCAGAGCATGGATTACCGTATCCCGTCGCAGCCGATACTCTTTGCGGACTGCAGCAAAGTACTCAGGCTCCACCGTATAGAGAGCCGCTGCCGCAATCTGATCCAAAGTCGCAACAGACAAACGAGCCTGACAGAACTTCATGGCTTCACTCATCAATTCCTTGTTTTTGGAGATCAGGCAGCCAATTCTGGCTCCGCAGGCTGAAAACCGTTTGGAAACAGAGTCTATCAGCACCACATTCTGCGCAGCTTCCCCGAATTCTGCCATAGAAACAGCCAACCCGCTGCCGCCATAAAAGAACTCCCGATACACTTCGTCGGCAATGATGTACAGATCATGTTCCATTGCCACATCTACGATCATCTTCATTTCTTCCCGGCTCAGAACAACACCGGTGGGGTTGCCGGGACTGGTGATCATGATCGCTCTGGTTCTTTCCGTGATACCGGCCTCGATCCGTGCTCTTTCGGCATAGCGATACCCCTCTTCCACGCAGGTGGGAATGGGGACGATTTCTCCGCCTGCGGCGGTGATAAATGTGCGATAGTTGGGATAGAACGGCTCAGGGATCATCACTTCGCTGCCGGGATCGAGAATGCACATCATAAGGATCAACAATGCTTCCGAGCCGCCGGTTGTGATAAGAATATCTTCCGCATCATACTGAGCACCAATGGCGGCATAATATCTGCGGATCGCTTCAATAAGCTCGGGTATGCCGGGAGACGGTGCATACTCCAACACTTTCTCATCAAAGGCTTTCAGAGAATCAAACAAAACAGACGGCGTTTCAATATCCGGCTGGCCAATATTCAAGTGAAAAATCTCCCGGCCCTTCTTCTGGACCTCCACCGCATAGGGGTGAAATTTCCGCATGGGAGACAAGTCGCATTTTTGCACTCGTTGGGATAGTTTCATAGTTTGGCTCCTTTATCCCCGGCATCGATACTCAGATGCCGACATTTTCATTTCTTCTGCTGCTGAGAGATCACACATCCCCCTCGCAGGTCAGTCCGGGCCAATGCAGCAATTCCTCGCACCGCCGCAGGACTCCTTCCTCCTGCAGAGAGTTCTCAAACAAAACCCTGCCTCCATGTTCCCGCGGGTTGCGCATGCCGTTGAGGGAAAGAAGTCGATTCAGCTGCCGTGCAACTCCCCGGGCACCATCCAAAATCTCCGGACTGCGGCCCAAAATCTGCCGAAT
The DNA here is from genome assembly GCA_045652125.1 of Candidatus Avilachnospira sp. Lineage (GTDB taxonomy): Bacteria > Bacillota > Clostridia > Oscillospirales > Oscillospiraceae > Avoscillospira. Next base: position 33,156 of record JAZRTT010000031.1, on the reverse strand, counting down.
AACCGGGATCAAAAACGGGTAGTGGGTACAGCCCAGAACCACAGCATCCACAGGCACCTTGGAAAATGGTGCCAGCTTTTCCTGCAGATAATCCTTCACGGTCTCGCTATCCAGCTCCCCCCGCTCCACAAACTCCATGAGTCCGCTGCAGGGCACCGGAACGATCTGAGCCTGTTGGTCGTACTGCTTCCAGAGATCCAAAAATTTCTGCTCTTTTAAGGTCATGGCCGTGGCCATAACCAGAATTCTGCCCCCGGGATAACGCTCCACAGCAGGTTTTAACGCCGGTTCCGTTCCAATGATCGGAAGTGCCGGATATTTCTGCCGCAGCAGGGGCACAGCGGCGGAGGTTGCCGTATTGCAGGCCACCACCAATGCTTTGATTCCTTTTTTCACCAGATATGCAGCCGCCTGTAAAGACAGCTCCTGCACCTGTTCCGGTGACCGCACACCATAGGGAGCATGAGAAGAGTCACCGAAATAGAGATAGTCCTCACCGGGCAGCAGTTCGCGGGCCTGCCGCAAAATGCTGATTCCTCCCAAGCCGGAATCAAAAAACCCAATGGGATCGGTCCGGTTCATGAGAAACACCTCCAAATACGCTTTATCCTGCTTCCTCCGGCACACAGGGCGTTTTCTGCTTTATCTGCCGCAGAAGCAGCCACAAATAATCCAGCAGCCACAGAATCGCAGCGCCATAGCCAAGCACCTCAGCGCCGGATGCATCAGCCATAGCCGCAGCACAGAAAAACACGCCGCACATGGAAAAAAATACAGTCAGCCGGCGAACGCCTTTATCAAAGGCGAAACTGCCCAAATGGAACACGGCACACATCACGCAGATCAGAGCTGCCAAATCGTAGCAATAGTCGAGAATAATGGGATCCCGGGTCCAGAACCGGAAACGGAACACCAATTCCACAATGTAGAATACGGCCGGCAGAATGAACAATCCGGCATGGATTCTTTTTCCCCGGTACCGCAGAGCTGCTGCTGCAGCCCAACACAGTGCCGTGAGAATACTGCCGGCTGCCACCATCCAATCGCCCTGCTGTGTAGAGTGCAGCAAAAGCAACACACCGGATATCGCCATCATCAGAGCTGCCAGACCGCCAACCACAGCCACGGGCATACTCTGTCCTGCAATGGCCGCATACTTTTTTCTCCCTTTGAGGCTGCGGCTGTACAGGCCAAAGAGCAGCAACGCCGCCGCTGTGACCCAATTAAACAAAGCCACGCCTTTCCCGGTTTTATTGCCGACGGCATCAAATGCTACTGCCAACTGATTGAGCCGCAAAAAATATGCTGCAATTGCAAGAACCACGGTTGTGGCCATAACCGATGTTCTGCTGAGTTTCTGTTCCATGTGATCGCCCACTTTCGTAGATCGTTGTTTCTTAGTATAACATATATTTTCTATGGTTGCAAAGTATTTTCCCAAGGGATCCTCCACCAGCGGCTGACCACCTCGACAGAATCAAACCCAAGCCTTCGATAAAGTGCCAATGCATTCTCATTTGTACTTGCCGTTTTCAGCCGAATCGTTTTTCTCGGCACCATTGGAAGCACCGTCAAAGCAAGCTCATACCCAAGCCCTCTGTACAACGGTAAAACCGCGATTCCCTCCAATCCCTGTTCCGAAATTTCGGCAACAGCGGCATACGTTCCATCCACTTTGGCAAGAAAGGCACAACCTTTGTCATAGAGCCGCTCCAGATCCTGCTTTCCATAAGAAGCTGCACCTGCCACGTCCCGAAAGCAGCGGTTATAGATCTCCAGATAAGCCTGCCCGTTTTTTCGGGTCAAAGATTCCAGTTCGACTGTTTCTGTCGGCCGGGGCAGGTTTGCTTTTTCCAGCTCCATAGACAGCATATCATAGGCATGAATGCCGGGAAGCTCCGCCGTCTCATAGGAGGCGTACACTGTTTCTGCTCCTGCTGACCGGCAAAAGCCAACGCATTCCTGCAAAAACGCCTCCGTTTCCCCATTCCAGATGCCGCGAACCAACACATAGGCCCGCCCACTGACCGGGATCTCTTTTAAGACCAGAGAGCCGATTCCATGCCGCCCGGTAAACAGAGGAATGTCTTTCATAGCGGTTCCTCCAAGCGGAACAATTTCATAGCATTTTCCCGGGTAAGCTTGGCCACCTGTTCCACCGGCAGGCCACGCAATTGTGCAATTTTTTCCGCCATTTTAGGAAGCATGGTGGAATCGCACCGTCTGCCCCGATAGGGTTCCGGTGCCATGTAAGGGCAATCGGTCTCCAGGAGCAGCCGGTTCAAAGGTGCCCACTGGGCAACCTCCACAGCCTTTCTGGCATTTTTGAAGGTGATGACCCCGGTGAATCCAATATACCAGCCCCGTTTGATCACCTCTGCGGCATATTCCAAAGATCCGGAAAAGCAGTGAAACACGCCCTTGACCCCGGGAAACTCGTCCACGATCTTCAGCGTATCCTCATAGGCATCCCGTTGGTGGATGATCACCGGCATCTGCAATTCCTCCGCCAACGCCATTTGCAGGCGGAAGGCCTTTTGCTGCTGCTGACGGGGCACATCCTCATAGTAGTAGTCCAGCCCGATCTCACCGATGGCTTTCACCTTTGGTTCGGCGGCGAGTACACGGTACCGCTCCACCAGCTTTTCATCCACCGAAGCAGCATCATCGGGATGACTGCCTACGGAAGCATAAATAAAATCATATTTCTCTGCCAACTCAATGGAATGCAGACTGCTTTCCAGATCACAGCCCACATTCATAATTCGCCCAATGGAACAGTCTGCCATGGACGATAATATCTCTTGCTGATCTTCCCGGAAACGACGGGAATTATAATGGGCATGGGAATCAAAAAACCACGGTTCTTTCATGGCACGCTCCTTGTGTGTTTTTCTTATGATACACCGAAGACGCCTGTGATGCAAGAAAAACCCGGCTCGAAAGAACCGGATTTTTCTGTATGACTTTATACATGCCAGATCTCTTCGGCATACTGACGAATGGTACGGTCAGAGGAGAACTTCCCGGCAGAGGCCACATTTATCAAGCACTTGCGGCCAAAGGCCAGCCGATCCCGATAGTCCCGATTGGCACGGAGTTTGGCTTCCTGATAGGAGCGGAAATCCTTGAGGATGTAATAGTGGTCGGCCCGATGCCAGCAGGCACCGTGCAACAGGGCGTTGTGCAGTTCTCTGAGCTCGTCATCTGTCTCCACCGTTCCGTCTATCAGCGTATCGATGGCCCGACGCAGATGGGCATCGCTGTTGTACAGCTCCATGGGGTCATAGGTGTCCCGGATGGCAGCCAATTCCTCCACCGTAGCACCGAAAATATAATTGTTTTCTTTTCCGGCCTGTTCCACGATCTCTACATTGGCACCGTCCATAGTGCCCAGCGTCACAGCACCGTTGAGCATAAGCTTCATATTGCCCGTACCGGAAGCCTCGGTACCGGCAGGAGAGATCTGTTCGGAAACATCTGCCGCCGGGATGATGTGCTCGGCGTATGAGCAGTTGTAATTTTGAACAAAAATCACCTTCATCCGATCCGCCACCTGCGGATCATTGTTGATTACCTTGGCCATTCGGTTGATGTAACGGATAACTGCCTTGGCCCGCTGATAACCCGGTGCAGACTTGGCACCGAACAGGAACACCGTAGGAGTGAAATCCTGAAGCGATCCGTCCTTCAGGCTAAGATAAATATCCATAATGGACAAGGCATTCATCAACTGCCGCTTGTACTCATGAAGCCGCTTGACCTGCACATCAAAAAGAAAATCCGGGTTCAGCATCACGCCCTCTTTGCCGGCAATGATCTGACACAGTTGTTCTTTCTTGGCCCGTTTGACCCTGTTGAATTCTTCCACCAAAGAATCATCAATCAGCGGTTTCAGCACCTGCAGCCAATCCAGTCTTGTCAGGAAACCGGTACTGACATGCTGTTCCAACAGCCGGGTCAGCTCCGGATTGCACAGACCCAGCCAGCGGCGGGGCGTAATGCCGTTGGTTTTATTCTGGAAGCGGTCGGGATAAGCCTGATACCAGTCCCGAAACAGGTCGTTTTTCAAAATCTCGGAATGAATCCGTGCCACACCGTTGACGGCGGTGGACACATAGACCGACAAGTTGGCCATGTAAACCTGATGATCCCGAATCACAAACAAATTGGAATTGGGATGTTCTTCCCGGCAGCGCTGATCGATCCGTTTGATGATCTCCACCACTTCCGGTACCACGGAAGCAAGCAGATCCAAATTCCATTTTTCCAGGGCTTCGCCCATCACCGTGTGGTTGGTATAGGAGAAGGTGTTTCCGGCAATCCGGAAAGCCGCCTCAAAATCCATTCCCTCTGCCATAAGCAGACGGATCAGTTCCGGGATAGAGATAGCCGGGTGGGTATCATTGAGCTGCACCGCCACAAAGCGGCTCAGCCCGGACAGGTCTGTACCATGAGTGGTGCGGTAAACCCGAAGAATATCCTGCAAAGAAGCGCTGGAAAGCAAATACTGCTGCTTGATTCTCAGTTGTTTCCCTTCTGTGGTAGAGTCATTGGGGTACAACACACGGGTAATGTCTTCTGCTTTATTCTTTTCTGCCAATGCCCTTGCATAGTCCTGTGCATTGAACGCATCAAAGTCCAGTTCCCGCTCCGGTTCGCACTGCCACAGGCGCAGGGTACCGATATTATCGTTTCCATAGCCGATAACAGGCATATCGTAAGGTACTGCAATAACTGTCTGGTCCGCAAACGTAACTTTGACCGCATGCTTATCCCGGCGATAACTCCACGGATCACCGTAACGGGTCCAGTCGTCTGCCTTTTCTTTCTGAGCGCCATGCTCGTCAAAGCTCTGCTTGAACAGGCCAAAGCGATACCGCAGGCCATAACCGGAAAGCGGCACACCGCAGGTTACAGCACTATCCAAAAAACAGGCAGCCAGGCGGCCCAATCCGCCATTTCCCAAGGCAGCATCTTCAATGTCTTCCAATTCTGCCAGATCCACACCGCGGGCGGCAAAGGCCGTTTTCAGAGATTTTAGAATATTCAGGTTGAACAGGTTGGAATACACCATCCGCCCCATCAGGTACTCTGCGGAGAAGTAATATGCCTTCCGCTTCCCCTCCCGGCTTTTTTTGCTGGCAGTCCAGTTCTCATTGATGGACATCATCACAGCCTGACCCAGACAGTCATGAAGCCGCTGAGGGGTAGTATTGGACAATGTCTCATCATGGTGAAGCCGCAGCAGGGCCTCGGTATTGGCAAGAATGGTATTGATATTGTAACTCATAAAAGTCTCCTTGATCTAAGGCTCACGGCACTTCTGTGCAAAAGGGGTCCCACAGCTGGTGCCCGGTAAAAATGTCGTACATGTTCTAAGATTTTAACAGCAGAAGCGACATTTTTCAAGGTTTTCCGCAAATATTTTCTTTTTCGATCCCGGCGGCTCCCCTTTTATTATATGTCCTGGCGTTCTTGCCGGCGTTACAGACAGTATGCACCTACAGTTCCTTTTTCAGACATACCAGACGCACGCCGGGTATGCCGTTAAAGGTACAAGGTACCACGCCAACCTCGGTGTAGCCAAGTCTATTGTAAAAGGCTCTGGCTTTTCTGTTTTTCTCCTGCGTATCCATCCGAAGCTGCCGACAGCCATGCTGTTTGGCAAATTCCTCATAAAATTTTACAAACTCCCGGCCGGCACCATTTCCATGATATTCCGGATCTACAACAAGGGTGTGAAGGACCATAACCGCATCCTCCGGCACATGGCTGCCCCATGGACACTGTGCGTATTCCGGCATTTGCTTCCGGTTTATGATGGCGGCAGCCACCACAGTTCCTTCCCGTTCCAGCACAAACAGGTCTCCGCGGCTCAGGCTGTCCAGGGCCGTCTGTTCCACAGGATAAACTCCTGCGGCCCAGCCCACGGTCAGTTCTCCCTGTTCTTCCTTATGGTGAATCGCTTCATAAATACCAGCGACCCGTTTTATATCTTGCAGGCACGCTCTTCTGACCATATTTCCCCCTCCGTTTTTCCCCCATTATATCATCTGCCCCGTTACTTACAATTCTCAATTGGAGCAGGCTGCACTAAAGTTCCTGCGTTTCCCCCTGACCGGGATTTAACAGACAAACGCCCACCTCAAAAAAGGTGGGCGTTCCGTTTGTTAAAAAACTCTTTTGACAAACTGCTGCGGTTTTTCACCTATATGGCTGAACATAGCTTTTGCCCGTTTATCGAATCCCGTATTTTTCGATAATATAATCCATATCCTTATCTCCTCTTCCGGAGAGGTTAATGAGGATAGAGCCGGTACCCATTTCCTTGGCAAGTCTCATGCCGTAGGCCACGGCATGGGCACTTTCGATGGCGGGGATGATTCCCTCCAGACGGGCCAGCTTATAGAAAGCATCGATGGTCTCCTCATCGTCGGCCACGCCGTAGGTCACACGGCCCAGCTCGTGCAGGAATGCGTGCTCCGGGCCGGAAGAAGGATAGTCCAGACCGCTGGCCACAGAGTAGACGGGAGCAGGCTCGCCCTTTTCATCCTTGAGCATAATGGAATTGAAGCCGTGCATGACGCCTTCCGTGCCGTACTGGAGGCTGGCGGCGTGGTCGCCCAGCTTGGGACCTCTGCCCAGAGGCTCGACGCCGTAGATGTCCACAGGGTCATTGAGGAAGCCGGAGAAGAATCCGGCTGCATTGGAGCCGCCGCCGACACAGGCCACGATGGCATCGGGCAGATGGCCGGTCATTTCCAGAAACTGCTCTCTGGCCTCTTCGCCCACCACGTGCTGGAAATCCCGGACCATCAAAGGGAAGGGATGGGGGCCCACAACAGAGCCGATACAGTACATGCTGTCCTTATATTCTCTGGTATAGGCATCAAAGGCAGCATCCACGGCTTCCTTCAGGGTCTGCAGGCCGTGGGTGACCTCCACCACATTGGCACCGAGAATCTTCATTCTTGCCACATTGGGGGCCTGCTTCTTGATATCCACAGCGCCCATATAGATGTCGCATTCCATGCCGAAGTAAGCGGCGGCAGTGGCCATGGCCACGCCGTGCTGACCGGCACCGGTCTCGGCAATGACCTTCTTCTTGCCCATGTACTTGGCCAGAAGCACCTCACCCATGCAGTGATTCAGCTTGTGGGCGCCGGTGTGATTCAGGTCTTCCCGCTTGACGTAAAGCTGGACGTTGCCCAGAGAACTGCTCAGCCGTTCCAGATGGGAAACGGGAGTAGGACGGCCCTGGAACTCCTTGCGGATGCGGCGAAGCTCGGCGATAAACCGCCGGGACTGAGCGATGGTGAAATAGGCCTCGGTGATCTCATCCATGGCTCCCTGCAGTTCAGGGCTGATGTAGGAGCCGCCGTATTTGCCGAAATATCCCTTTGCGTCAGGATAATGCCGGAAATAAGTATCAAAATCAATGCCGTTATATAACATGGTAGTATTCCTCCAATCATAAAATCAATTTTGTTTCAGCATATGCCCGTGTCGCCATCGTTTGGTAAGTAAGCTCATAAAAACCTCCCAAAACACAAAAATCCCCGACAGACGCCTGTCTGTCAAGGACGAATAAATGATCCGCGGTGCCACCTTGATTCACGGCAGAGCCGTGCGCTTTTACGGGATACCGACATATCCCCGACCTCTGACGCGTGTCTCACGTCACAGCATACTCGGCCATCGGCCTTTGACTGTGCCCTCTGTGGCCCATTTGACGGTTTGTGTTCTGCCCGGTTCTCAGCACCCCGGACTCTCTGGATGAGCATGGCCGCCGTTACTCCCACTTCAACGGTTTGCAATATTTTATTATAGGTGAATTATACGCGTTCTGTCCGCAGATGTCAAGTTATCTTTTTTCCTTTGAAAGATCATAAAAAAATAGTGCTGCCAAAGGCAGCACGATTTTTCAGTCGACGATCTCCACGGAAACCTTCTTGCCGTCACGCTGTGCAACGGATTTGACGATGGTTCTGATCTCCTTGGCAATGCGGCCCTGACGGCCAATCACCTTGCCCATATCCTCAGGTGCCACACGCAGCTCCAGAGTCGTGGTTTCACCCTCGATCTCTGTCACGGTCACTGCATCAGGATTGTCGACCAGATTCTTTGCCACATACAGCAAAAGTTCCTTCATGGTCTCACTCCTTGTTCAGGACTTACAGCGCGTTAGCCTTCTTCAGAAGAGCCTTGACGGTTTCGGTGGGCTGAGCACCGTTCTTGATCCAAGCCTGGGCCTTTTCAGCATCCACAGTAACCGTGGCAGGGTTGGTCAGGGGATCGTAGGTGCCGATCTCTTCGATGCAGCGGCCGTCACGGGGGCTGCGGGAATCAGCAACAACGATTCTGTAGAAAGGAGCCTTCTTTGCACCCATTCTTCTCAGTCTGATCTTTACCATAGTGAGTTTACCTCCAAAAAATTCTTCGATTTCTCGATATTTTATCTCGTCGTGATGATTTCACGAAACGAACCATTAAAATCCCATACCGGGGAATCCGCCGCCCATACGCTGCAGCTTTTTCATTTTCTTTGAAGCACCGGGGCCGGAGAACTGCTTGATCATGTTGTTCATCGCATCAAAGGTCTTGAGCAGCTTGTTGATCTCTTCCACCTTGACACCGGCACCGGCAGCAATGCGGCGCTTGCGGCTGTGGTTCAGGCAGTTTGGATTTTCCCGCTCATAAGGGGTCATAGAGAGAATGATGGCTTCCGTCCGCCCCATAGCCTTTTCGTCGATCCTGGCATTTTTCAGCGCTCCTGCATGAACGCCGGGCAGCATACCAAGAATTTCCTCCATGCCGCCCATGTTTTTCAGCTGGCTCAACTGATCATAGTAGTCTTGCAGGGTAAATTTATTTTTGCGGAGCCGCTGCTCCAATTCGGCAGCCTTTTTTTCATCCAAAGCCTGTTCTGCTTTTTCGATCAGCGTCAGAACGTCGCCCATACCCAAAATGCGCGATGCCATTCTGCCGGGATGGAACGCTTCGATCTGATCCAGCTTTTCACCGATACCGGCAAACTTGATGGGCTTGCCCGTAACGGCCTTGACGGACAATGCCGCACCGCCTCTGGCATCGCCATCCAATTTGGAAAGCATCACACTGTCAATATCCAGCCATTCATTGAAGGTCTGCGCTGCATTGACAGCGTCCTGACCGGTCATGGCATCCACGACCAGCAAAATCTCATGGGGATTGACAGCTTCCTTGATGGATCTCAGTTCCTCCATGAGCTGCTCATCCACATGCAGGCGGCCGGCAGTGTCCAGAAACACCATGTCGTTTCCATGGCGCACGGCATGAGCAATGGCTGCCTTTGCGATCTCCACCGGGTTGGTCTGCCCCATTTCAAACACGGGAAGCTCCAACTGCTGCCCCACCACCTGCAGTTGCTTGATCGCGGCGGGGCGGTAAATATCACAGGCAACCAAAAGAGGACGGCGGCCCTGTTTTTTGAACATCCCCGCCAATTTTGCACCGTTGGTCGTCTTGCCGGCACCCTGCAGACCCACCAGCATAACGATGGTAGGCGGCTGGGAAGCCTGATAAAGTTTTTGATTCTCACTGCCCATGAGGGCGGTCAGTTCTTCATTGACGATCTTTACGATCATCTGGGCAGGACTCAGGCTCTCCAGCACATCTGTACCGACAGCCCGCTGGGAAACCTTGCCGATAAAGTCCTTGACCACTTTGTAGCTGACATCCGCTTCCAGCAATGCCAAGCGGATCTCCCGCATGGCGGCCTTGATATCCGCTTCCGTAAGGCGGCCTTTGCCGCGGAGCTTTTTGAATACCGCTGATATTTTATCTGTCAGACCTTCAAACGCCATTGGTTACTCCTTCATTTCCTTTGCAGCCTGCACGATGACCTGCGCCAATTCCCCGGCACCGGGGACTTCCATCAACCGCTCTGCCGCTTTGCAGATGGTTTGGGCAGCCTTTTCCACCGCTCTGGCTTTGGCAATACAGCCGGTCTTTTCTTCCATCGCCAACAAAACCGCTTCTGCCCGGGCAAGGGAATCATGAACGCCCTGCCGGGAGATCCCGGCCTCTTCTGCGATCTCTCCCAGAGAGAGATCTTGATTGTAGTAAAGGTCGAAGCAGGTTCGCTGCTTCTCCGTAAGCAATTCGCCGTAATAGTCCAGCAGGAGTGTCATTTCCAGAGCATTGTGCTTCATGAAACTCCCTACCTTTCAAGGTTTTCTGCTTGACAGCCTGCTTATTATAACACAATCGAGGCAAATGTCAAGTCTTTTTCCTTGACATTTGCCTCGATTTTCTCTTTTACGATTCCCAGTCCTTGCAAAGGGTCTCAACCTGGTGTGCAAATTTGTTCAAATCCCGATTGGTACGACCGCGGCATTGTTCGATGACCCGCAGCAAACGCCGTCCGGCCTGATAGAGCCGTTCAAAAACAGGATTATGCTGCCGCATCTGCCGCTTTTTTTCCACTTTTGTCCGGGAACCTTCTGCCAGCCATTGCAGATCCGTCAGGCTGCACACAGCCCCCGGATAAGGTGCCACCGCATCGAGCCCCAACTGTTGACGGATCGTTTCGGCAAAGGCATCCGCGACTGCATCCTCCCCATGATTCACAAAAACCCGCTTCGGTTTGACCTCCATCGCCCGCAGCCAATCCAACAGCATATCCCGGTCCGCGTGACCGCTGATGCCATCCATCTGCTCGATTTTGGCTGCTACCGCCACGGTTTCCCCGAACAATTTCAGGGACGTGGCTCCATCCAGCAATTTTCTGCCCAAGGTCCCCTCTGACTGATATCCCACAAAAAGCACCGTGCTTTGCGGCCGCCAGAGATTGTGCTTCAAATGATGCCGAATCCGTCCGGCTTCACACATTCCGCTGGCAGAAAGAATCACCTTGGGTGTCGGATCCAGATTGATCGCCATGGAATCGGCACTGGAAACAGAGGTCCGCAGACCCGGGAACTGAATGGGATCTATGCCCCGTTTCAGCAGCTCCAGGGTTTCCTCATCATAATAGTCCATCAGACCGCCGGAATAAATTTTGGTCGCCTCCACAGACAACGGGCTGTCCACATACACAGGAAAATTATCATGGCCGTGGATTCTCCCCTGCTGTTTGATCTCCCGGATGAGATACAGCAGTTCCTGCGTCCGACCCACGGAAAAGGCCGGAATCACCAGATTCCCACCCCGATCCAACGTATCTTGTAAAATACGGGTCAGTTGGCCGGTATAATCTGCCCTTGCACCGTGGATGCGATCACCGTAAGTGGACTCAATAACCACAAAATCTGCCTTCGTTGGTTTTTGAGGGTCCCGAATCAGCGGGCGGGCGAGATTGCCGAGATCGCCGGAAAACAGCACCGTTTTTTCTTCAGCCGTCACGTAGATGCTGGCAGAACCAAGCAAGTGTCCGGCATCCTGAAAGCGAATGACAATCCCTTCCGGAAGTTCCAAATCTTTTCCGTAGGCACAGGGGTGAAACTGCTTCAGCGTTTGCTGTGCATCGGCCACGGTATAGAGCGGTTTGATCTCCTCGCCCCCGGACCGTTTGGCCTTGCGATTGCGCCAGTTTGCTTCTGACTCCTGAATATGTGCCGAATCCAGAAGCATAATGCCGCAGAGCCGGGTGGTGGCTTCTGTGGCATAGATCGGACCGGTGTAGCCCTGTGCCACCAGCAGGGGAAGCATACCGGAATGGTCAATGTGGGCATGGGTCAGCAGAATATAATCGACCTCCCCCGGAGCAACAGGCAGTTCCGGATTTTCGTAAATATCTGCCCCCTGCTCCATTCCGCAATCGATAAGGATCCGGCGGCCCGCAGCTTCCAAAAGGGTGCGGGATCCTGTGACCTCATGGGCAGCACCGTAAAAAGACAACTTCATAACAGGCACTCCTTCCCGTGTATCTTAATTTATTATAAGCGCATTGCCCGGATGTGTCAAATCGTTGACAGGCAGTATTTTCTCTGATAAAATAACAGCATGAAAATAACCGACAGTTCGTTCGTAGCCATCCTGTCGTAAAACAAAACCAGGGACGTCCGCGGAAAAACACCGTGGTGGGATGGGTATTTGCACCCATCTTTTTTTGTGCCCAAAAAGGGAGAGCATGATGAAAAAAACTTGGAATGTCCGTACTGTGTGTGCCTGTGCCATTACAGCGGCGCTCTATGCCGCCGTTACCATTCTCACCGCACCGCTTTCCTATGGGCTTGTGCAGTTTCGCCTGTCGGAGGCATTGGTGGCATTGTGCTGTTTTGAGCCGCTTTTGGGCATAGGAATCACTTTGGGATGCTTCCTTTCCAACCTGTTTTCCACCGTAACCGCTCTGGATCTGGTCATAGGCACCCTCGCCACAGCCTTGGCCTGTCTGTGGACTTCCCGGTGTAATAACCCATGGCTCATGCCCCTGCCCAACATTCTGTGCAACGCTGTTTTGGTGGGCGGTATGCTGGCCTTCGTCCTGTTTCCGGAGCATATGCCAATTGGTTTTGCCACTGCCGCTGTTCAGGTAGGGTTTGGAGAATTGGCCGTCATGTATGGGCTGGGCGTTCCTCTTTATTTTTTCACAAAAAAGACCGGCTTTATGAAAAAACTTTTGGGCACACGCCCTCTGACTTGACAGCCATCCCGGGACAACGTACAATAACTTTAAGCCCTTAAAAGGAGACGATACCATGGAATTTGAAACCAAATGCATTCAGTCCGGCTATGAGCCGAAAAACGGTCAGCCCCGTACGCTTCCCATCTACCAAAGCACCACATATCAGTATGATGATGCTGCCGCTCTTGGCAAGCTCTTTGATTTGGAAGCCGAAGGCCATATGTACACCCGGATCTCCAATCCCACCGTTGCAGCCGTTGAAGCAAAAATTGCCGAGCTGGAGGGCGGTGTGGGTGCTATGCTGACCTCCTCCGGTCAGGCTGCAACCTTTCTGGCCATTTTTAACATCTGCGCCCAGGGTCAAAACTTCATTTCCATGAATAATATCTACGGCGGCTCCATCAACCTTTTCTCCGTAACCATGGCCCGAATGGGCATTGAAGTCCGCTATGCCCGGGATGACATGACAGACAAAGAACTGGACGCTCTTTTTGATGAAAACACCCGGCTGGTTTTTGGGGAGACCATTGCCAATCCGGCGCTGACCGTTCTGGATATCCGCCGCATGGCAGATCTTGCCCATCGCCACGGAGTCCCTCTTATGGTGGATAACACCTTTGCCACCCCCTGCCTGTGCAGACCCTTTGAACACGGAGCAGACATTATCACCCATTCTACCAGCAAATACATGGATGGCCACGCCAATGTGCTGGGCGGCTGCATCGTGGACGGCGGCACCTTTGACTGGGCAGCTTCGGGCAAATATCCGGAGCTGACGGAAGCCGACGAAAGTTATCACGGTGTCATCTACACCGGGCAGTTTGGCCGTGCTGCCTACATTACCAAAGCCCGGGTCCAGCTCATGCGGGACTTTGGCTGCACCCCGCAGCCCATGGCCGCCTACCTGCTGAATCTGGGTTTGGAGACCCTTGCCGTCCGGGTAAAAAAGCACAGCGACAACGCACTTGCCGTGGCACAATTTCTGCAGGGCCACGAAAAAGTCCTCTGGGTCAATTACCCTTTGCTATCGGGCGGCAAGTATTATGAGCTGGCCAAAACGTATCTGCCCAACGGTGCATCCGGCGTGGTTTCTTTCGGTGTCAGAGGCGGCAGAGACGCTGCCATGAAGCTGATGAACAACCTGAAGCTGGCAAAGATCGTCGTCCACGTGGCCGATGCCAGAACCAGCGTTCTGCACCCTGCCAGCACCACCCATCGCCAGCTCACCGATGAGCAGCTTAATGCCTCCGGCATCGGACCGGAGTTCATCCGCTTCTCTGTGGGTATTGAAAGCAGCAACGACATCATCGCTGACCTGAAACAGGTATTGGCCCAGATCTGATAAAAGGAGTACCTCCATGCCCATTAAAATTCCCAACGGCCTCCCGGCTCGACAAACACTGGAAAGTGAAAATATTTTTATTATGCCTGAAACGCGGGCAGCAACACAGGAGATCCGTCCCCTGCGGATCGCTCTGCTGAACCTCATGCCCACCAAAATTGTCACGGAGACTCAGTTGTCCCGGCTTTTGGGCAACACACCCCTGCAGGTGGAGCTGGAGCTAATCCAGGTCAGTTCCCACAAAACCAAAAACACCTCGCAGGAGCATATGCTTGCCTTTTACAAAACCTTTGATGAAATTGCCGATCAGTATTACGACGGCATGATCATCACCGGAGCCCCTGTGGAGCAAATGGCCTTTGAGGAAGTGACCTATTGGGAAGAACTCTGCCGCATTATGGAGTGGACCAAGACCCATGTCCACAGCACATTCCACATCTGCTGGGGTGCACAGGCCGGCTTATACTACCACTACGGTATTCAAAAGTACCCTCTGGAAAAGAAAATATTTGGCGTATTCCCTCACAAGGTCGTTTACAAAAACCCCATTTTGATGCGTGGATTTGACAACGAATTCTGGGTCCCCCATTCCCGGCATACCACCATCCGCCGGGAAGATGTCCAGGCTGTCCCCGCCATTAAGATTCTGGCCGAATCTCAGGAAGCCGGCCTGTATGCCATGCAGACCGAAGGGGGCAAGCAGGTGTTCATCACCGGCCACTCGGAGTATGACCCGGAAACGCTCAATCTGGAATACCGCCGGGATAAAGATATGGGGCTGCCCATTGAGGTGCCGAAAAATTACTTCCCCAACGACGATGATACAAAAGAACCCATCGTCCGTTGGCGGGGGCATGCCAATCTGTTGTACTGCAATTGGCTGAATTACTTCGTTTATCAGTCCACACCCTTTGATGTTATGGCCATCGGACGGGGAGAGCGGTGCGATGACTGAGCTGTACCAACTGCTGGGAATTCGACCCGGCATCACAGCCATCATCGGTTCCGGCGGAAAAACCAGTCTGCTTTCCCGGCTCTGCCGGGAACTGCCGGGGACAGTCATTGTTTGTACCTCTGCCCATATTTTTCCGGCAGAAAATCTGCCTTTGGTCACCGGGTCCATTGATTGCCTGCCCGCTCCGAAAATCTGTCTGGGTACCCCGGCAGAAGGCGGCAAGCTCACTGCCCCCATACAGGAGTATGAAGCTCTTTCCCGGCTGGCAGACTATGTTTTGGTGGAGGCCGACGGTTCCAGGGGTCTCCCCCTGAAGGCCCATCAAGCCCATGAGCCGGTGATTCCTCCCTGCTCCAACCGGGTCATTGGAGTTTTGGGTCTGTCCGGTCTTGGACAGCCCATTGAAAAAGCAGCCCACCGTCCGGAGCAATACGCTCGGCTCTGCAGCGCTGCGGTAACTGACCTTGTCACCGCAGAACGAGCAGCCACAGTCCTGAACCGGGAAAACCTTGCCGATTGCTATGTGCTTAACCAGGCCGACGATTTAAAAGCAGAAGAACGGGGCAGGATGCTGGGTGCCTTACTGAATAAGCCTTTTTATCTCACCTGCCTCAAGGGGGAAAACGGGAGTGCCCATGGATAATTATTTTCAGCCGCAGATGACTCTGCGGGAGATCAATCAAATCAGCGCGCTGAGTCTGGCACACTGCGGCGATGGGGTCTTTGAACTGCTGGTGCGCACCTTTCTGTGTACCCATGGCGGCGGGAAGGTTAAGACCCTCCACCGGGAGACTGTGACCTATGTCTCCGCCCCGGCTCAGGCCAAACAGATGGATCGGATGCTTCCGCTTCTCACCGAAGAAGAACAGGACTTTTACCGCAGAGGCCGCAATGCCCATGTAAGTGGTATCCCCAAAAACGCCACCCACGAAGAATACTCCAAAGCCACCGGCCTGGAATGTCTCATTGGCTCTTTGTATCTTCTTGGCCGAAGGGACCGGATCAACGAACTGTTTACACAGACCATGGAGGATCATCATGCCCTTTGATGCCGTATTTCTCTCCGCCGTGACCGCCGAACTGTCAGAGCTTCTGGTGGGCAGCCGTATCGACAAAATACAAATGCCTGCCCGGGATCTGGTGATTCTCCAGTTTCACGGCTCAAAAGGGAACGGACGGCTGCTGCTGTCCGCGTCCTCCGGATCTCCGCGGCTTCACCTGACTGCATTCCCTCCGGAAAACCCTGCCCAGCCGCCTATGTTCTGTATGCTGCTGAGAAAGCATCTGTCCGGTGGGCGGATCGTTTCTCTGCGGCAGCCGCCCATGGAGCGGCTGGTAGACATTACGCTGGACTGTACCGATGAAATGGGAGAACCGGTGCAAAAGCATCTGGTGCTGGAGCTCATGGGCCGTAATGCCAACCTGATTTTACTGGGGGCAGACGGACGGATTCTGGATTGTCTGCGAAGAGTGGACTTCGAAATGTCCGAGCAGCGTCAGGTCTTGCCGGGGCTGTTCTACCATGAGCCCCCGGCTCTGCAGAAAGAGAATCCCTTCCGGGTCACGGCAGAGGCCATAGAAAAAGCACTTCTTTCCGTGCAGGGGCATCTTCCCTTCGACCGCTGGCTGCTGGACACCTATGGCGGTCTTTCTCCGCTTATTTGCCGGGAGCTTTCTTGCGATCTGTTCTCCACCACAGACGCAGAGATCGGAGAAATGTCTCCGCAGACCAGAAAAGCTGCTGCAAATGCACTTTACGAACGGTTTCAAAATCTGCTGGCTGCACCGGTACCGGTCATGCTGCAGAAAGAAGGACGTCCCTTTGACTTTTCTTTCTGCCCGATCCACCAGTACGCAAACCATTCTGAATATCAGATCTACGATAGTTTTTCCAAGCTTTTGGACGGCTTTTACGCCCAGCGGGATCACGCAGACCGGATGAGGCAAAAAACGCAATCCCTTTGTAAGACCATCACCAATCTGGTAAACCGAACCCGCCGAAAGCTTGAAATTCAAAAAAAAGAACGAACTGCCGCTCTGGACCGGGAGCGGCTGCGGCAGCTTGGTGATATCGTTACAGCCAACCTCCATGTTATGACACGGGGACAAACACAGCTGACAGCAGTGGATTTTTATGACATTGACATGAAGGAAATAACCATTCCCCTGTCCCCCCAGCTGTCCCCCCAACAAAATGCCGCCAAATTTTACAAAGACTACACCCGAGCCAAAAATGCAGAAAAATTTTTGACAGAGCAGATCGCCAAGGGCGAGATGGAACTGGAATATCTCAACAGCATTCTGGAGACCCTCCAGCGGGCAGAGACAGAAAAGGATATTGCAGAGATTCGTTTGGAGTTGGTACAGGGAGGCTATGTCCGGGATACAGACCGAAAGAAAACCATGAAAACCACCCTTTCCAAACCGATGGAGTTTCTTTCTTCCGATGGGTTTCTCATCCGGGTTGGCCGAAACAATCGGCAAAATGATGCGTTGACCTTAAAGCAAAGCGAAAAGAGCGACCTGTGGCTTCATGTACAAAAGCTCCACGGCAGCCACGTCGTCATCACCTGCGGCGGTATACAGCCGCCGGATCAGACCATTACAGAAGCGGCCATGCTTTCCGCTTTTTACTCTCAGGCCAGACAAAGCCAGAATGTCCCTGTGGATATCACCCCCATAAAGCAGGTGAAAAAACCGGTGGGCGGAAAACCGGGCATGGTCATTTACCACGAGTATAAAACACTCTACGTAACACCGGATGCAGAGCTGCCCGATAAACTCAGGAGGTAACCATGGACGATCGGAAATCCAAACACTACTCCTATTTTCAAAACACATCCTGTGAGTTTTTCCCCTGCCACAAAGGGGCAGATCCGGAGAACTTCAACTGTCTGTTCTGCTATTGCCCGCTGTATCCATTGGGGGAAACCTGCGGCGGCTTTTTCCGTTATACAAAAGACGGCTATAAGGACTGCTCTGACTGTCTTGTCCCGCACAAGCAGGAAAACTACAGCAAAATCATCGCCCGATACGCACAGATCGCAGAACTTGCGAAAAAAGCCGGAGATTGAATATCTCCGGCTTTTTTACAGTTTCTTGTCGAAAGGTGTATAAAAAAGGGGAACATGCAGATACTCACTCTGAGGTGATATCATGAAAAAGAAGCAGAACGATCCCGCTGTTCATGATCTGCGCGACCATCCGGTCCCGCCTGTCAAAGGCGCTGTGACTGACCGGGGCGATGTGAATCTCCGCCCGGAGAGCCGCACCATGGGAATTCGGCAAACTTGGGAAGCTCCGGAATAGACACACATTTCCCATCTTCCGACATAAGATGACATGCGGGAGGAAACTTCTGCACATCTTCTTGAAGGAGGACTTTTTATGGCCTGCAATTCCTGTAACTCCTGCAATTCCTGCAGCGGATGGACCACTTGGGGTGCCGGCTCCGGCATTCAGTTCCCGGATTTCGTTGCCAACTCCTGCTGCAATCCCTGCTGCGAACTTGGCGGCGTTCTCGGCAACAGCACCGGCTGCAACTGCGGCTGCAATTCCTGCAACTCCTGCAACTCCTGCAATTCCTGCAACTCCTGCAGAAGCTGCAACTAATTCTTCGGCGGAGTTTTTCTCCGCCGCTACATAAGAATCTTGCCTTTTCCAGCAGGCCGGGAAAGGCAAGATTGACTTTCCCCCCAAATCGTGATACGGTAGGTTCAGAAAAATGTAGGAGGATGCCAATTATGATGGATCTTTACAGCATCGGTGAATTGCTCATCGATTTTATCCCCGGCAATGAACCTGCCAGCTATATCCGCAAAGCCGGCGGTGCACCGGCCAACGTAGCCATTGCCGCAGCCCGGAACGGACTGCAGGTTGGTATGTGCTGCAGCGTGGGCGATGATGACTTCGGCCGGTTTCTGATGAATACCCTTTCCGAAAACAAGGTCACAGCGCTCCATCCCCAACTGTGCACCGAAGCCGTTACCACCATGGCCATCGTCACCTTGACGAAAGACGGTGACCGCAGTTTCACCTTTGTCCGTAAGCCCGGTGCCGATATGCTTTTGAATGAGTGTGATGTAAAAGAGGCCGACATTGCCGATTCTGTTATCATTCATGCCGGTTCTGTTACACTTTCGGCTTCCCCGGTGGACAAGGCCACAGTTAAAGCGCTGCGTCTGGGCCGCGAAATGGGAAAACTGGTAAGCTTTGACATTAACTATCGCCATGTCATGTGGAACACCAAGGAAGATTGCACCGCTTATGTGCAAAAAATTCTCCCCTATGTGGATCTGCTGAAAATTTCCGACGAGGAAGCAGATATGCTGGGCGGCGAAGAAAATATTCCCGCAGTCATGGCAGAAAACGGCATTGCCGTAGTGGTGGAAACCCTGGGTGCCAAAGGTGCCCGCTGCTTCTTCGATGGTCAGGTCTTTACCATACCCGGCCGTAAGGCTGTCTGTGTGGATGCTACCGGTGCCGGAGATGCTTTCTGGGGTGGCTTCCTCTCCTACCTCCGCCTGCAGGGCATTGACAAGGTGAGCCAGCTTGACCGTCCGCTTCTGGAACGGGCCATGGCCTATGGCAACGTCAGCGGCTGGATCTGCGTGCAGAGCAAAGGAGCGATTGAATCCCTGCCCACCAGAAGCCAAATCGAGACTTACCTGTAATACATAAACGTTCCGCCCTCCGTTGGTTGAACGAAAAAGACACTCTCAATGGGTTTCTTTATGCTTTCTTCCTTTCCATCGTGCAACTCAAACCAAAAATCACCTAAAAAATCTCCTCCGCTGTGCGGAGGAGATTTTTCCTTTTAATCAAAAAACTTATCGTGAATTGCACGGATGGCCCGCTCCGAATCTTCCTTGTCGATCAGAACGGAGACCTTAATCTCGGATGTGGAGATCATGTGAATGTTGATATTGCTCTGAGCCAGTGCCTCAAACATCTTTGCAGCAATACCGGCGTTGTTGACCATGCCGGCACCTACGATGGAGACTTTGGAAATGTCATTGCGGATGCTCATTTTGCGGTAGCCCAGCGCTTCCTTATTTTCCTCCATGACCTTGCGGCACAGCTCCATATCCCCTTCGCCGATGGTGAAGGTAATGTCCTTTCCGTCATCCCGGCCGATGGACTGCAGAATGATATCCACATTGATTTTATGCTTTGCCAAAAGATTGAACAGCTGATAGGCCATACCGGGGATGTTTTTCAGACCCACCACCGCTACCTTCGCGATTTTTTTATCCTGGGCAACGCCGCTGATATAAGTTTGTTCCATTTTTACGACCTCCTTGACAATGGTTCCGGGGTTGCCGGAGAAACTTGAAAGCACTTCCATCTCCATACCATAATGCTTCGCCAGTTCTACGGAGCGGTTGTGCAGCACTTGAGCACCCAGAGATGCCAGCTCCAGCATCTCATCGTAAGTAATGGCATCCAGTTTTTTTGCTGTGGGCACCAGTCTGGGATCAGAGGTATAGACCCCATCCACATCGGTGTAGATCTGGCACAGATCCGCCTTCAACGCCACAGCCAATGCCACCGCTGTGGTATCGGATCCGCCGCGGCCCAGTGTCGTCACATCACCAAACCGGTTGATGCCCTGAAACCCGGCTACCAACACGATCCGGTGCTTATCCAGCTCTTCCCGGATTCGGTCTCCGTCTACTTTGCGAATCCGCGCAGAAGAGTAATCGGAATTGGTGCGCATACCGACCTGCCAACCGGTCAGGCTGACTGCCGGATAACCCATCTTCTCCAGACACATAGCAGCAAGAGAAATGGATATCTGTTCCCCGGTGGACAAAAGCATATCCATTTCCCGCTTGGAAGCATTGGGGTTGATCTCTTTTGCCTTTTCGATCAGATCATCGGTGGTATCGCCCTGAGCGGACAAGACAACGACCACATCGTTGCCTGCATCGTAGGTTCTGGTAATAACGTTGCAGACATTCTGAAGCTTCGCGGCATCTGCCACAGAGCTTCCGCCGAATTTTTGTACAATTAAAGCCATATATAACCCTCCTTGGGATGATTAACGGAAAATGGGACGGATCGCAGTCAGCTTCAGTCCGGAAGCCTCGATCGCTGCTTTTTTCATAGGCTGAGACAGGAGATAACCGTCCTTGCCCAATTTGACTGCCGCACCCAACTTTTCTTCTACTTCCTTCAGGTCTGCTTCGGTGCGGACGACATAAGGAAGGGGGAGCTCCCTGCTGTCCATCATAGAGGCAGGACAGGCATCGGACCAATCCAAAGGCCGGCGCAGCTCCATATGCCATGCGGCATCTGCCATATCTCCCACCACAGCGCTGGCTGTGGGCAGTTTCCCTGCACCGGGGCCGTAGAACATGGCCTCGCCTACGGCATTGCTGCGAACCAGCAGGGCATTGAACACATCATCCACATGGGAAAGCTGGCAATCCAGCGGGATATAGTGCGGCGCCACAAAGGCACAGACCTTCCCTTCGGCCGTTTTCATGGTTCGACCCAGCAGTTTGATCTTCATACCGCCGGCTGCCGCCACAGCCACGTCTTCCTCTGTAATGGAGGTAATGCCCTGTGTGGAAACCTGCTCCGGATAGACATGGAAGCCAAAGGCCAGAGCAGACAGGATACAGACCTTCCGGCAGGCATCCAGCCCTTCCACGTCGGCAGCGGGATTGGCTTCGGCATACCCCTTTTGCTGGGCATCTTTCAGCACATCGTCAAAAGCCGCGCCTTCGGTGAACATTTTGGTAAGGATATAGTTGGTGGTACCGTTAAGGATTCCTGCCACTTCGGACACTTCGTTTCCGGCCAGATCAAAGTACAAAGGCCGAAGGACCGGAATACCGCCGCCGACAGAAGCCTCAAAAAGGAAATTGACATTCTTTTCCCGGGCGATCTGCAGCAGTTCATAGCCCTTGACCGCCACCAATTCCTTGTTGGAGGTAACAACATGTTTCCCGGCAAGCAGGCACCGCTTGACAAATTCATAAGCAATGGTGGCGCCGCCGATACATTCTGCCACGATCTTTACCTGATCATCGTTTTCAATAACGGAGAAATCATGAACGATCTTATCCGCAAAAGGGCTGCCCGGAAACTCCCGGGTGTCCAAAATATATTTCAAATTCAGGGGCCGGCCGATTTTTTTGGTCAGCAGATCTGCATTGGTGGTCAGAACTTCCACCACACCGCTGCCAACTGTACCAAAGCCCAAAACTGCTGCTTGGAGCATCCTATTTTCCTCCTGTTTTTTTAGAAATTGGCATCGCGGTAAATTTGCTTCACCGCAGCCCAGTCCAAAACCCGGAAGGATCCGATGGTTCTGGTATAACCATAACTGCACAGAGCAGTCAGATCTTCAATCTCATCGTCAGACAGGTGATGCCCGCATCCCTGAGACAGACTCACAGGCATCCCCAGCGTTTCAAAATACGCCACCTGCTTTTCTATGGCCAATTTTGCTGCCGCTTCATTGTCTTTTTCCCGAATCATCCAGACATTTCTGGCAAACTGTGCAAACCGGCTGCATCCATCTGTATGGACAACCGCATTTGCCCAACTGCCCCAGACCACAGACAGGCTGGCTCCGTGTGCCACATCGTATTTTCCGCTGATCGCATGACCCAACTGATGAACTGCAAAGTCATTTTTTCCTCCAAGCCCCGTCAGTCCATTGTGGGACAAGCTGCCGCACCACATGATCTCACTCATATGGGTCAGGTCGGCAGGATCCTTCACCGCCGCCGGTCCATGCTCCAGAACCACCCGCAAAAGTGCCTCTGCAAGGGCATCTGTCGTATGATTATCTGAGATCGGGTTGAAGTACCGGTCCAAGGTGTGCATCAGAATATCCGTTACACCGCAGGCTACCTGATATGGTGGCAGCGTCGCCGCCAGACAAGGGTCCAGAACAGCAAAGGCCGGACGATTGTACTCGGTATTGAGGCCTCTTTTTATATTGGTGCTTTCATCGGTCAAAACAGCCGAATCGCTGGTCTCGCTGCCGGCAGCCGGAATGGTCAGCACCACGCCCACAGGCAGGCTGCCCTTTGCCTCTTCTTTCTTTGTCCAAAAATCCCAGATATCTGTTCCCGGATGTGCCGCCCCCAAAGAGATGGCTTTGGCTGTATCGATCACACTGCCACCGCCCACAGCCAAAATCAGGTCCGCTTTCATTCCGATGGCTTGCTCCACGCCCTTGCGGGCATGATCCAGCCGGGGATTTGGACGAACATCACCGAAGGTCTCCGCTGCGATTCCCGCTGCTTCCAATCCTCTGCAAACCCGCTGCAGAAGTCCGGATCGCACAGCACTGCCGCCGCCATAAACCACAAGACACCGGCTGCCGCCGTACTTTTGAACCAACGCTGCCGCCTGTTTTTCCGCATGGGGTCCAAAGACCACCTCGGTTTTCACTACATACTGAAATCCACGCATGATGTATGTCCTCTTCCATTTTTGGATATATTAAACTGTCAGCCGGCGACCATTTCCGCTTTGACCACACCGGGAGTTTCCTCAATGTGGTGGAGCAGATCTTCCAGCGGGCAGTTCAACTCACCGGTTTCGGCAGAAACGGTGACCACAGCCCATCCGCCGGTGGGAATCGCTTGGTTGATGGTCAGAATATTTGCCCCGTATTCGGCAAATTTAGATAACAGCGCAGAGAGAACACCCGCCCTGTTTTTCAGCATCAGTTGGAAGTTGATGATCCGTCCGGCCATAAGATTCTGGAACGGTGCAATGGCATCCCGATACTTATAGAAGGCACTGCGGCTGATTCCCACCGCTTTGGTTGCTTCATTGACCTTATCGGTCTCCCCGGTTTCCAACATCCGCTTGGCCTCAGCTACCTTCAGGAAAATCTCCGGCAACGCTGCCGCTTCCACTATGAAAAATTTCGGTGTTTTTCCCAAAATTCGCTCCTCCATTTCTTCTTCTGTCCTTGCTGGAAAATCAAATGTATTTACATCAAAGCATACTATACATTATTTTGGAGTGAATTGCAACTGTTATCTTGACCAAGTCACATATATTTTTCTGGGAGGAATCATGGAAAAACAGAAAATCCGGCAGGTGATTCTGCCGTTTGTCGTCATATCCGCCTTGCTCTGGCTGGGGCTGTACTTTCTGGGACCTGTCCTGCTGCCCTTTGCCTTGGGGCTTCTCATTGCGTGGAGTGCCGATCCTTTGGTCGCCCGGCTGCAGAAGCAGTTGAAGTTCCCTCGCTGGCTTTGTGCAGGAATCAGCGTTACCGGTATTTATTTGGCGGTCAGTCTGGCGTGTTTTGTCCTGTGCCGTCTGCTTTGGAAAGAACTGGCCTCTTTCGTGCAGGCCCTTCCGGAGTTGGCCGCCTCTCTTTCCGGTCCGGCTCAGGCGATGGAGCGGCGGCTTTTACTTTTGGCAGGCCGTTTCCCTGACGGCATTGGTAAAGCATTGGAAAACGGCATTTCCGAGTTTTTCCGTAGCGGTGCGGGTCTGACAGAAAAAATTTATACCGGGCTGTTTGACTTTGTCACCGCTCTGTTGAAAAAACTGCCGGATGTCTCCCTGTTTTTTCTTACTGCGGTGCTTTCCGGTTTTATGCTGGCTGCAAAGCTGCCGCGACTTCGGCAGCTTTGGAAGCAAAAGATACCGCAAAAATGGCAGACCCGCACCGAAATGCTGGGGACGCGTCTGAAAGCCACCCTTGGAAATTGGTTCAAAGCCCAGGCGAAACTCATGGGACTGTGTGCCTTGATTCTCACAACCGGCTTCTTGATTCTGGGCATCGCTTACCCTCTGCTGTTTGGTCTGGTCATTGCGTTGGTCGACGCACTTCCGGCCTTGGGTACCGGATTGATTCTGATTCCCTGGGCGGTGGTTGCCTACTTGCAGGGCAACTCCTTTCTTGGCACCGGCCTTCTGCTGCTGTATGGAGTGGCAGCCCTGCTGCGAACCGCTTTGGAACCTCGTCTGTTGGGAAAGCAGATGGGACTTGACCCCCTGCTGACCCTGCTTTCCCTCTATGCCGGTTATCGGTTTTTGGGTCTGCCCGGTATGATTTTGTTCCCCATCAGCGCCATTATGATGAAGCAATTCTGGAGTTATATGGAAACAGGCCGGGCCAATTGACCATTTCCTCCCCCTGTGGTATCATAAGCCCAGAAAACGTAAGGGGGGCTGTCCATGGAGCTGCATCATACTGCCGGAAGAACGGGAAAGCTGTTGACCTTTCTCCGCCGGGAATTGGCTCTGTCATCCTCTCTGGTCAAACGTCTCAAGTGGCAGAATGCTTTTTTTGTCAATGAACAGCCTGCCCACACCGACCACATTATTCAAACAGGAGATTCCATCCGTGTTTGTCTGGATGAAACTATGCCGGAATTTCCGCCTGAGGACGGGTCTTTGGATATTCTCTTTGAGGATGAATCCCTTCTTGCCATAGACAAGCCCCCCGGACTTCTCATGCACCCTTCCTTTTACCGGAACACCGGCACCCTTGCCAATTTTGTCGCCGGTTATTACCAAAAAACCGGCCAGTCCTGTGCCGTACATCCCGTAAGCCGTTTGGACCGGGATACCTTCGGCGTGGTTCTGCTGGCAAAAAATGCCCATATTCACAGCAAAATGATGAAACTGCTTCAAACGCAGCAGGTGCAAAAAACCTACGAAGCATTGGTCTGGGGCAGCCCGCTGCACCAAGAAGGCCTGTGGGATGCTCCGATTGCCAGGAAGGGCGGCGGCAGCCTGCTGCGGGAAGTCCGCCCCGACGGACAAGCCGCCAAAACCAGATACCGGGTCTTAGCACAGCCGAATGCCCATTACAGTCGTCTGGAGCTGGAACCTATCACCGGCAGAACCCATCAGCTTCGGGTCCATTGCGCCCATGCCGGCTGTCCTATTCTGGGCGACTGCCAATACGGAAGCATCCAATCGCAAATGCTTTCCCATGAAATGGGGCTGTCTCACCAACAGCTTTGCGCCGTGAAGCTGGCCTTTCCTCATCCCCTTACGGGGCAGCCTATGGTTTTTCATTCTCATCTATCGGTTGAATAAAAAATGTGTCATTCCACAAAGAATGACACATTTTTTATTCAGCTTCCCTGCAGTACATACAGCCAGAAGTGATAGATCACTCTCGCCATATCATACCGGTTCAAATTGGGATTGGAATCCATGGCCGTAGCCAGCTTACCGCCGGAACCCTGAATGATCAGGTGGTTATAACACCAATGGAGCGCACAGCACTCCTCTTTTGTCAGTTCCGGATGCTGCGCGGTCATTTCTGCAAGGAGGGCTTCATCATCCACCTCTGTGGAGATACCCATCGAGGCA
This sequence comes from Candidatus Avilachnospira sp., assembly GCA_045652125.1. GTDB lineage: Bacteria > Bacillota > Clostridia > Oscillospirales > Oscillospiraceae > Avoscillospira. The sequence continues at coordinate 6,933 of JAZRTT010000031.1, read as the reverse complement.
GCATATTTCATCAAAGTCACTGCTGCATCCGTTCTAGGCAGCCCCCGATAGGAATTCATATTTTCCGGATAGACATTCAGCAGCTTGTTGTGAGCCGCCCACTTCACCGCAGGCAGATATTTTCCGGTCATCTGCCGGGAACTTCCCAGATAAACCCAGATATTTCCCAAATCCGGCCTGCCTTCCATGCGGTAGAGCACATCCAGAAATTCCGCATAAGTAGCCGTGGCATCATAGCCGAACTTGGTTTCCGAGGCTGCATCCAAATAGCCGTTGCCCCACAAGAATTCCAGACAGTCGGTGCTCTTTCCCTCCGGAATATCCGTAAAGGGCAGCACAAGGGGGTCCTGTACGCTGCCGGTTTCTTCCTGCTGAGAGATGGTCTTGGGGACCGTATGCTCATAATAATCATAGTTCAGCACATCCAGCGATACCCGGAACTGGTTCTGAATCAGGTTTTGCCGCTGAAGCAGCTCATCTTCATCCACCACATACCCGTCTGTGAATACTGTCACCTGTCCGTTGGCCGCATTAAAACCATAATCCGCCGTAACAAAACTCTGATCCGACAAGACCGCCATACCGCTGGCACCCAAAGATAGAACATCCCGTCCGGCAAGGAGCCGGGAGTCATAAGGCAGACCAAAAAGGTTCAGCAGAGTCGGCAGAATATCCACCGTACTGCAGTAGGTATCCACCTCCACCGGTTCCATACCGGGCACATAGCAGATAAAACTGTTGCGATACTTTTCAAACACCGGATCCACCGTATGGCCGGCCAGTTCGCTGTACTGGGCATCGGTCAGGCCATAGGGATAGTGGTCGTTGGTCAGGACGATGACAGTCTTGTCTGCCGCCCCGGCTGTTTCCAGCTTTTCCATCAGCAGGGTCAGCGCTGCTTCCAGTTCCTGATTGCAGGCAATATAAGCCTGTACCGGCTGGGAATAGGGCAAAGTTCCTGCCATGGTCCGGTTTTTTTCGCTCATGGGATTTTCCCAGTCATACTGGTAGTGACCGGAGAAGGTCATATAGTAGGCATGGAACGGTTGATCCACAGATAAATAATCATCCACAGACGCTTCGATCATCTCCAGATCGGAGGAAGGCCAGTTGATTTCGATCTCCAGGCCGCTGCCTGCCGCCTGAAACTGTTCATACCCCATGTTGGGATGGGTATCCCGCCGAGAGTAATATTCGCCGGAATAGTTGTGATAGGCCCATGTCCGATATCCCTGAGTCTGCAAGGCATTCCCCAAGCAGAAGGGCAAAAAATTGGACTGGGAGGCAAAGAAGCTGGCTGCGGCTTTGCTTCGGGACATATCGGGGTAATTGCCCATGCAAAAGGTATATTCCCCGTTGGTGGTGTTGCTGGCCCATGTGCCGAAGTAATTGTGGAACAAAAAGCCTCCGTTGGCCAATTTGTAAAGGGTTGGCGTCCGTTCCGGATCGATCAGCAGAGGAGAAAATGACTCCGCGCAGATGGTAATGAGGTTATAACCTTTCAGCATCCCGGTATATTGATGCTGCTCCGTAGGGACCACTTCGTCAAAGTACCGGTCCAACTTCTGAAGGTTGGTATCCTTTCGGCACTCTGCCAGTTTTTTTAGGTCAATATCCATAACATTGTAGGTGAGGTTTTTGTCCCAGAGTCCCCAGCCATGGGCAGCATAATCGCCGCCGCTGCCGTCTTCCCGGTCAAGGAGCATATACCTGCACTCCAGCCGGGTGGTGGATAGCAGGCCAATGTTGTTGACGCTGACCTCCGTGCCGGTGTTGCGGCTGGTATAAAGGCCAAACACAGAGTATGCACCGGTACCGACCATGGCCATAATGCCGATCGTGGCAAAGTGTATCATAAGGCAAAGGAGCAATCCGACTACTGCCCGATACCGCCTTTTTCCGGGGAAGCCGAGCCATTTCTTTGCGGCGCAGACGATCACCGTCACCAACGGCAAAAGCAGCACAAGAATCTGCGGCAGTGCGTGCCAAATTCCGTGAAGGGTCTGCCCCAAAAAGTTGGTCACAGCAGCTCCGCCGGTAAACATCTGCATCAAGGACATAAATTCCCCAAAAATGGAATTATAAACCAAATGGATCTCAAAATAGAGTGTCATCACTCCCAGAAGGACACACAGCACCACGGTTTCTGCTTTTCGCGGCAAAAGGCTGCAGGCTGCATACAAAAAACTGCCCCATGCCAACGCAAACAAAACCGGATATCCGATCCGCAGGCCCAGCTCTTTGTAAATAAATAAGTGCAGCACCACTTCCAGATACACCGGTGTCAGGCACGCTGCCGCGACGGCGACCCAATTTCTGTTCTTTTCCATGCTTCTTGCTTTGACCTTTCGTTTCAGGTAAAATCTCCCACGAGTTTAGCATATTAACACAGATATTTCAACATTTTTTGTGATTTCTCCCCAAGCCAAAGGAATTGACACAGCCGACTTTTACATTTATGATATATGCAAAGCAATTGAGGAGGTACCTCCATGAAGAAACCTACACTGGTCATTATGGCAGCCGGCATGGGCAGCCGCTTTGGTGGTCTGAAGCAAATGACTCCTATAGATAAACAGGGCCATTTTATGATGGACTTTTCTATTTTTGATGCCATTCGCGCCGGGTTCGGCAAAGTAGTCTGTGTCATTAAAGAGGAGATGCATCAAACTTTTGACGAGATCATCGGTGTCAGGATCCGCCCTTACATTGAACTGGTTTATGCTTATCAGAAACTTACCTCCATTCCGGCAGGCTTTTCCATCCCCGAAGGCCGAACCAAACCCTGGGGCACCGGCCATGCGGTTCTTTCCGCTGCACCTTACATCGACGGCCCCTTTGCCGTCATCAATGCCGACGATTTCTACGGACGGGAAGCTTACGAGGTCATGGGTAAATTCCTCTCCGCTGACAGGCTCCCTTCGGAGCATGCCATGGTGGGCTACGCCCTGGAAAACACTCTGACGGAAAACGGTACCGTTTCCCGCGGCGTTTGCGCTGTGGACGGAAGCGACCATCTGACTGCCATTGAAGAAAACCTGAAAATCTACCGCCGGGCCGACGGCTCCATGGCCGACCAGAGAGAAGCCGGCGATGTGGAGTTGGCTTCCGGCACTGTGGTGTCCCTCAACTTCTGGGGCTTCCAGGCGCAGGCTCTGACCCGGCTGGACGACCTTTTTGAGAAGTTCTTCCGGGAATCCGTTCCCCAGAACCCCCTGAAGGCAGAATTTTTCCTGCCCAGCATCGCCGATTCCCTTATCCGGGAAGGCGTGGGAACCGTGGAAGTTCTCCGCTGCCCTGCCCGATGGTACGGCGTGACCTATCAGGAGGATCTGCCCGGTGTCAAAAAGGCCATCGCTGACCTCAAGGCCGCCGGCCACTACCCCACAGACCTCTGGAAATAAAAAACGATCCCGTGTCATGAAAATGACACGGGATGCTTTTTTCTTTTACGCCTCTGCAGAGGCGGTTTTTCGCCGGATAGCCTGGAACACGATCACAAGGCCGATCAGGGCTACGCCCACGATGTCGGTGATGATGCCGGGGACCAGCAGGGCCAGACCGCCGGCGGCCATGAGAATACGGCCGATACCGGGGACCCGTCCCATAACGTAGCCTTCCAGACAGGCAGACACGCCGAAGATACCAAGCAAAGCTGTGGCAGAGTTCAGCAGGACCTGACCCACGGAGGCATCGATGAGCAGCAGAGAGGGGCTCATGGCGAAGATATAGGGCACCACAAAGGCGGCAATGGCCAGCTTGGTGGCAGTCAAAGCAGTCTTCATGGGGTCGGACTTGGCAATGGCAGAGCCGGCATAGGCCGCCAGTGCCACGGGAGGCGTGATATCGGCCACGATGCCGAAGTAGAACACAAAGAAGTGTGCCGCCAGCACCGGCACGCCCATCTGGATGAGAATAGGGGCGCAGGTGGAGGCCATGATGCAGTAGTTGGCCGTGGTGGGCACGCCCATGCCCAGAACGATACAGCACAGCATGGTCAAAAACAGTGCCACAAAGATCTGGATGGCCGGGGGGAAGCTGCTTGCCGCCGTGGTAATGGCGGTAATGAGCTGGGAGGCCAGACCCGTCATGGTGATACAGCCGGAGATGATACCGGCCACGCCGCAGGCAGCGACCACGGCGATACAGCTTTGAGAACCGGCTGCCAATGCCTCAAAGAATTTATATACCGGCAAAGCAGCATCCTTTTTCAGCATGCAGATCAGGCAGCTTAGAATGCCCACCACCAACAGAGCCACAGTAAACACCGGGGACAGGGGCAGGAAAATAGATGCCAACAGAGCCGCACAGCCGATAACGGACAAAGCCGGGTCCTTATGCATATTGCTCACTGCTACTGCGAACAAAATGGACAAAACAGCGGAATAGGCCATGGACTTGGTGTTGCTGGAGACCAGATAAATGAGGATGATCAGGGGCAGCAACAGGTAGGTCTTTTTGATCAGTGCCTTGACCTTGGGCAGTTCTTCCCGGCTGATGCCCATGAGGCCCAGACGGCGGGCTTCCAGATGGACACAGATGAAAATGCCGGCAAAGTACAGTACCGCGGGCAAAATGGCGCTGACGATGATATTGGAATAAGGCAGGCCCACATAGTCTGCCATCAAAAACGCAGCAGCACCCATAATGGGGGGCATGATCTGACCGCCGGTGGAGGCGGCGGCTTCCACGGCTGCGGCAAATTCAGGTTTATATCCGGTCCGCTTCATCATAGGGATGGTCACGGAACCACTGCCCACGGTGTTGGCCACAGAGGAACCGGACACCATTCCCTCCAGAGCGGAGGCGATGACGGCTACCTTGGCCGGGCCGCCGGAAGCGGCACCTGCAATGGCGTTGGCGAACTGGATAAAGAAATCCGCCACGCCGGTCCGCTCCAGAAACGCACCGAAGATGATGAAAATGACGATGTACTTGGAGCAGACATTCACCGGGGTGGAAAGGATACCGGTAGTCGTATAGAACAGGCGGTAGACCAGAGTCTTGACAGTACCCACGCCGCCCAGATCATTCCGGAACAGATAATAGTAAACGGCATAGAGCATGAAGAAGGTAGCCACGCAGAGAATGGGCAGGCCTACGCTGCGGCGGCACAATTCCATAAGTGCAAGGATTCCAAACAAGCCAATGACGATCTCATACCAGTAAATCGTAGGCAGGCGCATAACGATGGTCTGGGCGCTGAAGCAGAAATACAAAAACGCACCGGAACCGAGAAGCATAATGAGAACATCACACCATGGGATATGATTGATCCTCTGAGTGCCTTTTTTTGCCGGAAATACCAGATAACCCATGAGGATCACAATGCCCATAAAGGACGTCAGCCGTACCTGATCGAGCCATGTAGCAAACAAGGTGACATAAACGCAGAACAGGGCAAACAGGGCTTCAATGGCAGCTACGGCGAGCTTGGGTGTTCCATGCCAGATCCGCGTATTGGACTCTCGGTCATACTTTTTCATGACAGCGTCCACATCAGCCGCAATATCCTCATGGTTGATGTTTTCCATAAAGTCCATGTTTTCTTTTACATCCATGGGAAACCTCCGAAACAAGAAATCGCTTCAAAAGAGGCGGCGGCCAATGCAATCAGCCGCCGCCCTTTGATTCAACAAAGCAGGGGGATCAATCCACCGTAGCAACGGTAATGCCATTTTCGGCATAGTATTGGGCAGCGCCCTTGGCAAAGGGAACTGCAATGCCGTCGGTGGCAAATTCCAAGGACAGCTCAGCACCCTTGGCATGAAGAGAAGTGATCTCTTCGGTATTGTCGAAAATAGTCTTTACGATGGTATAAGCAACTTCGTCGGAAACAGTATCGGAAGCGACCAGAGTGGCCTTGACGGTAACCGTGGTGGCATCCTGATCATAGCTGCCGTAAGTGCCGGCGGGGATGGTGTAGGAAGCGTAGTAGGGGCAGGCTTCCAGGAGCTTTGCCATGTGCTCTTCGTCGATGGAAATCAGATAGACATCGGAAGCGGCAGCCAGCTCGGTCACAGCGGTGGTGGGAGCGCCGGCGCACAGGAACGCTGCGTCGATCTTGCCGTCTTTCAGGCTTTCGGTGGAGTCACCGAAGGACTGGTACACGGGGGTAATGTCCTCCAGCGTCATATCATAGGCAGCCAGAACGTCGATGGTGTTGTAGTAGGTACCGGAACCAACATCGCCGATGCAGACCGTTTTACCCTTCAGGTCGTCAACGGAGTCGATAGCAGGATCCACAGTGACCATCTGAACAGTCTCGGCATACAGGGCGCCCAGAACGCGGAAATTATCGATCTTGCCGGAGTCGGCGAAGCTGTTGGTGCCTTCATAGGCATAGGTCATAACGTCGGACTGAACAGTTGCCAACTGATAAATATTGTCCTTCATGTTCACCAGATTGTCCTTGGAGCCGCCGGTGGAAACCACCGTCCACTTCACATCGGACTTCTGTCCCATGACAGTACCCAGAACACCGGCAACTGCATAGTAGGTGCCGGATTCACCGCCGGTGCCGACAGTCAGGTTGGCAGAAACAGCGGGAGCATCGGTTTCGGCATTGTCTGCGGGAGCTTTTTCAGTACCGCAGGCTGCAAAGGTACAGACCATAGCCACAGCCAGGAGCAAGGCGATCCATTTTTTCATTTTTCATTCCTCCAATATTCCGGGGCGGATACTCGACCCGATTATAAATTTACTATACACTATTTTTTCATACTTTACAACACCAAAATCGGCTCAAAATGAATTTATTTTTATAAAAAATTCATTTATGATGCTGAAAACAGCAAAATCACGGGTATCGCTGCCAAAAAACGATGGACAGCGATAGAAAACTTGCAAAACACAGCCGATCAAAAGCCCGCTGGAAAAGAAGCGGGGGTTTGGGGGGACCCATTTTTTTTTCAGCAGCCACCTCCCTCACCC